>JAFYYW010000018.1 GCA_017548985.1 Bacteroidales bacterium
CCCTCTCAAGGATGAGTTGTCTTTTGTCAATGACTATTCAAGGCTTGTTAGTTACAGGTTCTTCGGCGTGGAGATAACGATTGACGAAGACCTGAAAAAGCTGGATGCGTTCATCTGCCCGGTCACCCTGCAGAGTCTTGTGGAGAATGCCATGAAGCATAACCGGCACGGGAAAGACGATAATCTATCCATTGATGTTTCCCTCAACGGTGACTGGATTCGTGTGGCGAATAACATCCTGCCTCGTGAGGAAAAAACGGATGGAACCGGGAAAGGTCTCAAGACGTTGAGGGAGCGTTATGCCTTATTGACGGATAAGGATGTTTCTGTAATTAATGATGGGAAGACCTTCGAGGTCCGTATCCCTATCCTATATTTGGAGGACTTAGAAGATGAAAGCATTAATCATTGAGGATGAACGACCGATATCGGATGCCCTTATGGGATCCCTTCTTTCCTTGAGACCGGATATTGTGATAATCGGGGTTACGACCAATATCAAGGATTCAGTGGGGGCAATTACCGCGAACCCTGATCTTGACATAATCTTTTCTGACATCAAGATAGATGATGGCCTCTCGTTCTCGGTATTCAGCGAAGTCGAAACTGATGCGATGGTCGTTTTCACTACAGCATACGACGAGTATGCGTTAAAGGCCTTTGAATATAACTGTATTGACTACTTGCTCAAGCCGGTGTCAGAGGAAGCGCTCCGGCGCGCTTTAAGCAAATGTGAATCATTTAAACCACAGGTTGATAAAGAGACGATAAAGTCAACCTCGGAAGCCGTTATTAATAAGGATATTAAATATCGAAGAAAGATACTCCTTGAAATCGGTCGTGACACTATTATCCGCGACGTATCGGATATCTGCTATATCTTTTCAGAGAAAGGGAATACCCGTGTTTTCGTATCTGACGGGATATGGGGAAGTATTGACAACTCGCTCATCGATATTATCCATAGCCTTCCACCATCCGTATTCTATCGTGTCAACCGCCAGGCTCTTGTAAATATCAATTGCATAGACAGGATAGTCCCTGGTTTCGGACGCGAGTCATACGTCTGTTTGAAAGCGCCCTTTAACAAGGTGCAACTCAAGATTACCCAGGATATTAAAAAGGCTTTACTGAACATTCTAATGTCATAGCGGATTAGGGGAAGACTATCCTATCCATAAACCGCATCGATAAAGCCTCGCAAAGTTAGGTAGAGATTCCTGCTTATTCTCAGAGTAATTTGTTACACATTTTGATACATTATAATAGAAAAACCCATCCTAGAATATTCTAGAATGGATTTTCGTGGAGATGGGCGGAGTCGAACCGCCGTCCAAACAACGTACCCAGCAGCTTTCTACACGCTTATCCTTCCTTTGGTTGTCGGCTGCGGCCTGCCGGAAGGCGGGCTAACCGAAGCTTATCCTTTAAATCTTAGCCGGCTTTAGAGGAGTCCACCGGAGCGTCCTTCTTGAATGATACCCCGAACTCGGAACATAGAAGGCGTAAAGTCCGCGGGATACTCGTCCGGGCCGCAGCCTTGGCGACCGGGATTAAGCTAAACGACTTAGTCGATTAGGCAGCGAGCGCGTAGTTGTTATCGGCAACTAAATTGTCGAGAGAACGGTTTGGCGGGCAGATCTCTCAGAAGCCCGGCGTGCTTACCACCCGGAATCATTGCTGTCAAAACCAGAACATCCCCATTGTGGCGCGACAAATATACGGTGAATAATCTTAATTTGTTTCATCGATATTTTATTTAATTTCGCGATATGGAACAGGTCTGGGATCCGCTGCGGAAGAAACTTGTCGCCCTGACGCCCGAGGAGAAGGTGCGTCAGTGGTTTATCGGTGTCTTGAGAGATTCAGCCCAGGTCCCTGCCCACATGATGATGAGTGAGGTCGCCCTGAGATTCGGTGACAAGCCTTACCGGGCGGACATCCTGGTTTATGGCCGGGACACAGCCCCGTTGATGGTGGTCGAGTGCAAGAGGGAAGATGTCCAACTGGATCGTGAGGTCTTGGAGCAGGCATTGAGGTACAATCTGGCACTCGGGGTCAAATACATCATTATCACCAACGGACGGAAGACTTTCGGTTTCAAGAGGGTGGAGACAGCAGGCCAGACCGGCCATGAGAATGAGGCTCCTTTCGAGCAGATGAACTCTTTCCCGACATGGGAAGAGATGCGGAAATGATTGGTTATGAGCGCTACGATAACACAAGGATACCTTGACAGCCCGATCTTCGGCATTGTCTCCCGAGCGGCGGAACAACTCGGGGTTCGAGCCTTCGTGATCGGGGGATATGTCCGTGACTGCTTCCTTGGACGGCGTAATGATGACATAGACATAGTTGTCGAGGGCAGCGGTATCGAGCTTGCCGAGAAAGTGGCGGAAATAATCAGCGAGGAAGAGAAGCGTCATTGTAATGTCTCGGTTTTCAAGACATTCGGAACAGCCATGTTGAAATGGCATGGGGCTGAGATTGAGTTCGTCGGGGCCAGGAAGGAATCGTATCGTCATGATTCCCGAAAGCCGATTGTCGAGGATGGTACTCTTGAGGAAGACCAGCTGAGGCGCGACTTCACTATCAACGCCATGGCTTTCAGTCTCCAGAAAGAGGACTACGGGGCTTTGGTCGATCCTTTCGGAGGAATAAGGGATCTTGCCACCGGTATAATCCGGACCCCTTTGGAGCCGGAGCAGACCTATAGCGACGATCCTCTCAGGATGCTGCGGGCGATCCGTTTCGCTGTCAAGCTGAGCACTCCGGAACAAAGCTTCACGATAGTTCCCGAGTCGCTTGCGGCTATGCGCAAAATGAAGGATCGGATGACGATCCTCTCTCATGAACGTATAGTTGAGGAGCTTAACAAGATACTTATTTGCGACAAGCCTTCCATGGGTTTCCGGCTTATGGACGAGACCGGCTTGTTGGAATATATTCTCCCCGAACTGTTGAGACTCAAGGGGATAGAGTCGGTCGACGGCAAAGGACACAAGGAGATATTCTCACATACTCTCCAGGTGGTGGACAATGTGGCGGCAGGGGAGATCTCAGCCATCGCTGAGGGTACACTCAAGGACTTCACCCCTCGCGAGGACGGTGATGGTTTCATCGAGAACGTAAGGACAAAGCCTTTTGTGTGGCTGCGCTGGGCCGCCCTTCTCCATGATATCGGCAAGCCTGCCAGCAAGCGTTTCGACCCTTCTGCCGGCTGGTCTTTCCATGGACATGAGGTGGTCGGAAGCAGGATGGTCCCGAAGATCTTCACACGGCTGAAAATGCCGTTGAACGAGAAGATGAAATATGTCCAGAAACTCGTCTCCCTTCATCACCGGCCTATAGCCCTTGTCGATGAGGAGGTTACGGATTCCGCTGTGAGGCGGCTCCTTTTCGACGCGGGCAATGAGATTGACGACCTGATGCTCCTTTGCAACGCCGACATCACCTCCAAGAATCCTGTCAAGGTGGCCAGAATAAAGGAGAATTTTGAGCTGGTAAAAAAGAAACTTGTCGAGGTGGAGGAGAAGGACGCCATCAGAAACTGGAAGAATCCTATTACCGGCGAGTATGTCATGCGAGTCTATGGCATTCCTCCGTGCAAGGAGATCGGCATTCTGAAGGAATATGTCAAAAACGCCATACTGGATGGTGAGATTGGCAACACATTCGAGGAAGCGGATAAGTTCATGCGTCTCAAGGCCACCGAAATGGGCCTGGAAGAGATCCTGCCGGACCAATCGTAAGCGGCTTTTGGCAGCAAGTTTGCAGCGATCTCGTCATGATGATTCCTGAAGAGTACATTGATTATATTTCCAAGGTCCGCAGGTTCTCGCCGCGGACTCGCGAATTGTACTCGGATGTGATCCGGGAGTTCCTTGAGTTCGCCCAGGCGAGTGATGATGAGGACATCCTGGATTCACTGACACCTTCCATGATAAGGTCATACGAAGTTCATCTGCTTGATTCCAGGAAACTGGATCCCAGGACTGTGAACCTTCACTTAAGCGTGCTGTCCGGTTTCTGCAAGTTCCTTATGAAAAACGGCCGGCTCAAGTCTAATCCCGCTCGTGTGGTATCCCGTCCGAAGATGGATAAACGCCTGCCGGTTTTCTACCGGGAAGAGTCGATGAGGGAATATTTCGACCGTACCGAACATGACGCTTCGGAGGAGACCTTATCCCTTATCATAGGTAACGACAAGGTGTCTAAACAATTATATTCCAGGAGATTGGCCAGACTGATAGTGTCTATGCTCCACTCGACCGGAATACGCCGCTCGGAGCTTATCGGACTCTCGATAGGGGATGTGGACTTCTCCAGGAGGGTGATGAAAGTCCGTGGAAAAGGGGACAAGACGAGAGAAATTCCTCTTGTACCTTCTCTTTGTAATGAAATTTCGTTATATTTACAATCAGTTGAAACGATAGAAGGCCGCGCGAGGTCCGCTTCAGACCCGCTTCTCGTGACCGTGAACGGCGCCAGGCTGTATCCGGTTTTCGTGGACAGGGTGATAAAGGACGAGCTTGGGAAGATCGGCAGTATAACAGGGAGGAAATCCCCCCATGTCTTGAGGCATTCATTGGCCACTGAGCTTCTTAATGAAGGGGCCGACCTCAATTCCATAAAAGAGCTGCTTGGACACTCCTCTCTCGCCGCTACGCAGGTCTACACGCACAATTCTGTCGAGAAACTGAAAAAAGTGTATTTAACCGCCCATCCAAGGGCAAAAAGCGGAGGTAAAAATGGAGATTAGAGTAAAATCCCTGAAGTTTGACGCAGACCAGAAACTGCTCGACTATGTTGAGAAGAAAGTCTCGAAGCTTTCCAGGTTCAGCGACCACCTCGATGAGATTGAGGTCACCCTGTCTTTGTTAAACGAGCCCGACAACAAGGAAGTCAAGATACAGACCAGGGCGTACGGACAGGATCTGCTGATCGAGAGAAGTGCCTCTACCTTTGAGGATGCGGTCACTGTGGCTGTCGATCTCATGAAAGAGAAGATCGTGAGAACGAAAGAGAAGACATTCGAAGCATAATGAATAAGTGAAAACGTCGGTCAACGTCGCTTCCCAATGCCGTGACTTGATCGACAAGATCAAAGCCGGAGAGTTCTCCCCCATCTATCTTCTGATGGGGGATGAACCGTATTATCCGGACATGGTTTGCGACGCTGTGATCGAGAATTCCCTGGACGAGTTTTCCAGGGATTTCAATGAGACTATATGCTACGGCGCCGATGTCGATTCCGACACGGTCATCACAGCCGCCCGGCGTTTCCCGATGATGGCCGAGCGCCAGCTTGTCGTGGTGAAGGACGCCCAGGCCATGAGGGACCTGGAGCAGCTCTCGGTTTATTGTGAGAACCCGCTTGACTCCACTATTCTGGTCCTCCTTATGAGAGGCGCTTCAGCTGACAAGCGCAAGGCGCTTTATAAGCAATGCTCCAAGAATGGTGTTGTTGTGGAGTCTAACTCGCTGAGGGACTATGAGATGCCGGGATGGATCAGCCAATATTACTCATCCAAGGGGATAGACATATCTCCAGACGCGGCTGCCCTCCTCGCTGAATATGCCGGGACAGACATGAGCAAGATCGTCGTGGAGACTGACAAACTGCTGAAGAACTTGCCGGAAGGTGTCACCAAGGTGAGCTCTTCTGACATTGAACGTAATGTCGGGATCAGCAGGGAGTACAGTGTCTTCGAGTTGACCAAGGAAATCTCCTTCAGGAATGGGGCTAAGGCTCTGGCGATCGCGAGCCGTCTCGGAGAGTCTCCCCGTTTCGCTATGCCTATGGCTGTGAGCGCGCTTTTCACCCATTTCTCACGTATCCTGAAATACGCGTCCTTGAAGGAAAAGACCCGGTATCCGGACAAGACACAGACAGCTGCCGCCCTTCAAGGTGTGAACCCTTTTTTCTGGAAAGAATATGACGCCGCTGTCGCCAACTATCCCGTGTCTAAGGCTATGGCCGCGATCTCACTATTATGTGATTACGATTACAAAGGCAAAGGAGGGGAAGCCGGGGAAGCCACCCCGGGCGAGCTATTGGTAGAGCTTATCGCCAAATTATTAAATTTGTAAATTAATTATTGTATTACGATAAATAATTATTATATTTGCGAAAAATATAAGAATTATGGGACTTATAGAATGTAAAGGTATCACCAAACGTTTCGGGGAGAAGGTCGCCCTCGACGACCTGTCTGTTGACGTCCCGAAAGGGAAGATATTCGGTCTGCTGGGGCCTAACGGAGCGGGCAAGACCACTCTTATCCGTATTATCAACAGGATCACGATCCCGAATAGCGGTGAGGTATTGTTTGACGGGCGGCCGATCACGCAATCCGATGTCGAGAGAATAGGTTACCTGCCTGAGGAGAGAGGACTTTACCGCAAGATGGAGGTCGGAGACCAGGCCATGTATCTTGCCCAGCTCAAGGGTATGAGCGCCGCACAGGCCCGCAAGGAACTGAAGAGTTGGTTCGTGCGTTTCGGTATCCAGGACTGGTGGAAGAAGAAGGTGGAGGAACTCTCAAAGGGTATGGCCCAGAAGGTCCAGTTCATCACGACTGTTGTCCACAAGCCTTCGCTGATGATCCTCGATGAGCCGTTCTCAGGTTTCGACCCGGTCAACGCCGAGCTGATCCGCAAGGAGATCCTGAGGCTCAACGAAGAAGGCTCTACCATTATCCTATCGACTCATAACATGGAGTCGGTTGAGGAGCTTTGCGACGATATCGCCCTCCTTAACAAGTCCAGGCTGGTCGTGACAGGCGGGGTC
Source organism: Bacteroidales bacterium (assembly GCA_017548985.1). Lineage (GTDB taxonomy): Bacteria > Bacteroidota > Bacteroidia > Bacteroidales > UBA932 > Cryptobacteroides. Next base: position 6,794 of record JAFYYW010000018.1, read on the forward strand.
GATGAGATCCGCCGTCACTACGGCAACAACAACATCGAGCTGATTTACACTGGTGAGCAGGCTATCGCCGGTGTGGAAGGAGTGTTCAAGGTTCTTTCGGATGAGAATAATGTGGGAAGGCACACATCCGTCCTGTCCCTCGAGCCGGGAGTATCTTCCAATGATGTCCTCAGCTCGCTTCTTTCAGAGGGAGTTATGATCAACTCATTCAAGGAACTCATCCCCAGGATGAACGACATTTTCATCAAACTAGTGACAGAGGAGGCTTAATCATGGATTTCAGGATTATTAAAACAGTCATTTCTCGGGAGTATACCACCCGTGTCAAGAAAAAGTCGTTCCTTGTGACCACCTTCTTGGTGCCTATCCTTTTCGCGGCCATGATGGTCGCGATAGTCCTCATCATGGGCAACTCCAAAGAGAGGAAGATGGATGTGGCCGTGGTTGACCAGTCCGGTTTAGTGATGCCGCACCTTGAGAGCGGAGACAGGGTCACATACACTGATTATTCCTCCGAGGTGCCTGATACCATCAAGGCCCACCTCAAGGATTATGGGAAGGATGCGCTGGTGGTCGTCTCTCCTCTCGACTCCGTGAAGAGGACAGTCTCAGTCCAGGCATATTCGAAAGATCCATTGGGAGTCGAGTTCACTGGGGGGCTTTCCCGCAAGGTCGATGACGCCGTGGAGGAGTACCGCATCGCCCAATATGGCATCGACAATCTTCCCCAGATTATGGAGGATGTCAAGTCCAATGTCAAGGTGCTGGAATATACCCTTGATGAGTCTGGAAAGGAGAACGTTTCTGAATCAGGTATTTACATGATTGTCTCCATGCTCTTGGGTATCATCATATGGATGTTCATCATGATGTTCGGCGGGCAGGTGATGTCCAGCGTCATCGAGGAGAAATCAAGCAGGGTAGTGGAGGTCCTTATTTCCTCTGTCAAGGCGGTGGATCTAATGTTCGGTAAGATTATCGGAATCGCTCTGGTAGCTTTGACCCAGTTCTTTTTATGGATCATCCTCACGGTTATCCTCACCTCGGCCGCCAGCATGTTCATGGGCAAGGATATGCTCAAGAGTTTCTCAGGTGATCCCCAGATGATGGCGCAGACCGTCGGGATGACTCCGGAACAGATGGAGGCGATCGGCGGTGTTGTCGCGGCAGCGGACACTACTGCCTCCACTGATGTCATCAATAGCCAACCTGGCGGCTTGCAGACCGTCGTGGCTACCTTATCGAATATTCCTTGGACGAAGTTGATAGTCTCATTCCTTATCTTCTTTATCCTGGGTTACCTGCTTTACGCCTCGTTATACGCCGCGATCGGCTCCGCCGTGGAGAGCGTGGAGGACACCCAGCAACTCCAGATGCCGATCACGATTCCTTTGATGATCGCCTACATGATTATTTTGATGGCTTTCCAGAATCCTGACAGTCCTGTGGTGGTTTGGACCTCGATGATCCCGTTCACATCTCCTATCGTCATGCTGGCCAGGATTCCCTATGGTGTCCCGATGTGGCAGCTTCTGCTCTCAATAGCCCTGTTGTTCTTCACTTTCGTGGGGTGCGCTTGGCTTTCCGCTAAGATTTACAAGGTCGGTATTCTGATGTTCGGAAAGAAATCAACCTTCAAAGACCTTTGGAACTGGTTGAAACAAAAATAATTATTTTACTTATGAAAAGATTGTCACTTTTATTCGTTCCGCTGGCTTTTTGCCTGGGGGTATCCGCTCAGACGGTGGACATCACCTGGGAAAAACAAGCGGTCGCCGGCCTCCGTACAGGAGTTGTCGCCTCCAACGCCTCAAATGTGGAAGAGGCGATGGGTTATGTCAAAGGTAAAACCTATTTCGCACCCAACGGAAGGAAATTCAAGGGTGGAGCCACCAGGGATGTCGCTGATCTGATTATCAAGGCCCAACCCGCTATGGCGCAGGTGAAGCAGGTCATTGGATATTCCACCGAGTTTATGGACCGTATCTATCCCGAGTGCCCTCTTTATGACTGGTATATCGACGAGCTCATGAGAGCCACGGCGGACAGTCTTGACAGGAAGGTGGACATCGGAATAGCCAACAGGGGAGGTGTCCGTATAGAAATGCCTCAAGGAGAGGTCTTTTATGACGATATCATGTCTATGTTCCCTTTCAAGAACAATCTCTGCTATGTGGCTTTGAAGGGTAAGGACGTGCGGGTTATTCTCGACCAGATGGCCGCGTCCTCGTTCCAAGTCATCGGTGGAGTCAAGGTGGTTGCCCAAAACGGAAAGATCATTTCCGCCACTGTCAATGGGGAACCTCTTGATGATGAGAAGGTTTACGGAGTGGCCACACTTAACTTCCTGCTTGACGGAGGTGATGGCTATTATGTCGCGAAGAACGCCCTGGAGGTTCTCCAGAGCAATGGATGGCTCTACGACACCATGATCCCTTATGTCCAGAGCCTCACAGCGGCCGGAAAACCTATAGAATTTGAGAACCAGCATTGGATCACCATCCTCGGGGAGGGGGACAACAAATGAGAACAGCAGTTAAAGCGATAGCCAGCGTGATTGTGGCGGTAGCCCTGATCCCTTCCGCTTCAGCCCAGAAACGCTTGACCATACTTCATTTCAATGACACTCACAGCCACGTGGAGCCTGAGCGTTCCGGTGACAATATCGGCCATGGTGGTATTATCGAGCGAGCCGCCTACAGGGACAGTGTCGTGAAGGCTGACGGGAAGAAGAACGTGCTTCTCCTCCATGCCGGTGATTACAGTCAGGGAACATCTTACTTCAGTGTCCTGAAGGGTGACTTGGAGATTGAGTTGCTCAACGCCATGAGGTATGACTGCGTCACCCTCGGCAACCACGAGTTCGACAACGGAGTGGATGATTTGGCAAGGCGTCTGGCGAATTTGAATTGTGAGGTGGTTTGTGCCAACTATGATTTCTCCGCCCTTGAGATGGGCAAGTATGTCAAACCTTACACAGTCATAAAGAAAGCCGGAATGAGGATCGGTATCGTCGGTCTGATGCCTGATATCTCCATTCTTGTGTCCAAGGAGACTTCCAGCAAGATTCCCGCTTTCGATAATGCCGAGGTGGTCAACAAATGGGCGAAGGTCATGAGAGAGGAAGAGAAGTGCGACCTCATCATAGCGTTGACTCACATCGGGTACGAGGATGAGCCCTACACGGATTTCCGCCTCGTGAAGAATACCCGCGGGATAGACATCGTGGTTGGCGGACACTCGCACACCTTCATCAAGGAACCCGCTTATGAGAAGAACCTTGACGGAGAGTTGGTCCCGATCGTCCAGAATGGATGCTGGGGACTTGAGACCGCGAATATGAAAGTTTATAAGAAGAAATGAGATTAAGGATAATCGCGGCTGCGGCCGTCTCGTTGGCCTTGTCCATGGCGATGCCTCTTTTCGCTCAGATTAGGGGTATCCATCAGGAACGGCTTTCAACTTGGGAATTCAGTAAGGATGGAGTGAACTGGCGACCGGTAACGGTCCCTCACTCCTATAATGCGGAAGATGGCCATTCCCCCAGTTACTACCGGGGGGAGGCCACATATCGCTGCAATTTCAAGCCTGGTGATATCAAGCATCCGCACTATATCTTGTTCGAAGGGGCAGCCCAAGCCGCGATTGTCAAAGTGAATGGTGTCCAGCTGGCTTCCCATAAAGGCGGCTACACACCTTTCACAGTCAATATCACCGAGGCTCTGAAGAAGGGAGTCAACACACTTGAGGTCATTTGTGACAACAGGGAGGATCTCAACATGATTCCTGTCAGCTCGGATTTCAACAAGAATGGAGGTCTCCACAACCCCGTCTGGCTGATGGAGATGGAGGATGTTTACATATCGCCGGAAGCTTACGGTATGTACAGGCTGCATTGTGTGACTCCCGAAGTCTCTAAACGAAAGGTCGAGACCCGGATCAGGACACGTCTGGTCAACTCCTCGACTAAGAGCGCTGATGTGATGGTCAGGGTGCAACTGATCGAGAGAGACGGCACCCTTGGTTACCAGGCTGACCGGGAAATCCGCCTGGCGCCGAAGTCCGAGGTCGATTTTGAGCATGATTTCGAGGCCACGGGGATACGTTTCTGGAACGGCCTGAAAGATCCTTATCTTTACACCGCCAGGGTAGAGGTGTTCAGGGGCAAGAGGATGCAAGATATGGCCGAGGTGAAGATCGGTTACCGTTCTTTCGAGATGGATCCGGTCAGGGGTTTCCTTCTTAATGGGGAGCCTTATCCTCTACGTGGCGTGTGCATGCACCAGGACGCCGATGGAAGAGCCTCCGCGCTCAGAGATGAGGATATCCGCCGGGATTACCAGATCGTGCAGGAACTTGGAGCCAATTTCCTGCGTCTGGCCCATTACCCACATAATGATCTGGCCTTCAGGCTCTGTGATTCGCTCGGAATCGTGGTACAGACGGAGGTCCCGTGGGTCAATGTCTGCGGAACCAACGCCAAGCAAGCATATTTCAACAATATCCGCCATCAGATGGGAGAGATGGTCACCAATCTCTACAACCATCCTTCCATCCTGTTCTGGGGAATGTGGAACGAGCTCGACACATGGGGCAACAATGATGATTTACAAGGTGCCTTTGACGGTTCCAAGGTTCTGACTGAGACAGGCCGCCTGTATGATTTCACGAAGAAGCTGGATCCTTACCGGGCGGTCGGTTTCACTGACGATTCCAGGTTGGCAAGAGATGGCTATGCCGGGCTTGCGGGTGATTATTGTTCCCAGAACATCTATTACGGCTGGTATTGGGAACCTAATGATTTCAGCGGTTTTCTTCCGGCCATGCAGGATGTGAGGGAGCGCAGGAATGGCCCGCTCAACGTGTCTGAATATGGCGCCGGAATCAATCCTTTCTGCCACACTTGGAATCCTTCCAAGGCTGTCAGGGACAAAGAAGATGACTCCAAGCATTTCGAGGAATATGGCAACATGTTCCACGAGGCCTATGTCCGGCAGATTCTCAAGATGCCTTGGCTTAATTTCACTTCGGCTTGGGTGCTTTTTGATTTCCCTGTGGCTAACCGGACAGAAGGGTACATGGATTCCGCCGATGGAGAGCGCTTTGTACAGAATGATGCCCGGAAGTATATGAATGACAAGGGCTTGGTTACAAGGGACCGTCGCACGAAGAAGGATGTGTTTTACCTCTACAAATCCCTTTGGAACAAGAAAGTGACCACAGTCCATATCACCTCTTCACGTCTTACCGGGATTCCTGAAGGGAAAGCATTCACGCTAAAAGTCTACAGCAACGCCAGGAATCTAACCCTCTACCAGAATGGTAGGATCGTCACCAAGAAGTACAGCTCAGGAGAGGATACTGGAGTCGTGTGGACCTTTGAAGGCCTCAGGCTAAATAAGGAATCAGACACTTTCAGGGTGGTGGCCAACAACGGGGTCAAGGACGAGGTAACTTGGAAGCGCCTCTAGAAATGATATTTTGCTTCACCGGCAGCAAAGCTATCAAATAACCTATCAGTGCCACTCCGGCGATTGTCAGGAGTATGTCTGACCATTGGACGATAACCGGGTAGGCGCTGACCAGGAAGTTCCCAGGCATCTTGATGAAGCCGAATCTCTGCTGCAAGATGGCGAAAGATATTCCTAAAACCAGACCCGCGGCCAACCCAAGAAGAGAGATCAGCCAGCCTTCCAAGGTGAATGTCTTCCGGAGCATGTTGTCAGTGGCTCCGAGGCTACGGAATGTCTCGATATCGTCCTTCTTCTCGATTATAAGCATAGTCAGGCTGCCGAAGATGTTAAGGGCGATGATGATTATTACAAATATCAGGATGAGGAAGATCGCCGCTTTCTCGTAGCGCATCATCTTATATAGGGAGGTGTTCTGGCGGAACCTGTCAAGGACCTTGTATTCCGGGCCGAGAATACCTTTGATCGAGTTGATTGTCTTTCGCAATTCTTTCTGTGACGCCCCTTCGGCAAGCCGTATCTCTATTCCGGAAACCTCTTTATCATAGCCGAGGAGTTGCCTCATCTGATCAAGGGGCATGATCATCAACTCTTCGTCAATCTGCTGGTTAACCGTGAAAACTCCAGCAGGCCTCATGCTCACGGACTCAATTGACGCGGCCGGATTGGCGAGGGAGAAATTCCTGTCCCTGGCCGGGAAATAAATCGTGGCCGAGGATAGGAAGGCCGGATTCATGCCCATCTTGTATGCCAGACCAGCCCCGGCAACCAGCTGGGGAACCTGGCCCTTATGCAAGGAGAACACCCCCGCGGTCATGTGCGAGACAAGAGGGGAACTCATCTCATAGGCGCTGTCGACACCTTTCGCTTTAGCTACCCCCTGGTGCTCCTCGTAGTCGACAAACACATTCTCCTCCAGGACGTGAAAATATTCCTCAACCTCGGGAAGGGAAATGATCTTGTCGAAAGACTCTCCCTCCGGGATGAACACTTTCCCTTTGGATGGGGTGATAAGGATGTCGGGCTCAATGTTGCCGAGAGTGTCCTTGACAAGCTCGTCGAAGCCGTTGTAGACGGATAAGATGATGATCAGGGCCGCTGTGCCTATAGCCATGCCGATGGCGCTGATCGCGGAAATGATGTTGATCACATTATGTGATTTCTTCGCGAACAGGTAACGCCTGGCTATGAACAGCGGCAGGTTCATGGATGTTTACTCGGGTTTATATGAGTCTTTCAAGGCCGTCGTCTTGTTGTAAACCGGCTTCTCAGGTGTGCTGTCGGGATCCTTGAAATAGTAGCCGGTGCGCTCGAACTGCACGGCTATTCCGGAATTGTCCTCCAGGAGGGCAGGCTCGGCGAATCCGGTGATGACAGTCAGTGAATCCGGGTTGAGGAAGTCCTTGTAGTCCATTCCCTCGGGAATGGAATTCATGTCCTCTTTCGTGAACAGACGGTCATAGTTCCGTATCTCGATCTCCTTGGCGAGAGAGGCGGGAACCCAGTGGATCGTGCCTTTGACAGAGCGCCAGACTTCACCTCCGGGCCTTGTCGACGGGTCGTAGGTGCACTTGAGCTCTATGACATTCCCTTCCTCGTCCTTAACGACTTCCTCGCATTTGATGATGTAGGTATACTTGAGCCTGACCTCACCTTCCGGCTTGAGCCTGAAGAATTTCTTGGGGGCATCCTCCATGAAATCGTCCCTTTCGATGAGAAGCTCGCCAGTGAAAGGAACCTTCCTGCTGGCTCCCTCCGGCTCGGCGGGATTGAGGGGGCAGTCGAACCATTCGACTTTGCCAGGTTCCCAGTTGGTGATAGTGACCTTAAGCGGCTTCTGTACAACCATATAACGGTTGGATCTGGCGTTGAGATCCTGGCGTACGCACCACTCGAGGAGCTGGATATCCATCATCTGGTCTCTCTTGGAGACACCGATCTTCTCGCAGAACATCTTGAGAGCCTCAGGAGTGTAGCCCCTGCGCCTCACGCCACAGAGCGTAGGCATCCTCGGGTCGTCCCATCCGGACACGAGACCTTTCTGGACGAGTTCCAGCAGCTTGCGCTTGCTCATGAGGGTGTAAGTCAGGTTGAGGCGGGCGAATTCATACTGATGGCTGGGATAGATCCTGAGAGCCTGTATGAACCAGTCGTAAAGGGGCCTGTGGACGTCGAACTCAAGGGTGCAGATGGAGTGGGTGATATGCTCGATAGAGTCACTCTGGCCGTGGGTATAGTCGTACATCGGATAGATGCACCACTTGTCTCCCGTACGGTGGTGGGAAGCGTGCTTGATGCGGTAGAGGATAGGATCCCTGAACATCATGTTAGGGGAAGCCATGTCTATCTTGGCCCTCAGAACCTTCTCACCATCAGCGTATTTGCCATCTCTCATCTCACGGAAGAGCCTTAGGTTCTCCTCGACACTCCTGTTCCTGTAGGGACTCTCGACCCCAGGAGTCTCGACCGTCCCGCGGCCCTTGCTGATCTCTTCTTGAGTCTGGTCGTCGACGTAGGCTATCCCCTCGTTGATCATTTGTTCCGCCCACTCGTAGAGCTGGTCGAAATAGTCAGAGGCGTAGAGTTCCTTTTCCCACTTGAAGCCCATCCAACGGATGTCCTCCTTGATCGCGTCAACATATTCGGTGTCCTCCTTCGTGGGGTTCGTGTCGTCGTAGCGGAGGTTGGTCTTGCCGCCGTATTTCTCGGCGAGTCCGAAGTTGATGCAGAGGCTCTTGGCATGGCCGAGGTGAAGGTATCCGTTGGGCTCCGGAGGGAACCTTGTCATGATGCTGTCCACCTTACCTGTCCTCAGATCTTCCTCAATTATCTCTTCAAGGAAATTCAGTTTCTTGGTCTCTTCCATTTTTTCCATTCTTTGATCAATCCAACAAAGATACAAAAAAGCGGGCTATTGTCAGATTATTTGGTTTATTTGTTTAAAATGGCCTACTCGTGCCGTTCCTTCTTGTTTCTTTCATATGCCAGCATCCTTGCATCTTCCGCTTTGGCCTTCTTCTCGTCGTATTGCCTGTCCCATTCCCGGTAAAACTCTAACTTCGGATCCTCGAAAAGGGACATCTGGATTGCGCTCTCATGAGTCAGTTTGGCGACACCAAGCCCCACCTGGCGGATAGGGGTGACACCGTCCCATACCTCTGTGAGCATCCTGCGAGCCTCGTTGAGGATCACCGCCGTAACGTCGGTAGGCTGGGTTGTGTGGCATTGCTTCTGGACGACAGAGAAGTCCTTGTATTTGATGAACATAGAGACTGTCGAGGCCCGGAAATCGTCTCTGCGGATCCGGTGGGCCACGATGCACGCGACTTTGAAAAGTGCCTTGTCAATGTCTTTCGGATCAGTCAGATCTTTTGGGAAGGTACGCTCCGCACTATAGCTTTTCGCCTCAGCTATCTCTGTCTCCACAGGGGAGTTGTCCCGTCCGTTGGCATTCTCATGAAGCTGCAGGGCGAATTTCTGCCCGACAAGACTTGTGAGGGACTCCATCCCGAGATTCGCAAGGTCTCCGATAGTATATATGCCATTGGAAATCAGTTTTTCCTCAGTCTTCTTCCCGACCCATAGAAGATCCCTGACTCCCAGTGGCCACATTTTCTCACGCACCTCGCTGTCCCACAAAGTGTGTACTTTGTCCGGTTTCTCGAAGTCGGATGCCATTTTCGCCAGCAGCTTGTTAGAGCCTACTCCGACGTTGACAGTGAAGCCCAGTTTTGTCTTTATCTCGTCCTTCAATTTCGTGGCTGTCTGCACCGGGTCTTTACCGAAGAGGCGGAACGTCATGTCAATGAAGCACTCATCGATCGAAAACTGCTGTAGGACAGGGGAGTAGCTTCGGCATATTCCTATAAAACCTTCGGAGCACTCCTTGTACCAAAGCCAGTCACCCCCGACGATCATAAGGTTGGGACAAGTGCGTAGCGCCATGGAAACCGGCTGGGCGGTCTTGATTCCCAGTTTCTTTGCCGGGATCGAGGCGGCAGTGATTATGCTCCGCCGGTCGTTGGGGTCACCTGAGACGACTGAGGGTATGAGGCGGATGTCCGGATGACCTTCACGCATCATCTTCACCGCCGTCCAACTCAGGAAGGCGGAGTTGACATCGATATGGAAAATGACTCGTCTCACCCGATAGTCATTTCATCAGGTACAGTTTTCTTTTGTCTTCAGGGAACTTCTCTATGGCATAGCGAAGCATAGTTCTGGGCATAGTCTTGTACCGGCTCTCAAGATATTCAATCAGAGCCGCTTCATCCCGTTTCCCGGCTTCCCTGAGCAGCCAGCCCACGGCCTTGTGGATCAAGTCATGAGGGTGGTGGAACAAAATGTCGGCGATGGCGAAAGTGTCTTCAAGTTGACCGTGCCTGATGAAGGTCATAGTGCTAACGATCCCGATCCTTTGCTCCCAGATCGTCTTCCCGTCACGGGCGAGTCCGTAGAGCAAACTCCTGTCCTTGTCGAGGAGCCATACTCCGAGAAGGGGATAGCAGGAGAGATCCACAAGATCCCAGTTGTTGATCTTGTCTGTGTGGGAAAGATAGAATCCGACGCACTCTTCCTGGAAGGACCGATCCTTTTTTGAATGTGAGAACATCTCGACCAGAGCCAACAACGCGGCAAGGCGAACCTCATGGTACGGATTGGTGACGCATTCTTCCAGATCGTTGAGACTCAATTCTTTCCAGTACTCTTTCACGACACTTCTCGTGACGGGGACTTTGATTCCGAGGAATATGTCACCTTCCCCGTACTGTCCGGGTCCGGTCTTGAAAAAACGGGAGAGTCCCTCGACTTGCGACGGATCCTCCTTCAAAAGCATCTCTTGCAGAAGCTTGTTCATCTATCCCTCAAGAATCTGGCTCGCGGCGTTCTTTGTGTCCACTTTCTCGATGACACGCTCCAGTATACCGTTCTCGTCGAATATGAAGGTGCGCCGGAGCGTCCCCATAGTGGTCTTGCCGTACATCTTCTTCTCGCCCCAAGCTCCAAAATCCTGGAGCATCTGAGTGGAAGTGTCAGCCAGAAGACGGAACGGAAGCTCGTATTTGGCCCTGAACCCCGTGTGGGACTTGGAACTGTCCTTACTGACTCCCACGACATTGTATCCGGCGGCGGTGAGCTCGGCATAATTGTCCCTGAATGAACAGGCCTCGGCGGTGCAGCCGGAGGTGTTGTCCTTGGGATAGAAATAGATTATGGTCTTGCGGCCGTTTCCGATAAAGTCGTCTGATTTGACGGTATTTCCGTCCTGGTCCAGGACCTCGAAGGACGGCATCTTGTCTCCAATCTTAAGCATGGGTTTGATATCGCTTTTTTATCTTGATTTCACTTTTACAAATATACGGAAAACGGATTATCTTTGTAGAAGGTAAAGCATAATCAGATGAAAAAGATATTCCTTTCCGTCCTTGCCTGCCTGGTGTGCGGGCTGACGGCTTTCTCACAAGGGTTCCAACTGCCTGAGGGAGCGAAAGATCCCGGCGAGATTCAAGTGTTGTGCATAGGCAACTCGTTCACTTATGTCCATGACTCTGACATGATGCTCCGGGAAATAGCCAGGAGCCAGGGACTGGATGTCCGTATCGGGAAGTTCCTCGCGGGCGGCTACACTTTCGGTCGTCATCTTGAGAATGATGAATCCAGGGCGGCGGTTGATTTCGGGGGATATGATTTCGCCTTCCTTCAGGATCAGAGCGCCAATCCGGCCAGATATTCAAGGGATAAGGACAAACAGGTACTGAGTGATCTCAAGACCTTGAAGAAGAATGTTTTGGCTCATTCTCCCGGATGTGAGGTAATCCTTGAGAGGACTTGGACTTACAGCGGTCATGAGGCTGGTGGTTTCGGGACGGCGGAAAGTCTTGATTATCATCTCGGTAAAGGTGCCGCGAAGATGGCCAGGAAGGCTCGGACGGGGCTTTCTCCCATAGGTGACGCGTTTAATCTCGCTATGAGGACATGGCCGGATGCGAGACTGCTTGGCCCCGACAATCATCATCAGTCCCTGGAAGGGGCTTATCTTAAGGCTTGTGTCAATTATTTGCTGATAGCCGGGAAACCTTTCTCCGGATCTCCCGCCTGCTGCGGAGTGGATCCGGAAGTGGCTTCCTTCCTCCGCGCGGTGGCCCAGGAGGCGGTTCTCGCCAATATCAAGTAGCCCCGTTTTTTCGGTATATCCGTATTTATTCGTTATTTTTGTATGATAACAAGAATCCGGACATGATTAAGTCAATGACAGGTTACGGCAAGGCCGAGGCCGTCCTGGAGACAGGAAAACTCACCATCGAGATAAAGACTCTCAACGGGAAGAACTCCGATGCCAACATAAAGACCCAACTCCTTCCCAAGGATAAGGAACTGCTTGTGCGCCAGAAGCTTGCCGAGTCACTTGTTAGGGGTACAATAGATTTCTTCCTCACTTGGGAACCAGGCGCCGGGGCAGCCAAAAGGATTAACGCGGAGATGCTCAAAGAGTATTTTGGCCAGATCAAGGAGCTCAGGAACCAGCTCACAAGTTATCGCGCGGTCAATTTCGCCGATCAGGCGAGGATGGATAATGAGCTCATCACCACGATCACCCGTTTCCCTGATGTGATGGACACCTCCCGTCAGGATGTGGTCACGGAAGAGAACTGGCCATTGGTAGAGAAAGCCCTTGATGAGGCCATAAAAGCCGTCAACGAGTACAGGTCGAAAGAAGGTGAGGCACTTTACGCCGATGTCACCTCCAGGGTCAAAGGCATCCTTGATCTGGAAGACCAGGTCGAGGCATTGGAGGGGGAAAGGCTGGAATCCGTACGGGAGAGATTGATCAAGAATCTTTCGGACCTTGAGCAGAAGGTCGATCCGGCGAGGTTCGAGCAGGAGATGATATTCTATCTCGAGAAACTCGACATCAATGAGGAAAAAGTCCGTCTGCGCCAGCATTGCGAGTATTTCCTGGACACGATAGATGCTGAGCCTTATCCGGGGAAGAAACTTGGATTCATAATCCAGGAGATGGGCCGTGAGATAAACACTACCGGCTCCAAGGCCAACCATGCCGGCATACAGCGGATAGTCGTCCGTATGAAGGACGAGCTGGAAAAGATCCGCGAACAATCCATGAATATTCTTTAGCGTATGGAAACTGAGGTCAATTTCGCCGCCATGGCGGCCCGCTATAGGGCGGAACTGCTTGATAATGTGTTGCCTTTCTGGCTTGATAAGTCACAGGACAAGGAATTTGGCGGATATTTCACCTGCCTTGACCGTGACGGTTCCGTCTTTGACACCGACAAGTTCGTCTGGCTCCAGGGAAGGGAAGTGTGGATGTTCTCCATGCTCTACAACTCATTCCGGAAAGATCCCCGGTGGCTCGATTGTGCCACTCAAGGCGCCGAGTTCCTTCTCAAGTACGGTTATACTGGAGATTATGATTTTTATTTCTCGCTGAACCGGGAGGGAAAGCCTCTGATCCATCCCTACAACATATTCTCGAACACTTTCGCTTGCATGGCTTTTGCCCAGCTTGCCAAGGCAACAGGCAGCGACCGTTACGCGACTGTGGCAAGGGAGACTTTCAGGAGGATCCTCGAGCGCCGTTCCAATCCAAAAGGATTGTGGCTGAAAGCCGTTCCTGGCACCCGTCCGATGAAAGATTTCGCGCTCCCTATGATTATATGCAATATGGCCCTGGAGGTTGAGGAGATTATCAATGATCCTGATCTGATGGAGAATACGATAGAGGATTGTCTACATGAGGTTCTGGACGTATTCTATCAACCTGATCTCGGGGTGATGGTGGAAAACGTCTCCTCCGTTGACGGAAGCCTTGTGGACTGTTTCGAGGGGCGTAGGGTCAATCCGGGTCACGATCTGGAAGCGCTTTGGTTCATCATGAACCTTGGTCTGCGTAAGGATGACAAGGAGTTGATAAAAAAGGCGGTTGAGATTTCTCTCAGGGTGATCGATTACGGTTGGGACAAGGAATATGGCGGCATATTCTATTTCATGGACCGGAAGGGGTGCCCTCCGCAGGAGCTTGAGTGGGACCAGAAACTTTGGTGGGTCCATATTGAGGCCGCCATCGCGATGATCAAAGGTTATCAGTTAACTGGCGAGAGGAAATGTCTTGAGTGGTTCCTCAAATTAGATGATTATCTCTGGAACCATTTCAAAGACAAGGAATTCCCTGAGTGGTTCGGGTATCTGAACCGCCGTGGGGAAGTGCTCTTGCCTCTCAAGGGTGGCAAATGGAAGGGATGCTTCCATGTCCCCAGAGGTCTCTATCAGATCGGCAATATACTTGAATCTATACAATGACTCATTTCAAGAAGATAAGCGCTGTTATAGCGGTGCTCTCCATCTTCTTCTCTTGCCAGTCCCGGAAGGAAGGAGAGTATCTCATCCCATATTCCCCGGTCGCTCCTGATATTCAGGGACTTCTGGATTCGCATGTATGGAGCGTTCTGACGCCGACGAGGGGTTTCCATGCCCCTTGGAACGGGCTTGACGACGAGACCGAGTTCCGGTGTATGGTCACGGACAGCTTGTTTATCTTCCGTTTTGATGTGAAGGATTCCACGGTGACTTTGACAGAGGGGTTCAGTAACGAGAGAGATGTCGAGCCTGAAGACAGGGCGGAGATTTTTTTCTCACACGCCGGAAAGCTTGATACCTACATCGGCGCCGAGATGGATCCGGCTGGAAGAATCCTGGATTATAAATGCTCTTATTACCGGAAATTCGATTACGACTGGAATTTCAGCACATTGACGTATAACCATGAGATACGTCCGGACGGATATTCAATCGCCGGGAGTGTGACATTGGAGGAATTGTCCCGTTTCGGGGTCGATTTCGATGGCGGTTTTCTCATGGGTGTGTTCAGGGCTGATTTCCGCCCGGATGGGAAAGTCAATTGGTATTCGTTGAAGTTAACTGATGACAAGCGAGCTGACTTCCACCAGCCCAGTGTGTTCTTCAAGGCTCGCGCTGACAAGGCTTCGGATTTCTCGATGAAGGGGGTGGTGCTGTCCGTTGAGGATCTTGAGACGGTGGACTGGCCAAAGATAGCCAAGGAGAACGGGATCAATACTATCGGGACCCACATCAGCCCCTCACAAGTGTTGGAGTTTATACGCTCGGAGAAAGGCCGGGTTTTCCTGGACGAGTGTTCCGCCTATGGCATAGATGTCGAGCACCAGCTCCATGCGATGGGAGAATTGCTCCCTCGTTCCCTTTTTGAGGAAGACTCGACGATGTTCAGAATGGACGCCGACGGACGCCGGGTGGCTGATTTCAATTGTTGCGCCCATTCGGAGAAGGCCCTTGGTTTGATAGCTTCAAAGGCCGCCGAGCTCGCGAGAGAGCTTCCGGCCACCAACCACCGCTATTATTTCTGGCTTGACGACAACTCTGAGCCGTGTTTCTGCCCGTCCTGCCGGGAGTTTTCCGCGAGCGAGCAGGCGCTTATCATAGAGAACAGGATGATTGAGGCCATCAGGGGAGTGGATCCTGAGGCGACTCTCGCTCATCTGGCTTACCAGCAGACTATGGTTCCCCCTGAGAAGGTAAAGCCTTCTGAAGGAATATTCCTGGAGTTCGCCCCGATTGAACGGCAGTGGGACCGCCCGTTGACAGATCTGGACGCTCCTGGCCGGAAGGGCCGGATGTCCCACCGGGAGGTAATGGATCTGTTGGAGGCCAATTTGAGGGTCTTCCCCCCAGAGACCGCCGTGGCGCTGGAGTACTGGCTGGACGTCTCCCTGGCGAGCGGCTGGAAGAAACCTGCCGTAAGGCTTCCATGGCATCCTGAGGTGTTCAAGTCCGACCTCGAGACGTACAAGAGCCACGGGATCCGAAACATCACCTCATTCGCTGTCTACATGGACTCCACGTATTTCAATTCCTATCCTGGGCGGGAGTACCTTAATGATTATGGAATTTTCTTATATTTGTAAATTGAATACTATCGCTTTGAATGTTCAAGAAGCTTATAAATAGAGTTACGGAGATCAAGTTGTCGATCAGGACGAAACTGACGTTGAGCCTTTGCGCCATCGCCATCGCCTTGTTGACATCCAGCGTCATTTCCATAATGGAGTACTCCAGGATGAGTGACTATGTGTCCAGCCTTATCGCGGCAAATATCAGGAACATCGGTGTCGCCCAGAAACTCACGGAGGTCTCCAGCCAATATAACCTTGACATTCTCGCGGTCATCGGTGATGAGACGGTGAGTGATATCCCGGATTTCCGGCAGCAGGAATTCGTGAATTATTGCGATTCCTTGAGGGCTTCAACAGCCTCGAACATGATCTCGCCGTTGACTGATTCAGTTATGTACGCTTATTCGGCTTACATGTTGACTTCCTTGGAGCTGAGTGATGTTCTCCAGTCTGACTTCATTGACACCAGAACCTGGTACTTCGATCGTCTCCAACCTCAGTACCAGAGACTTAACGGGTATATTGACAATCTCAGCGACGCTGTCTACCTTGAGCTCAAGAAGAATTCGGAGACCTTCCAGAGAGGTTTCTACAGGAGTATCATTCCTGGCGCCGTGGCCGTGGCGGTAGGCCTGCTCCTCATTTTGATGCTGCTGTTCTTCCTTCTTGTGTACTATGTCAATCCTATCTACAAGATGCTTGACGGATTGAGCAATTACCGGTCTTTCAACAAGAAGTACACTTACACCTTTGATGGGGACGACCAGCTTTCCGAATTGAACGACGGCATCACGGAACTCGTTGGAGAGAACCAGCAGTTGCGTAAGAGACTATCCGACCTCAGGAACAAGATCAAGGGCACCGGAGTATGAATGTGAAGGTGATATCGAGGTATGTGGGCGTGGCGCTGCTGGTCAGCGCCCTGTTCATGTTTTTCTCCATACTGGTCTCGGTGGCGAACGGCAACGACAGCGCCCTCGCCGCCCTCCTGATTAGTTTCACCATTACTTTCACAGTCGGTATATTCCCCTTCATATTTGTCAGGAGGGCTCCAGAGATCAATCTCCGGGAAGGTTATCTCATCATTTTCCTGTCATGGCTGCTGTCTTTCATTTTCGGCATGCTCCCTTACGCCCTTTGGGGCGGGCCCTTCACGATCGTGAACGCTTGGTTCGAGAGCGTGTCCGGATTCACCACCACAGGTGCCTCCATCCTTGATGACATCGAGGCTTTGCCGAAGAGCCTTCTTTTCTGGCGTTCATCAACCCATTTCATCGGAGGTTTGGGAGTCGTGGTCTTCCTCCTACTGGTCATACCTGGATCATCGCAGATGAAGCTCCGTCTGACCAATCTTGAGCTTTCATCCCTCTCCAAGAAGGAATACCGGTCCGGAAGCAACAGGACTGTAAACATATTCTCGAATGTCTACCTCGGGATGCTGGCGGCATCCTTTGTCTGCTATCTGATCGCCGGAATGAGCCCGTTCGACGCTATCAACCACGCCATGAGTGTGACCGCGACAGGAGGATTCAGCACCAGGAACCTTTCAATAGGAGCCTTTGATTCCGTGGCTATCGACTTGATAACCATGTTCTTCATGCTTCTTTCCTCCATTCATTTCGGGATGGTCTATGTGGCGATAGTGACTAAGTCGTTGAAGCCTTTCAAGAACGATGTGTTCAAGTTCTATATCTGGATCATTATCGTGACCAGTATTATCGTGACTGTATCCCTCAAGGCTAACGGGATCGAGGAATCGTGGGGAAGGTCCATGCTCGCGAGCTCTTTCCATGTCATCAGCTACGCCTCGACCTCCGGTTTCGGAATATCTGACAATGGCGTATGGCCTTCTCTTCCTTCCGCCCTGCTGGTGTTTGTGGGAATTTGGTGCGGTATGGCTGGCTCCACCACCGGAGGCATCAAGTCCGACAGGGCACTTCTGCTTTGCAAAGAGATTCATTACCGGCTCAAGACCGTGCTTCATCCCGCCTCAGTCAATGAGGTGAGGATCAACAAGAAGGTCGTCAGGCAGGAAGACATCGCCCCGCACATCCTCTATATCGCCTTGTATATGATGTTGATAATCATCTCTTTGGCGATTAATCTGGCCGTGAATCCCGGTAATTCCAACGCGATAGCGGCCACATTCACCTCCTTGAGCAATGTTGGCCCGGCTATCAGGGATCTCGGGGTGTTCGGCAATTTCGGCGCTGAGCCTACCGGGGCCAAGTTGATTTATTCTTTTGACATGTTCCTGGGCCGTGTTGAGATCTATCCTGTGCTCGCGGTCCTGATGATGATTACCGGCAAGACCGCCAAGTGATGGACAGGAGCGGTTTTTTCTACAAGAGGTTCATGGCTTGTTTCCCTTATGATATCACCTCTGACCAGGACCGGTTGTTCACTGACGTGGCGGAGTTCCTGGCCGGTGACGAGCATGACATCCTTGTTGTCAACGGGTATGCGGGGACCGGAAAGACGACCGCGATAGCCGCTGTGATCGAGGCCCTGGATGAGCTAAGGCCAGTCAGTCGGCAAGATGATGGACAGGAATATGAGGAGATATGCGTGTTGCTGGCTCCGACAGGAAGAGCCGCCAAAGTGCTGTCTCTTTACGCCCATAAGGCCGCCAAGACCATCCATAAATGTATATATCGCCAGAAATCAATAGGTTCTGATGGTTTCGGCCAGTTCTCACTTGCGCCCAACAAACAGTCACATAAACTGTTTATCGTGGATGAGGTTTCCCTGATCGGAATTGAGGATAGCGGCCGGCAAGGGACCGCCTCTTTCGGCACGGGGGATCTTCTCAAGGATTTGGTGGACTTCGTCAGGGCCGGGAATGATTGCCGTCTCATCCTGATCGGTGATTCAGCGCAGCTACCTCCAGTAGGTCTGGACGCGTCCCCGGCTTTGTCACCGGACTATATGGACGGATTCGGGGGAGTAATGTACAGCAGCCTCAAGGAAGTCGTACGTCAGCAGAAAGAATCAGGTATTCTATGGAACGCCACGAGGATAAGGGAGTTGATAACGAGTGATCCATACGGAGGGGAGACCTTCTCGCCCGATGAGATAGGCTTGTGGACTGAAGGCTTTGAGGACATAAAGCGGATCACGGGAGGGGATCTTCTGGACACTCTTAATCAGGCATATTACTCCGATTATTCCAAAGATGACACTATCGTCCTGTGCCGGTCGAACAAGAGGGCAAACCGCTACAACGCCGGGATCCGGGCTCAGGTGCTATACGATGAGGAGAGGCTCGTCAAGGGCGAGAAACTGATGATCGTGAAGAATTGCTACCAATTCACCGGAGGAGTCGAGGGTATGGATTACATAGCCAATGGGGATATCGCCAAGCTGGTCTCCATCAAGAACTTCGAGGAAAGGTACGGGCTGAGTTTCGCTGACGCCAGGCTGAGTTTCCCTGATTTTGACGATGCCGAGATAACCGCCAAGGTCTGTCTGGATACTCTCTCCTCAGAGGCGGCATCCCTGACTTATGATCAGCAGAACCAGCTGTATAATGGTGTCAATGAGGATTATTCGCATATCACGACCAAGAAAAAGCGTTATGAGGCGGTACGTGAGGATCCGTATTTCAACGCTCTTCAGCTCAAGTACGCCAACGCCATCACTTGCCACAAGAGTCAGGGAGGGCAATGGAGCTGCGTTTTCGTCGATAATCCTTTTTGGCAGGATGAGTTGACTGTGGATGACCTCAAATGGCTCTATACCGCCTTGACCAGGGCAGTGGAGAAAGTTTACCTGGTCAATTTCAAAGATGAATATTTTAGAGACAAATAGATTATCATGAAGAAACTTGTTTTACTGCTGTCCCTTTTTGCCGCTGTCGCGATGTCGGCTCAGGAGTTGAACCGCATCCCGGCGATGTGGAGATGGACCGGTGACCACCAGGTCGCTTTCACCTATGATTTCAGAGGTGTGTCGAAGGATGATTTTGTCCTTGATGCCGCCACTCACAAGCGCGGTGGGATTAACGTGGCTCCTGTCAGCAGGCCGATGCCTGGTATGCCTGGCATGCCTGGAGCCGGTGCCCCTTTCCAGGTGAAAGGTGCTGAGAATCTGAAGTATTCCCCGGATTCCACGAAGATGGCTTTCACAAGGGATAATGACCTGTGGATTATCGATGTGTCCACCAGGGAGGAGACGCGTTTGACTTTCGACGGCTCCGATGTGATCCTTAACGGCTATTCCTCATGGGTTTATTATGAGGAGATTCTTGGCCGTGGGACGAGGTATTGCGCCTTCTGGTGGTCTCCTGACTCGAAGAAGATCGGGTTCTACCGTTTTGACAACACCGAGGTGCCTTTCTTCCCGATTTATTCACCGGTGGCCACAGGAGCTGACCGCTCCGGACTCCAGCTAGGTTACGGGCAGAACGCGGGAGGAGCTGTCGACTTGGAGAACATGTCTCCGACCGGCGGTTCCGTCAGGATGACCCGTTATCCGAAGTGTGGTGACGCCAACCCCAAGGTCAGGATAGGTATTGTCAACCTCGAGGACGGCCATACCGCCTGGGCGGACTTCGATGAGAATAACGACCAGTACTTCGGGACTCCTTTCTGGGGCGCGGACAGCAAGGCTTTCTTCATCCAGAGGGAGCCTCGTATCCAGAACACCCTTGATCTTTACGCGGTGTCTCCGGTTGACGGGTCCAAGACCCACATCTACCATGAGACTTATAAGACTTGGCTGGATTGGATTTCCGGGATGGTTTTCGGACGTGACGGCCTCTATATGGTCCGTTCTTTTGAGACCGGATGGGAACAGGCATATTACCTCTCCTATGATGGAAAGACCTGCAAGCGTTTGACATCTGGGGACAACTGGAGGATGAACCTGGTATCTGTCAAGGAGGGCAAACCCTCGAAGAATTTCGATGGAACCACCTCTGAGGTGATCTATACCGCTGAGAGAGGCTCACATGTCAGGACTGGTATATTCATGGCCACAAAGGGGACTGTCCGGGCGATCTCCGATCCTGGACTTAATGTCTCCCAGACGAGTGTGTCGCCTGACAAGAATTACATAGTGGCCACCCAGGGCAACTGCAACACGCCTGACCAGGTTTGGCTTTTCGATTTGGCCAAACCTTCCAAGTCCTTCAAGATCGCTGATTCCGCCGGGCCTGATTTCGATCCTTTGTCCCCGACTCTACCTAAGATAATCACGATGACGACACATGACGGTTTCGAGTTGCCAGCCCTTATCGCTTATCCCAAGGATTTCGACCCGTCCAAGAAGTATCCTGTCCATGTTGACCTTTATGGTGGCCCGGATAGTCCGCAGGTCCATGACCGCTTCCGTTCCACGAATCCTTACAAGTGGTACTCTGACAACGGCATCATAGAGGTCGTGTTGGATTGCAGGGCCTCCGGATACAATGGCAGGGCCGGTCTGGACATGATTTACAAGCGGCTTGACGAGGTTGAGGTTGAGGATTTCGTGGAATGGGCTGAGTATCTGAAAAAGCTGCCCTATGTCAATGGGGACAAGATCGGAGTCGAGGGTTTCTCATTCGGAGGCACCATGACAGCCCTTCTGGTGATGAAGCATCCGGACGCCTTCCACTATGGTATCGCCGGCGGCGGAGTCTACGAGTGGGCGCTTTATGACACTCATTATACTGAGCGTTTCATGTCTACGCCTCAGGATAATCCGGACGGTTATGAGCGGACAAAGGTTACCGCCGCCGCCAAGGATTATCCTGTCACTGACGAGAATTACGACGGATCTGTGATGTTGAAGCTTACCCATGGCACCGGAGATGACAATGTCCATTTCCAGAACACGCTCAAGCTCATCGACGCCCTTCATGCGGGAGGGAAGAAGTTCGAGCTGATGATCTATCCTGACGGCATGCATGGTTACCGCGGTTACCAGGGTCGTCATTTCAGTGCCGCCAACAGGGCTTTCTGGCTGAAATATCTTAAAGGAGAATAATGAATATCAAGACCATATTCTGCGTCGCTTTAATGCTGTCGCTGTCATTCTCAGGGTCTGCCCAGAAGGTGACCAGGAGCCGGCAGGTGCCTGGTCTCAGGACCTACGATACCGACCTTGCCGTGATGTCGAGGGAGGAGAAAGACTCGGTGAGGATGGTGACGGAATTGTGGAAGAATTATGTGGATTCCTATTCTTCCGCCTCTGTGTCCGAGCGGGACAGACGCTCAATGTGGGTTGATGGGACGCAGGACTACCTGGCTGAGTTCGACGATGGCGTGCTCCTGTATTCCTCCTTCAGGGAAAACAGGATCCTGGATGTGAGGAAGATCGCCCCCGGAGTCTATCAGCTGTCCGTGATGACAAGCAGCAAGCTTCCAGGCGAGGATTACTACGGGTGGAACGAGTGCGTGTACCGGCTATGCGCGATGGCGGTGGCAAGGTCTGACGAAAAAGAGACGCGTTACAATCCTTTCAGGCTTTGCAATTGGTTGGACGCGGTGATTCCTACCCTTTCGAAGACGGAAGTGGGGAGATTGGACTATTACTGCGCTCCGGGATGCAAGGTTCCGCTTGCCGACGCCACGATGGTCGCTCGTTTCGTGGATGCCCTTTCAAAAGAATATGGGTTCGGTTTTGACAGCCGGATCCGTTATGTGGTGGCCCCCACGGTAGATCAATGTGAGCAGCTCTCCGGATTCCTGTTCAACGCGTATTCGAACCCCATGATGAGTTCGGCGGTTCCCAAAGCGGCTGACTTCAAGTTCTACGGCAGGGCTTTCGGTTCGTCCACGCTGGTCTCCAACTATTATGATGACATGCGCGACCTCGCGCTTATTGTTGTCCGTTCTTGCAGGCCGGAAGCCTTCGCTATGATTCAGGAAGGATTCGCCACCTTCCATGGCGGTTACATGAGTGAATCCTATGAATTCATGAAAGAGTCGCTGAAGCTATTCATCAAGTCGCGAGAGGATATTGATTATTCCGACGAGGATCTGTTCTATGACCTCACCATGCCTGTCAAGAGGGTGGATTCAACCGTCGTTGTTCCGCTTGAAGGTCTTCTAGGAGCCTTGTTCGTTGAACACGCTTGGAATAAAGGAGGAGCCTCCCTGGTCAAGGAACTCCTGGCATGTCATGACTATACGGAAGTTTTAAAGGTATTCAAAGTAAGTCCGGAGGAGGCCGGATCCTTTATCAGGAAACTTCTCTGACATGTGTGGCTTCGAGAGATTCATTTTGGAGAATGAGGAAGTCGGCACCTCCCGGCTTCTTCTCTCACGTGTCGATTGGCCGTCGCCACCGGATGATTCTCTTATCTCTTTTTTTGAAGGGAAAGAATTGGCCGTCAATACGATAGAGGCTCGCTTGAAGCTTCGGAACAAAGTCCCGGAGTGGTATTCGATTCCTTCTTTGGTCTATCCGTCCGCCCTTTGTGCCGAGCAGTGCAGCTCATCAGTGACGGCAGGTTACAAGGCCTCACTTTCCGGCAGGATCCTTGAGGGGGTTCCGGGCCGGATCGCCGACCTGACTGGTGGTCTTGGGGTGGACAGCTGGGCGTTCTCCTCAGTGGCCTCGGAAGTCCTTTACAATGAGCGTGATCCGCGACTTGTCGCGGCCGTAAAGTATAATTTACCCGAGCTGGGAGTCAGTAATGTCCGGTTCTCAAACCAGATTGTCACCCACGATTCCGTAGGCGCTGTCCTGGGGTCATTCAATCCGGATATTATATTCCTTGATCCGGCCAGGAGATCGTCTGAAGGGAACAAGGTGTTCCTTCTTGAGGATTGTTCTCCAGACGTCCTTTCTCTTTTGCCCTCGCTGCTGGCTCATTCGAGACATGTACTTCTGAAATTGTCCCCTATGGCCGACATAAGCATGGTCGTGGAGAGGATTGACAGGGCCTACGAGAAGCATCTGGAATCAGTCTCCGGATCAGGATGGAACGGCAATTGGGTCAGGGAGATCCATGTCGTTGCATGTGGCGGGGAGTGCAAGGAGCTTCTTGTTTGGATCGACAGGGATTGGAAAGGGGATTATTCGGTTATTTGCCGTGAGGATGGGGGAGCGCTGGCTTTTGAGTTGGAGGAGATTCGCTCATCAAAGCCATCACTACCTGAATCAGCCAATTTCAAATTTGTTTTCGAGCCTGGGAAATCACTGTTGAAGGCTGGGGTTCTCAACGCTTTATGCGAGCGGTCCGGTCTGGTCAAACTCGCCCGTTTCACCCAATTGCTTTCTTTCAGGGATTTCATTTCAAGGGATGAGGCGCTCGAGCGTCTCGGAGCTTTGGCTGGAATGGGGAAATTATTTGAGGTTGAGGAGGTTATGAAGATGGGGAAGGCGGCGTTCAAGGATGTCCGCAAGAGGTTTCCCAGATCTGAGGTCAGTGCCAGGAACATACCGATGTCCAGCGATGAGTTGAGATCCCGGCTCGGTGTCAAGTCCGGAGATGACGCCCATGTTTTTGGGGTAAAAGTTGAGACACCTTTCGAATCAGCGAATTTCCTGCTTGTCTGTCACCGGATTTGAAGTTTTTTAAGTATATTTGACAAAACCGTTTTTTATGTCACAGGATTATAACGCAACGGCCCAAAAGTGGCTTGAAGGGGATTTCGATCCCGAGACCAAGATGAAAGTCCTCGAACTCAGGAATAACGATCCGGTAGGTTTTGAAGACGCTTTTTACAAGAACCTTGAGTTTGGCACAGGCGGCCTTCGAGGCATTATGGGTGTCGGCACCAACAGGATGAACAAGTACACTGTCGGTATGGCGACCCAGGGGCTCGCGAATTATATTCTGGGGCATGTCCAGGGTGATGATATCAGGGTCTGTATCTCCTATGACAGCCGCAACAATTCCAAGATGTTCGCCAAGATCGCCTCTGACATCTTGAGCGCCAACGGAATCAATGTTTTCTTGTTTGACAATATCCGTCCCACACCTGAGTTGAGTTATTCCATAAGGTATATGGGCGCTGTGGCCGGAATCATGGTCACAGCCTCCCACAACCCCAAGGAGTACAACGGCTATAAGGTTTATTGGTCTGACGGAGCCCAGATCGTCCCCCCTGTAGACAAGGACATAATCGCCGAAGTCGGAAAGGTTTCCGATCCTTCACAGGTCAAATTCGAGAAAGGGGAGCATTGCGGTGAGGTCCAGCTGATGGGCAAGAAGGTTGATGAGGCCTATATGGCTGATATCCTTTCCCTTACCTTGAGTCCGGAATCCAGGGCCAGGCATAGTGACATCAAGATTGTTTACACGCCTTTACATGGCTGTGGCGTCAGGATAGTCCCGGAGTGCCTCAAGAGACTGGGATTCACCAATGTGTATAATGTGCCCGCCCAGGATGTCAGCGACGGTGATTTCCCGACAGTCGTTTCTCCGAATCCGGAGGAGCCGGCGGCTATGAAGATGGCTCTCGAGAGGGCTGATGAGGTCGGAGCTGACATCGTGATGGCTTCCGACCCGGACGCTGACCGCCTTGGAATCGCCGTTCGTGACAACAACGGGAAGATGGTCCAATTCAACGGCAACCAGACCGCATCCATGCTCACGTATTACATCCTGACCCGCTGGAAGGAGCTCGGAAAGCTTGACGGGACCAAGTATTGCGTCAAGACTATTGTCACCACCCAGCTTATCGCTGACATCTGCGAGAAATTCGGGGTCGAGTGCTACGATGTGCTGACCGGTTTCAAATGGATTGGCGAGGTTGTGCGCGAGAACGAGGGCAAGAAGGAGTTCATTTGCGGAGGCGAGGAAAGCTATGGGTTCAATATCGGCGAGTTCGTGCGTGACAAGGACGCTCCTATCGCCTGCGCCATGGTGGCCGAGTGCGCCACTTGGGCCGCTGACCAGGGCCTGACTCTTTTCCAGCTCATGGACAAGATCTACGATGAGTTCGGCTACCGCAAGGAGTCCATGGTCTACCTTGTGCGCAAGGGCAAGTCCGGTGCCGAGGAGATCGCTAAGATAATGGAGGACATGCGTACCAATCCCGCCAAGGAACTGGGCGGATCACCTGTTGTGAAGGTAGTTGATTACAACCAGCCCGAGAAGACCGGTCTCCCCAAGTCAAATGTCCTGCAATATTTTGATGCTGAGGGTGATGTGGTGACAGTACGTCCTTCTGGAACGGAACCGAAGATAAAGTTCTATTTCGGTGCCACCGCCCCTGATTCAGCGGCTGTCGAGGCCAAACTTGAGGCTTTCAAGAAGCAGTTCCTGGGCTAATAAAAAAAGGGAAAGCTTAGCACATCGCACCGCTACGACCTCCTACCCTTGCTGCCTTCCGACCCTGGGGGGATTTAGAGGGAGCTGGTCGTGTACGACTTTCCCTGGACGCGAATATACTACTTTTCGTTGAAACTGTCAAAAATGAATGGGAGTATATCGTCAACCTTCGAGAATACCCAAGTTTTATTCTCGCCGAACATGATGATTCTCATTGGTTTGCCTCCAAGTGTCTGATACTCGGCCATCACCTGCCTGCATGCCCCACAAGGGGTGCAAGGCGTCTGGGCGATCATGTGGTCAAATCCGCCGACTATAGCTAAGGCTACCATCGCCTTCCCCGGATAATTGGAGTTGGCGGCGAACATGGCGGTCCGTTCGGCGCAAAGGCCGGACGGGTAGGCCGCGTTTTCCTGGTTCGATCCCCGCACAACGGTGCCATCCTCCAGCAGGATGGCTGCCCCGACGTTGAAACCGGAATAAGGGGCGTAAGAACTCTTCTGGGCTTCGATGGCCTCCTTTACCAGCATCTGATCCTCAGGACTCATCTCTCCAAGGGAGTTGTATTCCTCGTAGTTGATGTCAAGTTTGATAGTCTTCATCAGCGCATTGATTCTAATGTGGCGATTTCAAATATAACAATAATTGTTCAAATTCCAGCGATTGAGTATCTTTGCCTTGAATATGAAAGTTTGCGTCGGCCTGTCAGGAGGAGTTGATTCCAGTGTCGCCGCCCTGCTTCTGAAGCGGCAGGGCTATGACGTCTTCGCTATGTTCATGCAGAACTGGCATGACGCCGACGCGACCCTCCATGGGGATTGCGAGTGGGAGGAAGACCGGTTTGTGGCTGAGATAGTCGCCAGGAAGATCGGTATCCCGTTTTATTTCGTGGACCTCTCCAAAGAGTACCGCCAGAGGGTGGTCGACTACATGTTCAATGAGTATTCCTCCGGACGAACACCCAATCCGGACATCCTCTGTAACCGTGAGATAAAGTTCGACGCCTTTTATGAGGCCGCCCGCAAACTTGGCGCTGACATGGTTGCTACCGGGCACTATTGCCGCAGGGCCCCTCTGCTGGATTCCGATGGTAAGCAGATCGTGATTGACGGGCAACCGCAGTGGCGCATCCTGGAAGGGACCGATCCGAACAAAGACCAGAGCTACTTCCTTTGCCAATTGACTCAGGAACAGCTCGGAAAATCCCTTTTCCCTATAGGTCACCTTACCAAACCGGAGGTGAGACAGATCGCCCACCTCGCGGATCTGCCTTCCGCCGACAAGAAAGACTCACAGGGAATATGTTTTGTCGGCAAGGTTGACCTGCCGACTTTCCTGAAGCAGAAGCTGGAGCCGAAAGAAGGTGATGTGGTTGAGGTTTATGACAGGTTTTTCCAGGACAACGCCCAATACGCGTTTGTCCATGACACCTTGGCCTCGCTCCTTGCGACTCTAGGTGAGCCGGAGATGATCACAGCGTTCTCCTCAGAGGACTCAGGTGGCGCCTCTTTCAACAACCAACGTGTCGAGGTTACGGTGCCTGATCAAACGGCCGGAACAAACGTGTTTGACCCTGTGAAACTGGCGGAGTTGAGCGACGGGGACTGGATGAGACTTGCGGAACCCATTGATTATTCGGGAATAAAGTTCGAGACGGAGGTTTACCGCAGCGGCAAGAAGCATGTCAAGAAAGTCCGTTACAAGGAGAATCCTCTCGGTAGGATTGTCGGCCATCATGATGGAGCTCAGTTCTTCACGATCGGTCAGCGCAAGGGCCTCAATATCGGCGGCCACCAAGACTCCATATTCGTCATCGGAACCGATATTGAGAGGAATATCATATATGTCGGAGAAGGTCACGGCCACAAGGGCCTGTCCCGTTGCTGTGTCAGGATCGTCCCGGAAGACATTCACTGGATAAGGAGGGATCTGGAGATGATGGACGGCGAGGTACGTCGTTACCGTGTCCGGATCCGTTACCGGCAGCCTCTTCAGGACGCGTGGCTTGTGAAGCGGCCGGTAGGGATGTTCATCCTGTTCGACATGCCTCAGAGAGGATTGTCATCCGGACAATTCGCCGCATGGTATTCTGACGAGGATGAGATGCTTGGCTCTGGAGTTTATTAATATCACCACATAACCACTATGAAACGTCTGACACTGACTTTGTCGCTCATTTTCACGTTCTTGAGCCTCCAGGCTGGCGGATCGTTGATCAGGGTCGCCGCGTCCAACTCTTCGGAAGCTGATAAGGCCTCCGCGGATTATGTCTGTGACGGAAAAACCGATTGCGCCTTGCTGAACAACCTCATTGATGACCTGGCTTCGGCGAAAGGAGGAAAGATCACCCTCCTTCCCGGATCATATTACGTGTCATCCCTCACGGAGATAGAGAGAGGCGGGAAGACATATAAGTACGGCTTGTTCTTCCCCCATAAGCCGGGACTCGTGACGATAGAGGGGGTGGGTGGAGCCCGAAAGGCTACCAACCTGTCTTTCAACTCGAATCATGACGGCGCTGAGTTCATCTTGACAAAGGAGTTATACGAAACCTTCACTGAAGATGATGACATCTCCATCATCGGCAGTGAGCCATCATGGATATATTCTCTTGCCAACTACAACTTGTTCGACCTGTCTTTCGTCATTCCCGGGTATTCGAAACGGTTGGTCGTGATTGATGGCAAATATGCCTCTGAGATGAGTGTGAGGAATATTTTCATGGTGACTGGGGGAGACTTCAACAGCACCGCGGGGCTGAATCCCAGATGCGTTGGAATCAGGGCGTGTAATGGCGGGAACAACGGTTTCAATTATTTCATCTCCCATTGCAAATTGATCGGCCTGGGGACAGCGTTCCACCTTGCCGGAGAGCACCTTATCATGGAGCAATGTACCGCTCAGCGGTGCCTTTACGGATTTGTTTTCGGCGAGATCGACGATATCGACAGTATCGGTGAGGGATCCAGGAACACCACTGGAATCCATAATCTCACCCTAGTTAATTGTTGCGCCGAACATGTCAGACGTGCTCTCACATTTGGCGGCGGGCAGCTCAATACGGTGAGTATCATAGATTTCAATTGCGAGGAGGGCGATGAGGACGTTTGGTATTGCGACTGGATAGCCAAAGATGTGGGAAATGGACGCTTCAGGGGATATATCTCTTATTACCTGATAGACTCTGTCACATGGACGACCTATGAGGGCAATATCTGGGGAGACCTGAGTGAGGGCGCCGGGGAATGGTTCCGTTCCGAGAACCTGATAGCAAGGAAAACCGGTCCCACCTCGATGAGACCGACTAACCTTGTGGATATTGGTTTCCCTTATTTTGACACCGATCTGGGCGAGATGGTATATAGGACCAGAACCGGCTGGAGCGATGAGAAGACTACCCCGTAGCGACATCAAATGTCACCGAGGTATTCCCGCATTTCTTTGAGATAGTCGAAGTAACCGTCGTCAAAGGCATCGTCATAATCCCGGAAGTTGTTGATTCTCAACTCTCCATCCTCAAGCTCGAGCTCAATCCACATCGTCTGGGGTTTGGACCCTGGCCAATTGGTGAACCTGACGAAAGCTGTGGCATGGACATCGTCCAGTTCCTCCACCGAGATCTTTATGACCTTAAGATCCGGTGAGGGGTCTTGGCTGAATGTCCAGTAGTCGTGGTCGAAAAACCACATGTCCTCGGATCCCTCATCTTTAGCCATCACTCTGGCTACCGTGTTCCTCCAGAGGGTAGTCGTGTAGAGATTCTCGATATCCTGCGGGCTGGGATTCCCTTCACCACCGGCGTTGCGCCTCGCCACGTCCTGGAATATTTGTGAGATGCGGGCCTTGACATTGTTCTCGAGTTCAATCTCGTCATCTCCGCGGCCGTCTCCTCCCAATCCGTCAGGGTTGTTGAAGGCTTCCATGGCGTCACGGAAAGCCATAATACCTTTCACGAGTTGGAGATTGTATCGCTCTATGACTGAAGGGTTTTGTTTATTCAATTTGTTTCTGGCCAAGTCATCAAGTTCGAGTGCGGAGCAACTCTCCAGAAGGGCGCTGTTGAGAAGCATCCCGTCAGCGAGATCATATAGGGATTGTGACTTGGCGAATTCCTGCTGCCCAAGGCAGTTTTTGAGGTTGTCTGGAGTGAGTGTCAGAATCTCCACTATGTCTCCGAATATACCGCTCACGGCCAGGAAGTTCATACCTTGCTGCCGGACATATTGGACGGGACTGTCAAACCCGGCTCCAGGGAAAGGGGAGTCGTCTGCTTGGGCGCTGGGTTCGAGGGTGTAGGCGCCTGCCTTGTCAGGAACTTTCTTGAGGGTCAGTTCCAGGTAGTCCCCGGCGGCGTTCTCTCCGGTCATATATACGATATTTCCCATCCGGATCTCCCGTACCGTGTAAAGAGTCTCCCCGTTGAAGAATTTGTTGCCTTTTTGGATTGTCTGGGCTTCGGCTTGGATGCCCATTGCCAGTACTGTGATTATAAAAAGTAGTTTTCTCATATTCCGGGTGATTTGTACGATAGGCAAAGATAAAAATTTTGCGGAAAAAGATTATATTAGCGAATACATCAAATAATACCCGCTATGCTGAATATTCATGAAGAGGCGGCCCGCTGCCTGTTGTGCGAAAACGCACCCTGCTCGGCTGTTTGCCAGGATGGAGACCCCGCCAGGGCGGTCCGGGCGGTAAGGTTTGGAAATGAGAGAATCGCAGGCCAGTGGTTTGAAGGTTGCTCTGAGGAAGATCTTGCCAGGGCTGAGGCGGCCTGCATCCATTATGACAGACCTCTTTACCTGCGTAAGATGGCGGCGTCTCTGCCGGAGCAAATCAAGGAAGAGGGCCCTTCTCTCGAGATTGATTTCTGTGGAATACATTGCGAGAATCCATTCTTCCTGGCCTCTTCAGCGGTATGTACCAACTATCAGATGGTCGCTGAGGCATTTAAGGCTGGCTGGGCAGGGGTGTTTTTCAAGACGATTTGCAAGCAGGAGATTAACGAGGTCTCTCCCCGTTTCGATGCGATTAGGCTTCCTGGAGGCACTTTTGCCGGTTTCAGGAATATGGAGCAGCTTTCCGAGAACCGGAATGAGGAGGATTTCGAGACTTTGAGGCGCTTGAAGAAAGATTTCCCCACGAAAGTGGTGGTGGCGTCGATCATGGGCCAGTACGAGGAGGATTGGATTGATTTGGCGAAACAAGTCGAGGCGGCTGGGGTCGACGCGATCGAGCTCAACTTCTCATGCCCCCAGATGCGTATAGCGGGAATGGGCAGCGATGTCGGACAGAATGCGGAGATGGTGGCTTTTTATACCGCTTATGTAAAGCAGGCGGTCAGTATTCCGGTAATCCCTAAGATGACACCAAATGTCGCTTCTGTCAATCCGATGGCCCTTGCCGCACATCTGGCCGGGGCCGACGGTATATCGGCGATAAACACAATCAAGTCCGTGACAATGGGAGGGGAGGTCTCAGGGAAGAAGACCACTTCCGGTTATTCCGGAAGGGCTGTGAAGCCCATCGCGTTGAGGTTCATCATGGAGATGGCGCAGAATCCGGTTTTACGGGATATCCAGTTGAGTGGGATCGGAGGCATAGAGGTTTGGAATGACGCCCTTGATTTCATACGTCTTGGATGCCGTAACGTCCAGGTGTGCACTTCTGTCATGGAATATGGCCACAGGATAATCGATGACTTGGTCTCCGGTTTGAGATCCTATTTGGCCGAGAGGGGAGTCTCTAAACTGGAAGATATTGTAGGAGAAGCGGTTGGAGATTTTGTCAGGCCTGCTGACCTGGATCGGGGGACTGTGGTTTATCCTGTTATTGACTTGGCCAAATGCATTGGCTGCGGGAGATGCTACCTTTCTTGCAGGGATGGAGGCCACCAGGCCATCAGTTTCGCTGAGGACCGGGTGCCCCATGTGAACGGGGCGAAATGTGTCGGTTGTCATTTGTGCACGCTTGTCTGTCCTGTAGACGCCATCAGCGTCTCAAAGCGTGTCCCGAAACGGCGTTAGTCAGTGGTGGGGTGGAATTCTATCTCAAAGCCTTCTTTCCCGACCTTAACCACGTTGAAGCCAGGTCTCCCGTGCCCTAAAGCCTCGCAGACCGGATTCGCGGCTACGAGTCGGATTCCTTGATATTCAATGTCGATGTCCTTGTGAGTATGGCCCGCCAGGACCGCGTCGACACCATATTCCTTAAGAAGTGAGATGTACTTTTCCCTTTTCTCGATAGGGAAATTCTCGTAGTCATCCGCTTCAGCTATATCCTTCTTGAATATGGGGCAGTGGAGGAACAGGAAAGTATAATTCGCCTTACGGGCTTTTCGCAACTCTCCTTCCAGCCAGCTTAACTGCTCAGCCTCAGCTTCTTCCGCCTTCTCTTTGATGCAATTGGTGTCTATCCCGATAAAGGCGCAGCCTTTTTTCTTGAAGGAGAACCTGTCGTAGCCTCTCAAGGCCACATAGTCATCCCTAATCTGCTCCGTCCATTGTTTTTTGTAGTCGTGGTTTCCTGGAAGCAGGTAGACCGGAGGATCAAACTCGGCGACTCTTTTCTCGAAAATGCTGTTCTGGATGGGATCGTCTATGTTGTCGACAAGGTCTCCGGTGATGACAACCACCTCTGGGGCCAAAGCGTTGACGGCGACAATGGCCGCGTTGAACAGTGAGTCGGAATGCGTGAAACCTTCCGAATGGTCCATAAAGCCGATCTGGGTGTCCGTGCAATGGACGAAAGAGAAGACCTCAAACTTCTTGGAGCAAGAGGTCACTACCACTAATAGTGTAATGGCTGAAACAAGGGCAATACCATGGTTTCTCATAATAATACTCGTTTTAACAATAAGTACGGAACTGATTTCAATTGAGCGATTTAGCCGCTGATTGACCGGCGAGTAAGCCGGTGGAGAAGGCGCACTGGAGATTGTAGCCGCCAGTGTCACAGTCCATGTCGAGGATTTCCCCGCATAGATACAGACCTTCCTGGAATTTGGATTCCATCGTCTTGGCCACGACCTCATCGGTGGAGACACCTCCGGCGGTGATGACACACCTTTCGTAACCCACGAAACCGGCGATATCAAACTTCCAATCCTTCAATGTTTTGGCCAGGAGGTCAAGATTCACGTCATAAGAACGATGTTGAGGTGAACCACCCCTTCTGGAACGATATTCAAATTTCTTTATCGTCGTCTTGAGGATATCCGGATTCCATGTCTGGAAACCGGGGATAAGGTCCCAAGGCATGAGTTTTCCAAGCAGAATACGGTACATCTCTTTTCCATTTATCCCTCTACCGTCTTTCGCCTGTCTGGTTCTCGGGTCATTCTTGATCTCATTCCAGAGTGTCTTGACTCTTTCGGTAAGCTCTTCGATTGGAACGCCTGGCTTAAGATCCAGGGAGAAGGCCACCCGGCCTCCGTTGAGCATAGTCTTCACGCATTTGCGGCTGACTTGGAAACCTATCGGCCCCTCGATGCCTCCGTCAGTGAAGTCTATGTCCCCGAACTCTGTCTCCTTGACGCTTCCATCGTAGGTGACAGTCAGGCTTATATTCTTGAGCTTGGCTCCTTTAAGTGCCTCTCCGGCCCCTGTCATAGGAGTTTCCCTGCTTATATGTCCTTTAAGCTCCGGCTCGCTGCCGTCAGGGATCTTATATCCCTTTGGAACAAGCGCCGTCAGGGATGGGAAACAGGATATGATCTTGTGGCCGAATAACTCCGCCCAACGGTACCCGTCTCCGGTTGATCCGGTCATGGGGTAAGAGAGGCCTCCTGTGGCGATGATAAGTTTGGTAGCCTCAAAGGTCTCTCCGCCTGCGCAGACCACCTCAAAGCCAGGCTTTATCTGACGCACTTCCCGTTCTGGAAGAAGGGTGACTCCTTGACGCATAACTGTTTCCACGATCGTGTCCAACACATCAGATGCCCTGTGGGAATATGGGAAAGCCCTGTCACCCCTCTCGACAACAGTCTCAAGACCATTCGTTTCCAGAAAGTCAATCATATTCTCCGGGGTGAAATTGAAGAAAGCCGGTTTGACGAAGTTCGGGTTCGTGCGGATATGTTTGCTGAATTCGTTCCAAGGCTTGACATTGGTGAAGTTGCAACGCCCTTTGCCGGTGAAAAGGATCTTCCGTCCCGGACGGGGCATCTTCTCAAGAATTGTCACTCTTGCCCTGCTCCCTTCCGGAAGGGCTTTTACGGCTCCGTATGCCGCCATAAGACCGGCGGCCCCGCCTCCTATTATGAGTATGTCAGATTTCATCTTTTTGGGATTCTACCGCGAATTTAGTCTTAACTTCCGAAAAAATAATTATATTTGCAGTCCATTTCCACCGAGAAATGTAGCAGGCCACTTTAGCTCAGCGGTAGAGCAGCGCATTCGTAACGCGCAGGTCGGGAGTTCAAATCTGCCAAGTGGCTCCATTTCATTGTTTTAGGAAAAGCAATCAAGCCCACAGCGCGTTCCAGCGAGGTGGGCTTGTTTTCCATTTCATCGCGGCTAGCAAAACGATATAAATCCGGAAGTTCTTGGTAATAAGTGATCGATTTGTTTTATTTATGTCTAAGGAATGGGACGGTCCGATTCCAGACGAACTTAAAATCTTCAATCACTATGTATTACACTGCAGAGAACTACGTTAAGGTGTTCATGGACGACATCGTCACTCGCAACCCCGGTGAGCACGAGTTCCATCAGGCGGTAAGGGAGGTCGTGACAAGCCTCGCCCCCTATCTTGAAGCGCATCAATACCTCATTGATAGAAAGATCATGGAAAGGATAGTGGAGCCCGAGAGAATCGTGATATTCAGGGTTCCCTGGTTGGATGACGACGGAAGGGTCCAGATCAACCGCGGATTCCGTGTACAGATGAACAGCGCCATAGGACCATATAAGGGTGGAATCCGTTTTCATGCCTCCGTCAATCTTTCAATCATGAAATTCCTCGCTTTCGAGCAGACTTTCAAGAATTCCCTGACTACATTGCCCATGGGCGGGGCCAAAGGCGGGTCCGATTTCAATCCCCGTGGGAAATCGGAGTACGAAGTGATGAAATTCTGCCAGAGTTTCATGACCGAGCTTTTCCGGCACATAGGGAAAGACACGGACGTACCTGCCGGTGACATAGGTGTAGGCGGGCGTGAGATCGGCTTCCTGTTCGGTCAATACAAAAGGCTCCGCGACGAGTTCGGCGGCGTCCTCACAGGGAAAGGCGCGGGATGGGGAGGCAGCCCTCTAAGACCCGAGGCCACAGGTTACGGGCTTTGCTATTTCGCCAGCGAGATGCTCTCCACCAAGGACGAGTCCTTCGAGGGCAAGACCATCCTGGTCTCCGGTGCCGGAAACGTAGCCCAATATGCTGTCGAGAAGGCCACCCAACTTGGCGGGAAGGTTGTCACGATGTCCGATTCTGACGGCTTCATCTATGATCCCGACGGAATAGACGAAGAGAAACTCGAATATGTGAAGGAACTAAAGAACGTCTACCGCGGCAGGATCCGCGAATATGCCGGGAAATACCCCACATCGACATATTATCCCGGACAGCGGCCATGGGGCGTGAAGTGCGACATAGCCCTTCCTTGCGCCACCCAGAACGAAATCAATGAGGAGGAGGCTAAGACTCTGATAGCCAATGGTTGCAAGTGTGTGGCGGAGGGAGCTAACATGCCGTCCGAACCTGGAGCTATAGCTGTGTTCCAGAATGCCGGAATCCTATATTCGCCAGGCAAGGCTTCCAACGCCGGTGGAGTAGCGACCTCGGGTCTCGAGATGACCCAGAACTCGATGAG
The DNA here is from genome assembly GCA_017548985.1 of Bacteroidales bacterium. Classification (GTDB taxonomy): domain Bacteria; phylum Bacteroidota; class Bacteroidia; order Bacteroidales; family UBA932; genus Cryptobacteroides. The sequence continues at coordinate 42,233 of JAFYYW010000018.1, forward strand.
GCTCAAATGGACCCCGGAAGAGGTTGACGCCCAGCTGCACAGGATCATGAAAGACATCCATGAGGCTTGCGTCAAATACGGAACGGACGACAAAGGCCGTGTGAACTATGTTGATGGAGCCAACATCGCAGGATTCATCAAAGTGGCGGATGCCATGATGGCGCAGGGGCTTGTGTAAAAGAACTGTGAAAACAGTTGCCCTTATGGGTTTCATCGCGTATTGAGACGATATTCTTATTCTTTTTGTCAGATCGTTGAAAATTATTATATTTAAAAGGTTTTTAGAACCCGTTATCTGACAATAAGGGTAAGACTTATATGAACTACAGGAAGCAATCGTACGAGACTCCTACCGTTGAGATGTTGGAAGTCAACTTGGGGAATGGCCTTTTGCAGGCCAGCGTCAATTCAACTCGTGAAAGCTACGGCGAAGCTGTGGAAGACGAGTGGGCATAGGAGGACCGGAAGATGAAACAGACTTTACACATCATTGCCCTTATTATCATGGGCGCCGCTTTCCTTCAGGGTTGCGCAAAGGAGATTGAGGCCGAGATATCCCCTGTAGAGACGCCGGAACAGGTTATCGGGGGAAAGACCTATAAGATGTCCGTCGTCGCCGGCAAGGATGAGATCGGTACCAGGGCCCTTTCTTTGATTGATCGCACCCTCAACGCCACCTGGGCCGTAGGCGAAAAGGTCAGTGTATATAAAGTGGATGGCGAGGGATCTATGGAAATGGAATCGACTGAACCAGTCTTTACACTTACCGCCCAAGAAAGCGGAGCTACGACCACGCTTTCGGGTGAGTTACCATCCACCTATACGCCCACAGCAGGTTCGAAATTGAGACTGAAGTTTCTTTCTGGCAACTACGACAACCAGAAGGGAACGCTTGACTACATCGCGGGCAATTGTGACTTCGCCGTGGCAGACGTGACCATCAGCGAAGTCGGGACCGATGGTCTTGTCACCACCACCGCGGCAAATTTCGTGAACCAACAGGCCATTGTGAGGTTTTCGCTGAAGAAGGAAGATGGAACCACCCCCATCGAGGTTACAAGCCTGGCGGTCACGGTGGGTGGCATGACGTACAATGTCACGCCAGATGAAGCCATTAGCGACATTTTCGTAGCCATTCCTAAGGCCTCCCAAAAAACCGTGACGCTTTCAGCCATCGGTGTCGATGGCCCCTACACCTATGAAAAAACGGACATTTCTTTCGATAATGGCAAGTACTACATCATAGGCGTGAAGATGAAGAGGGTTCCGTTGCTGGGTGACATCTACTACAGCGACGGCACTTTCAGCACAACACTTGAAACAGGCAAGACCCCCATTGGCGTGATTGCCTATATCGGCACTGATGTTTATAGCGAGAATGGTGTGACACTGCGTGACGGCATAACTACGCTCCAGAGTCGCGGACTGGTACTTTGCCTGAATGATGCCGGCAGAGTGCCCTGGAGGAGAGAAGGAATGACAAACGTTACGGACATTTTACATGATGCTTTAGTGGATGACACAGGCGATTTGAAGCGAAGCGTCAACGTCAGCGGTTATGCCAACACGAAATTCCTCGCGGAGAAATCAATTGAGACAGTGGATTATCCCGCGGCCTATTACGCATGGAACTACACTGGGCTGGCGGCTCCCTCAGGAACCACGGGCTGGTTCTTGCCCAGCATCCAGCAATGGGTTAAGATATTGACTGCCCTAGGAGGATTAAGTGAAAGCGGCATCGTATGGCAGGGCTGGATAGACTCACCCAGAAACAGTTTGCATAACTTGGAAGCGGCGATGGCAAAAGCGGGGGCATATAATGACCTTGATCCCTATAATACGGCTTTATTGTCAAGTTCCGAGTCAACGGCTGGTGTGGCCACATGCATCATCGTCAACACCAGTGGTGGCAATGTTGGAATCCAGTTTTCTTATACACCTAAAAGTTATAGCTGGTTTGTCCGTCCCGTGCTGGCGTTCTGACGGGCAGTGATCCTCTTGAAATTAGATTAACGGGCGTCCTTAAAGGCCTCAAGGAGGGTTGTGACGACCTGAAGATTATCCTTGCTTGGTCGGAGCATGCGCCATGCGCCATAGCCGCCTATGAGGGCGAGGCAAATAGTGATCCATCCGCTTCCGTCGGAGATGAACCATCCGAGCATTGCCCAGATTAAGACCAGGGCGAGGGCGACATATATTCCGACGTTGGTGTTCTTGTTTCCTTCTTTCAGGGAAGCGGCATAACGCCGGACAGGTTCCCCGTCTGATGTCGCGCCCGCGGGGCCGGCATCTTCCAGGGTGCAGGTTATGTATTTTACTTTATATTTGGTAGACCTATCCAATAGAAGGTCGCAACCGACGGAGGCCGCGGGGAGGCCTTCTTTCGGTATCTCATTGGTCCTCAAAACCTTTCCATATTGAGACATCTCTGTCTTTATGCCTCCCAGCACCGTCCCGTAAGGCTTCTCCGTCTCGAAAAGCCTCATCCCGGCGTCCATCATATGCACTTTTGAGTCAATCATCGCTAAAAGATTAAAGGTATGTTTCGAAGAACTCAAGGATAGCGTCGCAGGTGTCCATATCCTTGTCTGACCAGCTGTGGTTTCCGCCGATGACCTTATAGACGAGCACATCAGCGGCCCCGCCTTGGAAATGATAGAGAATCACTTGGTTACGTCCTTCTTTTCGAGGCAGTCTGGTTATTGTCTCGCTGACACAACCGTTAGCGGCGATAATGTGGCTCAAAGCCGCCGGGACGGCCATATAGGCTCCCCAGCCACCCTTGTTCTCCGGATCTCCGGTCCATTCCGAGGTCCGGTCCTCGGTTCCGTGGACTTCCATGAAGGGGACCGGCTTTTTATACCGGAGCGGCATCATGTCTGTCAGTGTCAGTCCGGCGATAGATGCGATGGCTTTGAAAGCCTCCGGCTTCCTCTGGGCTGTCAGGTAGCACATCTCGCCACCGTTTGACATACCGGTCAGGAAGGCCTCGCTGAAGCCGTATTCTTTCTTAAGACTTTTGGACAGTTTCGCTATGAAGTCCACATCATCCGCTTTCATTCCTTTCTGGAACGGGTAACCGACATTCCAACTTTTCTTTCCTTTTGGATCGAGGCTTCCGTCAGGATAGCAAATCGCGAACCCGTGGGTGTCGGCGGCGTCCATCAACTCGACTTTACCATTAGCGGCGGAACCGCCATAGCCGTGGAGACAGAGGACCAGTGGTGCTCCTTCTTTCAGCCCGTCGGGGGTGTAGAGGTAATACTCCCTCGTCATTCCTTGATGCTTGAGGGTCCCGTGGACGCATCTGTCCTGAACTGGAGTCTGGCCGTAGGCTGAAAACAGAGCCAGTGGCAGTGACAGGAGGATGAATATCGCGGCTGATATGATTTTTCCCTTCTTCATTGTAGTGGTTTTAAAAGTTTATTCGCTGGCACTCAGAATGACAAGAGGTCGCGGGTATCATGCGGTAAAAGTGACTTCCAGACCATCGTGGGCGGCTTTTAGTGGAGAGGGGAGGGTGGCGTCCAGTTCCGCTTGGGTACCATGGAGGGTGCGGGCGAGATGGGTAAGATACACAGGCTGTCCCGGGGGCGGGGTGTATCTTTTCTCCCTGAGCAGCATATGTACGGTACGTTCGACAGTCTTCACGCTCGAGTGGGTGAATATTCTGAAGTCCTCGTCTCCATCCATTCCCATCGTGGCTTCCATAACCAGACCGGTTATGGCCTTTCCCTTGGCATGTGGGTCGATACCCACAAGGCGGGCGGCAACCGCGGGAATTCCGCCGGTGTCAGTGGCATAAAGAACCCTGACTTCCCGCTTCTCAATGAGATACATCAGAGTCTGCTCCTTGAGGTCACCGGTCGCATGGTTCGCCGGCAGGGTCGTGAGGGTCATTCCGCAGATTGTAACCTTGTCTCCAGGGGATAGCGGAACTATCTCAGGGACAGGGAGTCCGGTCTCTTTTGAGGCTTTCTCAAAGCCTGCTTTTGCCCTCTCAATCCAGGAAGAACCGAGGTGGATGCGCTTGAGACCCAGTTTCAGGGCAGCGACAGGATTGTAGTGGTCGCCGTGTGAGTGGGTGTAGAATATAACTTCGGGTTTAACTCCATCCGGTAGCATATCCTCGTCTGTCGGAGTGAAGTCGATCAGCACTTTGTCGTCCAGCAGGACGCTGGAAAGCCTTCTCAGCTCGCCTCTCTCATCCTTTCCGTTCCAGTCGGCGGCGCCTGTGCCTAAGAAACGCATGCGCAGGGGGCCCGGATCCTCCACTCCGTCAATATAGTGAAGCGGATCGCCGGCATCCACGGTCCGGTAATTTCCCGCCTCCACGGGGATGACACCTGTCAACCCCGCGGTGACCAGCGCTCCGGTGCCGATATTCAAGAATTCACGTCTGTCCATATTGCAAAGATAAATGTTTTCGGCGTCATTCGGACTATCAAATTGATGCCGGCTTGCCGCGGGATGAAACGAATGAAAGCGCATGGATGGTTCCATACGCTTTCATCACAATCAGTTCCGGTAAAAGAACTACGAGAAGTTGTCGTACAGGATGCTCTCAGGCGGGACGCCGAGGCTGTCAAGCAGGTTGTTGACGGCACCGACCATCATAGGCGGTCCGCACATGAAGTACTTGATATCCTCTGGTGTCTCGTGATCCTTCAGATAGGTCTCGTACATCACGTTGTGGACGAAGCCAGGGGTGTACTTCACACCGGCGGCGTCCGCGGCGGGATCCGGACGGTCGAGGGCGAGGTAGAACTTGAAGTTCGGGAACTCCCTCTCAATCTCAGCGAAGTCCTCAAGATAGAAGGCTTCGACAAGGGCGCGGGCTCCGTAGAAGAAGCTGACCTTGCGGCCGGTCTTCAAAGTCTTGAAGAGGTGCATGATATGGCTCCTCAGAGGGGCCATGCCGGCTCCACCACCAACGAATATGTACTCCTGTTCCACAGGATCGTCCTTCGGAAGAAGGAACTCTCCGAACGGTCCGCTGATCCACACTTTGTCACCTGGCTTGCGGGTGAACACATAGGATGAGGCGACTCCCGGAGGAACGGGCAGCATCTTGAACACGCCCCTAGGCTGGCTCCTGTCAAAAGGAGGAGTCGCGATACGTACGTTGAGCTTGATAACGTTCTTCTCGGCCGGATACGAGGCCATGGAGTAAGCCCTGACCGTAGGGACGGTGTTCTTGTGCTTGATGCCGAAGAAACCGTATTTCTCCCAGTCACCCCTGTACTCGGGCGCGACGTCGATATCAGCGAAGTCGATGTCGTACTCAGGGATGTCGATCTGGATGTACTCGCCGGACTTGAAATCGATGTTCTCGCCCTCAGGCAGCTTGACAGTGAACTCCTTGATAAAGGTGGCCACGTTGTCGTTGCTGATAACCTCGCACTCAAGTTTCTTGACGCTGAGGGTCGAGTCAGGCACTTGGATCTTGATATTGTCCTTGATCTTGACCTGGCAGGCGAGACGGTAGCCGTCCTTTATCTGCTTGCGGTTGAAGAAGCCCTTCTCGGTGGGGAGGATGGTTCCGCCACCCTCAAGAACCTGCACCTTGCACTGGCCGCAGTTGGCCTTGCCGCCGCAGGCAGAGGGGAGGAATATTCCCTGATCGGAGAGGGTGTGCATCAAGTCGCCGCCAAGAGGAACCTCCATGGTCTTCTTGCCGTCGTTGATGTTGATGGCGACAGAACCTGAAGGGGTGAGCTTTGCCTTGATGATAAGGAGGAGAGCCACGAGTATGAGCGTTACGACAACTATTGTCGCGATAGCTCCGATGATTGTGTTGAACATAGCTGAACCTCCTTTTAAAGTGATATACCCATGAACGTCATCATCGCGATAGCCATGAGGCCGACGGTGATGAAGGTGATTCCAAGACCCTTGAGAGGGGCGGGAACCTTGCTGTAAGCCATCTTCTCACGGATCGCCGCGAGAGAGACTATGGCGAGGAACCAGCCGATTCCGGAGCCGAGAGCGTAAACAACCGACTCACCGACGTTAACGAAATCTTTCTGCTGCATGAACAGGGAGCCTCCCAGGATCGCGCAGTTGACAGCGATCAGAGGAAGGAAGATTCCGAGAGCGGAGTAGAGAGACGGGCTGAACTTCTCGACGACCATCTCGACAATCTGAACGATCGCGGCGATAACGGCGATGAAAATGATGAAGCTGAGGAAACTCAGGTCAACACCTTTGATCAGGGCGTCGGGCGCGAGGACATATTTGTTGAGAAGGTAGTTGATAGGAAGAGTCACAAGCAGGACGAAGATGACAGCGACACCAAGGCCCGCGGCAGTCTTCACATTCTTCGATACCGCCAGGTATGAGCACATACCCAGGAAGTAAGCGAAGATCATGTTGTCAACGAAGATTGACTTTACGAATAAACTGATGTATTCCATAACCTTGATGTTTAACTATTTCTCCTGCAAGTCTTTCTGGATGCTCCTCTGGACCCACACGATGCATCCGAGCAGGATGAGCGCGAAAGGAGGAAGGATCACCAGGTTGTTAGGTACATAACCGAGCCAGTTCAGCACATCGACTCCGAAGAGGGTGCCGCTTCCGAGAAGCTCGCGGAAGAAGGCGACGATCAGGAGGATCATGCCGTAGCCGGCGCCGTTGGCGACTCCGTCGAGGAATGACGGCCAGGGCTTGTTGCCGAGGGCGAAAGCCTCGATACGTCCCATCACGATACAGTTCGTGATGATGAGTCCGATATAGACAGACAGCTGTTTGTCAATGGCATAGGTGGCCTCGAAGGACTTAAGTACCTGGTCCACGAGAATAACCATCATGGCGACGACCACCAGCTGTACAATGATCCTGACACGGCTGGGAATCGTGTTTCTCAGCAGTGAGAGAATCAGGCTGGAGATGCCGCAAACAACTATGACCGAGAGGGCCATAACCAGGGCTCCTTTAAGGGTGACAGTGACTGCCAGCGAGGAGCAGATACCGAGGACAAGGACGGTGATAGGGTTGCCCTTGAAAATCGGATTCAGGATTGTTTCTTTCAATTTAGCGTCCATGATTATTCCTCCTCAGTTTTGTTGTCTTCACAGCAGGACTTGTCTTCTTCGCAGGAATCACCTTCACAGCAGCAATCCTCATCCTTGGCGGTGGTCACGCCGAAGTAGGCGGCGTAGGCTCCGAGCCAAGTGTCGATCGCGGCGTCAAGACCGTTGGAAGTCATTGTGGCTCCGGTGATAGCGTCGATCTTATTATCGATGACGGAGGTGCCGTCAGGATTCTTGGGAGCGCCACCCTTCACGATGTCAAAGACATTGGTGTTGCTGAAGTCGGCTTTCTCGCCATTGAACTCGGCCTGGAACTCGGGGTCGTCCTTGATCTTGGCACCGAGACCGGCGGTCTCGCTCTCATGGTCGAAGTATGCGCCCTTGATGGCGTTGGAGTTCGGCTCGAAGGCTATGTAGCCCCAGACCGGACCCCAAAGACCGGCACCGTACACGGGAACAACCGTGACTCCGTTCTTGAATATAAACACGGGGATCTCAGCGTCGCTACCGTCTTTGATCTTGTAGTTCTGCTTCTTGAGTTCCTTCGGGGAGTAGACCTTGTCGAGGTCGAGGTCAGCTATTTTCTTTCCATCGGTGCCGACGGTGAAAGCGTTCTCGATTTCCTCAGCGTACTTGGCCAGAACGGCGGTGTTGCCCATTTTCTGGAGCTCCGCCTTGGTGGCGAACTTGGCGGCAGTCATCATCTGGGAGATGGTGTCGGCCTTCTCATTCGCTTCCTGCTTGGCTTTCAAGCCTTGAGAGACGAAAGCCAGGATCGCGGCGACCAATGTCACTATTATGGTCGTGTAAATGACCGTATATGTGTTACTGTTGGTATTCATATCCTATTACATTTAAGCGATCGAGACTTTTTTCGCCCTTCTTTTCGTGGCGCTGGAAACGACGCAATGGTCAATCAGCGGGGCGAATGTGTTCATAAGCAGGATGGCGAGCATCATTCCCTCGGCGTAGCCGGGGTTGAATAGCCTCACGACGATGCAGAGCGCTCCGATAAGGAATCCGTAGATCCACTTTCCGCATTCGGTCTGAGCCGAAGTGACAGGGTCAGTGGCCATGAATACTGTTCCGAAAGCGAAGCCGCCCATGACGAGCTGCACGTAAGCGGGGACATCGGTGACTCCGAAGGCGGTTCCGAGCCAGCCCACGAAGAGGGCTCCGGCGACGGAGGAGACCATGATCTTCCAGCTCGCGACTCCTGTCCAGATGAGGATGAAGGCGCCGATAAGGATGGCGATCACGGAAGTCTCACCGACTGATCCGGGAACTGTTCCGGCGAACATATTCCAGAAAGAGAAGTTCGCGCCGGTGATGGCATCCATTCCTTCTGACATATAGGAGAGGGGAGTGGCGCCTGTGATGGCGTCAGCCCCGCAACGGCGAGCGATCCAGACCTGTGAGCCGGACATCGAGCTCGGATACGAGAAGAACAGGAAGGCGCGGCAGAGCAGGGCCGGGTTGAGGAAGTTCATTCCGGTGCCTCCGAAGACCTCCTTGCCGAAAATGACCGCGAAGGCCACGGCGAGGGCAAGCATCCAGAGAGGAACGTCCACCGGGACGATCAGAGGGATTAACATTCCGGAGACGAGGTAACCCTCGTTGACCTCCTCACCCTTGATCTGGGCGCTTGTGAACTCGATGCCGAGACCGACTATGTAAGCCACAAGATAGAGAGGAATGACTTTCCAGAGACCCCACCAGAACTGGTGCCAGAATCCGGGGAGGTCGTTCATGATGAGGTTGTGCTGGTAACCGACGTTCCACATGCCGAACAGGGCGGCGGGAACGAGCGCGAGCACGACTATGATCATGACTCTCTTGATATCGATGGAATCGCGGACGTGAGAACCCTTGGCGGTCACGGTCGCGGGAACACGAAGGAAGGTGTCAAAGGCATCCCATGTGGAATGCAGCCACCCTAATTTGCCGCCTTTTTCGAAAAGGCCGGGTTTTACTGTATTTTCTTCCATAGTCATTGCCTTTTTATGCCATTTCCTTGATCATGAGATCGATGCCGTCCTGGATGATGGCCTGGATGTCGTTCTTGGAAGGATCCACGAACTCGCAAAGGGCCAGATCCTCAGGAAGGACCTCGTAGATTCCGAACTGCTCCATCTTGTCGATGTCGCCGGCGAGGCAAGCCTTGACAAGATAGACGGGGAATATGTCCATGGGCAGCACCTTGCCGTAGACATCGGAGCAGACAAAAGCCCTGACTCCGCCGTGGGTGTTGGTGTCCATGTTGTACTTCTTCTTGGGAAGCAACCAGGAGAAATATGCCATAGAGGAGCTGAACTGGTTGAACCTGAGGGGATTCGCCCAGCCGAGGACTTCTCTTTCACGGCCTTCCTTGATAAGGGTCACCTGATTGTCGAAGAATCCGAGATAGCCATCTTTCCCGATGCTCTCTCCGGAGAGGACATCACCGCTGATGAACCTTGTCTCGACTGAAGAGTCGAAACAGTCCTCGATAGCGCTCATGGGAGTGCCGGGCATCGCGACAACGTACCCGGTCTTGAGAGCGGCGGGTCCTGTGACGGCGACTTTGCGGCAGAGATCCAGCTTGCCGTTGAGGAAGAGCTTTCCGATAGCGGCCAGCGAGAGAAGGCTTAGAGTCCAGACAGTCTCACCCTTCATGATGGGGGAGATATGGCTGATCTGCACGCCTACGTTCCCAGCGGGGTGCTTTTGGGCGATGACTGTGTGGAGAACCGCGTCCTGCAGCTTGGCGAAAGCGGAGGTCTCGGAATTCACGCAGACGTGAACCTTCGCGATCTTTGAGATCGCCGTGATTCCAGCCTGGATGGCCGCGAGGTCATCCTTGAAGACGAATTCGGAATCCGCCGCGAGCGGCGCTGTGGAGAAAGCGGAAACAAATACAGCCTTTGGAGTCTGAGCCGGGTCGGCCAGGACACCGTAAGGCCTCTGGATGATAGTTGGCCACAAACCACTCTTGAGAAGGGTCTCCTTTACCTCTTCAGCCTTCAGATCTTTCGGATCCTTGGCTCCGAAGTCCACGGCCTCGTCGCCTTCAGCTTTGACGAGCACCGCGAGGAGCTTGCGCTTCTCACCTCTGACGATCTCCTTGACTGTACCGCTCACCGGGGATGTGAGGAGAATGTCGGGGTTCTGTTTGTCTGCCAAAACAGGCGATCCCGCAAGCACCTTGTCGCCCTCTTTCACCATGAGCCTGGGGGAGAACCCCTTGAAGTCCGTGGGTTTAACTGCGACAACGTCAGGCGCGATCGTTTTCATTGTCTCAAGGGCAGCTTCTCCGTTGATCGGAATGTTGAGCCCTTTTTTCAACACGATGTTGTTTGACATTATTGGTAGTAGATATTAAGTTGATAGTAATTTCAGCTTACATACCGCAAATGTACTCATTTTTTCGGTAAAAATTCCGTATTTTCGTGCCATTATGGAAAACATTGAGAAAGCTGTTTACGAGGGACTGAACGCGGAGCAGAGACAGGCGGTCAGCAGCATTGACGGACCGGTGCTTATAGTCGCCGGAGCGGGGTCGGGGAAAACGCGTGTGCTGACCAGCAGGATAGCTTGCATCATCGCCAGAGGAGGGGATCCGTCGAGGATACTCGCTTTGACTTTCACTAAGAAAGCGGCGTCTGAGATGAAGGAGAGAATAGCGGTCATGGTGGGCAAAAGGACCGCCTGGAAACTCCAGATGGGCACCTTCCATTCCATATTCGTAAGATTTCTTAGGGAGTATGCCGGTTCCTTGGGCTACCCCCCGTCTTTCACCATCTACGACCAAAGCGATTCCGTCAGCGCCATAAAGTCCTGTATCAAGGAGTTGCAGCTTGACGACAAGGTCTACAAACCCAAAGACGTGCTGTCAAGAATATCCTTGGCGAAGAATAATCTTGTGACCGCCACGGCCTACAGGAACAACCGGCAGGCGGTAGAAAGGGATATCGCCGGAAAGAAACCAAGGATTTGCGACATATTCACCCTTTATGCCGATAAGTGCCACAGGAGCGGTGTGATGGATTTCGATGACATCCTCCTTAACATGAATATTCTCTTGAGAGACAATCCGGAGGCTCTTGAGGCGATCTCATCTCGTTTTGATTACATCCTGGTTGACGAGTATCAGGATACCAATAGGGCCCAATATGTGATACTCAAGAAGTTAAGTGGTCCGGAAGGGAATATCTGCGTGGTCGGGGATGACTCCCAGTCCATCTACGCCTTCCGTGGGGCGAAGATCGAGAACATACTCAATTTCAAGAAGGATTATCCCACCTGCAAGCTGTTCCGTCTCGAAAAGAATTACCGTTCCACGGCGAATATAGTCGAGGCGGCAAACTCGTTGATAGCCAAGAATGAAGGCAGGATTCCCAAGAATTGCGTCTCTGTCGGCGGCCGGGGTGAGAAGATTTTGCTGATGAACAGTTTCTCCGAGCAGGAAGAAGCTATCAGGATCGCCTCGGAGATCATATCAAGGATGCGTTCCGACCATGCCCGCTATCAGGATTTCGCGATTCTTTACCGCACCAATTCCCAGTCCAGGGCTCTTGAGGAGGCGCTTCGGAAAAGGAACCTGCCCTATGTTATCTATTCGGGCAACTCCTTCTTCGACAGGGCTGAGGTGAAGGATCTGATGGCCTATTTCAAGCTGGTGGTCAACATTCACGACGATGAGTCGTTCAAGAGGGTTGTGAATGTTCCTGCAAGAGGGATCGGTGACACAAGCCTGAACGCGTTGGCGACGATGGCCAGGGATAAGGGATTGTCCCTGTTTAAAGCCGCTTATCTGACTGATTTCGCCGATTATGGGCTCAAGGCTCCAGCGGTTGCCAGGATCCGGTCTTTCTGTGATATGATTGATGGCCTGGCCGCCAAGGCTGCCGGAACTGACGCTGACATCCTGGCTAAAGAGATAGCTGACACAAGTGGCCTGTATGCCCATTTCAAGGCTGACACATCGATTGAGGGGCAGTCCAGGGCATCCAATGTGGAGGAATTGGTGAACAGCGCTACACAGTTCGTGGAAGAGCGGCAGAATGACTATCTGCAGGAATACCTTGCCGACAGCGAGGTCGAGGATGTGACCCAGGTGGAGTATCCTGTGGTGACGATGGGGGATTTCCTGGAGAATATATCCCTTCTCTCCAACATCGACATGGAGGAAGGGGAAGACACAATGAACAAGATAGTTTTGATGACCGTGCATTCCGCCAAGGGACTTGAGTTCCCTTATGTCATCGTCGCCGGTCTCGAGGAAAACCTTTTCCCTTCCGGAGGGATGCTTGCTTCCCCCGCTGACATAGAGGAGGAGAGGCGTTTGATGTATGTCGCTATGACTCGGGCGAAGAAGGGTCTGTACCTTTCTTTCGCGAATACCAGGATGAGGAATGGCAAACATGAGTCCAATTCCCCGAGCCGTTTCATCCGTGAGATAGATCAGGAATATATCGCCAACCCTTTGAGGGACGAGGAACCGGACTCGGATGATCTGGTTTTCAGAGGTTTCGGCAGATCTTTCCAACGTTCTTTCAAGCCGAAGGTGTACAGACCTGAGCCTAAACCGTCTCCAGTCGCTCCGGTGACACGGGAATCTCTTCGGAACCGTCCTCTTCCGCCAAAGATTCCGGATTCCGAGTTCACTCCGGTCCCGATGACCTCTTTGAGGGCGGGCCAGCGAATCGAGCATAACCGTTTCGGATTCGGGAAAATACTCGAGATCACAGGGCAAGTTCCCGATCTCAAGGCTAAAATCATTTTTGATGACTATGGCGAGAAAATTTTGCTGCTGAAATATGCGAAAATTCGTTTGGGATAGTTGCGATTAATTGGAAAATACGTATATTGCGGGCAGTTATGATTATTAAGAATGCTCATAAGCACCATCATTCCCTGGCCTTTTAGGTCTGGTAAGCGATGGTGTCTGTATATTATCGAGGTGAAATGACATCGGCTTGCCGGACAAGGCAGGCCGGTTTTTTATTAATGAATATGTTAAGAGTCGCTATCCAATCCAAAGGGAGGCTGAACGAGGAAAGCCTCAAACTTCTCAAAGACGCCGGAATCGAAGTGGATGACACCAAGCGTAAGTTCATAGGCAAGGCATCCAATTTCCCGCTGGAATTGCTTTATCTCAGGGATGATGACATCCCTGGAGTGGTCGCTGACGGTTCCGCTGACATGGGCATTGTCGGTTACAACGAGATCGCCGAGACCGGCGCGGATGTCAAAGTGATCCGCAAACTTGGTTTCGGTAAATGCCGCTTGTCTCTCGCTATTCCAAAAACAACTGATTATCAAGGACTTCAATGGTTTGAAGGGAAATCTATAGCGACCTCTTATCCATCTGTCCTCCGCGGATTCCTCCAGGAGAAAGGTATCTCGGCAGATATTCGTCAGATAATGGGCTCTGTGGAGATCGCGCCCGCGGCGGGCATAGCCGACGCTATCTTTGATATTGTGTCATCCGGAGGAACTCTCGTGTCCAACGGCTTGAAGGAGGTTGAGTCAGTCCTCGAAAGCGAGGCTGTCTTGATCTGCAGGAAGGACCTGCCGGAAGACAGGCTGGAGATCATGGACTCGGTGCTTTTCCGCATTGACGCCATTCAGGAGAGCAGGGGCAAGAAATATGTGCTTATGAATATTCCCACGGCGAAACTGCCTGAAGCTATGTCTCTCCTTCCTTCGATGAGAAGCCCTACAGTGATGCCGCTTGCCCTTGAGGGATGGAGCTCGCTTCATTCGGTCGTGGATGACTCTTCCATCTGGCAGACCGTCGAGGGGCTTAAAAGAATCGGGGCTGAGGGTATCCTCATCCTTAACGTTGATAAAATAATCGATTGATATATGAGAATATATGTTGAACCGGACAGGATGCAATGGCCATCCTTGACAAGACGGGTCAGCCGTGACGACGCCATGTTGGACTGGAGGGTGACTGAGATCCTTAAGAGTGTCCGTGAAGGCGGGGACATCGCCTTGGATCAAGTTATCCGTTTCGTCGAGGGTTCTGCCCCGGACAATCTTAAAGTCACCCAAGAAGAATTTGACTCGGCTGAAGACCAGGTCCCTGAAGACCTTAAAGAGGCTATCAGGGTCGCGGCCCAAAGGATCAGGGCTTTCCATGAGAAGGAGATGCCAAATGATTCCGAGTGGGATGATGGCGGTGGAGTGGTTTGCCGTCGGAAATACCTGCCATTGAGGAGGATAGGGCTCTATGTGCCAGGTGGCACCGCCCCTCTTTTCTCGACTGTCTTGATGATGGGTGTACCATCCTCTGTCGCCGGATGCCCGGAGAGGATAATTTGCACCCCTCCGGCGAAGGATGGGAGCGTTGCTCCCGCTATCCTGTTCGCCGCCAAGATTTGCGGGATAACCGATGTTTACAAGATTGGCGGGGCGCAGGCTATAGCCGCGATGGCTTATGGGACCGAGACGATAGGAAAGGTTGATAAGATATTTGGCCCCGGGAACAGATACGTCTTGAAAGCCAAGCAGATAGTTTGTCGTGAGGGGGTGGCGATCGACATGCCGGCCGGACCATCTGAGGTGATGGTTGTCGCCGATTGTACCGCCAGAGTGCCATTTATTGTCGCTGACCTTTTGTCACAGGCCGAGCATGGCCCCGACAGCCAGGTGATCCTGGTCTGTCAGGATTTGGCGATGGCTCGGGACGTCCAGCGTGAGATCACTGTCCGTAAAGCCTCGCTTCCAAGAGAGGAGATAGTTGACATGGCTTTGGCTGACAGCAGGATCGTGGTGTTCTCGAACTTGGAGGATGGCATTAGTTTCGCCAATGCCTACGCTCCGGAGCACCTGATCCTTTCGGTCGATGATCCGGAATCGCTGGCATCTAAGGTGACCGCCGCCGGAAGCGTGTTCATGGGACATTTCTCTCCTGAGAGCGCCGGTGATTATGCCAGTGGCACAAACCACATATTGCCGACGAAGGGCACCGCGGTCGCTTGGAGCGGTGTTGGCGTGGACACTTTCATGCATGCCATAACCTTCCAGTCGTTAAGCAAGGAAGGCCTTTCCAGGATTGGAGGGGCGATAATGACCATGGCTGAGGCTGAAGGTCTCCAGGCTCATGCGGAAGCCGTGCGTGTGAGACTTGTTGATGGAGGAGAATAGTATGGTACTGTCAGAAGTTTTGCTCCTCGCGAGGGAGAATATCAGGAATCTCACCCCTTATTCCACAGCCAGGGATGAGTACCGTGGCGAATTGGGAATACTACTTGACGCTAATGAGAGCCCCTACGGCAAGGAAGGACTTAACAGGTATCCTTCCCGGAACCTCAGGGAATCGCTCATCTTGAAGATATCCAAACTTAAGGGTGTGCCGAGGGAGAGATTGTTCCTCGGGAACGGTAGCGATGAGACTATCGACCTGTGTTACAGGGTGTTCTGCCAACCGGGCAAAGATAATGCGGTGATGATCGCCCCGAGTTACGGGATGTATTCGGTCTGCGCCGGGATCAATGACGTGGAATGCCGCCAGATCCAGCTTGGAGAAGATTTCTCCCTGCCCGTGGAAGCTCTCCTGAACGCTTCCGACAACGGTACCAAACTGATGTTTTTGTGTTCCCCGAACAATCCCACCGGCAATGCCTTTCCCGAGAGTGACATCAGGCGTGTCCTGGACTCTTTTAAAGGGATTCTTGTCTTGGATGAGGCGTATGTCGATTTTTCCGGGGAAGGTTCGATGATGGGACTTCTGGATGAATATCCGAACCTGATCATCCTCCAGACTCTTTCCAAGGCTTACGGTATGGCTGGCCTTAGAGTAGGTATGGCTTTGGCTGACCCTTCCATAGTGGCCTTGTTCGATAAGGTACGTTATCCGTATAACATTGGTACGGACACTTTGCGTCTGGCCGCGGGAAGCATTAACCCTGAAAAAGTCGCTTCCGAGATAGGGATGATTAAAACCCAGCGGGAGATTGTCACTGCGAGGTTGTCCGGGTTCAAATGTGTCGAGAAGATATTCCCGAGTGACGCCAACTTCTTGTTGGTCAGGGTGTCGGATCCGTTGGCGCTGTATTCCCACCTTCTCCGTGACGGGATCATAGTCAGGAACCGCTCCTCTGTCGCCGGTTGCGAGGGTTGCCTCCGTCTGACTGTGGGTACACCTGAAGAGAACGTCAGGATGTTGAGGTCAATTGAGGCTTTCGAGAATCCTGAAGCGGTTGATAACGCTCCTGCCAGCGCGGGACGACGGGCGTGTCGGGAAAGAGTCACTCGTGAGACCAGGGTGCTGGTTGAGGCTGATCTTGACGGGAATGGCGAGTCCTCCATCAGTACAGGTCTCCGTTTCTTTGACCACATGCTTGAGCAGATTCCCCATCACTCTGGTATATCATTAAAGATAATAGCCGAAGGCGATCTTGACGTGGATGAGCATCACACCATGGAGGATGTGGCCATCACTCTTGGCGAGACCTTGTTGGAGGCCCTTGGGGACAGGAGGGGTATCGGACGCTATGGATTCGCCCTTCCCATGGATGAGTGTGACGCCTTTGTGACGATGGATCTCGGGGGGCGTATCGATTTCAAATGGGATGTCGTTTTCACCAGGGAATATGTCGGAGACACTCCCACGGAGATGTTCAAGCACTTCTTCCAGTCGCTTTGCTCTTCGTTGAAGTGTAACTTGCACATTACCGCCAAGGGGGAGAACAACCACCATCTGGCCGAGTCCGTGTTCAAGGCTTTCGCCAGGACACTGGGAGCGGCTGTGAGGAAGGATCCTTTCAAGTATGATATTCCAAGCAGCAAAGGAGCGTTATGATAGCTGTGGTCAGATATGATGCCGGCAATGTCCTGTCGGTGGTGAATGCCTTGCGCCGGTGCGGAGTTGAGGGTTTTGAGCTAACCTCGGATCCTGAGAAAATCAAAAACGCAGACAAGGTTATCCTTCCGGGAGTGGGAGACGCTTCAGTGGCGCTGGCCAGTCTGCGTTCCTTGGGTTTGGATCAGGTGATCCGATCCTTGACTTGTCCGGTTCTTGGGATATGTGTCGGTATGCAGGTCCTCTGCCGCTATTGCGAGGAAGGGGATGTGGACGGTCTGGGAATATTTGACGCTGAAGTCGGCCGTTTCAGCTTGGATGATCCCGATTTGAAAATACCCCATATGGGATGGAACCAACTGCGGGACATGCGGACTCCTCTTTTCAATGGTCTCCCTGACGGATCCTATGTGTATTTCGTCCATTCTTTCCGGGCCGGATTGTCCCGTGACACCATAGCCACGACAGTTTATGGGACGGCTTTCAGCGCTGCCCTTGCCAAGGATAATTTTTACGGGACTCAGTTCCATCCAGAGAAAAGCGGTCATTCTGGAGCTTTGATAATCAAGAACTTCCTTGTGTTATGATACAAATTGTTCCAGCCATTGACATCATCGGAGGGCGTTGCGTCCGCCTCAGCCAGGGGGATTTCTCAAGAGAGACATCTTATGAGACGACTCCTGTGGAGATGGCGTCTCGTTTTATGGATAATGGCTTCAGCAGTCTGCATGTGGTTGATCTTGAGGGGGCCAAGAACGGGAAACCAGCCAATCTGGACTCTTTGAAGGAACTGGCATCCTTGGGAGATGTCCGGATCGAGTGGGGTGGGGGAATCAAAACCCGCCGGGATCTGGACGCGGTTCTGGAGGCTGGAGCTTCCAGTGTTGTCCTCGGGACTTTAGCGGTCCGTAATCCGTTATTGTTCAAGTCTTTCCTTGATGAATACGGTCCTGACAAAATCACCCTTGGGGCTGATGTGCGCGGAACGAAGGTGGCTGTCGGAGGATGGATGGAAACCTCTGATGTTGATTTGTCCAGTCTGATAAGGTCATTCCTGCCGGGACTGTCAAGTGTGATCGTCACGGAGATTTCCAGGGATGGCATGTTCTCAGGGTCTAACCCTGTCTTTTTCCAGAGTCTTATGGCCGATTTCCCCGAGGTGGTCTTCACCGCGAGCGGGGGTATAGGCTCCATTACTGATATCGAGGCCTTGGACAAGGCTCTTGTCCCGAGAGTGATTGTCGGTAAGGCATTGTACGAGGGAAGAATTAAATTGGAGGATTTGGCTCTATGGTCGCGAAGAGGATAATCCCTTGTCTTGACGTGAAGGACGGCAAGACTGTCAAAGGAATCAATTTCCTTGGACTCAAGGAGGTTGGGGATCCTGTGGAACTGGGCGCTGAATACGCCGCCCAGGGAGCTGACGAGCTTGTATATCTTGACATCAGCGCCACCTTGGAGGGTCGGAGGACTTTCACCGAGCTCGTCAGATCCGTCGCCATGAGGTTGGATATTCCTTTCACAGTCGGTGGTGGGATATCCTCTCTCGCGGATGCCGCGAGGCTTCTTGAAGCCGGGGCTGACAAGGTCAGCATCAATAGCGCCGCTTTGAGGAATCCCGATCTGATAGGAGAGATCGCCGGACACTTCGGCAGCCAGTTTGTTGTAGTGGCTATCGACGCCAGGACTATGGCAGACGGCCGGTGGCTCGCGACGACCCATGGAGGAAGCGTACAGACCGACAAGGAGTTGTTCTCATGGGCGAAGGAGTCACAGGAGCGGGGAGCCGGAGAGATCTTGTTCACCTCGATGGATCACGACGGGACTAAAAAAGGTTATCCTTGTGAGACTTTCGCCGCTCTTTGCGGCAGCCTCTCAATACCTGTCATCGCTTCCGGAGGAGCTGGTAATGCTGAGGACATCGCTCAGGTTTTGACTGAGGGGAAGGCCGACGCGGCCTTGGCGGCGAGTATCTTCCATTATGGGGAAATCACTGTCCCAGAGCTGAAAAGGTACTTGGCGGACAGGGGTATAAAAGTCAGATTGTAGTATTTATTGATATGGAAAAGAAAGGAATTGATTTCGGCAAGAATCCGGGCGGTTTGGTTCCGGCGATTATCCAGGACGTGGACACAAGGAAGGTCCTGATGCTGGGTTATATGGACAAAGAAGCATATGAGAAGACTGTTGATAGTGGCCTCGTGACATTCTGGAGCAGGTCCAGGCAAACCTTGTGGACAAAGGGGGAGACCAGCGGCAATTTCCTTCACGTGAAAGAGGTTTTCGTTGATTGTGACTCTGACACGCTATTGATATTCGCCAGGCCCGACGGCCCTACTTGCCATAGGGGTACGGTCTCATGTTTCGACACACCCGACGAGGAGGGTTTTCTCGGCAGGCTGCAGCAAGTTATCCAGGGACGTCATGAGGAGATGCCGGAAGGACATTACACTACCCGCCTGTTTTCCGCCGGAGTCGCCAAGATCTCGCAAAAGGTTGGAGAAGAGGCGGTTGAGACCATTTTGGAGGCGATGAGAGGTGATCGTGAAAGGTACATCTACGAGGCGTCTGACTTGTTATACCATCTCCTTGTGTTAAACGAGCAGATGGGAATCGGAATGGATGATCTAGAAAAAGAATTGTTGTCCAGGCACAAGTGAAATATTTTTTTTAACGGATTCGCAAAAAAACAATTCAAATAATTGTTAGTATCAAAAGAATTCGTATATTTGACTCGAAGTTTTTCATAGTTTAAGTTTAGGTTAAGTAGCGGAGCGATCGCAGTGACTGCGATTGCTCCGTGTTTTTTACCCATACTTCAGATAAAAAACGGAAATATCTTTTTTCGCGTCCTTTTTTTTCTGTTCCTGATCATTATTTCCGTTTAGTATCCATAGTTTTGCCAACGGTCAGCGACAATCGCGGCCGTTAACTATTCTTTCACAAAAACTATGAAGACCTTTACTCGTTTTTTCAGAGATTCGGCCCTTGTTGGGATAGCGTTTTGGGCCCTGTTTTCCTCCTCATGCGACAAATTCCCTCCCGAATCAGGGCAGGGAACATTATGCTGGAACTTCTCCTCCGGTGTCCCCACTCGGGCTATGGACCTGCCGGACACCGATTTGTTCAGACTCCGGGTTGTCAACTCGGCGAATGAGATCTTATATGATGGTAAATACGGGGATTCTCCCGAAACAATGCTCGTCAATCCCGGAACATATTCAGTCAGCGTCGTTTCCAGAGACTTTACGGTTCCGGAGTTCGAAGCTCCGCAATTCGGGGATGAGCAGGTGGTCGTTGTCAAGGCTGGCGCTGTCACAAGGGTGCTTCTGGCTTGCTCCCAACTGAATTCTGGACTCCGTCTGAAAATTGACCCTGACTTTGAGAAAACTTATCCGGGAGGCTCCCTGTCTGTATCTTCCACAGGGGGCTCACTCATATATGTTCCATCTGAGAAGCGTACCGGCTATTTCAAGCCTGGCGATATTTCCATATCCCTGAAAGAAGGGGACAAGACCACCCGTTTGTTGACCAGGAATCTGGACGCGAAGGAGATTCTCACTCTAGGCATCACTTGCCCGTCCGGTTCCGGATCTGTCCAAGGAGGTTCCCTCTCGATAACAATTGACACCTTAAGGACTTGGACCAATTATGATTATGAGATTGGCTCTGAAGCTGCTGGAGACGCCGGAACCAGTCGGGATAGAGCGTATGGTGTCGCCCAGGTGAAGGATCATGCCGGTGAGAAGGCTGTTTGGGTGACAGGTTACATTGTCGGAGGCGACCTGTCATCTGGCAAGAACGGGATAAAGTTCGAAGGCCCTTTCGAGTCTTTGACCAATATAGCCATCGCGGCCCGTTCATCCGTGACGGAGAAATCTTCCTGCGTCTCTGTCCAGTTAGTCAAGGGTCCGATGAGGGACGGATTGAACTTGGTCGACCATCCCGGCCTCCTGGGGAAGAAAGTGTATCTGAAAGGGGACCTTCAGGAGGCTTACTACGGCATCCCCGGAATCAAGAATCTGACTGAATATTCATTCGAATGAGTATAGGTACCAATTGTAAACAGTAACAACTGACTGATGAAAAACAAACTGATCCTGATGGCAATGTCCATCATCTTGCTATGCCCTTCGAGGGCATATTCACAAAACTCCTCCCATGCCTTCGAGTTCGGACTTGGGGGATCGGCCATCAACCACACCAGGAATATGGTCTCGGATTTCCACCAGACCCCAGGAGGTGATTATGTGTTCACGCTGGAGGAGAAACTTCTTTATGGAGGTGTCAACCTCTATTCCGCCTACGAGCTCAGACAATGGCTTTACGCTGACCTTCAAGGGATTCTCGGCTTGGCCAGGTTCTACGACTCAGGCTCTTTAAGGCAGGGTTATTCCATCCTGGCGGGGCCTGGGATCCAATTCCGCCCTTTTGTGAGGAGCGAGTGGATCCAGCCATACATCCGTCTGGGAGTGAGCTATTACCACAAGAACTTCCCGGCTTTTTATTTCGGGCAATTCGATGGGGATCTCACCAAGGAGTCTGTATGGAAGGCTGAGGACGCCTGGAATAAGGGGACCACTTTCGACTCTGACAATTTCGTTCCGGTGACTGCCGGAATAGGTCTGGTCGGATGGCTCGGAGAAAGAGTAGGTGTCAGGATTGGAGGTGATTATATGAGATCCCTGGGATCCAAGGGAGCGAATTTCGCCATGGGCTCCGCCGGTGTGGTGTTCAGGTTTGGTGGCAAGGGAAAGAGGAGTATGCCCCAACCGGTGGAGACTGTGGTTGAGAAGATTGTGGAGAAGGAAGTTGTGAAAGAGGTCCCAGTGGAGATCGTCAAGGAAGTGGTAAAGGAAGTACGCGCCCAAAAGACTCTCGCTGAGCTGATGGATAATGTGACATTCGATTTCGACAAGTCTGTTATCACTCCGGAAAGCGAGAGCGTCCTTGATGAGGTCGCCGAGATAATCCTTAAGTTCCCTGAGTCCAAGTTCCTGATCAGCGGCCACACTGACGCCCGGGGTGACGCCTCCTATAATGAGAGACTCTCCGAGGCCAGGGCCAAGGCTGTATATATGGCTCTTCTTGACCGGGGTGTGCCTGAGACTATGATGTGTTACCGGGGTTTCGGAAAGAGAACCGCTATCGTTCCCGCCGGGTCAGACGATAACCTCAGGCGTGGCGACAGGAAGGTCGTCATTGAGCAGGTCACATGGGAACCCCTATGGAACTATTTGAAAAACAACAATTAAACAAAGAACGAATGAAACACTTTATTAAAAACCTCGCGGCGTTCTTACTCGTGGCCGCGGCTTTGGTGTCATGTAACAAATTGGAAGTGACCTTGCCCAAGGGACCTCAAGGTGATCAAGGAATCCAGGGCGTAACCGGGGCAGCCGGACTCACGGCCTATGAGGTTTGGGTCAAAGCGGTCAAAGAAGGAGATATCCGTGAATGGGACGCCACCAGGACCGAGGTCTACGACTTTTTCCTCTATCTTAAAGGTGAGAAGGGAGACAAGGGCGATACTGGCGCAGAAGGCAAATCCGCCTATGATCTCTGGAAGTCTTACATATCCGGAGGAGACGTGGACAACCCATCCGGTAAAGGGAAGTGGGACCCCGAGGCTAACACCGAGAAGGACTTCTACATATTCCTCACGGGACCGAAAGGAGCTGACGGCCTGATTCCATATATTGGGGAAAATGGTAATTGGTTCATCGGAGACACCGATACGGGAGTTCCCGCCACAGGCCCCAGGGGGTCTCAAGGAGCGGATGGACTTTCGTCCTATCAGGTCTGGGTCAAATACATCCGGGAAGGTAACGATGATAGCTGGCCTGAGTCTGATACTGAGTTGTATCACTATTTCAAATACTTGAAAGGAGAGAAGGGCGACAAGGGTGATACCGGTGACACGGGCGCCACAGGCGCGAAAGGGGATAATGGCAAGACTCCATATATCAGCGAAGGAGGCTCCTGGGTTGTCGACGGAGAGGATACCGGCATTCCTGCCACCGGACCGAAAGGTGACCAGGGGGAAGACGGCCTTTCGGCTTATGAGGTATGGAAACAAGAGGTGACCTCCGAAAAGGGGCTCGCCAACCCGGGAAATGGGGTGTATGACAGTGATGAATATCCTCTATGGCCGGCCGATGCGGTGGGGATAGGAGATTTCTACCTCTACCTCAGCGGTAAAGACGGCAAATCCGCCTATGAGATCTGGAAGGAATACGTGGCGGGAGGTGACGTTGACAACCCTCAGGAGCCTGGATCCAAATGGGATCCATCCGATGACAGTGAGAAAGACTTCTACATATTCCTGACCGGACCGAAAGGTGATGACGGGTTGATTCCATACATTGGATCCAATGGGAACTGGTTCATCGGCGACAATGACTCCGGGATACCCGCCACTGGCCCCCAAGGCCTGTCCGGCAAAGATGGGAACACACCTTACGTGGGTGAGAACGGCAACTGGTTCGTTGGTGACGAGGACACTACGGTTCCCGCCAAAGGCGCTGACGGTTCTGATGGTACAGACGGTGTTGACGGCAAATCAGCCTACGAGATCTGGAAAGCGGACGTCCTGTCCGATTCTGGACTGGCGAACCCGGGGAACGGAGTGTATGATGCCGATGAATACCCTCTCTGGCCTAAGACGGCGGTTAGCGTTTCCGATTTCTGGCTTTATCTGAGAGGGAAAGACGGCATTGACGGGCAAGACGGTCAGGATGGTCAGGATGGTGAGCCTGCGCAGCCTGCCTTGAATATTGAATATTCAGAGGAGATAGATACGGACAAGTACAATGTCGCTCCTGTAAGGGCTTTGATGAAGGTTTCAGGGGCAAAGAACGCGGCGCCTGACACGACTTACGAATATGTCAATCCATATTCAGGAGGAGCCGCCTTCATAGTGACTGGCCCCGGGCCGGTCATCATACCGGATTGCGAGGTCGTGTTCACCGACGTAAAGGGAAACACTTACACCAAGACCTCTGACGGGAACGGTTTTGTTTATCTCAGCCGTTCAGAGCTCCCCGAGTTCACCAGCGGGTCACCCAGCGCCGAATCTCCGACAAAGCCGTCCTCGTTCAAGTTCGGGGAGAAAACGATCACGGACGCCTCCAAGATTGGCCAGACATGTAAGGTCCCTTATCAGGTTGAGTTGATTTTGACAATGAAGGATGCCACTCTCGATGGCTATAAGGTGACCACGGTCTCTTCCCTGACCAGAAAAGTGGAGGGAAAGAACGAGGCTTCATGCGGAGGTGTCGATTTCCCTTTCTGGGATGAGTCTTCCGGCAGGGGATATAAGTACTACAGAAGCGCCTCAGCGATAGAATCATACTACTCCGCTGTCGGTGCCCATCCCGTGTTCGAGAACGGGACCACAAATTCGGCTGACATCCTCACGGCGCAGAACAATTCCTCGATCCTTTCGAACACGACCGACAGGACAGCCGTGTCCGGCTCGTCCAAGTCGAGTGAATATATGACTGGTTCTTTCGGAAACGGTTCCAGCCCGGCTAAGGTGGAAGTGAACTCACAGGTGTTCTCCATTACCTCAAAAAATGGCAAACTGACTGTCACAAAGCCGCTTCCGGATTATGGCCTTAAGGTGGAATCGACGCGGAAGGCACATGTTCCTGAGATTAGATATGTCGGATTGCCTGACATGACCGGGGAGTCTGACAGGGTCTTGTATCCGAAAGTGGGGACAGACCCGGACAGTGAAGATCCGGATGACAAGGTGAAAATGAAATGGACCCATTACATCGTGATTCTGGGCCAGACAGAGTTCGCGGGTAACTTCGACCTGACCACTTTCGGACAGTGTTATTCAGAAGGGAAAGGTGTCCTGACAGGCGACACATTCGAGTTCACCAGATATGATTCCCTGTCCGATTACATGGCGACTTCCGAAGGTAGAGGGAAGAGACTCGAAGGCTATATCAATGTCTTTGGAACAAGGGATGGAACAAAAATAGACAACCACGTGGCGTTGAGCAACAATGGATGGGACGTGAGAGACCTGTACGATGGTTTTGAGGTCGTATTCGGATCATATTCGAGCAGTCACGGCTCGCCAGGGGTCATGAAATACGGGAATGTCCATTACGCCGGAGTCTCCGCCAACTTTGTCTATACGGAAGGAACATATAAGGCCAGGCTATCCGGGAGCCATTTCTCGGTCTCGAATATCCAGGTAATATACGACGGCTTCACGAAATAGTTCCTGGATATTATTCTGAGGAAAATAAGTATATTAGCGCCATGAGACGGATCATGATTCTTTTCATGGCGCTTTTCGCCATGTCAGCCCGCTGCCAGGAGTCGCCCGTGGTGGATCATGTCACCACTGAGGCTGACAAGACACTGGCTTGTGAGATAATAGACAGCCTGCGGAAAGCTGACTCGGAGACCCCGGGAGGGATGAATATGCCTCAGATGATGACCATGGCGGCTATGAGCTTGCTCGGAACGCCTTATGTGGCAGGCACTTTGGATGAGGATCCCCAGTCGGAAAGGCTAAGGATATTTCTCACCAAGACAGATTGCATCTTATTTGTGGAGACCTGTCTCAATCTGGCCAGGACAGCCCGGAACACCGGTGGTGATACTCCCGATTTCGACGCTTTCGTCGCTAATGTCGCGTCTACCCGGTACCGGAAAGAGCCTCCGTATTCATATAGTGACCGTGTCCATTACACTACCGAATGGATCCGCCGTCTGGATGGGGTATTGAAGGATATCACTTTGGACCTGGGTGGGGAAGTGAACGACCATCCTATCCATTTCATGTCCTCACATCCTGACAGCTACAAGCAGCTGGCAGACGCTGATAATATTCCGCGTTCGGCATTGGACCTTAAGAAGATTCGGGAAGTCGAGGAAGAGTTGAACAAGTCCCCGATGACTTATATCCCGAAATCGGGAATAGCCGCGGCTTCAAGACAGATCCGGTCCGGGGACATAATCTGCTTTGTGTCAACTGTTGATGGCCTGGACATCGCCCATGTAGGGATGGCTTATGTCGAAAATGGCCGAGTTGGCTTCATACATGCGTCACAAAACGACGGAAAGGTTGAGATCGACAGTAGGACAATTGAAGAATATGTCCTTCCGCGCCGCAACCTTTCCGGCATAAAGGTCGTCAGACCGTTGTAGTTTTATTTCCTCTTGAACAATCCTCCGAGGATGCTTCCGAAGAGTCCGCCGCCTCCGATCTTGCCACCGAGGGCGATGATGACGTCGTTGATGTCGACCTTCCCGTCACCGTTCTGATCCTTGAACAGTTTGGTGACACCGCCGAGGACGTTCGGGATAAGTCCGGTAAGGGCCTGGTTCGTCGCGTTTCCGAGATTGAGCTTGTTGAGGATGTTCTTGGCGAAAAGTATCCCGGCGAGATTAGTCACGGGGCTCTTGGCGGCTGAAGTCTTTCCGGTCAGCAGATCGGTGATGATATTGACTCCACCTTTACTTGTCGCGGTCTGGGTGAGGCTGCCGAGAATAGAATCGGACAGGCCACCGAGGACCTGGTTCTGGACATTGGCAGGAATCTGGATGCCGCTAGCGGCGGAATTGACCTGCTGTTTGATGATGTCAGCGATTGAGAATGCCATAATAATGTGTTTTTAGTGTTGATAAAAAGAGTGTTATAGATATAAATCGAAATAATCTGTGACTTTGTCCATAAGATGTATTCTCCACCTGCCGAAAACGTTGTGCTCGGAGCAAGGATAAGGGAAGTAGTCGAGTTGGATGTCGTTCTCCACGCACTTCTGGACAAAACTGAGGCTGTGCTCCCAGACCACGGTGTTGTCGATGGCGCCTTGGCAGATCAGGAGTTTGCCCTTGAGATTCACTGCGTTCTCGATAAGGCTTGTCTTCTTGAAACCTTCGGGATTCGTCTCGGGAGTATCCATGTAGCGCTCGCCATACATTACCTCATACCACTTCCAGTCGATGACAGGGCCTCCGGCCACACCGACTTTGAATGTTTCGGGATAATTAGTCATCAGGGAGATAGTCATGAATCCGCCATAGCTCCATCCGTGGACTCCAATGCGCTCTGAGTCAACGAATGGCAGGGATTTGAGCATATTGATGCCGACCATCTGGTCCGCCATCTCGTTCTGTCCGCACTGACGGTGGATAGCTTTCTCGTATTCGGCGCCCCTGTTCGGAGTGCCGCGGTTGTCCTGGACATATACCACATAACCTTTCTGTGCCATAAGCAATTCCCACATGCGTATGCTTCCGAGCCAGCTGTCATTGACAAGTTGGGAATGGGGTCCGCCATAGACATAAAGCATGACCGGATATTTCTTCGAGGGATCGAAGTCCGCGGGAAGATATAGCCTGTACCAGTTGTCGTACTTGCCATCGGCACTTTTTACAGTCCCAAGCTTGATCTCTCCGGTTTTGAAGGCTTTCAGAGGATCCTCAGCCCTGCCGATCTCCCTGACCAGTTTTCCGTCGGTGGTCCTTATCTGGGTGACGGACGGGACATTGAAGCTGCTGAAGATGTCAATGAACCTTTTGTAGTCACCGCTCAAAGAGACTGAGTGCCAGCCTTCATCAGCTGTGAGCCGTACAGGCTTGCCGAATTTCGCTTTGGCGACTGACTCGGTGCCCTTCTTGGACTTGAGGCCTGTCACGCTTATCTTGAAAAGGTGGTTCTCCACAGGGGAAACCTCCGCGGAAGTGTAGTAGACATTGACTCCGTCGTTGTCGAGGTATTGGACATCGGCGTCCACCGCTGTCAGACGCCTGACTGTTCCGAGCGTGTCGCAAAGATACAGGTTGCGATAGCCGTCGCGGACATTTGACGTGTGGATAAAGGAATATGTTCCCTTAAGGAAACGCACAGGATCCGATGGCTCGACATATCGGCTGTCATCTTCTGTGAACAGAGTGCGGACATACGATCCGTCGGATGCACGGTACATATTGAATCTCATGTGCTTCTGGGTCCTGTCGAGAACCTGGATAAACACATATTTGTCATCCGGAGACCAGCTTATGTCGCAGAGATACCTGTCGTATCCGAAGTCAGTCACATCGCACCATACGGTCTTTCTGGAGGCAAGGTCATAAATTCCAAGCTTTATTTCCTCGCTCTCCATCCCGTTCATCGGATACTTGATGCTTTTGAGAGTGCCGGTACGGGTCGTGATGTCCAGCAGGGGGAAGTCTGTGACCCTGCTCTCATCCTTACGGTAGAAGGCGAGCTTGGCTCCGGTGGGAGACCAGAAGATACCCCCGTTGATACCGAACTCATTGCGGCTGACACTCTGGCCATATGTGATCTGGTCATTCTCGTTCTCGGCGACACAGATCTCTCCGCCATTGTTGATATACAGGCTCTGGCCTTTGGTGTAAGCCGGCACTCCTGCAGAGCTCATCACGCCTCCACGGCCTCCGGGACGCGCTCCCTGGGGTCCTCCCATCTGTCCGGTGGGTTTGTAATCAACCGCTTCGCCGGTAGAGGCTTTGAACACCTTGAGTTCCCTCCCGTCCATGACGGCATAGGTGTCATTGTCAAGCCACATCGCCCTTACGGCGGCCGGTCTTGTCCCGACGCCCATCACGGCATCCTCCATGGTGAGCATCTTCCCTTGGTCGTTCGCGGGATGCGAGGCGACGACACCTGTCTGGGCGAACAAGGGTGCCGTAATCGCCAATAACAGAAGAGTCAAAAACTTCCTCATAGATCTTCAGGCGATGATACAGATATTATCCTGTCCACAACTTGTTTCTGCATGCCTCTCCAAGGAAGGGCTCCGAGGTATTCCTTGTAATGGACCTCCACATTCTTCCCGCTACATTTCATCAGTTCGTTGGCGACTTCATCGTCACTTACGGAGAAGTCGAAGATATAGGACTGTATCGTGGCGGTTCCACCGGTCTTCGGGACACTGCCCTTGAAACCGGCCTGGATCAACCTGCCCTCATAGGTCTTGAAGACATATCCTTTATAGGTGAAAAGGTTCAGTTCCCCAGCCTTGACTCCGTCACCGAAGACAAAGTAGAATCTGAAATATACGAAAACTCCGGCGGCCAGTACCAGGCCGACGATGATCCAAAGAAAAACTTTTTTCGCTGTTGTCATATATCCGTGATTTATTTGATTTCTTTTCCGGTCATTTCCCATCCCATTATCGTAGAGATGACGGGAATAATCGTGTAAGCCAGTTTTGTGTGTCCAGGGCCATTTGGATGGCCATCCGCGCCCAAGTCGCCTGTATGGTCATGGACTGAATACGACAAGGCCAGGAGATGGACATCCGTCATCCCGGCAGATTCTATGGCTTTCCTGATATAAGTCTCCTGGAGCGGGTCATGTTTCGGGGCGACGCAAAGGATAGGGTGAGACTCTCCATAGAAATCCTTGATCTCCTTCAAAAGGGTGACATAACCCTTGACAAACACCCTTTCCGCCGGTTGCAAACCTGTGGAGAAGTCGTTGGTACCCAGGTATATGACCGTTAAGGAAGGTTTCGGAGTGAAATCACTCGCATTCCAGGCTGGCTCCGGTATCCTGTCGTATGTCCTCGGATAGATATCCGGCATGAACGCTTCCTTGCTGTTCCCGTTATAGTTTCTCACCACACCCATTCCGGAGTGGGCGATTATGATCTGGTCCGCATCGAAATATCTTGAGGCCTTGCACGCGTATGTGAGATTCTGGTTCTCTGTTTCTGGGGAAAACCTGTCTTTATTGGAGGCCTCTGTGCCATAACCACATGTGTATGAGTCGCCTACGAATTCGATGACCCTCCCGGACGGTTTATCGGCCTGGAGGAATACCCCGTCAGTGGTCAACTCCTTGATGGTCGTCATGCCTTGGGACCCCTCGGTACGTTTCTGCAGTATGACTTGATGTGGCCCTTTCAAGGCTTTGATCTCATCCTTGCTGAATATCACGATAGTCGTGTCAGTCCCATGGGTACGAATTACCTTGTCAGGTTCCGCGGACATGGGGGAGTCCAGCCAGACATTGTAGTAATTCTTGCCGGTATCAGATATTTTGAATTCCAGATAATTGCCCTTGAATCGGGTTTTAAGATAAACCCCGGTCCAATCGAAGGAGACCTCTCCATCCTTCACCAATGTCCTGCCGATATAAGTGATCCTCGCATCATCACCGCTCACTTTCTCACCGTGGAGAACTTGCGGTAAGATCAGAAGGAGACACAACAGAGGAAGAAAGAATCTTTTCATTGATGAAAAATCGGTTTAACCTCATAAAGTTAAGCAAGTTTTTCATTAATCCCAAAACAAAACACTCAAAGGAAAGACAGCCATCTTCTGACAACCCTTCCAGCGGAATGTGCCATTCTCGCGATATTGATTCCTAACCTGGAAGGAGAATACAGGCTGAGGTAATCCCTGGTCAGGAGAAGTATGTCAGAGCGGAACATCTCCCTCCTTCTGTTGATTACCCGCTTATAACGCCCCGAAGTCCATTTGTCAAGAGCATCAAGCATCTCAATCATTATCAGCCGGTTCTTGATCCTGGCTTTCTTGTCGTGCCGAGTTGTCCAAGATCCTTCCGTGCCGACGCGGTAAGCCGACATGCTGTCTTTTAAGTAGACCATCCCGCCCCTGAGCGCGCATTGTATGGCCAGGGTGTAATCGATCACAATCACCTCCCTTATCGGAGTCCAACTCATGTAGGCCTCCTTTCTGCATAGAAAGGATGAGGTGGCGCAAAACCACCCTCCTCCTCCGAGGATGACCTTTTCTGCCGGTACTATCCCGCTCCCTATTCTCGGAGCGATCCAACCATCAAAACGCCCGTTCTTAAGCCGGAGAGCCCTATGGGAACAGATGTCCGATTCGGGGTGAGCATCGAGAGCGTCGACTTGTTTCTGGAGTTTATATGGATCTGTCCAGTAATCATCCCCTTCGCACAAAGCCACGTATTCTCCACGGATAAGTGGGTATATGAATGTCCGAGCGATATTTACTCCTTGAGAGTATTGGTTCTCTTTTTGGAACACAGGCTTTACGATATCCGGATACCTTGATTGGAATTCCTTGATAATCAGGGCAGTGCCATCAGTTGACGCATCGTCGTGGACGATAACCTCGAAAGGGAAATCTGTCCTCTGCGAGACGAAGCCTTCGAGCGCGTCCCGGATATACTTGGCGTGATTAAACGCCATGCAGAAAACAGTGACCTTTATCTCATCCATCGGCGTCTTAAATAAGGGTGTAATCGTCAAGCATGACTTGAAGATCTTCCCGCGAGTTGAACATGATGGCGTCCAGGATCGAAAGCCTTTCCACGAATGGCCCTCCGAATTGTTTATATTCGGGTAGCCCGGATTTAAGGAACTTGAGGTTGATCCCATGCCTCGCGAATTCGTCCCGGTCGTACAGGGCCATGCCTCCTATCGCGTTGATGAATGTGTCCGCTCCTTTCCTTCGGCAAGCGTCGTAAATGCGTTCCTCCCGTTTGAAAAGGTCGTTGCCTTCAAGGCCTGATGTCCTTTCCAATGGGGTGGTGATTCCGAGGTATGAGCAAACCTCCCTTATGGAATTCTCCAGAAAAAGCGAGAGGTTGCTTTCAGGATATGTCAGGATACGTTCCGCGAGAAGGAAACCATTTTCGAAAAACGGTGCCTTACGGTAGGCGAACTCCAGCATCTTTAATTTATTCTTGACACTCACCGGTATCAGTTCCAGCCGGTTGATCAGCCTGTTGCTGCCGCCTCTTTTGATTTCTATCCTGAAATAATGAGGTTTACCATCTATGAGGATCCTGTTTCTGGCAATCCATCCGCTTTTGATGAAATAGTAGTCGTCAGCGATAAGGAAGAGATCTGCCGCCTTCAGGAGCTGCCACCATCCAAGGTAGGGGAGGAAATATGGTTGGTTGCCGGCGAGGATCATAGGACGTCACAATAATCAAGTATGCCGGGGTCATCCGTGAGGAGGGGACAGGCCTTCCGGTCATCGCCGACATTTGTGACGGGCAAGCTGGAAGCCCTGAACAATCCGGACCCGAAATACCTGTCGTCGACACAAAGCATCATCCCGCAGATATAGTCATCAAATACCGTCCCTTCCCATACCGTCTTGAACGCGCGCTGGGAGATGAATGGCTGGATTATCATTCCCGAGGTGTCCAGGCCCTTCCATTCCGCCCGGCTTGTCAGGACCCCGGCTTTAACACCCTCGCTCTTCCCGAGACGGTAAGGTTTCAGGATATAATTATCCTTGTCATCGGCGGCGACTTTCAGGATTCCGTTAGTTTCCGGATCGGAGCAATCCCATGTCGGGATGGCGTGTGAACGCAGGAAGGCGGTCTCGTCAAGGGTAAGGCAGCGGTTGGTGAAACTATCTTCGAACCAGAGCCTCATGAAGCGTTTGTCGTGGATCAGGAAAATGTTCCGGAAATCACTGAATATCCTCTTGTCCACCATGGCTTTGATGGTGTCGGGCCTGAAGGATAGGATATCCATCTGGTTCAAGGCGCTGAACACCACGGTCCCATAGGCTGCCCATTCTTTTCTATGTGACTCAACCTCGGCGGCTTCCAGGATACATAACTCGCACCCCATCTTCTCGTAAAAGTCCTTGTAGAGACGGATCTCATTGGTCTTGTCGGAACTTTTGAGGACGAATATCCTTTTCTTGTCCTCCAGGATTCCGGCCATATAGTCCATCAAGGCCGGGTACTCCGTGGTCCTCACGGCTCCAGGGAAACGCTTCATGAATCGGTCCGCGGCTTCTTCGGCGAAACGTGACATGAATATCCCGTGGGCGAAGAACCGTGAAGTGATCTCGCAAATCTTCAGCGAGCCATCCGTCCCTATGATGTAGTCAGGTCTCCATGTGCCGGCCCTGAAGGGTGTTTGTTCCTGTATCTCAAGTATTTCCAGATCTTTCTCCCCAAGAGGCATCCACTTTGGGACGTAGTCTTTGTAATTGTGGACGAGATGATCGGCGCACTTGTAGATGATCCGATGGAGTTCCCGGAGCTCTTCACGCCGCTTCGTGGTGATACCGACCGGTCTCTCATGATACCAGCGCAGATAGTAGTCTGAGAGGTTTGTGATCATATTCAGAAAAGGCGGGTCTGATAGCCTAGGCACTGGAATCCGTTGCGGTTCACCTCTGGAATCATCTCTTCGGATATCCCAAGCTGGCGGCGAACCCAATAGCAGATACTGACACTCATCCCCAGGGTGTCAGTGTATTCAATCATCCTGCGTAAGCAGCTCATGCTGAGCTCCCTGTCCGGTGCCGTGCGCCCGCGCTGTTTGCGGTGGTCCGCGTTGGAGGGCATGAGATATGCCTCATAGAGCTGGCGCTCCATATTTTTGTCGAACACTCCAAGGTACTGTCCAAGGATGGCCAGATTCTCCATGCATACGGTCAGGAACTCCGGTTTGTAGTTGATTATCCCTTCCGAGTGGAGCGTGTCGAAAAAGGATTTGATCCCATCTTCGGTCAGGCAAGGGGTGAATATTGGTTGGACCAAAGCCGAGTCCGCTGGAATCCCGCGTTCCCGGCACAGCCGAACCGCCCTCATCCTCTCCTCCAGGGGAGCGGCGAACGGTTCGATTATATCCCTGAAGGCAGTGGGCATGACTGACACGCTGGTGTTGAACTGCATCCGGTCCTTAAGGTTCTCGAACAGGTCCAGAATGCTTTCCCCATCATGCTGTACCAGAAGGTGTTCCGCTCCGGCCTTTGAGGCAATGAACAGCCGCGCCCTCGAATCAGGGCAGCGTCTGAAATGGTCGATGAACTCCCTAAGGATCCGATGGGCTACACCGGTCAGGAGTGTAGCCTCCTGGAAAGCCTCGGTCTTTGGAGAGAAATAGTAATAATGATTCCGGTTCTCTGATCCAGGGCCATTCTTTTCTTCCAGCAACCTTCTTACATAGAGCGGGTATTCCAGGTCTACGGCAAGTTCCCGCTCATGGTCACCGTCGGTCACGAGGCAGTACTGGCAACCGACTCCGCAGCCGCCCACGGGATTGATCTCATAAGTCAAGGTGGGGCATCGGCCGGTGTAGTTATGGATTTCGGTTCTGACCTCTTCAGGATTCCCCATATATTCAGTGAAACGGGGCTTGGGGATAAGGGTGCGATCCTCTAATCTCTTTTGGAGTATCAGGCTACCTTTCTCGAGAGCCTCCAGTGTGGCCTTGTCCGGTTCGACCGCCACTCCAAGTCTCTTCAGATATGAATAATCCACAACCTGGGGGGAAAAGCCCTCCAGGTTGTAGACGTCTGTATCGCGGGAATATATAGGAGTATAGCTGACCATCGCGCTATACAATCCTTTAATTTGCCATTAGCTGCGGCAGGAAGGTGCTGAATACCAGCACTATGAGCCCTATGACCAGAACAGCGATGGTCTTCTTTGACACACCCTTCCATTCCTTGAGGATAATGCCCCAGACATTGGAGAATGTGACGTTGAGGGCCATGAGGATGCACCAGCTGAAGGTGATCAGGACAGGGTAGTTGGTGAGGAATCCCTTACCGAGGCTCAATCCGAAGAACTGGCTGTACCAGAGCAGACCGGCAAGGCAGCAGAACAGGATGTTGTTCGCCCAGAGATTGCCTTTCTTGTAATCTCCCCAAGTCTTGTTCTTGTTGTTCTGGAACAGGCAGTAGGCCGCGTTGGTGAGGAATCCGCCGAAAGTCACAAGCATCGTGGCGGGAAGGGTCTGGAATATGGGCTTGGTGCCGGGCAGGAAGAGGTCTTTACCGAAGCTGAGACCGATGTTGAAGCAAGCGCTCATGAATCCGGCAAGAAGAGCCACGGCGATACCTTTTCCGAAGTTGAAGTCCTTGACGGCCTTTTTCTTCTCCTCCTCGGGAAGGGCGGAGGATTTCATCGCTCCGGCGACTCCGATGATGGCGATTCCGATCAAGGTCACTACCACACCGACTATGACGGCGGTGGTGAGGTCACTTGCGTGTCCTGTGAAAACAGGGCCGAGGATGGCGCCTAATCCGGAGCATGTTCCAAGGGCTATAGACTGTCCGAGGGCGACTCCGAGATAACGCATCGAGAGGCCGAATGTCAGACCGCCCACTCCCCAGAGCACGCCGAAGAGAATTGTCAACCAGGCATCCTTGGGGTTGGAATTGATCAGTGAGAGCAGGTCTCCGAAAGAGCCGCCTGTCCCTGATACGGAAAGAAGTGAGCCGATCAGAGGGAACAGGAGCCATGCGAATATGCCCTGGATTATCCAGTAACTTTCCCAACTCCAGTCTTTAATCTTATTGATAGGAACATAGCTTGAAGATTGGCAGAAAGCGCCGATAGCGATGATTAGTAGACCGATTATTAGTGCCATATCACGGATTTGGTTTAAAACATCCGCTATATTAACGAAAAAACACGAGAAATAAAAAAGGTGAGGTTTTTTTTGCATACTAAAGTTTTTTGTCTATCTTTGCAGTCCCTAAACAACGCTGGGTTCGTATAACGGTTAGTACTCAAGATTCTCAATCTTGCAATAGGAGTTCGATTCTCCTACCCAGTACAAAGGTGCCGAAAGGCGCCAATGAGTCAAACCGGAAGCCTGTGGACTTCCGGTTTTTTGTTAAGAATCAGGTTTGTGTCTATGGGAATGGAGAAGTTGCCGACTGTCAGTGTGATTGTGCCTGTCTACAAAGTCGAGGCATATATCCGTCAGTGCGCCGCTTCTCTTTTCGAGCAGACTTGGGAGAATATCCAGTACATCTTCGTGGATGACGGAAGCCCGGATCGCTCGATTGACATTCTTATGGCAACTTTATCGGAACATCCTGAAAGAGAGTCTGGTACAATAATCATTAAACAAGAGAACCGAGGGCTTCCGGCGGCCAGGATGGCGGGTTTGGCCAAGGCTGACGGTGATTATATAATCCATGTGGATCCGGATGACTGGGTCGAGCCAGACTATATAAGTTCCCTTGTGGAAAAGGCTATTGAAGAGGATGCCGACGTTGTCTATTGCGACTATTTCAAGGAATATGACGGGAAACCGGCGAAGATAGAGAGGGAGCAGGACTTCCATCCTGATGACGGCAAGGTGGCAGTGAAGGCGATGCACAACAGCATTATCAGGGCGTACATGTGGAACAAGCTGGTTAAGAAGGAGTTATATGATTTGGAAAAGATGATTGTACCCGAATACGGATACCACGAGGACATCGTGTTCCAGACCCAGATCCTATATGGCGCCAGGAAATGCCGTCATCTCGGCAGGCCGCTCTACCACTACAGGCGGAGACGGAAGGGTGCGTTGACTGGTTCTTCCCTGATCCGAACCAGGAAACACTCCGCCGCGAATATGTTAGCCCTTTATGACGCTCTCCCCAAAGACAGGGGGCCTGTGACGGACTGTGGCATAGATATTCTTCTCAGAGGAGGATGGTATAGCTGTATTATTCTGGATTTCAAGTTGTTACTGAAGTATCCGGAGGCGGTGAAGGTCTTGTCCGAAATGGATTATATCAAGGATTGTCGTGTCCCGGTGGGGAAACAGGCATATACCAAGATGTGTTGCGAAGTCTTGAGATTGTTCGCCAGATGGATATAGTCATAACATATGTTGACGGATCTGATCCTGAGTGGATCGAGTCCTATTCCAGCCATGTCAACGGGAAACCCCTTACAAAGCGTTACCGTGACTGGGGGACTCTCAAGTATTTGCTCAGGGGAATAGAATGCCATATCCCTTTCGCCGGAAAGGTTTTTATCGTGGTTTCCTCGGAGAGCCAGGTCCCTTCCTGGATGGATACTTCCAAGGTCCGTGTCGTCACTCATAGTGAGATTATTCCCGAGCGTTATCTTCCCACGTTCAACAGTTCCATGATCGAGATGTTCCTTCATAGGATCCCTGGTCTTTCGGAGCGTTTCCTGTATTTCAATGATGACATGTTCCCGGTCATGGATTGCGTGGAAGAGGATTTTTTCGTTGATGGGATACCTGCCATGGGCATATCCTGGAGTATATTCGCTTTCAGCTCTTTCCTACGTTTGGTCAAGCGTTCGGACAAACTTGCGAGAAAGGCTCTGGATATGCCTGGAAGCGTTTTCTACATCAGGCCGAGGCATATTTGCTCGCCTATGCTCAAGAGCGAGTGCGAATCGTTGTATGAGGCTGTCTCGGAGGAAATAATCAACTCTTTGTCACCTCTTCGCTCAGAAAAAGACTTTAACCAGTACCTGTTCTTGGATTATATGTTCCTTAAAGGGAAAATGGTCAACAAGCCACTTCCCCGGAAGCATTTCTCATTGGGCGCCGTCTCAGGAGGGAATATAGCGGGTTTTATCAGGAACCCGAACGCGAAGATCGTGTGTATCAATGACGTGGAGATGAGCGACTCGGCTTTCAATCGGAAAAAAGAAGCGATTATCCTGGCGTTCCAATCACGTTATCCCGGGAAATCTGTTTTCGAGAAATAATATAACCGGAATCAAAAGATCATAAAAAAAGCCGCGCGAAATCTCGCGTGGCTTTTTGTCCTTTGTCCGCCGGGATTATTTCCTGCGGTCCTTGTATCTCTGGTAGAATTTGTCGACGCGACCGGCGGTGTCAACGAGCTTGACTTTGCCAGTGTAAAAGGGGTGAGATGTGTTGGAGATCTCAACCTTCACAACCGGGTACTCGACGCCGTCCACCATCAGAGTCTCTTTGGTCTCCGCGCAGGAACGGGTGATGAACACGGTTTCGTTTGACATATCCTTGAAAGCTACAAGGCGGTAGGTTTCGGGATGTAGTCCTTTTTTCATTGCTTTACGATATTAATTGTACAATCTTTCGCTGTAAAAAGCCTGCAAAGATAAACCTTTTCCCGGAATTATCAAACTTTCACCGTCAAAAAGTTTCTCACCTATTTGAACAGCTTGGGAGCGAAGGTGTTAAGGTACAATCTCCAATTGGCCCAGGTGTGCCCGCCATCCGAGACATAGAACTCGTGATCCAAACCTTGCTCAGTCAAAGTCTTGTCAAGTGCTTTTGAGCCCTCGAAAAGGAAGTCGGAGCTTCCGCAGGCGAGGAAATACAATTTCACGCCAGCTTTCTTAAGAGCGGAGATCTGCTCTGGAGTAGCGCTTCCGGCGGCAGACAACGGGCAGATGTAATCGAACAGCTCAGGATAAAGGATCGAGGCGGAGATGGTATGTCCGCCACCCATGGAAAGACCAGCGATCGCCCTGGAGGCCGGTTTCGGGATCGCCCTGAAATTCTTCTCAATGAATGGAACTATCTCGGTGCAGAGGCTTCTGACATAAGCGTTCCTGAACTCTTCTGATCTCCAGTTGACGTTTGTCTTCTCCGGAATATTCAGGGTGCGGGCCGCCTGCTGGCCGGGATTGCCGTTCGGCATCACAACGATCATAGGTTCGGCCAGGCCTTTCTCAATCAGATTGTCAAGGATCTGGGCGGTTCTTCCCATCGATATCCAGGCCTCCTCGTCTCCGCCGGCTCCATGGAGCAGGTATAACACGGGATACTTTTTCTTGGGGTTGTTCTCATATCCGTAAGGGGTATAGACAGTGAGCCTGCGGCTGTATCCGAGGATATTGCTGTCGTACCACGGATGGCTGACGGTGCCGTGGGTCTTGGCCTCACCATAGTTGACCGTGCGTTCCCCGGGAACGGTAAGCATTGGTAGATAGCGGGTTCCGTCTCTTTGCACGAGCACGTTCTGAGGATCGTTGACGGCTACTCCGTCGACCACGAAGTTATAGGTGTAAATCTCAGGAGAAGGGAGAGGGATCTTCACGGACCAGACGTTCCCCTCGCCACGGGTCATGTCGATGGTGCCTCCGTAAGGGTTCGCCATCCAAGATCCGCTGAGTTTGACCACTGTGGCGTAGTCGGCTTTGAGCCTGAAAGTGACACTGTCGCCCTGGATCTCAGGCGAGATGACCGGTCTTTGGTTGCCTCTAGAGAAATTAGCCAACTCCTGGGCTTGCGCCGCCCCGGCTATCGCCAAGGCAAGCGCGATGGTTGAAAGAATACGTTTCATTATAAAATGGTTAGTGGTTAATCATCTTCTTTAATCGTATTTAGTTAATTATCAATTGTTTACTCTTGGCTTGTGGTGTTAAAGTGACGGTTAAGTGACGGGTCTGTCAGTCTCTCTATGATGGAGAGCAGCCTGTCGACCTCTTTCCTCAGTCTCCTGTTCTCCTCTTTGAGGTCGCTTCTCTCCATCGTCCGCCCCGGTTCCAGGAGCAGGGAGGAGGTGTCCCACCCTTTGTCGTTGTCCATCATCTTCCGGAGGTTCTCCCCGGAGGGTCTGGTTATTCCCTTGGCCATCTTAGACACCGACCCCTCGGTTATGCCGAGGAATCTGGCAAGCTCCACCTGCCTCATATTATTATCTATAAGGAATTGCTTAATGTTCGCCATCACTATCTGGACAATATTTCAATTAACTTTTTGATAGCGGTTCTCTCATTCACAAGGATCTCTCTTGGCCCAATATATCTAATCCAATATCTTAATGTCCGAGAAACCTTCGGAAAGGGGATAAATTCTATCCAACCTTCTTTATCACTAAACGGAGTAGTTCTTCGGAATTCCCATACTTCACTATTTTCAACTACCTCTGCGAACCTATGAGGATTATCCTCACATAATCTCTGTAATTTGAAGAACAAGCCAAACATTCCCATAGTTACTTAATCTTTATTGGGTTGCTAAATTTCTTGATCACGCACCCCAGAACGAGGTCAAGATGCCGTATTGCCTCCTTCGGTATACGGAAGGGGGCATGTATGAGCCTGCCATCGGGGTATGTCTCACGATTGGTCGAATAGGCAATGATGCAGTCGCCATCATCCTGGAGCTGTTTGGTCACCCTGAACTCATCGGTCTCTATAACGTAGTTTTCCCCGTTAATGAGAAGTCTCGGATCATGTACCCTCTTGAGTGCGAGTATGCACCCAGAGGGGTACTCCACCATACTGTCCCCATAGTGGTGGATGGCTGATGTGGCGCAGGGGAACCAGTCCCCGGCGTCTATCCATTCGGTCACCCTCGCATTGTCATCCACGTTGGCGACCATGTCGTTGTGGCCCCCGATAGTCTGTGCATCATCATAGAGGGGAATCTTATTAGGCTTTTCAACCGCCTTTTCTTTCAAAGCGGATACATCCCATTCCATCCTATTAAGCAGGAGTTTGCTTAATTGATGCTCCGGGATATCCCTTTTCCCGGTCTCGATCTGGGAAACGAAGGGTATCGAGACTCCAAGAAAGCTCGCTAAATCATCTTGGGACAAATTATTGTCCTTTCTAAACTTCTTCAAATCAATCATATAGCATAAATTGCTTAAAAAAGGTTAAAAAATTTAACGAAATTCTTGCTTTATTAACTTAAATTGCTTTACTTTGCAGGTGTAAACGACGACATAACGCAAAATCAACATCGTTTACAAAAACCGCAAGTATGCAAATGTCAGAAAAAAATTCCATTGATGCAAGAAGTTTCCCGGAAATCTGGGCAACTCTCACAGACGGTAAACGAGGGGATCTCATTTACGAACTGATAAAAGCCAAGTGCTGCACAACGCGGCAGGCGGTATACAATTGGGCCAATGAAGTCAGGACACCAAGCAGCCGGCGCAGATAACTGAAGAGATGGCTCTTCAGGGCAATCTTGCCGAGGTTATGGCGAAATTGGAGACTCCCCAGAAAGAGGCCGTGGCTGAAGAGGGTGAGATGGCGGCGACGCAGGAGCAGGATGGCACTCTGCGGGACTTCCGCGGCAATCCGATCCCGCTCAAGGAGGACGGGACGGTCAATCAGCAAGCTCTCTGGAACAACGACCCTGAGGCATGGGCAAAATGGAATGACACACAGAGGCAGGATGGGGGCGCGAACAGCCGTGGTTACATAGCCAAGGCCGTAAAGAAACTCCAGGGAGATGCCAAGGCCATCCAAAAGCAGATAGCCAAGGAGCTTGACTTTGACAAGATTGAGCAGCTTGAAGGCCAGCTTGCCGGAGTCAATGACAGGATAACCCAACTCAATACCATCGAGGCCAACTATGCCGCTGCAGAGGCCGCACAGAAGGCTGAAGCAAAGGCGGCAGAAGAGACTGCCAAGGCAGTCGAGGCTCCCGTGGAGGAGACTCCTGCTCCTGTAGCGCCTGTGGCGGAGGAAACTCCTACACAAGAGGAAGTACAAGCCACACCGGAGCAAGTGGAAGCGGCAAGAATCCAAGCATTAAAGGACAGAATCAAGACATGGGAAGAGAGGACAGGAGTCAAGATTAATGCTCTTGAATCCCGTGAACAGGTGACCAACAAACAGGCAGCCCAGGCCATTGACGAGGGCAAACCCGTCACCGGATGGTTCGAGCCTAACACCGGGAGCGTGGTTATCTATCTGCCCAACATCATTGATGAAGCGGAGATAGACCGGACATACATGCATGAGGCGGTCTCTCACAAGGGACTGAAAGAACTGCTTGGGGACGAGGGATGGAACACCCTTATGGACTCCGTATGGAACACCCTCATGACCGAGAAGGACAAGGCGGATTATCTTGCCTACAACAGTCATCTCAAAGGTTCAGAGGAATATCTGCGCCGGGCAGCTGCCGATGAGTACGTTGCCCATTTTGCGGAAACCGTCAACGCCGAGAACGCCGGAGCATGGCAGAAGTTCGTTGAGATGGTCAAGGAGATCCTGCTCAAGCTCGGCATGGATGTCAAGATCACCAATGAGGACTTGAGCAATCTCCTCCAGGCATCCCTCGCCAACTACGAGAGGATACAGGCAGAGAGAAGGGCAATAGATATCGCAATCGGAAACTCTTCCCCGGCATTATCCCAAGAAGTAGCACTTGGGCTTCTGGCTAATATGGAGGCCATGGCCGAACAAGACCCTAACATAGTTTTCTCCGAAGAAGCATGGGAAAGGCAATTTCCGAATAACCGTGTGAACACCCCTATCGGTCAGGTGAAATTGGGAGAGAACCAAAAAACCAAACTGAACAAAAAAAAGAGAGAGGGACAGTTTGGGTTGATTAAGCCTACACTTGAGAATCCGGACATTATTCTTTACAAAGAAGACGCTCTCCCCCCTGCAGGTGCGGAAAGGGTCGGTAAACTACTATTCATCAAGACTTTCATCGGAGAGGGTGGGGAAAAGAGAATAAACTTTGAAAGTGTTACTATAAGGCGAGACAATCTTGAAATATCTATCAGCAGCCATATTGCGGAAAGGAATGTAATTCTTAAAGAACTGCAAGAGAATAATGTTGTTTATACGAGAAAAGCATTACTCTCCAACAGCTCTGAAGGGTACTTAACTGAACAGAATGATTCTGTGCCGGACCTTGTTCCTACG
Organism: Bacteroidales bacterium; assembly: GCA_017548985.1. Classification (GTDB taxonomy): domain Bacteria; phylum Bacteroidota; class Bacteroidia; order Bacteroidales; family UBA932; genus Cryptobacteroides. Next base: position 84,402 of record JAFYYW010000018.1, read on the forward strand.
CAAGAGAGTAATGCTTCTTCTGAAAGCAAAGATAGTGAAATTTCCGGAGAAACAAGAACTTCCGAGGAAAATAATCTCACAAATGCACAGAAAGGAGCGATAGATTTCGTCAACGGAGACGGCTCGGTCTTCCGCATCGCCCGTCTGGACAACAACGGAATCGCCGCCAACAATGATGAGGTAAGGTTCTCTGTCCGCTATGTCCCGACAAGCAAGGAGATAGAGAGCATCGCCAAGGATATTGCCGCCCAGGTGAGAATCAGCAAGGCCGAGGCCAAGAGGTGGATCAAGAGCGAGACCTCTCTCGCCGCCATCATCACCGGAGACTCCGCTATCCTGGACTACGAGGGTGATGACCGTTACAAAGCAATCAAGCAGGACTCCGACTATCCACAGGGAACAGTTGACTTCAACAACATATGTCGCAAGAGACTTGCCTTCACCAACATGTACCAGAGGGTGCAGAAGGCTTTCCCGAATACCATCATCACGGGAGAGGATCTTGCCGCTATCCGCAACATAATGAAGGAACACGGGCTGACCGTGGCTTGCGGATTGTGCTATGTGGAAGACCGTAGACAGTTGCTCGGAGAGATAGCCAAGGACTTCATTGACAATGTCAACAGTGACTTTGAGATATACGTCTCAAGGGGAGGCGAGACCAAGAGGAAGAACGCCGAGAAGTTCCGTTCTCTGATAGGCGAGGACAAGAAGGCCGACCTTTCTATCTATGACCTCATAACCCTTGACGGCTCTACCCGACTCCAGAGGGAGCATCCCGGTCTTTATCAGGCATTCCAAGCCTTCAACAATGCCAGAGGTCAGCAGTCGGGCAATCTCTTCCAGGGATATGCCGAGTACAAGCGAGAGATCCTCAAGTGGAACAAGAAGAAGGTCAAGAGTGTCAACGATCAGGGAGGTTTGAGAATCTTCTCCTATTCCGACTTTGAAGCGCATCATCTCATCGACCTTGTCCAGATTATTCAGGACTGCGCCCGCAAGGGGGTCAAAATTCAGGGTTACACCAAAGTCCCCGCTTTCGCAAGGGCTATCGCAGAGACCGGAATCAAACTCAACAGGTCTCTCATACCTTTGGGAGACACGGGCATGGTGGACGGCAAACTGGCCTATGACCCCGTGGAGGGAATTGATGTCAATGACCCCGACTTCCTCCCGTCAAACGACAATGTCGGTAACATCCTCATCGGAATCAATGACGAGCAGATAAGGCTCGCCATGGCCGATCCGTTCGTGCATTATATCATCCCTTACCATTCCAACCAGAAGGATATCCTTCGTAGCCTCAAGCAGACTGGCAAGTGGACGAACTACAAACTGTCCCAGAACGACAGGGATGCAAGCGGCAAGACCGTGAAGAACATCAACATCTATACGGAGGTTCTCGATGCTGCGGAGAAGGAAGGCAACCCTATCAAGACCGACAGGGAGTTCACGGAGAAGTTCCTTGCTGTCTGCAAGGAGAAAGGTTATACTCCGAGGTTCGCCCAGTTCCTTGACAAGAACGAGGCGGGAGAGTATGTTTATACCCCCGGATACTACAAGTTCCTCCTTGACTTCAAACTCTTCGACGAGAATGGCAATCTGCTTCCGCAGGAGCCGGTCAAGGCTATTTTCGACGATGAGTTCAACGCCAAGATACTCAATGACTATGTTGCCGATGAAAAGGCCAAGTATGGTGAGAACCTTGACGATGTCTACAATGAGATAGTTGACAAGCTCGGACTTGAGAAGAGGGAGCCGGATGTCAGGTTCAGGAAGGTCAATGCCAACCAGAAGCAACCCGTATCCGAAGCCCTTGAGCCAGTGGTGACTGAAGAGGACGCCATGTTCCGTCTTTCCAAGAACAACAGGCAGACTGTCGAGTCCTGGATAGGCAAGAGGGAAGACCTGTCCGATGAGCAGAAGGGAGAGGTCGTTGACTACATCGACAAACTGGATGATGCCAAGACCCAGCTCGCCACCGCCAAGTGGTTCGCCAATGGGACGATCCGTATCCCGGAGGACATGAAGAAGGTTCAGCAGGCAATCTCCGTGGCTGGCAAGGCCAAGGTAGATCCCCTGCGTTACAACTCCCCTATGGAACTGCTTGATGCCCATGCTGACTTCAAGCCGTCAGAGGAGAGAATCAATCCTGACGAGGTTTCCACACTCCATCGTGCTGCCGAGTATCCTGAAGGAATCGTGGTCTATGATGTGGACGGAACGGAGGAGAGCCGCAAGAACATGCGTGAAATCATCAACACGCACTATGGCAAGGATGCATCCCCTTGGTGCCTGCTTCAGGGTGACGGCAAGGGTAACCTTACTCCCGACTCCAAGAGATACTGGAAGCATTACAGCGCCTATCCGAAGCAGGTGGCGTTCAAGGACGGCAAGTTGCTTGCCTTCTCCGCCAACGACAAGAAGACAAGGCTTTGGTGGGATCGCAAGGATGAATCCCACTACGGCATCCCTGTCACCCAGAAGATTGAGGGAGACGAGCTCGGCAGGAGCGCCAGCTTCATCATCGAGGATGGCCAGTTGGTCAAGGAGCCGGGGTCGCATCTCTTCAAGGGTAACAGGCAAAACGGTCTCTATGAGGAGTGGAGTTCTGACGGAAACACCATCATTGAGAGAACGAGCTACAAGGACGGCCAGGAGGAAGGGCTGACCGAGGCTTGGTATCCTAACAACGGTCAGATGCAGAGGAGAACCACCATGAAGAACGGCAACTATGTTGGCCGTTATGAGGCTTGGTTTGACAATGGGCAGAAGCAAGTGGATATGACTCTGACCGAGGAGGGTTTCAATGACGGGGAGAGGAAGGCTTGGTGGAAGAACGGTAATCCTCGTTCCGAAGGAAGGTACAAGAGCGGCAAGCGAGTCGGAGAACACAAGCAATGGGACGAGGAAGGGAATCTTGAATCCGTCCAGATTTATAGCGAGGACGGAGATTACCTTGGATTCGAGGAACACGGAGAATGGGGAATTGAAAGAAGGGTGACCTTCACCGAAGACGGTGGACAGGAAGAGACGAGGTATGCCAGAAGTGGCCGTGTCATGAGTGTTGAAAGGACAAACGGCAAGGGTCGTTTCAACGGGCTGCAGGAGATGAACTTCATAGATGGCACACCCCATGTGAGGGCGAACTACTCCGATGGCGTTTTGGATGGTGTCAGGGAGGTCTACTTCCCTAATGGGAATATCCAGGCGAGAGGCGAGTACAAGGACGGCATAAGAGAGGGAATCCACGAGATTTACAACCGGGATGGTGACCTTATCTTGAGGAACGAGTACCACAATGATGAGATAGTCCGTGCGTTGCCTCTGGACGAGTCCGGGGTTATGTTCCGCAAGGCGTTCGACTCCGCCAATGAGGAGCTTGAGGGCGAGCGGGTGTCCGTGGACAACCCCGACCTGATGCGGGAGTACGGCCTGTCCAACGTCACCATGACAAAGAAGGGCGATCTCGTCACCCTCAACAAGGTGGTCGTGGCCGAGAAGAAGAAGGGCAACGGGACGAGGTTCATGACCGACCTAACATCCGAGGCCGACAACAACGGCTGGACTCTGGCTCTGACTCCCGATGACTCCTTCGGGGCTACATCGGTCGGCAGGCTGAAGAAATTCTACAAGAGGTTCGGCTTCAAGGAGAACAAGGGCAGGAACGCCGACTTGACCGTCAACGAGAGCATGATCCGCCAGCCTGAGGCTCCCCGTTTCCGTCTGAGCAACAGGGAGGAGATGGACAGGGAATACATGGCCGCCGTCGAGGCGGGTGACATGGGCACCGCCCAAAGGATGGTTGACGAGGCCGCCGAGGCCGCCGGATACACCATCCGTGGCTATCACGGCACGACCCACGACTTCACCATCTTTGACAGGAGCAAGGGTAACGCCGAAGGCAACTGGGGTAAGGGATTCTACTTCACCAACAATGAGGACGATGCCGAAGCCAACTATTCTGGCGAAGGCCCCGACCTAGCAAATAGGATTGAGCATCTCGCAGAGCAGATGGAGTGGATGGACGGCTATGAGGATATGGACTACGACCAAAGGGTCGAGGAGGCGAGAAAGCAACTGTCGGGTGGAAATCCCCATGTAATTACCGCTGCAATTCGGATGGAGAATCCAGTGGTCTTTGACTCCCATTATGGTTCGGATGAGACCTTCTTCGATTACAATAGTGGCTATAATGAAGAGACGGATGAGTATGAGGACGAGCCATCAGGCAAGCTGGTGGATTTCGTGGAGGCGTGGAATGATGTTCTTTATGACTTTGATTATCAGAATGTTTCTCCTGATCAAATTCTTGAATATGCTGACTATGATGGTTTGACTGCGTCTCAACTGGAGAATAAGGCGAGGGAGATTATTGATAGCGTAGGAGGGATAATGACTCTTGATGGGGAATATGCCTCAGGAGAGTTCCTTCGTCAAGTCTTTGAGCGGATGGGATTTGACGGCATTGTGGACAACAATGTCAACATTAAGTTTGGAACGCAAAGAAAGTATGGACGGGCGATGGAAGGGATGGATTACGGCACTACCCATGTGATCGCCTTCAACCCCGGCCAGATCAAGCAGACCGACCCCGTCACCTATGATGACGAGGGCAAGGTTATCCCCCTGTCCAAGAGGTTCGACACATCGAACGAGGATATCCGTTTCCGCAAGGCCAACCAGACCCAGAACGGGTTCATCTCCAACGCCGAGGCGGCGCTTGACCGTGTCAAGATGGACAAGGCCACACCGGAGCAGTGGATCAAGATGCTGGAGAAGGAAGGCGGGATGAAGTCCGGAGAGGACAAGTGGCTTGGACTATCCGACTGGCTGAAGGCATCCGACAAGAAGACTCTGACCAAGGATGAGATCGCTGACTTCATCGGGGAGAACAGGATACAGATTGAGGAGCAGGCGTATTCCGAGAATGTTGACCTGTGGCAGATGGCCAAAGATGATATAAAGGAAAGGATAGGGAAAGGGAGAGATCTCAACGAGTTGCAGGATGAGATAAATGAGATCATTGAATCTGATGAATACATCGGCCTTGCCGGTCATGTGATTGATGATGGGCTCATTATTGATGTGATGTCAGACCGTTACGGGGATGACTTCAGAATGGGATATGATGTCTTCGACGGCAAGATAGATTATAGTATCGATCCCGACGCGATTGATGAGTATGAGTTCCGCGACAAGCCTGGCACAAGGGCGATAAATGGCACCAGGCTAACCTATACCACGGCCGGCCTTGACAACAAGGCGGAGATCGCCCTCACTGTCCCGACCATAGAGCCTTGGAATGGGAGTGACCAGATCCATTTCGGCGATGCCGGGGAAGGTCGTGCAGTTGCGTGGATACGATTCGGGGATGCGATATCCGTGGAAACCGAAGAAAGTGGAGAGGAGCGGCCGAAGGAGGAAGAGTTGACCCCCGAACAGAGGGCGAGACTCGATTCGCTTGAGGAGCAGGTGAGAAAAGCCGGGCAGATTGCTCAGGAGGCGAGAAACCAGTCCGAATGGGATGTGGCCGAGGCCGCCATGAGAGAGGCGCAGGCGGAGCGTGACGCCTATAAGGAGGAACTCGGAATGAACAACAGGCCGGCCCGTAGAACACCATCCGGGCGCGGGAGTAAAGTACTCGTCATCGATGAGATTCAGTCCAAGAGACACCAGGAAGGAAGGGAGTCGGGCTATTCCGGTTCTCCGGAACAAAAGAAGGTATTAGCCCAATTCGATGCTGCAAAGAAGGAATATGATGATTATTTGAGATCCCTGTGGGGAGATGAATATCGTGATGGGGCAGTCAGCAAGAAGTACCTTGATTCTCATCCCCTTACTCTTGAGCAGGAGACAAAGATGACGGAATTAGGGAACAAGGCACGTCAAGCCAGAGAGAGATATCTTGAATCTTCCTCATCTGGTGGTACTATCCCCGCCGCTCCCTTCGAGAAAAACTGGCACGAGCTTGCGATGAAGCGTATGCTCCGCTATGCCGCCGAGAACGGATACGACAAGATTGCCTGGACTACTGGAGACCAGCAGGCTGACAGGTACAATTTGGCCAATGTCATTCATGGAATTCGGGTCGTAGAAGCACCTGGAGGAAACTATAGTATTATAACCGAATCTCGTGACGGAACTGAGCAGGAGACCTTCTATGATGTCCCGAAGGAGAAACTACAGGACTATGTCGGCAAGGAATTGGCCGTGAGGATTGTCAACGGAGAGAACAGGGTAGATGCCGGTAACGGAAAGACGGAGCAGATATTCCGTGGTCTTGACCTCAAGGTCGGTGGCGAAGGTATGAAGGGTTTCTACGACGACATCCTCCCCCGTTTCATGAACAAGTACGGCAAGAAGTGGGGAGTGAAGGTCGGGACGGTTGAGCTCCAGCATGTCTACGACGAGCTCGGCCATCCGCTTGTCATGCACTCCGTTGACGTGACCCCGGAGATGAGGGAGTCCGTGATGGAGGGACAGGTGATGTTCAGGAAGGGAGAGGCCAAGACCGAGGGCGGTGAGACCATCTCCTACGAATCAATGGGAGGACTCCCTGATGGATCAAGGAGAACATCTCTCGTTGAGCGGACATACAGGAAGACAGGCGCTTTCTCATTCACTGGTAAGGATAAGATAGAGAGTGCGGCTGATGTGGCCTATATCTTCAAGGAACTGGAGACATCCGCTACCGAGAATTCCTTCATCGTGTTTGTCAAGGACGGCAAACCCACTATCCTGCATACCGGTATTGGGACAATCAGCTCAACGACCATTGATTCCGCCCCGATGGTGGCCGGTATGAAGGACTTCGCTCCTGATGAGATCTATATGGTTCATAACCATCCATCCGGCAGAGTGGAGGCATCCCAGGCCGACTGGAAGGAACTTGAGCGGCTTCAGAAGATAGCCGGCGAAACCCTTGTGAAAGGAGTGATAATTGACACTGTCTCCGGGGAATACGGAATCTTTGACTCCGAGTTTGGAGGCACTCTCGCCCTCACCGACGAGAGGAAGCATGACGAGTCGGAGAACGTCCCCCTTGAGGTCTTGACATTTGACAAGATGGTCTTCTCGCCAGAGTATAGAGAGGAGATCAGGGGAAGGAGGATGACCAGCGCAGGGGAGGTTGCCGCTTATCTGTCCGCACACCGTCTCGGAGAAGGCAGCAAGATTGGCGCTTTGCTGGTCGACAGGAAGGGTATGGTGACTGGGAACCTCGTTTTCAGCGGGAACCATATAGACAAGGACAATGCCCGTAATTTCGCGAGCGATGCCGCTGATGCGGCGATAAGGAGCGGCGCGGAACAGGTGATCCTCTTCGGTGACTTCGATTACTCCAGGGGGCCGCTATCCGATTTCAGGCAGGCTCTCACGGATCTGAGCGGCGGTAACGTCAGGCTGACGGATGTCGTCAAGGTGGACGGCAACCATACCAGAAGCCTGGCGGAGGGAACGCTGATGGATAGTGGAGAAAACAAGAAAGCACTTGCTTCCGCTGTACCGGGAGACGAATCTCCTTTCAAAGCTACGGACGTTACAAGTGCTTCTGGTGCAAATATATTAAAAAATCTTGAATCTTTTGCAAAAGATGTAGAAAATATTGGTTTCCGTGCGAAAGGGTCATTCCTCAACGACCTTGGAGAGAAACTCGGAGCAAAACATGAAGGATCAAAGAGTCTTTATGCTACATTCAAAGCGAAGAATGGGACGGTGTTTACTTTGCGATTAGCCGACCACAATGCGACGGTAAGTAATTTTGACCACAGTGGCAAAGACTATGGCATCAGCATAATTATTTCCCGTAAGGCCAACAAGGGAATCACGGACGATGGAGATGCGCATATAGAAGAATTCTTCTATTCAGATAAAGCCTTGCGTAAGGCTGATAACGAACCATATGCCAAGATTGTAAGGTCTGTTATACAGTCACTATATAGCGGAGAATATAAGGATAAGACGGGACTTGCTATCCAGCAAAGTGCTAATGAAGAAAGAGTTCTCAAAGACTCCGTCAACGAGTATGGTGAATCCGAAGTCCGCTTCCGCAAGGTAACCGACCCCGCCACTCTTGAGAGGCTGGAGTCAGAGCCGACAATCAAGGTCTACCGTGCAATGCAGGAGATAGATGGACAACTCTATCCTCCGATGGCGGCGAAGGTGGAAGGCAAGATGCAGGAGCCGATTGAACTCGGTGTCTGGGAGGAAGCCGAAGAGAGACCCGACCTCGCAGATGTAAAGGGTTACTTCACCTTGAACAAGGGTAACGGCAAGTCACTCAAGGCAAGGTACAACCCGTACATCCATACTTCTCGCTCCCCTCTCAATGACCAGTTCACATCTGCCTATGATAGACCGAACCTGGTTACCGTTGAGGTGGAAGTCCCCGAAAGTGAACTGACGAGCGGATACAAGGCGGAAAAAGCCAAGGACTCCGTAGGAGAGATGGTTTGGCATTCCGGCCCCGTCAGTAGCAAACTGCCGGAGAATAAGTCCCGCAAGGTCATTCTCACGAGATGGGACAAGCCTGTCCGTATCGTCCCCGATAGCGAGGTGGCCGAGAGGATAGCGGAACTGCTGGAGGGAGAGAATATCGCCGTACCTTATAACACCGTCACCCCCTCATTGCGTGAGGAACTTGAGAAGAGGGGAGTTGAGATTAGCGACATCCCTTCCGGCAAGGTTAAACCAAAAAAGGGTTCTCCATTGGAGTTGGATAACAAAACCCTTGAGGAACGCAAGGCGGAGGAGAGGAGATTCGCTGATGAAGTAAAGGAGATACTTGAGACCCGTGGATTCAAATGGGTTTCCGTCAGTCCTTCTGTCACATCTTCTGGTGTCTCGACATACATCAATGTCTATAGGAATAGCAACCAAGACAATCTGGTGAAAATAAGGATCTCCGACCACTCTGTCACAAGCAACAATAGGGTGCTGAATGAGTATCATGTCAGGAGAGACCAGACCCCGCGGGATGTTGTCAACGACATCTTCGGTGACCAGGACGGTGTTCTTTTCCGCAAGAGCCAGGAGGCTGTCAGACAGTCCCAGGAGGGAGGAATAGCCGAGGTGATAGGGGATGACAACGCCACCGAGCTGTACCTCAATGTCTATCGCGCCGTGCCGAAGGAGATCCGTGACAGGATAATCTCCAGGGCGGGGGATAGCTACATCTTCTCCGACGCCACGAGGGATATCATCTCCGAGGCCGTTGAGAAGGGGGACGAGACCGGAATAGCGGGACTCGCCTCCAATATGCTCCGTGACTATCTGGGAGACCTGGACGAGAGGACGGCGAGGTACATCCTCTGGAGGGGGACTCGCAAGGCCTCTGACGAGGACATCATTGACATGGCGAGGGACATCACCATGCGGAGGAGACTCCAGGTCGGTGAGTTCGCCGGGCAGCCGATGTTCCGTCTCTCCGAGAATCTTGAGGAGAACCAGATGAGGGCCGACTCGATGGCCGATGACGCCAAGGAGACACTCGACGAGAAGAAGGCCGTGGCCAAAGAGGATGACGCCCTCACCGCTCTCAAGGCGATGTCGCTCCAGAAGGAGTATGACAGGAAGACGGTCAACACCATCTCCGTGCTGGCGAAGAACATCATCAAAGACCAGAATATAGAGACCCTCAACCGCAGGGAGATAGCGAGGCTCCTGGGTATCGTGACCACATCCGTGGGCAAGGCCCCGAAGACCGTGAAGAGGAACGCCGACACCCTCATCGGGCTGATAGTCGATCATTTGCTGAGATCGGAGGAGACCAAGCTCGGAATGCTCACCAGTATCAATTCCACGAAGACCAACCAGACAGGAGTGAATGTGGCGGCTAAACTTGACCCCCGTGGACAGAACATCCTCAAGGCTTACAAGGCAGGGCTTGACATGGACACCGAGAACCCCAATGATGAGTTTGACGAGACCACTATCAAGGGCAGGCTCGCCGAGTTGTCAGAGAAGATGGAGGATACGGACGAGGCTGTACGTGCCGAGGCCGAGGACGAGTATGCCGGATTGATGCTTGCGCTGGAATACAAGGAGCAGATCAAGGCCAAGGTGGATGAGGAGAGGTCTCTTAAAACCAAATTGGCGGAGGCTGTCAATGAGTTCAAGGACGGGAAGAGGCCAAGGGAATCCTACAATCAGTTCGTTGCAGAGACGGAGAAGTCTATCAGGGAGAACCGGATAGGCAGGATAGAGGCGTATCGTGAGCTTTACGCCAAGGTGCAGCGGATGATTTCCGGAAGTGCGGAGGCCCTGAAAGAGTTCCGAGAGCGGGAGAAGAATAGGATAGATGAGATTCACCATCTGGCCAATAGCGATATGCAGGGGATAAGCGCAAGTCCGGAGGAGGAGTCAAGTACCCTTGCGTCAAGACTCGCCAATTCCTCGATTGTGCGTTTCTTCGCCCGTCCGCTCGCCACCTTCGACCAGATGCTGCGTCTATTCGGCCAGAAGAATATCACTGGTGAGGGCAATCTTTTCAATAAGTTCCATCGGGCATGGATAGAGGCGACAGAAAGAGCCTATCTTGGGGAGAAGGAAGCCAAAGCCGAGCTTGATGCCAAGGTCAGCGAGGTTTTCGACAGGAAGATGAGATGGAGCGACCTCTATACGGAGGAAAGGAAGATGCCTAACGTAAAGGCCAAGTGGTGGGATTCCGGTAGGAAAGAGATGGTTGAGCATGAGCTTACCCAGGGTCAACTCCTCTACATCTATATGGTCAACAAGATGACCGATGGCAGGATGAAGCTCCGTCGCATGGGAATCACCCAGGAGACCGTGGATGCGATTGCAAGGCAGATGGACGAGAGATTCATCGAGCTTGCAGACTGGCTCCAGGGAGAGTATCTCGTTAATTTGAGGAATAAGTATGACGCTGTTCATGTGAGGCTCTTCGGAGCGCATATGGCTGCGATTGAGGACTATTTCCCTCTCAAGATAAACAAGAGGAGTCTGAATAAGGCCGAGGATATAGGTAGGCCGGATTTTGACGACGCCCTACCCGCCACCACCACTGGAAGCATCATAGCCCGTAGGCGTAACACCCAAGACCTTGACCTCTTGAACGCCGATGCTTTCTCGGTGGTCATAGAGCATGTCGAGCAGACGGAGAAGTGGGCGGCCTTCGCAGAGTTCAACAAAGACCTCAATGCCTTACTCTCATACAAGAGATTCCGCAATCAGGTGCAGAACATGACCTCCGTTTATGGTTCTGGAAGAGAGTTGTGGGAAAACTTCAAGGCCGTTTGCCAGATTGCGGGAGGTGCATACAGGCCGGCTGGGAAGAAGTCGAAGATTGACACTGACGTGCTGAATATAGCCAAGGGAGTCACGGCTGCGAAGATATCTCTCCGGGTCTACACCGCTATCAAGCAGTTCCTCTCCATGCCGGCTTTCATCTCTGATGCCAACATCAAGTATTTGGCAACCAATCTGGCCACACCTTGGAAGGCATGGAACTGGGCGATGGAGAACCTTCCGATGTTTGAGAAGAGGTGGAAGTCGAGGATGGCCGGAGACACGAGGCTGATGAAGACCGACTCCGATTGGAAGGTCTTCCAAAGCAAGACCTATGATTTTATGTCAAGGATAGGTATGTCTCCCAATGCCTTCGTGGATGCATGGACGGTGGCCGTGGGATCGCATTCCATCTACCAGACGAGGTACGACAGGTATATCAAGGACGGATACACCGAGGAGCAGGCCGACAAGAAGGCCAAGCAGGATGCTACCACCCTCTACAATGAGACCCAGCAGTCCAATGAGGCCGCATTCGTATCCCAGGTGCAGTTGGACAGGACGATCGGGTCTACCGCCTTGACGGTCTTCCGCAACTCATCAATGGGATACCAGAGGCAGTTACACGACGCCATACGTAATCTCGGCAAGTATCTCAAGCCTGGCTACAAGGCCGTATCCATAGACTTCATGACAAGGCAGATGATGAGGGACGGGTTGACCGAGGAACAGGCGAGACACGCCGCCGAGAGGAACTACAACAGGGAGTTGGGGCGCAGCCTCTCAAGGATCGGCACATTCGGCTTCCTCGTCCAGTTCGCCTGGAATCTCGGAGGGAGTATCGCATACCTTCTCTTCGGTGACGATGATGACAAGAAGGAGGAGATGTTGAGCGAGGCGTTCGTGCATGGTCTTATCGGAGGTTCGATGGAAGGTCTTGCCGGAGGTAATATCTTGAGCGAGGCCATCAATATGGCGGTCAAGGGAAAGAATCTCAATGGTTATGACCCTTCGCTCCTTCCTATCTTCAGCGACATCAAGAACACGTTCTCGAAGATGGGCAGCAATCCGGTTGCCGGATGGTATGACCTCATCTGCCTGGGGGTCCAGGCCGGATTGGGATTCAATCCGCAGACAATCTCCGATGCAGTCGTGGCGGTTGTCGATGCCTGTGGCGGAGACCTTGACACCTCCAAGGAGGCTATGCTGCTTATCATGAGGGTGCTTCAGGTTCCGCAGTCGCAGGTAGACCAGATTTACATCGATGAACTGGGAACGAATGCGGCTGGGGCAAGGAAGATGTCTCCCACAGAGATGGCCGAGAGATATGCAAGATACAAGATAAACAAGGAGGCCGGTCCCCTTGGCTGGGCTTACTCCGACGAGGCTGAAGAGAAGCGGGAGAAAGCCTATATCAAGTCCTTCAAGAAGAAGGTTAAGGAACGCAATGACTTACATAAGCGCAAATAAAAACCGGCCCCTTCATCTGGGGCCGGCACTTGGCTCTTGGCGTGTAAATTGGTGGTGCTATCTTTCAAGACATAAGCCGAGAAAGGCAATTCTGCCCATATAGAGTTCAAGTAAGTCGTCGCATTTTGCCATAATGGGGTACATTTCGTCCTCCATGCTCTTGTCTGCGATCTCCTCTCCCCAGACACCCTCTATTGCGTCGTGCATTTCCGTGCATGCGTCCTGGAGATGGTCAAAGGCACGGATCAGCGATACTATCTCGCTCCGGTAGGTGAATTTCTCGCGTCCCATGGCTAACTGGCGTTAAAGTGGTTGTGGAGGAAGAGACGGCCTTTCTCTGTGATGACCGTGAGCGACGACGTGTCCGGCCTCCCGTCGGTGTGATAGAAGCGGTGCGTCCGGGTGGCGAAATAACCCTGCACCGAATACTTTGCCATAGGGAGATAACGGGAACCTTGACGGAAGATGATTCTGTCGGACATCAGCCTACGGATCAGTTTCGGCGCTGAACTGAAATTCAATTCCTTGGCGATTTCAGTTAAAGTGTAGGTTGAGGTGGATTGCAGAACCTCATCCGTGTACTGGGCCTTGGGGGCGAGCATCTTGTTCTCCACCTGGAGTTTCTGGTTCTCACCCTCCAGCATCTGGATGCGCTGCCTCTTGTCCTCTATGGTGCGTTGGGCTATCATGAGCGCCCTCGCCATGATGTCTTCGTCGGAGTCGTTCTCGTCGGCCTTGATGTAGCCTCCTGTCTTGCGGATCTGCGGCAGGACTTCGGATGTTATCCACTTGCGGAACTGCCTCGCCTCCGGCTTCCTGCTGTCGAGAATGACATCATAAAGACCATCCTCGTTGACGAAGTTGGTGTATTGCTCTCTTCCAAGAGCGTCAGGGATGGGGTACTTTGAAAGTACCTCATCCGATAATCTTTGTACGACCTTATTCGATGCGAGGTCAAGTACCTTACAAAGGTCAATTAAGCAGAATTTGGGATCGCTTGAAGATCCGGTGGTACGGATTGTGCCGAAATCAGGATTGGTGAACAACTGGATTCCAGTTTGTTCGAGTGATTGTGTGGTAGACATAACACAATAAATAAAATAAACTCAGGTTCTGTCTACCACACAGCCCTTGGGGCAATGCTGTTGTTCCTTACGGATACAACGAACCTGAGTAATTAATATCTCTGCCTATGTCTCTCAGGGAATTGCCCCGAACAAGACTCAGTGCTGTATGGTAGACAATGCAAATATACGAATTATTTTTATATCCGCAAAATGTCAACGCACAATAAACACCGTTTACTGCGCAAATATATGCAACTTTCCTGAACTATGCAAGATTTGGGAAAGAATTGCGCAAGTCACCCGCGGAAATCATGATTATTTGGGGAAACATATACCTATAATCAGATAAATAATCCTCTTGTTTGCCTTGTACTATAGAATACAAGGTAAATGATAAAGCAGATTCAACTCCGCGGGATCTCCCGCAACCCTTCGGACAGGATGACAGCCGACGGCGGGTGCGCCGAGAGCCTCAACGTCTTCCTTGACAATGACGAGACCGCCCCCGCACTGAAACCCGTCGTCGTCAACACGATGACCGATGACAGGGGGGTGGCGATGTTCCCGAACCCCGACTGGGGGCATAACTGGGAGGCCGTGTTCATACATAAGACACCTATGTTCGAGAGGGCGATAATCAAATACACGGATGAAGGTGTGCTAAAACTTGGCACATGGGGTGTGAGAGCGGTTCCCGACTGGATAGAGACGGGATGCACCGCTTTCTTATCCCTTGGGGAGAGTGAGACATTCATCCGTTGCGTCAATCTGGGCAACACCCTCGGCATTGTGACAAGCGAGGGGACAAAATGGGCGCTGATGAAGGATGGGGTGTATCAGGCTCTCGGCTCGTCAATACCCTTCCCCAGATTCACCCTCGCCAATTATGATGTGGAGGCGAGTGACGTTTCGGGAGAAGAGGTGGTGAGAGAGATCACGAGGTCTGGCTATACCTCTGAAGTGGGGCATGACTCTTATCAGCCCAAAGCCGGATTTGACGAGAACCATCTGAAAGTGACATGGGAGGATATCGACATCGCTATGGCGAAGAACGCCAAGCAGGGGGTTTATAACAAACAACAGTTCGCCATTTTCGCTGTCAGGCTTTTTGATGGGACAAGGATTGTCTCAACCCCGGTGTTGTTGGCTCCCGGCATAGAGAACCCTTTCAGCGTCTCATATGTCTGGCAGTATGCCGCCCCGATCCCAGGCGAGGAATGGACTGTCACCTTTAACTTGGCTTATAACATATTCGCGAGACTGGACGAGGACGCCAATTTCTTTGATGATTGGGAGGACATAGTGGACTCCATTGAGATATATCTCTCTGAACAGATAGAGCCTGACCGCACGAAAAGTGAGTTCGGTGATTATGAGATCACCTTGAATGAGAGCGATGAGGCCACACTGGTCGAGGGTGATCTTGTTCTGGGAGAGGGCAAAGGGTCAATGTTGACCAAATATCTCAACGTATCCAACTTCTACCGGGTATATTCCGTCCCGATAAACGACGACAACATCAGCACACTCCGAACCGGACTTATCCTTGACACAAAGGACTATATGTCCACCGACAACCTCGTGACCTCCGGGATAAGGCTCGACACCCTGTCCGACATGAAACACTATGACGTGAGGTTCGACAGGGCGACACTCTACAACAACAAGATAGTGGCCTCCGGGATATCGGAGAAGGTGGGGATGTCGCTCAACGTGCCGATAGCGAAGGGTTATTGGAACCCTTCCCTCACTGATTACCCTATCCCGGAACACTCCTATGAGTACACCAACGGCGAGGTTCTCGCCTTCCGTATGACCTTCCACCTGCGTGACAGCGCCGGGAGGTCGTTCACCATCAAGGCGAGGAACGGGGACAGCGATTACTTCACCTTCGGCAACGAGACCATCGAGTCGACCGGCCTGAAGAGCAACGGCTACGGGATGATCTTCTGCCCGGACGCGAGGGCGTTCGCCGTTGATGTGCAGGCCTTCTATGGGGCGCTCGACTCGATAGAGGCCGGGTCGGTGACCGCCGTGGGAGGGGCGACATTGAGCATGACCCCGCACCCCAACCTCGACTGCTCGTACTGGTATGGGGACATGACGAGCGAGATGGTGTCACACTGCTCCCAGAACGCCACATACATCGCGGGCGAAGAGTCCTATGTGGACAACAAGCCCAACAAGGTCTACATGTCCGAGATGGACAACCCCTTCGTGTTCCCCGTGTCGTCAAGGTACACGCTCAACAGCAGGGTTCTCGGATGCGCCATAGCCACCGCCGCCCTCTCGGAGGGGCAGTTCGGACAGTTCCCGATCTATGTCTTCACCGAGGACGGCATCTGGGCGATGGAGTCGGCGTCGGACGGCACGATAGTGTCCACCAAGCCGATGAGCAGGGAGGTCTGCTCCAACCCGGACTCCATCACTCCCATCGACAACGCGGTGGTGTTCATGACCGAGAAGACCGTCATGCTGGTCTCCGGGTCGCAGATCACAGACCTGTCACCCTTCATGAACGGGAGCCATTACAAGATGGACGTGTCCAGCCGCGAGGGCGAGCTGATAGCCGGGGGAGACTGGAGGGAGTACATAAGCACCCTCACCGACACCACGCACTTTATGGCCTTCATGGACAAGGCCGAGATAGCCTACGACTACAAGGGCGGCAGGCTGGTGTTCGTCAACCCCGACAAGACCTTCCAGTACGTGTATATACTGAAGACCAACACCTGGCACAAGCTGTTCGTGGACGGCTACGGCTCTGACGGCCCCCGCCTGTCGAACATCCTCAACGCCTATCCCGACACCTACATCAACGCCGGGCCGAGGAACAGGTACATCTGGAACCTGTCGTCCAAACTCGACGTGACCTCCTCCACGAGCATAAAGGGAGTCATAGTGACCAGACCCTTCGACCTCGGCTCGCCCGATATCAGGAAGGTCATCAACGACATCCGGATAAGGGGACGGTTCAACAGGAGGGATGTGCGGTACATCCTCATGGGATCGATGGACGGCATCAACTGGGGAGTCCTCCCCTCGCTTCACGGCGGGTCGTACAAGTGGTTCAGGCTCATCCTCCTCACAAGCCTCTCCCCGGTGGAGAGGGTGAGCTGGATAGACATAGAATATGACACCCGTATGCAGAACAAATTGAGGTGATCTCAGCAAATGGGGAAAGATAGACCATAGGGGCGGGAATCCGTCCCTATTTTCGTGACGCATATATGTCAAATCATTCAGAAGGATATGGAAAATATTTTCGACAACCTCATCATCAGGGACATGGCGAAGTCCCTCCAGACGATCGCCTCCGTCGGTAGCAGTCACACCGACCTCGCGTCAATAGCGGACAAGCTCGACGCCATCACCCAGAAGCTGGAGGCCATCGCCACCAAGCTCGACCCGCTTTACACCACAGATTACGTGGCGCCGGAGTCTGACACCGAGCCCTCCACGCCTGACACCGAGCCCTCCACGGGAGACTGATCCCCCGGCGGTCAATTAACGGACGCTGGATATGTTTAAGGCAGACCGACTCATAAGGCGCGGCGTCTCGCTCCCGGACATGGACTCCGTGAGGGCGAGGCAGTCGAGGCTCAACTTCAAGGACAAGGATGTCGCGCTGCTCCAGAGATGCGAGAGGATCTGGGGCAATATGGATGACTTCCGCCAGCAGAGGGCGAGGGGAGTCCGCTTCACCTATGGCGACCAGTGGGCCGACATCATCACGGTGAACGGCAAGGCCATGACCTACCGTGACTACCTCATGCGCCAGGGCAACGTGGTCATCCAGACCAACCAGATCAAGAACAAGGTCGACACCATCGTCGGTGTGATGGTGAAGGACAAGAGCGAGCCCGTGTGCCACGCCATCGACCGGGACGAGCAGCAGTACGGCGAGATAATGACCGTCGCGCTGCAGGCCAACTGCGAGAAGAACCTTATGACGGAGCTTGAGATAAAGTTCCTGAAGGACATCTGCATAGGCGGGTTGGCGGTGGCGCACGAGGCATATGACGACACCTCCGGCCCCAACAGGAGGCTCGACTCCTGGACTACCTACTGCAACCCCAACCAGGTGTTCTTCGAGAGCGAGGCGGTAGACCCCAGGTTCTGGGACGTGACACTCGTGGGGCAGTTCTTCGACAAGAGTTTCGCCGAGGTGTGCGCCATGTTCGTCCACAAGTCCTCCGACTACGGCGTGTTGAGGGACATCTACTCCAGCCAGTCCGCCGTGTTCAAGGAGGAGGATGTCCGTGAGATAACGGACAGGCATGACGAGTCGGAGATGACCTTCCTGCGCCCCTCGGACTCCACCAAGTGCCGTGTGTACGAGGTGTGGACGAGGGAGACGAGGGCGAGGATACGCCTTCACGACACCAACGAGGGGACTGAGGAGATCATCGACGCCGACGACAGGGAATACCGCAGGCAGGTGAAGGCCGAGAACGACAGGAGGAGGAGGCTCGCCCGCGAGTCCGGCTGGCCGGACGCCGACGTGCCTTACATCATCGGTGACGGCTACGGCTCTGACGAGGGGGAGAGGAACGGGTTCTTCATCGACACCTACTGGTACTGCCGCTTCCTCGCCCCCGACGGGACTGTCCTCTGGGAGGGCGAGTCACCCTACGCCGACAGGAGCCACCCGTTCTCCTTCTGCGCCTTCCCCTTCGTGGACGGCAAGATAACGGGCTACATGAACGACGCTATCGACCACAACATAGCGATGAACAGGGCCATCGTCCTCCATGACTGGCTGCTCCGCTCCCAGGCGAAGGGAGTGACCGTCGTGCCGAAGGCCATAGTGCCAGACGACGTCAGCTTCGACGAGTTCGCGAGGAGCTGGACATCCATCGACGACATGGTGTTCATCGACATGAAGCCGGGGCAGGAGGGGCTGATGCCCAAGACCTTCTTCGGGGCGGCGCAGAACTTCGATGTCAGCAGCCTCATAGCGACCTACGCCAGGCTGATGGACAGCGGCACTCCGGTCAACGGGGCCATCCAGGGGAAGGCTCCCGGGGCGGGGACATCCGGCGCGCTCTACGCCCAGATGGTGACGAACGCCTCCACCCCCATAGCCGGGCTGATGGAGGACTTCCGCAAGTTCAAGGAGTCCATCCTCTACAAGAAAATGAAGAATATAGCGATGTTCTACGATACCGCCAGGTTCTCCAGCATAGCCGGCAGGATCGACGGGATCATGGACAACGCCAACATCAACCTCAACGAGGTGGGTGATCTTGAGTACGACATCAAGATCAAGGAGAGCGCCGACACGCCCGTGTTCAGGGCGGTCATCAACCAGGACGCCAAGGAGTTCCTGCTCAACGGCCTCATCTCCTTCGAGGAGTACCTTGAGATAGCCGACGTCCCTTACGCCGACAAGATCCTCCAGGGGAGGCAGGCGAGACAGGCCGAGGCCGAGGCGATGAGCGAGGCCGGGATGCCCGTCCCCGCCGGAGGCCCGCCAGCCCAGGGCAACGGCCACCCCGTGCGGGTCGAGCAGCCGCTCACCAGAGAGGAGGCGGCTGTGGTGAGGTCGATGAACATGTACCAACCATCATAATATCGCATACTTGTGTTTTTGGCGGTCTCCCGGACGCGAGTCCCGGAGGCCGTGTTTTTCATATCAGCCCGGCGAGCCTCAGCCGCTCGCGGATGAAGGCCTTGCGCCTCACCTCTCTCTCCCTCTCAGGCATACCCTCCAGGCCGTGTTTGTTGGCCGTGTGGTAGTAGCATCCCTGCCTGAGGGTGTTGACGGTCAGCAGGCGGGCCTTGTACCCGAACACCCGCTTCTGGACTCGGAACGTCTCCCTCGTGTAGGTGACGAGCCTGTCCGGACGGAAGGCCGCCGCGGCGAGGTAGACGGTAGTCCTCTCCCTCTTTCTCCTCTCCTCTGCCGCCTTGACACCCTGCCTGTAGGCGCGGTTCGCCCAGGCGGTCACGAGGAGTATGGCCGGGCGGCGGAATAGTCTCTTGAAAAAGCTCATATCAGTTGTGATTAAATGTTGGTCAGTCCCATGCGGTCTCCCCTCACGGTCTCCCCGCCCCTCTCCCTCGGCTTGACCCAGGCGGGGATGGGCATCTCCTTGAACCCCACCCAGAGGAGGATGGCGGTGGCCATGAGCACGTCGTCATGCTTTCCCGGAGGGGCGTTGTACTGCCCCTTCTCGTCTATGTACATGGACATCTCGTCCAGGCAGAAGGTACTCGGCTCGTCCCAGAGGTCGTCACGCAGGCATGTCCGCATGTTGTCTATGATCTTGGGCTTGGTGAGGGCGTTGGTGTGGAACCCCCACTTGCCGACGACCCCCTCTCTCACGTCCTCCTCCCTTGTCTGCCGCATATAGAGGTTGTCGTAGATGTCCGATATGATGTCGAGGATGTACTCGAAGCCCTCCTCGTCGGCGTTGTGGTCTTTCCTGCGTGTCTCCAGGGTGTTCGACTCTATGACGAGCAGGGCATGGCCGTACCACTCGGAGAGCCTCACGGCGTCATACGCCAGTTTGTCATGGTCGGTGTGGTAGCGCATCTCCGCCACCACGTTCGGCTTTCCGGCGAGCCCGAAGTCCGGCATCATCATGAGCCTGTCGAGGACTCTCACCGACGACCAGTCGGAGGTCTCGTTCGGCCCGCCGATGTCCACCGCCACCACGTAGCGGTTGGAGATGGGGCTGTCGTCCGGCTCCTCCCATATCCTCAACGCCCCCGACGAGTTGGGGACGAACCTGATGTTGTCGAGTATCTCTTTGCCCTCGTGCGCGTCGCTGATGAGATCCCCTGTCATCACCGGCTCCCGGCATCTCTCCCTCTTCCTCGCCACCTCGAAGGGGTCGAACACCTTCTGCCCGGCGGTTATGAACGCCTGCTCCGGCGTGGCGGGGGCCTCGTTGCACATCTTGGCGAAGGAGAGCTTGAGCCTGCGGTAACGATACCAGTTGATGTGCTCAAGGGTGGCCCCAAGCTCCCAGAGCCACCAGTAGTACTTGCCGCTGTCCTTCCACTTGCCGTCCGTCCTCTCGTCCTCCCGGTGTTCCCAGAGCCAGTCCACGAACGCCCTCTTGTCCTTTATCTCCCTCGTGTCGTTCTCTATCTGGATGAAGGAGATGAAGACCGGGACATATCCGCCCTCGCCGCCTGAGCAGGACTCCCACACCATATGGAAGTAGTCGTCGGACGACTTGGCGGTGGACTCCATCACCTCCATCGTCTCGGTGTCCTCAAGCAGACCTCCCTGTATGTCGGCTATGATGTCCTCGGCCTGCTTGCCGGGGGTGTCCGGCCACACTCCCACCTCCGAGTAGTGCGCCCCCGATATGTCCTTCGACCGCAGGGTGTCGGGCTTCTCCGCCGTACCCACGTAGATGAACCCCTCCAGCACCTGCCTGTTGTCCTGATCCTTCACGGTGAAGGCGTGTCCGGACGTGTCGGCGGGGGCGAGACGTAGCTCCGTCCCGTCCTCCAGCCCCAGATCCCAGGCCGGGTAATCCTTGATGCTCCGCTTGAGCATGTTGAGGATGGTCTCGGAGGCGGATGAGGTGTGGGCCGCTATGGCGAAGGAGTGGAACTCGTTCCACTTGAACTGGAGCCAGACCTGGTAGAAGAAGCAGAAGGTCGAGCCTCCCCATTGTCTCGCCTTGAGGATGATGAGGGCGATCGGGACTCCCGCCCCGCGGAGCTCCTCGCACTTGGCGAGGACTATGAGCTGGGGGAGGTTGAGCATGAACCTGACCCTCTTCTTGAGTCTCTTGTGCTTGATCCAGACGCAGAAGTACGCCCAGTGGCAGAAGTCGTGCTTGTGCCTTATCCTCCGTATGCGCCTCTCTATCTCCAGCTTGTCGGGGACTCCGTACACCCATTTTTTCGAGGCGATGTATCTCTCTATGCTCCCGGCCTTGACCACCGCCTTTATAAGGGGGTTCCTCATCATCGCCTCCGGAACCCACTGCGTGGGTATGGCGAAATCGGGGATGTCCAGCCTGACCCTCCTCTCGCCGAGAAGCTCGGCCAGTCCCTCCCCGGTCACGGGGTCGTACTCCGCCCTGAGCCTCCGGAGACGCCTCTCGTTCTCCCCGGTTATCCGTTTATAGATATCGTCTGGCGTCATTGATGACAGGGCTGATGAGTCGTCTCAAGTATGCCGCCCCTATGCCCATAGCGAACGCGGCGATATGGGTGGTGGCGCTGAATCTGGGGATGAGAAGCATGCCGACCGTCACGGCGAGGAAGACTATGACCTCAGTCCTCCCCCACCAGGGTGATGAGAGGGGAGGGGTGCGGTATCCGATGACGGCGTAGAGGATGTTGGAGAACCCTATGACGGGACGGAGGGAGAGGGGATAGACGATGACCGCCACGACATAGGCGAGGGCAAGCTCCGCGCAAGCCTTGCGTGGGTTTGGTTTCCTGAATATTGTCCATATGGCGAGCGAGTTGACGGCCAGATGCCACCACGAGGCGTGGAAGAAGGAGTATGCGGCGGCCCTCGCCAGATAGGGCGAGTCCGGTGAGGCGAGCCATCCAGGTATGCCGAAAGCCGCCGTCAGCGCCGCGAGGGCGAGTATGATTGTCACTCTCAGTAGTCCCATTTCTCCCTCACCTTCCGTATGGCCTTCCGTATGATCTTCCTCGCGCTCTCCGCCGTGATGTAGAACTCCGGGGCCGGCTCCTCCACGAGGAACTCCATCACCCTCTCCCTTGAGAGCGCGCATTTGGGATGCTCCCGCAGGTATCTGGCGTACCTCTCGTCCAGACAGAGGATCATCCTCCTTGACGAGGGGTGGAGTCTCATGAGGAACTCTTTCGACCTTATCTTTCCGAGGAGGAGGGAGGCGGTGCGCGAGTCGATGAAGAACCTGGGAGCAGGTTGTCTCCGCACCCATTCCCCGGCTGTCCGGAAGGACGAGAACCGTCCCTCCTCAAGCCCCCTCTTGTACACGGCGTATATCGCCCTCTCTTTCGCCTTGATCAGTTCGTTGTCCCTCATTCTCCTCCTTAACGGCAAAAATACAATTAATTACCCAAACTTGCGCAAGATATGACGCAATATTTGCCAAATGGGGAAAGATAGACCTCGCGTGGGCGGAGGGGGGATTATTTTTGACCCAAACAAATTTGATTACACCGATGGCTAATTCAGAAGAACAAATCAAGACCTCTCCGCGCGGCAGTCTTCTCGCCCGCGCCAGAGAGCGGTTTCCCGACCGCGCCTTCGCCGACCCGGACGCCGCCGAGCCCCAGGAGGGCGTGGCCGACCTGGACGAGGCGATAGACGAGATGCTGGAGGAGTACTCCACGCGGCAGGCCGAGTACGACGAGAAGAACAAGAGGCTGGTCGAGCTGCTGACGACCGACCCCGACAGCGCGGAGTTCGTGCAGAGGTGGGTCGAGTCCGGAGATCCGAGGACGGCTCTCGTCGAGACGTTCGGCGACGACCTCGGCATCAGCGAGGAGAGGGGCGCCGAGTTCCGCGGCCAGCTTGAGTCTTGGAGGGAGCGCAAGAGAGCGAACGACACCCTCAACGAGGAGGCCGAGGCCAACTGGCAGAAGTCCCTCGCCGACCTTGAGTCGTGGGGTGACGCCAAGGCCCTCTCCCTTGAGCAGAAGAGGGACGTGATGCTCCGCCTGCTCTCCATCGCCTTCAACGGCATGGTGAACAAGTACGGCCCGGAGGATTTCGAGCTCGCCTACAACGCCATCAACCATGACGCCGACGTGGCGTCGGCCCGTCAGGAGGGCGAGGTGGCCGGACGGAACGAGAGGATCGCCGCCGCGAGGCGTGACCGCGCCGCGGTGAGCGCCATGCCTCCCGCGATCCCCGGAGGCCAGGGCGCGAGGTCGAGGGAGAGGACTCCCGTGGCCGAGTCGTCCAGTCCCTGGGCGGGTGTACGTTAACGCAAACTCATTAAAATCTTATCGATATGGGTATTTTTAATTTTCTTGAGACCCACAAGATGAGCGTCCTGTCATCGCTGCTTGTGGTTGCCGCGGCTCTGCTGGGTGCAGACCCCGGTTTCGCTATGGCAGTCGATCCGGTTGAGCTTTCTGGCGAGGCCAACCCTTCGGACAACATGGGAGAGTACGACGCCAGCACCAACCCCGGAGGCCGTCCCGCCGACGAGACCCTCCAGACCGACGAGCAGGGTGGCAAGACCCAGCTCCAGGGCAAGGCGGCCACCGCCACCGACGCCCGTGACGCCGGTCTTGAGGCCGAGGACTACGACAAGGACGTCGACGAGTTCCGTCCCTTCGCTTTCCCGATCGAGACCTACATCGCCCGCCAGTGCCGCCCCGTGAAGGTGAACTCACCTGTCCACGGACACTGGAGGACTGGTTCCACCGACCTTGACGCCGTGTTCAACGGAGCGGGTGACACCCCCGGTGACGTCACCCTGACCGCCGGAAGCAACACCACCAAGACTATCGGCGCGGCGACCGTGACCGTGTTCAACTACCAGACCAACATCCTCAAGCTCCCGGTCTCCACTTTCGACAATCCTGAGTGCCTGACCGAGTTCTCCACCGTCATCGTGAAGGGCGTGGGCGGCTTCAAGAAGGATGAGTCCGGCGCCGAGGTCGCCGACGGCGAGCTCATGCTCTTCGTGCTTGACCACAAGGACAGCAACGACTACATCCAGTTCAAGGTCATCAACCCTCCTTTCAACACCACGGGCTCAGCCACCACCACCACCATCGCCATCGGCTCCGAGTTCAAGTCGATGGCCACCGCCTGCGCCGAGTCCCAGATGCACGTGGCTTCCGAGACCTACCTGCCTGAGAAGAGCGAGGTCTATCTCCAGAAGAAGATCGTCACCTGCGTCATCACTGACGCCCTTGAGGAGCAGATCAAGAAGGTTCCCCACACCAAGCAGAAGATCCTCGCCAACGCCGAGTACAACTTCAAGCGCGAGTGCGCCCGCTCCCACTGGAACGGAACCAAGGCCCGCCTTGACGTTTTCGTCCCTGAGACCGGCAACCGCGAGGCCGTGTACATGGAGAACGGAATCATCCGCCAGCTCAACATGCTCTACACCATCTCCGGCACCGACCTGACCGATGACGACCTCCTCGTCATGTCCACCCTCCAGTTCACCGAGAACAGCCAGTCCGACGAGGCCACCGTCTTCTGCGGCAAGAACGCCATGAAGAGGCTCATCCGCCTGGTCAACTCCGCCGACAAGTACAAGGATGTGGGCAAGGTCGAGGTCAACGACTACGGTATCAAGGTGCGCAACTACCGCGACAACTTCGGCTCTTTGGAGTTCGTCTACGATCCCACCCTCAACGACATCGGATACGATGAGGCCATGATCATTGTCGACCTGAAGCACGCCACCCGTCCTTACATCGTCAACAAGAAGACCACGACCCGCGACATGTCCAAGACCGGGGAGGCCCGCGAGGCCAAGGAGTACAACCTCTGCAAGTATGACTGCGTCGCCCTCAACGGCTTCAACAGCATCCTTGTCGTCCCCTCAAGCATGGCGCTTTCCCAGGCCAACCTCGGTGGTATCAAGGCCTCCTTCTCAAGCGTGAGCGCGCTGCCCACCGGCTCCGCCCTCACCGCCGCCGCGAAGCTCCTGAAGTACTACCTCACCGCTGACGACTCCACCGCCGGATTCAGCAAGGGCGAGATCGTTGAGTGGGACACCGACCTCAACGGCTGGGTGAAGTTCACCGGCCTCGTGAGGGCTTAACCCTCCGTGACTCATGTGGGGAGGGGGACACCCTCCCCACTTATTAATAAAAACCAAACGAACGATTTATGTTGAAAGTATACGGAATACATGGCCAGACCACTGCCATAGTGAAGATTCCCGTCAATGACAACAGCGCGTGGCTTGAGCTTGAGTTCAGGCGCGGGCGCATCGGGGCAGGGTTGCAGAACCGCCCCGCCACATATTCGACCGTCGACCCCGTCGTGCAGGCTGTCATAGAGGGCAGTCCTTATTTCGGCCGCCTCATATCTATCGTGAGGGTCGTGGGCGACGAGAAGAGACCCGCCCCCAACGCGGCGGGATTCCCCACCGTGATAGCCCATCCTGAGGTGTTCAGCAAGGAGGACGCCGTGTCCTTCCTCAAGGCTAACGGGGCGAAGGCCGTCAACCTGAAGGATGACGACTCGATACAGAAGTATGCCGCCAAGATTGGCGTATCATTCCCTAATCTCTACGACTGATGGTGACACTCACTCCGGCCACGGCGATATCCCTCGTCAGGAAGAATCTTGACGAGGCGGGACTCAACGAGTCCGTAATGTACACGGACGAGAACAATGACAACCTCTCGTTCGATGATCTCGTCAAGAAGAACCTGCCGGAGGCCATCAACATCACGCATCTCGCCGCCCCGGTATGGCTGCTTGAGGGCAACCAGTACCAGTTCTCGGCGAACACGAGACCTGAGGGGGAGACCTGTGAGATACTCCCGGACGGGGTGTTGCGGTTCTCCCCTTCAAAGGCCTCGAATTTCCTGCGTCTCGTGGCTTTCCGCGCCGCCGACTCCGGCATCGTGGTCACCGACGCCCTCAACGAGGCGTCCCCGGAGGGCAGGAAGCAGTTGAACCCGGTCATAAGGGGCCGGCACGACAGGCCGAGGCTCGTCCGCTCACAGGGCGAGATCTCTCCACCCCGGTTCAGTTACTACACCCTCAAGGAGAGCAGCTACGGGAGCGGGACTGACGCCCGTGGCATGATAGCCGTCTTCTCGTTCGTCAGTGAGCAGACCTACAGCCCGCAGGCGACGGGATACGACATCTCCCGCGCTTTGAGACAGAATATAATCGACCAGTTGACCGCTATGGTTCTGGCAACATATAAGGATCAGACCCTGCAGCAGTACTTCCAGAGCAGGGCAAACTCATTCGCCGAATAAGTGTAAAATCATGGATATAGTAAGACGCGGAAATGACATTAACGTGACCTGGTCTGTCTACGGGCGGAACGGTCACAAGTATTCGTTGTCCGGCAAGGTCGGCAAGCTCTGGCTTGTCTCCGGCCCCCGGAAGAAGGAGCTGACGGCATACACCGTGCAGGCGAGGAACGAGCTCGTTTTCGCGGTCGAGGCCGATGACCTCAACAGGTACGGCACATTCAAGCTGCTCCTCCAGATCCGCGAGCCGGACAGTGAGGTGGAGGAGGAGACCTATGACCTCACCCATGTCTTCCAGGTGGTGTCGGAGTCCTATCCGATGACCGCCAACAACGCCGTCAACGGGCAGGTTGACATGAGGGTAAGGAGCATACTGAAGAACGTCTACGTGTCCGAGCTTGAGGGCGAGTCAGCCTATGAGATAGCGGTGAGGAACGGGTTCGAGGGGACGGAGTCCGAGTGGCTTCTCTCCCTGACCGGAATCCAGTCCATCAGCCAGACCGAGTCCAGCTCCGAGAGCGGGGGACTCAATCAGGTCACCGCCATACTCTCGGACGGGACTCCCGTCCAGTTCTCCTGGTACAACGGTGAGCAGGGGGCCGAGGGCGGCTCATCCCTTGGGGATTTGTCGGACGTCACCCTATCGTCACCCTCCAGGAACCAGGTGCTGACCTACAACGGCACACGGTGGGTCAACGGCTCCGGGACGAGTTACTCCTACGGGTCGGGTGTCAAGATATCCAGCGGGAACGTCATATCGGCTGACATCCCCCAGATCGCCGCCGGACTTATCGCCGCCGGTTACTCCCTCGACGGGGGAGAGGGCGGGGGGTCTGGCGTCACCACCCTGGCTGGACTGGCCGACGTGGACAACCGCTTGCCCGTGGACAAGCAGGTTCTCGGATATGACGCCTCCATCTCCATGTGGAGGCCGATGACCATCGAGCAGAGTTCCGGTGGCGGCGGCGGTGACAGCGGTGGCGGCGGCGGAGGAGGCGAGATCGACCCTTCCGTCCTCGCCGACTATGTCACCCTTGAAGAGGATGAGACCATCTCCGGGCAGAAGACCTTCACCAAGCAGGTCATCCTGACCGACAGCCTGATAGTGGGGAGCGGGACAACGGCCCAGAGCGAGAGCGATTCAGGGGCGAAGCAGAGGATTTATTTCGGATCGTCGGACTACTATCTTGAGCATAACACCAACGGCTTCTTCTTCTACGGAGGCGGAGTGTACACCAACAGTTTCATGTCAGCCGGCGGACTCTCCTCAGGCGGGAGCGGCGGTGGCGGAGGCTCATCCACACTCGCCGGGCTGGATGACGTGGATTTCCAGACCAACCCTCCGGAGGATGGGCAGTTCCTCTCTTACTCCTATGACGAGAACACCGGGATAGGCAAATGGGTTCCCGTGTCCGCGTCTGGAGTCACGGGTGATTATCTGCCTTTGACTGGAGGCAACATGACCGGGAAGATCAAGATGGCTACCAACCAGTATGTGGACGGCTCTGGCTCGTTGTGGTTTGTCCACGATGATAACGGCGTCCAGAAACAGGACGGATTTATAGGGGCGGCGAACGGATACGGCACACTCTGGATCAAGGCGAGAGGAAACATATACCTGCATCCGCAAAACGATGAGACCACCACAAAAGGATTGATGGTGGGGTCTTCCGACATCAAGTTCAACGATGTATCCATCAAACCGAGATTCTTCTATGGGACATCCTCGTCAACCGGTTCCACAAGAACTGTGACTGGCACATCATTCACAAGTTCCGATTTCTCGAATGGGGTCGTGTTGGTGGTGTATATGGAAAAAGCGGCTGACACGCAGACGATGAGCCTCACTGTAGGAGGAGCCACCAAGGGGGTATATGGAGTCTCGGATAAGAAATGGTACAATTATTCACTCGTGACTTTCATCTATTACGAAGGGGGATGGTATCTTCAACCGACTTACGGGTGGATAACTGAATATGCCGGTGGTGGCGGTGGTGGCGGAGGCAGTAGCGCCACATACACGGGAGGAGATGGAATTAATATCAGTAACAGCAATGTCATCTCCGTGACAAAAGCCACGACCTCAACCCTTGGAGGGGTTTTGGTCGGTAGCACCACGAAGAATCCCACAATCAATTCCGCCTCCTCGACTTCGGGAAAATATTATCCGGTTGAGATGAACACCAGTGGGGCTCTCTTTGTGAACGTCCCGTGGGTCTCAAGCTCAGGTGGTGGCGGCGGGGCGGTCACCTCTGTTGTCAGCAAGACCGGGGATGTGACCGCGTCTGACATAAGCTCGGCCATCGGGTTGTCGAGTTACCTGACCATCTCCGCGGCGGAACAGACATATCTTCCCCTCTCGGCTGGAAGCGGAAAACCGCTGACGAACACCTTGTACTCAAAGGGAATAGTTCCCACCTCTAATAACAGTTACGACCTCGGAGCATCGGACAGAGTGTGGAATAACCTGTACGTGAAGAAGGTATATCTCTCCAATGGTACGACAACAGCTTACTTTTATCTTGACTCAAACGGTAGGATACATACCAGCGCGCCTATAGTGTCTGACTCTTACATCAGCGCCGGCGGCGTGTCAACAACTTAACGGGAGGAAAGGATATGCCCTGGAACAGCTCAACAGAAAAGATAATCGGTGCGGCCAACATCAATAACAGTGGCGATATCCAGCTCGCCACCGGGCAGTCGTACAAGGACATAGGCAACTGCATCAAGTACGGATGCTCAAGCGGGAACATCAACAAGTGGTCAAAGATCAAGCCGATCCACTATCCGGACAAGTTCGTCCTGTCCCTCGCCGATTTCCGCGGGCCGTCAATCCTGGTAAACGAGGGGATAGTCTATGGCCTGTCCGTCCCGGCTGGTTTCCAGTCCCCCGTGCCTTCGGAGATTCACGCCACGACATGGGATTATGTGGGTTATCCCAACGCCACCGGTCTGAGCGGGACTTCACCTTACAGGTTCTTTGATTTCATCAATCCCGGCACGACCCCGTCATCCCAGTCGCTGGTGGGTTACTCCAAACGCGCCACGCCTGACATACACGGGGAGATCCCGTCCACCTCGATGTTCTACATCAACTCCTCCCAGTCGGAATCCGCCGGAGTGTCCGTGGTCAACACCCTTTATGAGCCGAACAACTCGGAGGGCGTGGCCATAGCGGAGTTTGTCGTCTCGACGAGTCCGGGGGAGGCCATACCGGAGGAGGATTTCAACGACAGGATGGAGTTGTTATATCCCGGTATTCTTGTGGGGAACTACGTCACCGCTTTGTCGCACGGCACTACCGACGCGGCGATGCCGATAAGGTACAACGGCTCATGGGTGGCCGACAACTGGTACGTTGACATGAGCAAGGTTCTCGGCAAGACCACGACTCCTGGGGGAACCCAGGGGAACTGCCCGTGGAGCTCGACCACCAACACCACGGCGAGTCTTGTGCTGATCCTTCCGGCTGACGGAACCCGTCTGGCGGCAGCGGACTCCGGCACTGATGTGGCGCAATACTGGGTTTATATCCCTGACGCCGGCCCCGCCGCCGCGGATGTGTGGAACGCGGAGTTCTTCCCCATCCCTTGCGCAGTCGGAATCCCCGTCACCATCACGAAGAAACAGACCGCCACCGTCGCACATATCGAGAGTGTGACACGGAACAGTTCCACCGGCATAACCGTGGAGTACAGTTTCTCAAGCGATTACGGGTCATCCCTGGATGTGGTTATCGAGGCGTCCTATCCGAGATCCTCATCATCACACCAGACATGGGATGCCACCAAGACCGTATCCGCCGCCTCGGCGTCAGCGACAGGCTCTCAGACAGTCAATATAAACTGGAGCGAGTTCAGCGGGGATGTGGTTCATTTCAGCGGTGAGGAGATTGAGGTCACCGTGAGAATAACCACGGAAATATCCGATGTCAGCACCCCCGGCAACACCGTGACTGAGACGATAATCATCCCTTAACAAAGGCAATAACAATATAACAGCGATATGAAAAAGAAAACCATCATCGACATCTACGCTTTCCTCTCTCACGGGATAAGGATGTCAGCCTTGTCTGACCCGCAGGTCAGGTCTTCGTTCATCACCTTCTTCAGGGGTATAAAGGGCATAGCCGACTCCGTTCTCAAGGAGTTGGAGGCCGCCCAGGAGCCGCCGCTCGACGGGGCTTCCGAGGAGACGAGAAGCCAGATATTCGGTGAGGATGTGCGGGGTGATCTACCCAAGATCAAGGAGGACTACCTGCTTGAGGTGATAGCGGGGAGCGGGATTGACATACCCCTCAACGAGGTGCTGGTGGTTTTCGGGCCGCTAACGGAATAAAATCATACTGAGATGGATAATATACGCATCGGCAACAGCGTCCATGTGACGTGGAGGATATGGAACAACGCGGGGACGAAGTACGCCCTGACCGGGAGGGTACGGAGGTTATGGCTCGCGTCGGCGGGTCTTGAGGTCAACATCGGCACATACGAGACCTGGAACCGCAACGAGTTGACCTTCACGGTCGACGCGGCGGATCTGACGAGGTACGGCACTTACAAGCTGGTTCTCCAGCTCAGGGAGTCTGACAGCCAGATGGAGGACGCCTCCTATGAGTTGACGCAGGTCTTCCAGGTGGTGTCCCAGTCCTACCCCGACGCCAACAATTCTGTCAACGGGACGGTTGAGGTGGAGTTCGCCTCTGTCCTCAACAACGTGATCATTGACCGGATTGAGGGACTGTCCGCTTATGAGATAGCGGTCAACCACGGGTTCGAGGGGTCTGAGGAGCAGTGGATCGGTCTCTATAACGACGCGGTGGACGGAGCGAACGGGGCCGCTATCGAGGCCAACGCCGCGAGGATCGCCATTGAGGCGCGGGAAGGTGAGAGGGTCTCCGCCGAGGCTGACCGTGTGTCGGCTGAGTCGGCGAGGGTTCTCGCCGAGAGCGCCCGTGTGTCAGCCGAGAGCGCGAGGGAGAACGCCGCGGACGCCAAGATAGCCGATATGAACGCCGCCATCTCCGACGCCAATGCCGCCACCTCTTCAGCGAACTCAGCCGCTTCCTCGGCTAATTCTGCCGCTTCCTCGGCTAACTCGGCCGCGTCGTCAGCCAACTCAGCGGCTTCCTCGGCCAATTCAGCGGCTTCCTCGGCCAATTCAGCGGCCTCATCAGCGAACTCTGCCGCCTCATCAGCGAACTCTGCCGCCTCTTCAGCGAATTCCGCCGCCTCTTCAGCGAATTCCGCCGCTGATGCCGCCAACGCCACGGTCATCAATGATGTTGAGGTCTCTGTCGATAACGCCACTGGCACACCCTCCGCATCAGTGAGTTTCAGCAACCATAAGTTATCCTTCGGTTTCTCGGGACTCAAGGGTGAGACTGGAGCCACGGGCGCTACGGGTGCCACGGGCAAGTCCGCATACCAGAGCTGGCTGGACCAGGGCAACGTCGGCACCGAGGAAGAGTTCGTAGAGTCACTCAAGGGAGATACCGGGCCTCAAGGCCTCCAAGGCCCACAGGGCAACACCGGCTCCAGCGTGGACTACCCCTATGAATTGGTCAACAACCTCACGACCGACGACGCCACGAAGGCACTGTCAGCAAAGCAGGGAAAGGTGCTGGGGGATGAGGTCAGTCAGTTACGCTCCAAAGCAGATGCGTTTGTTTTGGAAATAAGCACCCCTTCCGTAAACCTATTCGATAAGACTGCGGTTTCATCCGGGAAGAACATCAAGAGGACAACGGGCGAAGAACAAACCAATACATCCTACGATGCAACCGACTACATCCCGATTGACTCCCGTGGCCTCTATTGCGATAAGGCTTACGGGGCGGGTACGTATGTCGGGGCGGCGGTCTATGATTCCAGCAAGCAATACATCCGGGGTACTATCGCAAAGACCATCACATACGAGGCAGGCGATGCCTATGTGCGGTTTTCCATCAAGGTTGATGATGTCGCTACGGCTATGTGCGTAGCCGGAACATCCGCAGACCTTCCCGGCGAATATGTCCCTTTTGACCCTGTCGTAACATACAAGTTGAAGGATGGCCTTGTTGAACCCGACACTATACAGGACGATGCAGTAACCTTTGACAAGATTGGATTCCGGGGTATTGAGATTGGCAAGAACAAGCTCAATCCGGCAGATGTGGTTTCAGATGTCTATATCAACCAAAATAACGGAAACGAGGTGGACTATTCCGGGGCTGAGAAACCGACAAGTGCAACCGGATTCATCCCTATATCAAAGAAAGGACTGCATTTCAATGTTGGCATCACTTTCGGGGTATATTGCGGAGCAGCAGTCTATGATGTGAACAAGCAATATCTCCGTTCCTGCGGAATAGCGGACTATTACTATGAGACTGGAGATGGTTTTGTCCGGTGGTCTTTCCGTACCTCAAGCCTTTCCATCGCTCAGGTGGAAGAAGGAAACGTCGGAACGGAATATGAGGCATATAGCGAACGGGAGGTAATAGACCCGGCCTATCTTCCATCGGTAGAAAGCGAAGAAGAAATTGAATTGAAAGTGTTCCTCCCGGACACCATCTTTGCGGTGGTCGGGGACACACTCCAAATCTTCTATCAGTCCCTTGTCCGTTCCGTAGATGTGTCCAACTATAATGTGAAAGTTTCCTGTTCAAAGGGCAGTCAATTCCATCGCTATTTTGAATATACGCCGGAGGCCGGGGATGTCGGGAACACAACCTTCCGTATTACGGTGCTTGACGATTTCGGCACGATAATCGGCTCTGCATCCTGTAACCTTGTAACGGTGGCGGCGGGTGCGTCTCCGTCCTCCGGGAAGAAAATTGTCTGCGTGGGAGCATCTACAACGGCGAACGGGAAATGGCCCGCCGAAACCTTCCGAAGACTGACCGGGAGCGGTGGAACTCCCGCCGGGGACGGGAAGTCCAATATCGTTTTCTGCGGAAACAAGACGAAGGACGGTGCGGGCTATGTCGGTTATAGCGGTTGGAGTTGGCTGGACTATGCGACACAGGGACGGCCCGCTTTCCGCTTTACCATCGGAACAACCCCGAATGTTGTGGTAGGTAATGTCTATACCAACAACGGTTTTTCCTATACGATTATCGAAATAAGCGATGACGGGACCATCCTTTGTTCCACTTCTTCCGCATCCAATGAGCCACAAGCAAGCGGAACATTGACAAAGACCTCCGGGAGCGGTGATGCGACCGTCGCCTTCTCCGCATCGGCACTTGATTCGCAGAATCCGTTTTGGGACTACCAAAACAACAAACTTACCTTCGTACCTTTCGCCAATTCTTACTGCGGTGGAACGATTGATGCGATGTATTTGTGGCTTGGTGGAAATGGTCTTACGAATTGGGACAACGATTTCGAGGACTATCGTGGCTATATGGAGGACTTCGCAGACACCCTGCACACCGAATTTCCTTCCGCAAAAATCTATCTTGTTTGTGGGTCTATTCCTTCAATGAAATTGATGATGCCAGGGCATGGTGCAAGCGGGGCAGGATGGGCAGACACCTTCGGGATGATTGATTCCTTCTTCAATCTCCGAAAGTTTTATCAAGAGTTTGCAAACGATGCGAGTTATTCCGGATTCGTGGAGTTCGTGGATGCTTCTTCGCAATTTGATTCCGACTACAATTTCCCCTTGACGCAGAAGGCGGTGAATACACGCAACAGTTCCTTTACCGAGCCGTATGCTAACAACACAATCCATCCGGGGGATGCCGGATATATGCAGATAGCGGATTCGGTTTACAGGCATTTCGTGGCGAAATTCTGCCAATCCTAACCCACTCACTTTGCCCCCTAACTGACTGACTTAAATATTATAGAGATATGAAAAAGATAGACAACATGCTTTTGGTGGCCGTAGTCGTGGTCATCGGAATGGGCAACCTCGCCGGACTTTGCAACGCCGCGGTTGAGACCAGAATCTTCTGGGTGCCGTTCATCATTGACATTCCGTTCTTCATCTACGTCTGCTACAAGCTCGTCAGGTATGGTGACATCAGCGCCAAACCCTCAAGCGGAAGCGGAGCAGCGCACCCCGCACATGGCGAGAACGAGAAGGAGGATGCCATCTCCGACAAGGCAGGTCGCAAAACCAAGAAGGAGGAGAGGTGATGGACTTCGGAAGTATCTTGGAATTGCTCGGTTGCGCCCTCGGAGGTGGGGGCGTGGCCACCATTATCAACTGGAGACTCAATAAACGCAAAATGTCAGCGGAGGTGAAGCAGGACGAGATAGAGGTGATCCGCAAGACGATTGAGGACGCCTACAAGCCCACGATCGAGCATCTGGAGAGCCAGGTGAACAAGCTCTACAATCATGTTGACTTCCTTGAGAAGAAGGTCGATAAGCTGACGAAAGAGAGGGATGACTGCAAGAACGCCCTCGCCGCCCTGACATCGAAGGTGGATGGTCTGGAGAGAAAGAGGGACAACAGGGGCAGATACGCCCCGCAACACAAGAAGGAGAAGGATGCAGCTACTTGTTGACCGTAAGTGGAAGAAGGAGGCGTACACGATATCCAACCTTTACATTGATGGCGTGTGGTTCTCCAATGTGATTGAGGACAAGGATCGTGGCCTGACGAAGACCATGCCCCTGTCTGTCATCAAGGCGAGGAAGGTTAAGGGAGAGACCGCGATACCGTCCGGGACTTACGCCGTCACGATGAGGGTGAAGTCCCCGAAGTTCTCTGCGTGGAACTACAAGAAGTCCTACGGCTTCTGCGACGGCTATGTGCCGAGGTTGCTCGGAGTGCCAGGCTTTGACGGCATCCTCATACACATCGGGAACACGGCGGCCAACTCGGAGGGGTGTTTGTGCGTGGGAATCAACGACCGCAAGGGGATGGTCACGAAATCCACCGAGACGTTCAGGAAACTCTGGTACAAGCTCAAGGAGGCGGATGACCGCGGCGAGAGCATCAGTATAACGATAAAATAGTCTCCTTGGCCGGGGGAGACTTCTTCATGGCATTAAGTTGATAGTTATGAAAGCCGCAGGGATGCGTCGTTCATAGTACGTTTTCATGATTAATTATGTGGTGGCCCTGCCGCCGGCCAGCGGGGCTTTACTATAAGGGAAATGGAAGAGTTCAAGCAGTTGGTAAAGTCTTTCCTCGGCATCACCCTGGTTGTGGCGGTGTCGTTCCTGATCGGGGCGAGATATGGCAGGAAAACGGCCAGAATCCCCGTCAGATTGGAAGTTATCAAGGACACGACATTGGTGGTCACTCACGACACGATCGTGCGGGAGAGGCCCGTTTATGTGGCCTCCTACGTTTATGACACCATCATCACACACTTCACGACGGTCGAGCATGACACGGTGCTGGCCAATGTGCCTATGGAAAGGAAGGTTTATGAGGAGGACAGCCTGTACCGGGCCGTAGTCACGGGGTTTCGTCCGAATCTTGAGAGCCTGACCATCTACCCCACCATAACCACCATCACCATCAAAGAGAGAGAGAGGATTCCCGCTCCCCGGCTTTCCGTTGGAGCGACCGTCGGCCCCTCGGTTCTCGCCACGCCGAAAGGCCAAGTCCATGCCGGACTCGGCGCCACGGTCGGACTTCAATACAGATTCTGACGGGTTCCGACGCCCGTAACAGTCGGATTTTTTGTTCATGGCTGGCCTTCCCAAGCCGTGAGGTGAGGGAAGGTTCAGTCCTCTTTGTTACACTTGTCACATCCAAGCTCGCATATGATCCCGGCCAGTTCTTCCGCCGAGTCTCCGGCGATGTATGCCGGGGCTTCCCCTCGCATATCAAGTCCGAGGCTGTCAGCGATGGCGACAGACAAGTGTTTGATCTCATGCACGAGGGTATTCACGAACTCTTTCCCTGATGTGGTGTGGCCTATGACCACGACCGCCTCCCGCGTTTCCTCATTCGAGTATGTGAATCCCTCATTCGGCCTGTTCCTCCGCATCTTCTTCCCCGCCTTGACGAGAATATAATCCGGGGCGTCAAGGTCATACATGAGGTCAAGGATAGTGTTGTCGTCATACCCGTCAGGGGCGAAGATGAAATAGACATGCCAGCGGCCTATCATCAATTCCCTGTGGATCATGACTCAGAGCATCTCGTCCCAGAAGATGGGAATCCCAAGGGCGACCGTCTTGATATAGAACTCGTCAAAAGCCCTTGTGGGAGACCCGTCGGGATCATCCAGATAATCTTTCACAAACATGGCCAGATGCCTCTCGTCGGTGATCGAGCTTCCGAGGTAATCGGCCATAGCCATGTTCAGGACATAGGCGGCGTCATGCCCGTGGTTGTTCTCCAACCCGACGCCATAGGTCTTCAGGATTTCCTCCGTTTTCTTCTTGTCCCACGGTGAGATCCTCTTCCCCGACCTGTCCTTCATCATCCCCGCCGCGAACTCAAAAAGTTTGGTGTTGAAGTGGAAGCCGTAGTCTTCAAGGTATTCCTCCATTGAGGAGGGGTATTTCGATCTGCTGTCTCTTCTTTCCATGATAATGATTATTTGAAAAAGGGGAGAGTGATGTCCTCTCCCCGGATTCTACATATAGCGGCCCCTGCTGTCACGGTAACGGCGCTCTTCCATGCCGTCCCAGTCACGAGACCCGTATCCGCTGCGGGAGTGGTATCCTCCACGCTCACTGTACTGCTCCTCCATCTCGTCGGAGAGTTCGCATATCTCCTCAATGGCGGTCTTGGCCGTCTTGAGGGCTTTCTTGAAGCGGTATTCCTCGTCACCGCCCCTTTCTTTGATGTGTATAAGACCCATTGTTATTCTTCCTTTTTATTTTGTCCAGTAGACGCAAGGATCAGCCGTTTCAGTTCCGCCAGCTCACCTCGGAGATTAGTGATCTCCTGCATCTGCTGGGCTTCCATCTTCTTCTCCGGACTCATCTCGACGAGCAGGGCTTCGCAGTCCTTGACCATCTTCTGATGGGCGGGAACGGATTCCAGCACCTGTTTGCTTGCGGTGGCCATAGCCTCGATCTCCCGGAGGACGGCTGACTTTTCCGTGGCCATGAACAGACCCTTTTCGGGGAAGTTGGCCACAACCCCGTTTGCGGGTAGTCCGGCAAAGGGGATGGTCTCATTCCCGATCTGGACGGTGATGTCCGTGACGGGGCCGTTCATTATGGCCATCGGCTGTTGGGGGTTATAGGTAGGCATGTGCGTGTTTACGGATATAACCCTTCCGTCCGCAACACGGGGGATGTTCTTGTAGAGAACCGTAATGGTCGATCCTTGAGTCAAACCCTGGAACATTGTTGTTAATTTTTGGTGATAAACTTAATGACTACGCCGTAGGCGCAAGAGGGGAAACGAGTTGGAGTGTCCCTGTGTACCAGTCGTACCAGACTTTGATGACTCCAGT
Source organism: Bacteroidales bacterium (assembly GCA_017548985.1). GTDB lineage: Bacteria > Bacteroidota > Bacteroidia > Bacteroidales > UBA932 > Cryptobacteroides. The sequence continues at coordinate 122,439 of JAFYYW010000018.1, forward strand.
CCCAGTGAGATCCGCTGCGGTCACGTTAGTCCCACCGAAGAAGGTGAGGTTTCTTGTGCTACCGTTCAGCGTGAATCTGACTGGCAGAGTTCCGGTTGTCCCTTCGGGGATGGCATCGGCCACATTGATCGTCACGTCTCCCATAGGGGGAATCCTGCGGAAGCCGAGGGCGAAATCAACCGTGTCCGTACCTACCGTCACTCCGGTTGTCCTCAAGTAAGCCGTTCCGTTGGCGTTAGTCGTGATGTTGACACAACCGAACATGGCTCACTTGATTTAGAAGGTTACGCCATTGCCGAATCCGAACGGAGATCCGTAGTAGCCGCCATTCACGTAAGGGGTGGTGTTGACGGCCTGGAGGTTGGGCCATGCCACGGGGACAGTGTTGATCTGCTTGGAGGCGATGGTGTTGACCTGTGCCTGGATCGGAGCGAGGAGGGCGGTGAACTGCGCTGTCTGCCTGTCATTGTCAAGCTGGTTGCGCAGCTGGGTGATGATGTCGGACTGGGTGTCGATCTTGGCCTGCATATCCCTTTCCTTGGCGGCGCAGAACTCGGAGACCATGGAGGTCTTGAGGTCGGCAATCGCATCAACCGTCTTCTGTCCGCTTCCGAGGATGGAGGAGTTGAGCACATTTGTCTGCTCGATGGTGGCGATGCGGGACTCATAACCCTGCTGGGTGGTGAGGAGCCTGTTCTCGCAGCAGCATTGCGCCAACTGTGAGGCAAGGGCCGCATCACCGCTCTGGATGGAGTTGATGATCTGTGGAACGGACACCGCCTGCTGGAGAGCGAGGGTTGAGAGTGCGCTCTGGATGGCGGCAATTGCGCTGCTCACCTGACCGTAGTCCTGACCGAGCATGGTGGCGAGGTTCTGGGTGGCCGCCCTGCCAGCCTCACCCTGGGAGGTGATAGCGTTCATCAGGAGTTCCCTGCCGCTGTCGTTGTTGATCTGGTTGGAGAGGAATCCCGCCCCGGAATTCCCGCCGCCGAAGCCGCCGAATCCGTTGCCCCAGCCTCCCCAGCCGTTGCCGAAGAAGAGTCCGAGAAGGAAACCGAGAATGCCTCCTCCCCAGCCGCTGTTCCCGAAGAGTCCGCCATTGTTCATGGCCATCCACGCGGGAATTGAGTTAGCCTGATTTTCAGGCGTGTAAACTACTGTTTCTGCCATAATAAAGAGGTTTTTGAGATTAAACTGTATGGCAAAGTTAGATGCCTATCCGCAGGCAGACCAATAGGTTACATATATGTTGTTAATCGCTGTTATGTGCCTGTGAATCTGATGGTTGCCTGTAACTTTCCAACCATCTTTTCGGCACGATTTTCCTGAAGGCGTTGAAGGAATAGAAGACCCTTCTTTGTGGTTTGGCTATAAGGTTCCTGTTGATGACCACTTTGACATTGTTCCGGCTCTGCCTGTAAAAGCCCGCCAAGTCGTCAATCGTTCCGGTGAGGCGGATATTATCCGCGAAAGCCTTGGCGAGGGAGTCCACCTCCTCCATAGTGAGAAGGTCGTTGTCCACCTTGTACTTCAGGAAGGCAAGGAACTCGGACAGAATAATTTTACCCGCTTCAGGATTCATTTTACGGTAATTTTTCATTACCTTTGTGTCGCACCACCATGAATAAATAATGGAAACTGCCCCATCAAAGGCCCTTATAAGCCCTTGGCGGTGGGACAGCTTCCCTATTTGTAAATTGGTGGTGCTTTTTACATATCAGCCGAGGGCTTTTATCACACCTCGGTTATCTCGATGCCCTTGAGGGCTCTCATCATCTTCCTCTTCAGCCGGTACTCCGGTGTCCTCGTGGCCTTGCCTCCCTTCACGTCCACCACGACCTCCTTCCCGGTGGCGGTCTCGGTGAACACGAAGTCCGCCACATAATGAACCGCCTTCTGGACGCATCTGGTCACGACCTTGTCCCTCGTCTTGAGGTGGATGACCGCGTCCTCCCAGATGGCGGGGATGAGCTCGAAGGGGACTTGCAGGCGCAGGTCGGATATCTCACCCTTCCTCACACCGTCTTTCAGGAAGAGGTAGAACCCCGCCTCTTTCTTGGAGTCGAAACGGATGCCGTCCACCTCCACCTTCCTGTTGCCGTACTTGCTTCTCATTTCCTCGTCTTCTCCCCGGATATCTCGTCCAGCTCGTCCTGGAGGGTCTTGGGTCTGGACTTGTCCTTGTACTCTATGGACGCCATCTTCGGGACGGCGAACGGCAGGAGGTCTACCATTATCATGCACTTCTTGGCGGGGTCGTCGATCTCGTCGTAGGCCTTCTCGAAATCACCCCAGCGGCCCTCGATGAAGGCGGCTATGATCTCCCTCTTCTCTCTCGTTATCTTGTTCGGTGTCCCGGCCTTGCGTCCTCCGAGCCTGCCGAGCCCGTCGCCTTTCTCTCTCTTCGCCATAATCAGTATATCTTTATCGCCGGGCCGAACGGCTGCATGGGCCGCTTGGCCAGCGAGGGTGAGCGGAGTATGCTGGAGATGTCCTCCTCAAGTTTGTCGAGCTGCGACCCGTAGACCCCGGCCTGCGGCATCCCGAACTGGGAGTACCAGTCGTAGAGGGCTCCCCAGACGAGGAACCTGTGGATGTGCTCGGCGAGGGGTTCCATGAGGTTGTCGTTGAAGGTCTCCGGCAGGGAGAACCTGTACCTGTACTTGTGGTCGTCGAGGTTGAGGTCATCGTCGGCGTAGTCCTGGGTTCTCTCCACGAGGACGGACTGCAGCCTCCTCCTCAGTATGGCGTCCCGGAACTCGACGTACCTCACGATGACCGCCCCGTCCATGTCCTCGGACACGTCTGAGGCTATGGCGTTGCGGGACTCAGGGTTCGGGACGGCGTTGCCCTCGACATGCTTGTATGTGACGAGATCCACGTCCTTGTACACCTCGTTCTTGTATATCTCGACCACCCGCTCCTTCCTGGGGGCCTCGGTGTCGTTGTCTATGGCGAGTATCACGTTCATAATATGGGAGGGAGTTTAGAGTAAAGGAGGTTGTCTATCTCGTTGCCGGCGTCTATGGCCATGAGGCTGTGCTTGTTGGACAGGTCTGGCTGCGAGACGTTGGAGTAGAATCTTGAGAGGGCGTAATGGACTACGAGCGAGGACATCTCCTCGGCCAGGGGCTCGGCCTTGCCGACAGCCCTCCGCTCCGATATGTCGAAGTCGAAGACCAGCTCAGGCGGCAGCTCCATCGCGTTGTCCCGCTCCCCGGCGTACCCGCCCCTGAGGAACCTGTGGCATCTGCGGACGAGCCTTCCGACACCCTCGCTTATGCCCCGGTAGATGAGGGGCAGTTTCTCGCTTCCGGCCTCGGCCCGGTATCTCGCCTCAACGTCCGGTATCTCGGCCACCTCGTGGTGCGAGACGCCCCTGATCTCGCTGACCAGTTGTTCCGTGTATAACTTTATTACCATATCTTGATGGGTGATTTGCGGGATTTGAGGAGGGAGACCGCCCTGTTCAAGGCGGCCTGCGCCTGCTCCGTGAAGACGGGAACCACCGACGGCCTCCTGGTCAGGAATATCTGGTTGCAGGTGAAGAGGACTATGAAGTCCGTGAGATCCTGCCCGATCGTCTCCTCCATCGTCTCGTCCAGGTCGGGGACATAGAAGTAAAGCCTCTCGCCGCTGGAGGAGGAGGTGTCGGTGTCGTAATAGTACTTGCAGATGTCGAAACAACGGCTGGCTATCGCGGCGACGGCGTCGTTGATGAGCCTCTCGACCGTGGGCGTGTCCTTCTCTGTCAGGACTACGCTGTCGTAGAGCGATATGCCGTTGTCCCCGTAGGCCTCGTCCGCGACCAGCGACACCTGCTGCGCGACGAGCGCGTGTAACTCGGATTTGTCTATTGTGTAATACATAATTCGCCGACACTATACTGTGCCAGCGAATATAACGAGGGGGAAGTGGAGTCGAGGTCTATCTTTCCCCAATGGAGGGGATGAGATCGACGGTCATCCTCTTGTTCTCGTCCACTATCTTGGCGTAAAGCTGGGTGGTGGATATGTTGGCGTGTCCGAGGAGGGACGACACGGTGTAGAGGTTCGCCCCGAACGTGAGGAGCATCGTGGCGTAGGTGTGCCTGGCGCAGTGGAAAGTGACACGCTTGCCGATCCCCGCCCTGCCGACCCAGTCCCTTATGTCCTCCCCGATGGTCACGCGGTTGGGGAGGTCGAACACCTTGCCCTCGCCCCTCTCCGGAAGCTGGGCGAGGGCGTTCGAGGACAGGGGGACATAGACCGCCCTTTTTGTCTTTATCTGGGTGGCCTCCACCTGCATGCCCCTGCCGCTGTCCCTGACCCTGTCCCACGTGAGGGCCTCGATGTCACTCAGGCGGAGACCGGTGAAGCAGGCGAAGAGGAAGGCCCTCTTCACCGACTCGTTGCCGCACCTTGTCTCCGTCAGCTTCCTCACCTCGTCGAACGTGAGGTACTCCCTGTTGCTCTCCGGCGGCCTCGGCCTCTCCGGGACATCCATCTTCGAGATGGGGTTCTCCCTTATGAGATCCTCCCTGTACGCGTGGTTGAACACGGTGTTGAGGTTGGAGAAGTAAAGGTAGATCGTGCTTTCGGCCAGACCCCTCTGTCTCATGTGCCTGACGAATTCGAGGATGTACCGCTTGTCAACCGTCCGGAGGGTTGCCCTCCGCCCGTAGTCGAGAAGCCATCTCCTTATCTTGTCCATCGTCCCGGCCTGGCCGACCTGCCCCTGCTTCCTGTAGAACTCCGCCCTCTCCTTGACATAATCCGTGACAAGCATGTCCCTCTCGGCGGCCCTCCTGATCCCCGCCTTGCCCTCCTGCATCTCGATCGTGCGCCTTGTCTTCATCGCCTCGGCGGCGATGAGGGTCTCGCGGTTCTGGAGCTTGTCGACCCTCGTCCTCTCAGGGACGAGGTACATCCTCAAAAACTCCCTTGTCCTCACGCCGTTGACGGTGTAGTCCAGATATAATGTTTGCCCTCCGTTTTTTGTCTTCCTCTGGCGGAGGGTCACGAGTTCTTTAGGTTTGGTCATGGAAGTGACAAATAAGTGACAGAATTTCGGGAAAATTTGGGATATGTGCGGGATATAAGCGGGATAAACCGATGCTTTCTAAACGTTTGACACACAATAATATATGCTTATAAACCGTTGATTGTCAAAGGATTGGCGAGTAAGGATTTTTATTCAGTGGTTAATCATTCTAAATCATCATCGTAATCCATTCCGTAACTGGAGGCGATATCGAACTTGTCCCATGCCTCCTCCATCTCACGCCTCTCTTTCTTTGTGGGACGTCCGGTACCCCTGTCCCTCCGCAAGAAAAATGTCTCCACGGGAGCCCTGAGCTTGTCAAGTTCCTCCTGGGAGGTAAGATTCTCCGCGTAATCCGGAACCAGCTTGGCTCCAAGACGGTGGGGTGGAATCTGTATCAATTTGTAGGAATACTGGATTATCCCTTTGTGGACATTGATGGTATCTCCTGTTTTCACCAAACGTGATGGCTTGACATTTGAGCCGTCAATCTTGACCTTGCCACCTTTGCAGGCTTCTGTAGCCTCTGTGCGGGTCTTGTATATTCTTAAAGCCCAGAGGACTTTGTCGATTCTGTCAGATTCAGCCATGGTGTTCAATTCCAGATTCTCAGATGTGGGTCAGGGGAGTCGGCGGAGTCAGGTTGGCTGTCGCCGATATAAGAGTCGGGATCGTTCCGTCTTTCAACTGTGGCCTCAAGAAGCGCGGTGCCTTCCTGAGCCGGCAGAAGGAGGATGTCATTTACCTCGGATGGTACCAGTACGGTTTGGCCTGCCTTGATACTGACTTGAGGGAAACTTTCGGTCCCGGGACCCGGCTGGATGACGGCCTCTCCACTTAAGCAGGAATAGGTCGAGAATGGGCCGGGTTGGTCGCTGTATATGTGGAGCGGGTCACTTAAATCCATCCTTGTCACCTTGAACTCATCCCTTTCTGAAGAAGGGGAGTACTTGAGGAATGAGATAAAATCAAATGCCTCTTCGAGAAGGACGGGATCGTCTCCAGAGAGATTTGAGCCAAGGTCATAGATGTTGAAAGTAAGTTCGGAACTCTCCGAGATCTCGAGAATGGTAAGACCGGGCCCAGCGGCGAAGACGGTGCCAGGCACGATGAGGAAAGAGTCTCCCTTTACGGGATGGAACTCGTTGAGGATCTCTTCGATACGGCCGTCCATACACCTGCGGTAAAAGTCCTCGGGCTCGACATCCCTTTTGAGACCGAGATAGATCTTGGCATCCGGTTCCGCTTCCAGCACGTGCCACATGGCGGTCTTGCCAAGGGAATCGTACCTCTGTTCCGCCTCACTGTCAGGGATATTCACCTGAAGCGGCTGCCAGCCGTCAGTCTTGATTTCCTTGACCAGTATAGGGAACTGGAGACCATAATACTCGAAAGCGTCGTCCCCGACAACTCTTTCCATATATGTGCCCATCAGTTCCTCCAGGGAATTGCCCCCGAACCACCCTTCAGCGACCATGGAGTTCACGAACCCGAGGTCCGCGATCTTGTAGCTGACACGGCCCCAGGGGGTCTGGGAGTCGTTGTCGAGGAATTTCATGGGGTATAGTCTCCTGTCTTTCTCTTCCATATCAAGTCGGCGTTTCCTCCAAATATACAAAAAAGTCAGTCAATCTCATCGGAATTGACATACCATATCGCGGTGGAGACATTCTCGTGGCCAAGACGGCGGTAGATATTGGCATACCGGCCCACTTGTGCCCGATAGCGTTGCTCTTTCTCGCCAAACTTATAGTCAATTATCGTGACCGCGCCATCCTTGATCACGACCCTGTCCGGTCTCCATTCCCGACCGTCCGAATCAATTAGGGACACCTCGTTGAAAACCTCCGCTCCCTCCAGGGGGAACCACTCCGGATGTGCCGAGATCCTTTTTGACAGCAGATCAATGACTTCCGTCTGTTTGTCCCCGTCCAGATCCCCCTGCCTGACGGCCAGGATCACGGAGGCCTCAAGGTCTGAGGGAACCCTGACCCTCGAGAGGATGTCGTGCAAAACGGTGCCATTGTGCCTGGCTTCCTCGATGGCCGCACCCTCATCAGTGAAGAAATATGCCGCCTCGGAGGAGAGCCTTAACCTTCCACGATCCTCGGATTCGTCATCCTCGTTCTCGGGATTCAGCGGAAATGAAGGGTAGCCGGGCTCACGTTTGGTGATACCGGAATCCTTCCTCTTCATTTTGGAGAAGTCATATATCTGCCCCAGGCTGAATGTTCTTGTCAGACCATCGTCACTATCCTCCTGGCTGAAACCGGAGAGGATATTCCCGTCTCCAAGATACTCTTTGAGGATACCTGCGAGGCTTTTGGCAGGGGAGCAACCACCATCCGCGATGATGGTCATTCCCTTACCGGCCCTTGTCAGGGCGACATAGAGCACATTGATGTTGTCTATGTATTGGAGAAAAAGCTCATTCAGGTAGTCTTTTTCGAATAGGGTCCCGGTGCTTTTCCCCGAAAGATTGATGTCGAACGCCGTCTTCCCGATTCCGTCAAGAGGGGTTCCTTCCACATTGGGGACTGACCAGGACTTCCCATCCCGGAACAGTCCGACTTTCTCAGCATAGGGGAGGATGACATAGGGGAACTCAAGGCCCTTTGACTTGTGGACGGTCATAACCCTGATAGCCTCCACGTCGGAAGGGGAACTGACCATCGGGTCGGCCTTGTCCCATGCCTTCAAGAAAGTGTCAAGGGAGTTCCCATTGACCGCGACATGGTCCATCACGTAATCCATAAATGACTGGATGTAAAGGGTCTCGCTTTTGAATATCTCCTTGTCGGGTCCATTGGCGAGTAGCCTCGCGAGCCTTTCACACAAGTCGACCAGGGAGTGGAAAGAAAGGTCACTGACATCGAGTCCGGCTTCTTTCGCCAGGAAGGATCCGATCGTGTCGTCAGGGTTCTTGACAGAGGAGATCAGCGATACAAGCTTCCTCACGATGAAAGATGACTTCAGGTTCAGGGAGTCGTCTGAAATCACATCCCAACCATTGTCCATCAGAAAGGTAGCCACCTTTGAACCTTCTTTGTTGTTTCTCACGAGGACAGTTATGTCTCCAGGAAGCGCTCCGGCGTCCATAACCTTCCGGATGGTCCTGAGGATGTGGTCATTCTCTTCCTCAGCAGGGCAGAACACGGCTTCAACCGAGCCTTCCTCCGCCTCCTCAGTCATCACCAGCTGCTCCTCGAACTCGCCGTCCTCCTTTTTGCCGTAGATCCTTGAGACGGATATTCCCCCGGCCTCATCTCCATAGGCCTTGTCCAAGCGTTCAGCGGCATAGGCGAAGAACTTGTTGTTGAACTCCACCAGGTTTTTCAGGCTCCTCCAGTTACCCTCGAGGTTGTCTTCCTCGGCTGCGGGGAACTGCGCCGCGACATCGGCGGCCATCAGTTTCCAGTCGGAACCTCTGAAGCGGTAGATGCTCTGCTTCACATCTCCAACCAGGAGATTATCAAATCCTTCCGAGTCACTATTCGCTATCAGTGGCTTGAAATTCTCCCACTGCACCCGGGAGGTGTCCTGGAACTCGTCCAGCAGGAAATGCTCAAACCTGACTCCCAACTTCTCGTAGATGAAGGGGGCGTCAGCTCCGTCAATTATGTTCTTGAGAAGGACATTCGAGTCGTCAAGGCTCAGCACATTCTTCTCTTTCAGAAGGTTCTGGAACTCTTTTCGCAACTCGGAAGCGATCCCAAGGGAGCCAATCTGGTCGAGAAGGATACGGGCTGTCTCGTATGCCTTCGCCCCGTGGTCGTAGAAAGCCACGAATCTGGCGAATGGGGGAAGAAGGTCTCCCTCAAGATGGGCGTATGCCTTTTGGTCGCTCCGCTTGAACCAAGTGGAGTAATCAGACGCCTTCCCCCGTACCGAATCCGAGATCTCAGGGATGGATGCCCTTGGCTCCAGCGCGATAATCTTATCGAGATACGCCCCAAGCCACTTCCGGCTTGTGTCGTAAGGTGATAACCCGTTGTCAGAGAATGCTTTGTCGACTTCTCCAGCCGCCTTTTTGAGACCCTCTATGAAGTCGGTCATGTATTGTCTGAGGCGCTTTCTCAAGGCAGCGAGACTCTCTTTTGAATATGCCCTGTCCTCATCGATCCCGTTTTCTTCCAAAACGGTGCGATGCTGCTCGGATTTCAGGCGTTTGGCCATATTCGTCAGATCATATTCAAGATTTGGTTTCTTGCCTTGCTCTATTTGCTCCATCATATTGTCGCTGAGCCACCCCAGGAGGGCCTTGTCATCCTCAGTCAGGGAGTCCAGGATCCTGTCCACCGTCTCGGCCACAAGGGACTCCTTGTCAAGTTCGACCTGATAGGAAGCGAATTGGCCGATTTCCCTGGAGAAGGCCTTCAGGGTCTGTTGGAAGAAGCGGTCTATTGTGCTGACAGCGAAAGCCCCGTAGTCGTGGAGGATGCGGATGAGGATGTCCCCGGCCTTTCTCTTGAGGGCTTCAGCCGATGAGAAAAGTGACGGGATGAAATCATCCTTATATGGAGATTTTGAAGGGTCGACGGAAAGGGTGTGGAGTTCTTTCAGAATCCTCTTTTTCATCTCATCGGTGGCCTTGTTGGTGAAAGTCACCGCGAGGATATGCCGATATGCTGAAGGATCAGCCTCCGAGAGTAGGATCCTGATATATGTCTCGGCCAGGTTATGTGTTTTGCCGGAACCGGCTGACGCTCGTAATATCTTGATCATGACTATCTTCCGCAAATCATTTTGAAATCACAATAGGAGCAGGTATCCTCGTCAGAGGTACGGCTCCACGGCAGGGAGACATCCTTCATTTCGGCCAAAAGACTGTGGAGCCTTTCCATCATTTCGTCTTTGAATTCCACGCACATCGGGACATTTTTGACTTCCTCCTTGAAAAGCTTCGCAGGCTGGTAGACGGAGTTGATTATTACCTTGTCTTTCAGCTCAGGGTCATTGAGGACCATGATGTCATAAATGAACATCTGGAGCGCGATTTTCGGGCGGTCTTTGTTGCTTTCCCCGAATATCAAGGAGACGACTCCCGGAGCGGTGACAGGGGTGATGTCCACGTCTTTATCCCCCACCTTCCCGGTCTTGTAGTCGATAATCCTCACCTCACCGGGCAGGAAGCTGTCCATCCTGTCGATGTAGCCCTCGAACTTGAATCCGTCTATCTCCGTGGAAACCTTCCTCTCCAGCCCCAACACCCGGAACGAATCGACTCCCAACTTCTCCATCAGTTCCTTGTCCCTGCGGAGGGTCTTCATCACATATTGGACGATAACATTCTCATACACAAGGTTCCTGCCCGTCACTTCGAGGGTGCGGAGCTGGGACATGATAAGGCTTCTGACCCTCCGCTTGATGTCGGATTTGCGGCCAAGCCAAGAGGTGATGTATTCCTTCGTGATCTCTTTAAGGGCGCCGGGGAAGGTGGCGTTCAGCCTCTTGTCGCTGATGTCGTAGGAAGGATCCATCGCTCCATCGCCCATATATAGGGCTTGCATCGTGGTGTGGTAGACCTCACCGACGGTCCTGGCGTCCAGATCTTCCTCGACCTCGCTCTCCTCTTTGAGTCTTTCCACTTTCGAAAAATAGAACATGGCCGGGCAGTCGAGGTAGTTCTTCAGGGAGGAGGCCGAGAGGGAAACATCTTTCAACCTTTGTATATGTTCCTCTGTCTTAGGTATTTCCCTGGCAAACGACTCGATCTTGGCCTCCGCTTTCACGAAACTTCTCTTAAGAGGTAGGTTGTAGTGATATTCGAGCTGCTTGATAAAGCGGCTCTCCTCTCCACTCTTAAGACCTTCCGTGCGGGAGTCGTACACGAGAGTGACTGTCTCAGCCCTTTGGATCATCCTGTAGAAGTAGTATGCCCAGATAGCGTCCTGGTACTCGTAGGTCGGAAGGCCGAACCCCCTGCGAAGCTCTGGCGGGATAAAAGAGGAACTGACGCTGCGACGAGGGAATACCCCTTCATTGCAAGACAGTATCACCAGATGCTTGAAGTCCAAAGCCCTGGTCTCGAGAGGCCCCATAATCTGGAGCCCTTTCAGAGGCTCCCCGTTGAAAGGAACCGACATGGGGCCGAGGATCTGGTCCAGCAACCTGAAGTAGGTGGCGGGAAGAACCTCAAGGTCATTCTCTTCCAATTGGTTGATCCCGGAATACGCTTTCTTGCAGAACTCCAGCTCAATGGCCATGTCCGGTGCCTTCGCCATAGCCGCAGCCAAGCCTCGGATCAAGGCTTTCTGGTACTCGGCGATGGCCTTGATCTGTTTTTTGTCCGCTGATCTGAGATCTTTCGCGACCGGACGGAAAACCAAGTCGAGAAGCGGTGTGCCTCCAAGCTCGGACTCCGGGATGTAGTATTTCGCCTGTTTTTTCACTTCGGCGACCTTCCTGAGGGTCTCATCGTCTCCGCGGGTTATCTCCTTGAAGAGACCTGAGGCGAAAACAGACCAAACCTGGTTGTGGTAGAAATACCACTGGCCATCCTTCTGTCGCAGGTGCGTTTGCATGGCGGAAACCAATCCCAGGAAATCATAAATCGAGCTTCCCTTGATAGGATAGCCCATCGTCACGTTGATATCCCTGATGTTGGGCGGGATAGAGTTCAGCACAGGGAGCAATAGACTCTCATCCGGCAGGATCACCGCGCGATCCTCATCTACTAATAACGAAGTGAGCAATTTGGCCTGGCCTGCGGCCGAAGGGACGCTGACAACCTCGATGTCAGGAACCTGGAGATTACCATCGTCCAGGGGAAAAGCCTGTCCGAACTCTTCCAGATTCCTGGTCATGAACAAGGAGGCATTATTGCGGGGATCCTTGAGCATATCTGAGGAGAAGTCCCAGCAGAAGGCGGCCAGGCCGGCCGAGCGCATTTTCCTCAAGACAGTCCTCTCGCACTCATTAAGGGCGTTGAGCCCCACGAAAACATATTCCCTGCCTTCTCCTTCCACCGACGCCAGCACATCGGCTACCGACTCTTCCCTGAGTCTCTCCGCCAGATTCCTGTAGGCCATGCCCTCGTAGGCCATGCCTTTGGATGTGAGGCGCTTCCGGAAACCTTTGTAGAGGGGAAGGAGGATATTCCATATTCGCAGGAACCTGTCTTTGACGGATCCGGACTCTTTCCCGACATTCTCTTTGAAGTGCCTGGAGAAGCTCTCCAGGGCTTTTCGCTGGTTTTCGGTGAGGTAGGAAAAGGTGTCCTGGATATCCTTGAACTCCTTGACGTTGGTGAAAAGCCTGTCCGGGCTGACAAGGTACTTGTCAATATCGTCAAAGTCTCCGAGGATCACGTCTCCCCAGAAAATGAACTCATCCAGTGGCTCGGCCTCTTTGTGGACATCCTTGTAACAAGCATACAACTCGAGAAGGAGGGTTACCCTGTCGCTGGCCTGTGTGCCGGAGACTTTGTAGAAGAAATCGTTGATGGTCAACAGCTCCGGAGCGACAATCGGCCTTCCGGTGGAAGCCACCGCATCACTCAGGTACTTCTTGAAGAAGACCTGGCTACGGCGGTTGGGGAACACGAAGACCTTCGAGGAGATGTCCTTCCCGGCCAGATATCGCAGCGCTACTTGTTTGAGGAATGGGGTCATATAATCTATAGTCCTACTAATATACGCGAAATTAACCTATCGGCAAAGATAAACTCATAATGTGCCAGATCAGGGTACAATGAAAACCGGAAATGTTTTTTATATTTGTGAAAACACTTTTATCATTATGAAAAAGAAATTCAGATGTTTAGTTTGCGGGTACGTCTATGAGGGCGAGAACCCGCCGGAGCGTTGCCCTCAGTGTAAGGCTCCCGCTAGCAAATTTGTCGAGATAAAGGACGAGGCCGGCAAACCCCAGTGGGCTTGCGAACACCACATCGGCGACGGTAAAGTCGAGGATGAGGAGATACTCCAGGGACTCAGGGATCATTTCAACGGTGAATGCTCCGAGGTGGGTATGTACCTTGCCATGAGCCGCCAGGCCGAGAGGGAAGGCTTCCCCGAGATCGCGGACGCTTTCAAGCGCTATGCTTTTGAGGAGGCGGATCATGCCTCAAAGTTCGCCGAGCTTCTGGGAGAGGTCGTTTGGGACACCAAGACCAACCTCGAGAAACGTTATCAGGCTGAGGCTGGCGCTTGCGAAGGTAAGCTCGCCATCGCCACAAGGGCTAAGCAACTCGGCTATGACGCCATCCATGACACTGTACATGAAATGGCTAAGGATGAGGCCCGCCACGGCGCCGGTTTTTATGGTCTTCTTCAGCGCTATTTCGGGAAGTAGCTGGATATGAATAAGATAAAAGGTCTGATCTGCGCACCGTTCACGGCGTTCGATGCGCAGGGTAGTGTTGATTTGTCCAAGGTCCCCCTTCAGGCGAGGTTTTATAAGGACAACGGGGTGTCCGGGGTGTTCGCCTGCGGTACCACTGGTGAGGGATCGTCCCTCACCATGTCCGAGAAAAAAGCTCTGTTCAAAGAGTGGGCGGGACAAAGGAGCGAAGGATTCGCCGTTATTGGTTTCCTCGGCGGTACAAGCCTGGAGGATTGCAAGGATCTCGCGAGATTCGCCAGTGAGGTCGGCCTGGACGCTGTCGCAATGACAGCTCCTTATTACCAGCGCCCCGCCTCCGTCAAGGATTTGGCACTGGCTGTGGCGGAGGTGGCGTCTGCGGTTCCTGACATGCCGTTCTTTTTTTACCATATCCCGATTCTCACAAAGGTATCTTTCCCGATGATCCGGTTCTTGGAGATTGTGGACGGGTTGATTCCCAACTTCGCCGGGATCAAGTACACGGACGAGAACATGATGGACTACCATCTGTGTCTGGAGTATGGTAACCATAAGTACAATATCATGTGGGGAAGGGACGAGATGCTCCTCGAGGCCCTGTCCATAGGGGGCAGGACATTTGTCGGCAGCACTTATGGTTATATGGCTCCTGTATATAACGCTATCACAGAGGCGTTTGACGCCGGGGATATGGCCAAGGCGGCTTCTCTCCAGTTCGAGGCCGTGAAGCTGATAACACTGTTGGACAAGTATGGCAGCGGATGCGGCAAAGCGTTCATGAAGGCGGCCGGGTTGGATCTCGGCCCTTGCCGCAGGCCGCTCAACACAATGGATGATGACAAGTATAAGGCTTTCCTCGAGGAATTGACCGGAACAGTGTTCGAAGAGTTCAAGAATATATTCAAATAAATGAACCGTAGCCTGGCATTCCTTACCGCCTTGCTGGCTATCCTGGTCTCCTGCTCGTCTTCCAGACAGGCGGGAGACCATGGGAATAGCGGTCTTGCTCTCACCAGTGTCGAAGACCTTGTGTGGGATTCGACAGTTCTCCCTCCATCCCCGTCTGATACCGCCGCCAATCTTGGGCTCGCTGGAGTCTATGCCGGAATGATAGGGGACCGCCTTGTGGTCGCCGGTGGAGCGAATTTCCCGGATGGCCTTCCTTCCGCAGGAGGCCCCAAGGTCTGGTACTCAGATGTTTACATCCAGAATCCAGAAACCGGATGGCGATGCTGGCCAGGCGCTTTGGGGAAGGAATCCGCTTATGGTGTCACTATTCCTCACGATGGGGGGCTTCTCCTGATTGGGGGATGCCGGGCCGAGGAGTGTCTGTCCGAGATCCGTTTCTTGAGGCTGGATCCGGACGGCAATCCTATAGTTGAGGATTGGGGGTCCCTTCCGCTCCCGCTGTCCAATATGGCGGGCGGGCAGATCGGCTCCCAGGTCTATCTGGCTGGCGGAATATCCTCTATGGGAGCTGATCAGGAGGCTTTGGACGTGTTCCTCCGCGTCGATCTCAAGACCAGACAGACTAAGACCCTTCCGTGGCCGGATGCCCCGGCCAGGGCTTTCGCGGTCGGAGTTGTGCAGAGCGATGGGTTGGACAATTGCTTTTACTTGTTCAGCGGAAGGAATTACCAGGGGGACTCTCCCTGGCAAGTCCTTGACGATGGATGGGCTTGGAACCCGCGCCTGGGAGAATGGAAGTCTGTCAAGGGTGATTTCCCGGTCATGGCTGGCTGCGCTGTCCCGTTCGGAACGAACCATATCTTGTTCGCCGGTGGCAGAAGTGAGGATCCATCTATCCCGGATAATGTCCTTAGGCTTTATCATACAGTCACTTCCACGATGCTGACCGTACCGGTCGAAGACCAGGTCCTGCCTGTCACGACCAGTATCCTGAGAGATGGTGACTCGTTCATCATCTGCAGCGGCGAGGTGGCTCCGGGAGTTCGGACTCCCGTAATATTAAGAGGGGAGATCAAAAGTCATATCAGGAGGATGGGATGGCTGGATATCGTTGTGATATTCCTTTATTTCGCCGTCCTCGCCTGGATGGGATGGTTCTTCTCCAAACGGCAGAAAAGCACCGATGACTACTTCAAGGGCGGTGGCAGGATTCCCTGGCCTATAGTGGGCTTGAGCATATTCGGGACCACTTTGTCCGCCATAACTTTCATGTCCATCCCGGCGAAGACTTACGCTACTGACTGGAGCTACCTGCTGTTCAATTTCGGGATTGTGCTGGTGGTGCCGTTCATCACCCTCCTTTTCATCCCCAAATTCAGGAGCCTCGGTGTGACTACCGCCTATGAATATCTCGAGAGGCGTTTCAGTCCCTTCGTCAGGATCCTATGCAGTTTGTCGTTCATCTTATACCAGGTTGGGAGGATGGGTGTCGTGTTGCTGCTGCCCTCCATAGCCCTGAATATCGTGACGGGTTTTGACATTTTCGCTTGCATAGCGTTGATGGGCGTCCTGGCGCTCGTGTACACATATATGGGTGGAATCGAGGCTGTCGCCTGGACTGACGCCCTTCAGGTGGTGGTCCTGATCGGAGCCGCGCTCGCCGTCGTTTTCAGTATAGCCGGGGCCACTCCCGGTTCCTTCCCGGCCCTTGTCTCGACAGCCGCCGCCGACGGTAAATTCTCTCTCGGATCACTTCACTTCGACCTTCGGCAGACCACTGTGTGGACAGTGCTGATAGCCACTGTGTTCACGAATATCACCACCTATGGGACTGACCAGACTGTCGTGCAGCGGTATTTGACCACCAGCACAGAGAAGCAGGCCCGTAAGAGCGTCTATACCAACGCCTTCCTGAGTGTTCCCGCGACCTTGCTATTCTTCTTCGTAGGCACCGCGATTTATGTTTTCTTCAAGACGCATCCTTCGGAACTGAGCATGGGAGTCAACGATCCTGACGCCATTCTCCCGTGGTACGTCAGCCTCCACATACCCACCGGGGCGCTCGGCCTGGTGATCGCCGGCATTTTCGCCGCGGCGATGTCGACCCTGAGCGCGTCGATGAACTCCGCCGCGACCGCTTATGTGACCGATATCCATTCCAAGCTGAGGAATGAGAGGGCCTCACTGAAGACCGCTAAGACAGCAACCCTCCTGATCGGTGCGATCGGTATATGTTTCGCTCTTATGATGGCGACCTGGGATGTGAAATCCCTCTGGGATGAGTTCTCCAAGATTCTCGGCATTTTGCTCGGCGGGCTCGGCGGGCTCTTCCTTCTCGGTTTCCTATGCCCGAAAGCGAATTCGACAGGTGCTGTCGCCGGGCTTCTGACCGGTGTGGCTGTCCAATTGGTCGTCACCAGGTTCCAGATGGTCCATCTGCTCCTTTACTCTTCAGTCGGGTTTGTGACATGCTTTGTCATCGGCTTAGTGGTCAGCATCATATTCCCTCAGAAGGAAAATGGCTAAGCGGCTTTTTTTTCTTATATTCGCGAAATAGACTTTATGTGTATGGAAGCTAACAACAACTCTATAAAGCTTTATTACAACACTGAGAGGGAGAAACTCCAGATGCCGGAGTATGGCCGTAATGTGCTGATTATGGTCGAGCAGCTTAAGGCTATCCCTGACAGGGACAAGCGCAGCGAGCAGGCCCGGGCTGTGGTGAAGGTCATGGAGACCCTTAACCCGCAGGTACACCAGCAGGAAAACTATGAGCAGAAGCTCTGGGACCATCTCTACATGATCGCCGGTTACGACCTTGATATCGACTCCCCGTATCCGGCCCCTCTCCCTGAGGCGAAGGCCGCCCGTCCTATGGTCATTCCTCTGGACAAGGCTCCTGTGAAGGCCAATCATTATGGCCGCAATATCGAGAGCATAATCGACCTTATCGCGGGGGAACCGGAAGGAGAGGTCAAGACAAGCATGATCCGCTCCCTGGCCATATACATGCGTCAGCAGTATCTGATTTGGAACAAGGACAGTGTCGCCGACGAGACTATATTCTCGGATATAGAGAAACTCTCTGACTACAGGATAAAGGTTCCCGAGGGAATAGAGTTGGGCAAGGTCTCGGGTGACTCCAATTTCAACCGTCCGGGCTTAAACCTCGGCATGAACGGCCAGAACCGGAAGGGAGGCAAGAAAAATAACAGGAAAAACAGGAAATAGCTATGCGCAGGTTGTGGAGAGACATGGATGATGACGACAAGACGAGACTGGTAAAGACCACCGGCCTCATCGTGGCGGCATTCACGCTGTTCACTCTTCTCGCCACTCTGTCCTATTTCTTCACGTGGAAAGTGGATCAGAGCGCGCTGGCGGCCCCGGTTGCTGACCAGTCAGTGAAAATCAGCAATTTCGCTGGCAAGTTAGGATACAAGTGGGCCAATCTCCTGGTACGTGAGTGGTTCGGTCTCGGCAGTCTGGCGTTGGTGCTGATCCTTTTCGCGGTGTCAGCCCGTTTGCTCCTCCAGAGGTGGCATTATTCTATGACCCGGACAATCCTTCTCACTGTCTCCGGAGCCCTTGTCGCCTCGTTCCTTCTGGCGTTCATATCCGATTTGGCCGGTTGGGGCAATGTGTTTGGCGGAGGACTCGGAGGCGAGTGCGGCGAGACTGTGGTCAGCTGGTCCCGCAACCTTTTCGGTTCCATTTTAACCGCCATTTTGCTCTTGCTTCTTCTGGCCCTTTGGCTTTTCTTCGCCAGCGACAAGTTCCGCCTATGGCTAGACTCACTGGGTGCTCCTAATCCTCCGGAAGTTCCGGGATTTGTCGATGATCCGGTCACGCCACAGCCCATCGTCCGTACTCGGCCGCAGCGTGGCGAGGACGGATTCGTCCAAGGGCATGTGACAGACCGTCCGGAAGTCAAACCGGAAGTCAAACCAGAAGTCAGACCGGAAGTCAAACAAGAGGTTAAGCCAGTAGATAAGCCCGTGGATAAACCGGAAGATAAACCCTTGGAGATTATCAAGGGTGAAGAATTGTCCACTGAGATCACGCAAGAGCTGGAGCCGATCAATGTCAGGGATGAGCTTCCGAGGTATGAGTTCCCTTCACTGGAGTTGCTGGAGGAATATGCCACAGGCCGTCATGAGGTGTCTGAGGAAGAGTTGGCCAGGAACAACAACAAGATCCGGGCGACTCTTGAGAATTACCGTATCCAGATAAACGATGTCAAAGCCATCGTCGGGCCGACTGTGACACTGTACAAGGTTTATCCTGCTCCGGGAGTCAAGATCGCCGAGATAAAGAAGCTGCAGGAGGATATCGGAATGTACCTCCACGCCAGGGGAGTACGTGTTGTCACGCTGACTGACTCTGTGGGTATCGAGGTGGCTAATGACAAGCCTTCCATCGTGCCGATGCGGGCTGTCCTGAATGATAACGCTTTCAGGGAGAGCAAGGCGGAGTTGCCTATCGCTATCGGTTACACAATCCATCAGAAAGTAAAGGTCTTTGACCTGGCTGATGCTCCACACCTTCTCGTGGCCGGAGCCACGAAGCAGGGTAAGTCGGTGGGACTGAACGCCATGGTAGCGTCATTGCTGTATTCAAAGCATCCTTCGGAGCTGAAGTTCGTATTCATCGATCCGAAGATGGTCGAGTTCTCACACTATGGCCGTCTGCTTCATCATTACCTGGCGGTCATGCCATGCAATGACGAGAGGGATGAGCAGGAGAACGCCATCGTCAAGAAATCCGACAAGGCCGAGAAGGTCCTGAAGGCTCTCGTGGCCGAGATGGAGCAGCGCTATGAATTGCTGAGCAAGGCTTATGTGCCTAATATCAAGCAATATAACGAGAAATTCAAGGAGCGTCATCTTCTTCCTACAGATGGCCACAGGTTCCTGCCCTATATTGTGACTATAGTTGATGAGTACGCCGACTTGACAATGTCTGTTGGCGGTGGTGGAGACGCCAAAGCCATGGCAAGGAGTGTCTCGACATCCATCATCCGTCTCGCCCAGAAGGGTAGGGCGGCCGGTATCCACATAGTTCTGGCGACCCAAAGACCTTCGGTTGACGTCATCACTGGTCTGATCAAGGCTAACTTCCCGACCAGGATCGCATTCAGGGTTATTTCCAGGATCGACTCTTCCACTATCCTTGATTCTCCCGGAGCCGAGAAACTTATCGGTAGGGGCGACATGCTGTACTATGCCGGAGTCGAGATGGAGAGGGTCCAGTGCGCTCTGATTGACAGCGAGGAGATCAGCAAACTGACTGAGTTCATCGGTGCTCAGCAGGGTTACAAGAAGAGCTACAACACCCCTTATTACCTGCCGGATGTCGAGGAGTCCACGGAGGATGGATCCGGAGGGCTGGTTGACATGAAGAATCTGGATGAGCGTTTCGAGGAGGCGGCCAGGATGATCGTCATGAACCAGCGCGGCTCCACTTCCGATCTCCAGAGACGTTTGGGAATGGGGTATGCCAAGGCCGGTCGTGTCATGGACCAGCTCGAGGCGGCCGGAGTCGTCGGGCCTCAATCCGGATCAAAGCCCAGGGAGGTCCTGATAGGCAGCCTTGATGAGCTGGAAAAGGTCCTGGAGGCCTTCAGGAACCAGCAGTAGGTTTCTGGCACAACTTGTGCAATCTTGTGTCATATCATGAGAAAGACCATCATCATACTGGCCGCGTTACTGGCCTCATCATTTTGCGCTGATGCCAAGAGCAAGATCCTTGAGAGATTTATCGACAAGGTCTCTTCCTCACTTGTGTCGTTTGATTATTCATTCTCTCTCCAGTCCTCAAAGTCCAAGGCCAAGATGACCGGGGAGGGGATAGTCAAGATACAGGGGAACTCTTTCATGCTGGAAGGCAACGGACTTGAGGTCTGGTGCGATGGTTCTACCCGCTGGACTGTTGACCGTATGTCAGAGGAGGCTCTCGTTGAATATGTTGACGACTCAGCTGACAGCTACGCCACCAATCCGGCCCTGATGATCTCCGCTGTGGACTCCGCGTTCACTGAGGTCTCCTCAGGAGCCTCGAAGTTCCAGGGTAAGGCGGCCGACGTTTCTGTTTTGGATCCGAAAATCAAAGGGAAATATTCTATGGACATTTCCCAACTTAAGCTCTTCTTCAAGACGGGCACCGCCGAATTGATCGGCGCTGAGGTGAAGCTGAATGACGGCTCGGTCTCTGAGTTTGTCATCAAGAATCTCTCATATTCAGACAAGATGGAAAAGAAAGAGTCTTTCCGTTTTGACGAAAAGACCCTCGAGGATTCCTATGTTATCACCGATTTAAGGTAACTAACTTCTTATCAGTCTTTTACGCATCTGACGGAGGCGAGGAACGATCCCTTGTCTCCGCTTGAGCAGAATATGTCGGTCTTGGAGACGAATATGTAGCGGTACAAGCCGTTCTCTCCGTTTTCGTCGGAAGTCCAGAAAGCGGCGTACTCATTGGTACCTACAAATTTCCGTATACCTTCCTGGTTGATGGCGTAGCCGATCGGGATAGCTGAGAACTTGGCCTTGTTCGTGATCTTCACATCCGGCCAGAAAGTCCACATCTTGATACCGTTAAAGTAGACATCACTCATGATGGATCCGGCAGCTCCCGCGAAAATGTCACCCCTCCCAACGCTGGCCTCAACAAGGGCGGCGAAATCAGCGTCTGAGGGAAGATGCCATCCTTCAGGGCAGGCGGTCATCGCCTCGTTCCAGCTGTACAGCCTTCCGACCACCCGGTCCATCGCGGGGCTGTTCTCGTATGAGAATCCGGCGCCGGAATAATAAAGGTTGTTCTGCATCCAGACATTTCCTCCGGAGGTGGCGAGGTAGTATATTCCCCCGTCCCTGGGATCCACTAATTTAGCCGAGTCGGCTTGATAGCCGGCACCTGTTATACTCCCGTTAAGTGAAGCGTCAACTACAGTGAAATCCTTGGCGTATGTGGATCCGTAGTAATCCTCTGCGTATGCGCCGGCGGTGATCGTGTAGGTTCCCGTTGATTCCGGCACTGTGACTGTCCAGGACCCGTCCCCGGAGCCGGTCTCAGTCTTCACCGTGTCTTTTGTGGAGTCCCAAGAGGAGAACCAGTAATATCCCAGGTCCCCGGTAGGATTGGAGACTCCCTTGGGGGTCAGGGTGAACTGCTGGCCCTGGCTGACGAATAACGGCATGTCGAATGAGATCGATCCGTCGAGATAGGGGAGACCTCCGCTTCCGTCATCGCCTTTGTGGCAAGAAGAGATAACCGTCATCGTGACGGCTGAAAGTATGATCAGTGCGCTCTTTAACTTCATCTTTTTGTCTTGAATATGCAAATATCGCATAAAAAAAGCAAAAACGGTATTCTTTCAACAAAAACCAGTCCATTGATGACGATATTATCTCGCAAATGATTAATATTGCAAAGATGAAACGACTTTTTATTGGAATATCTTTCCTGGCGGTTTCCTTGGCCGCCTGTCTCTCGCTGGATTCTTGCTCAAAACAGGAGGGCTATATCCAGTTGACCGGTTACGCTCAAGGCGGCACATATTCAGTGAAGTTCAATAATAAAGGAGTCAAGGTCAGCCAGGAGAAGATCCAACAGGCTGTGGACTCTATCTTGACTTTGATTGACACCACTTTGTCCGGATATAACAAAGGATCCCAACTGAGCCGTTTCAACGCTGGTCTACTTACATGTCCGAACGATATGTTCAAGGACATATATGCCCTGTCTCGGGAGTTTTATGAGGAGACCGGAGGGGCTTTGGACGTGGCCTCGGCTCCATTGTTCGATATCTGGGGCTTTGGGTTCACTTCTGACCAGATGCCTTCGAAGGAGACAGTGGATAGCGTCCTGTCCGTCTGCGGGATGGATAATATGACCCCTGAGATGACCCCGAGAGTCCCCGGGATGCGTCCGAAACTCAATTTCAACGCCATAGCGCAAGGATACACTTCCGATAAGATCGCTGATTATCTCCACTCGCTTGGCGTCAAGGACATGCTGGTGGATATAGGTGAGATTTATTGCGAGGGACTCAATCAAAGGGGAGTCCCGTGGTCAATCGGTATCGACAGGCCATTTGACGGTAATATGTCCCCTGGCGCTGACCTGGATGGCATCTGGCAAGGGAATGGCGTCGGATGTGGTGTCGTTACATCGGGCAATTACCGGAAGTACTATGAGAGGGACGGGAAGAAGTATTCCCACACCATTGATCCCCGTACCGGTTATCCGGTCCAGCATAACCTTCTGAGCGCCACCATTGTGGCCAAGGACGCCGTTACCGCTGACGCTTATGCGACCTATTGCATGGTGATAGGCCTTGAAGCCGCGAGGGAGTTCATCAACTCAAAAGAGGGTGTCGAGGGGTATCTGATATATGATGATTCCGGAAAGATGACTGAATGGGCGTCTTCTGGCTTCAAACTTGCAGGGAAATAGCCTGGATATCATTGAAGATGAAGACCACATTACTCATTTCTTTCGTTTCGGGTTTGTCCGCCGCATTCCTTGTCTTGACAGGGTGCAGCACTATGAGCCGTACAGAGAAACAACTCGCCAAGGTGGACTCTTATGATGCCCCTGATATTCCCGCTCCCGGGATGGCTCCTCCTCTTCGCCCGGTTGATTCGGGACTGGAATATTCCAGCGATGTCGTTGTTGTCAGCTATGACATTGAGATCGGGAAAGATCCCCTTTTGAAGGCGATTCGTAAATATGGAGCCTCAATCATTTATGACTACAGGATAGTAAACGCGATAGCGATCCGTATCCCTGATCCCTCAAAGATGCAGGAGGCGATTGTTTATTTCGAAAAGGTAAAAGGTGTGCTTCAGGTCTCCAGGGACCGGGTTAATTACCTTGACCGTAGGGTCTCACTTGAGTATTGACAGGAAGCAGGCTTAGGGCTTGCTGGACTGACAGGGCGGTTTCGACATCGAAGCCGCCTGTTTTTGTCCTACGCAGTGACGCCAGGTGGGCTCCGGAGTCGAGGGCCTCACCGAGATCCCTGGCGAGCGCGCGGATGTAGGTTCCTTTGCTGCAGGCGATCCTGACAGTCGCCACCGCCAGGTCCAGCCCGGATGTGTCCGCCACATTGATCCTTCCGTCAGGGCCCTTATCGCTGTTTTCGGGCAGGGGATGCGGTGAACCCGGGCCGTACTCAGCCGCAGCGAAGCGAGAATGGACGCGGCACGGGTTCAGCCGCACCCCTGCCCCTGACACAGGGCCATCAGCCTCAAAAGATAGCAATTCGAGCTCGTAGATGTTGATTCTCTGGACATTCAACAGATCCGCGACACTATGGTCGAAATCCTCGAGCACCTCGGTCTTCGCCTTGCCCTTCTCTTTAAACTGTCTCCTCGCCAACTCATATGCCCGAACCCCGTCAACCGACTTCGCGGAAAACAGCGGAGCGACCTGGTCCTGCTCTCCGATGAACTTGGGAAGCAGTTCAGAGACAGACTCTTCCGAGATATTGTCTATTGGATATATCTTGTCGGGGGCCTTCTCAAGATCGAATGATGGAGTGGTGGCTCCGAAAGCTATTCCGGCCACATATTCCTTACTCTCCTTTTGGAGCGTCTCCGCAAGCCTGGTGGCTTTGCCGATACATATCAGCAGAACCCCTGTGGCGAGGGGATCAAGGGTGCCGGCGTGGCCGACTTTCAGGTTTTTCTTCCCGAAATGCTTGCACGCCGCCCATTTGAGCTTGCGGACCACGTCGGCGGAGGTCCATCTGTATGGCTTGTCTATGGGTATGATTATTCCGTCCGGATAATCATCGATATTACCGGACAAAACAGTTCCTAGCAAGCTGGAATCAGCTATGAGAGCCTTGACATCCAATTACTTGACGTCGATTTTCTCTCTACGGCGCTCATGCCTGCCTCCTTCAGCCGGAGTGGACAGCCATGTGTTGACTATCCTTGTGGCCATCTGGTAGGAGATAAAGCGTGCGGGAAGGACCAGCACGTTAGCGTCGTTGTGAGCCTTCACCAACCTTCCGACCTCGCTGTTCCAAGCGAGTCCGGCCCTTACTCCCTGATGCTTGTTGAGGGTGATCGCCATCCCGTTACCTGTGCCGCAAAGGGCGATACCAAGGTCAACCTCCTTCTTCTGGACAGCCTCGGCCAAAGCGTGGGCGTAGTCCGGATAATCACAACTGGTCTCGGAATATGTCCCGTAGTCAGCCACATCATGGCCTTTCTTGGTCAGCAACTCAGCGATCCTGTTTTTGTACTCATAGCCGGCGTGATCACCGGCGACTCCGATTTTCATGATATATCTAAAATAGTTTCTTTTTGCTCACTGTTGTCACGAACTCTTTCAGATAGAAAGGTTCGAAATACGCCACGTCCTCAAAGCGTCCTGCTTTGAGAGCGGCTGTCGCGGGTGACTTCATGCCGGAGGCCTTTGGACAGCATTGGATAAAAACGGAATTGGGGTGGCTTAGGGTCTCTTCACATTTGCCTGCACCGTCACCAATGAACAGCACTTTCCCTTCCTCCAACTGCTCCTTGAATGACTCCGGCGTCACTATGCTGGCGATGGTTGGAGTCAACTGCCTCCCGTCAGGGGAGAATACGGCGGTATAGACTTCCATCCTGCGGGCGTCTATCATGGGGATTATGTACGCGCAATCCGGAGGAACAAGACCTTCATCCTTCGCTTGCCAGACGAGGGTGTCCAATGTGCCGACAGATACAAGAGGTATCCCCGCGCCGAAACAAAGTCCCTTGGCGGTTGACACCCCCACCCGGAGTCCGGTGTACGAGCCGGGGCCTTTACTAACGGCGACGGCGTCGCAATCACTGACCTTGAGGCCTCTCTCCTTGAGCATGTCACTGATGTAGGGCGCTGTCATTGAGGCGTGTGCCCTGGGTTCCCCGCTCAGTCTCTCGCACACGATCTCCCCGTTCTCAACTATGGCCACCGAACAGAGTGACGTGGAAGTCTCTATGAGGATTAATCTTTCCATCACTTCTTGAATATCAACTCTTTAAGATAAGGGAAAACAAAGTTCGCCAAGTCCTTGACAGGGCCGTAAAAAACGGATTCTTCCATGGTCTTCGACGGGACGATAGGCAGGGTGTTGTTGAACGCTTCAAACAAGAGGATGACCAACCCCACGATGAGCACCGCTTTCAGGAGGGCGAAAACGATCCCCAGGAGTTTGTTGAGCCATCCGAGCATGACCACCTTCAACACACTCTCAACTGCTTTCCCGGCGAGGTGTGTGATAGCCATGACCACGAGCATGATCAAGCCGAAAGCTATGATGTGGAGAATAGCGCCTGGTAACTCGACGAAGGAGACCAGCCAGTCTCCCAACGCGTTGGAGAACTTGAACGACAGCCATACACCCAGGATCAGGGCGACTAGGGAAAAAGCCTGGCTGACAAACCCTTTCGAAAGTCCGTGGATAACGGCTGGGACGCAGCAGCACAGGATGATGATGTCGATTACGTTCACCTGAAATCTTACTTGTTAAATATGTTGGAAATACCTAACTTCGCGCATTCGGAAACGCCCGGGGCTCAGCGGTGTATCCAGATGCAAAATTAGGAAGAAAATTATGACATTCAAAGAGTACAAAGGACTAGATCTGGTTTCTGTAGGGAATGAGGTGCTGGACAGGTGGAAGAAAAACAAGGCCTTCGAGAAATCCCTCGAGGTGAGGGAAGGCGCCCCTGAGTTCGTCTTCTTTGAGGGCCCGCCGTCCGCTAACGGAAAGCCGGGTATCCATCATGTGATGGCCCGCTCGATTAAGGACGCTATCTGCCGTTACAAGACCCAGGCTGGTTTCAAGGTCAGCCGCAGGGCCGGGTGGGACACCCATGGTCTTCCTGTCGAGATCGGAGTTGAGAAGAAACTCGGGATCCACAAGGAAGACATCGGAACCAAGATCTCTGTCGGGGATTATAACCGCATTTGCCGCGAGGAGGTCATGAAGTACACCGCCGAATGGGAGGATATGACCCAGCGTATCGGTTATTGGGTGGACATGGATGATCCTTATATCACCTATGACAACCGCTATATCGAGACTTTGTGGTACTTGCTCAAGGATGTTTATGGCAAGGGCCTTCTTTATAAAGGATATTCAATCCAGCCTTATTCCCCGTCTGACGGCACCGGCCTGAGCTCCCATGAGCTTAACCAGCCCGGATGCTATAAGGATGTGACCGACACTACAGCTACCGTCCAATTCGAGGCGGTGAGGGATGAGAAGTCGGAGCCTTTGTTCGCTGGAGTGGACGCCCCCGTTTATTTCCTCGCGTGGACAACCACCCCTTGGACTCTCCCTTCCAACACCGCTCTTTGCCTTGGTCCGAGATTCGATTATGTCAGGGTTCTTTCCTTCAACCCATACACCGGAGATAAGGCCGTGTATGTCCTTGCCAAAGAGTTGGTGAGCGCTTGGTTTAACCCGAAAGCGGCGGAGATTCCTCTCGAGGATTACAAGCCCGGAGACAAACTGATCCCTTACAAGGTGCTCGATGGCTCTTTCAAAGGTTCTGATCTTGTCGGGATCCGTTATAAGCAACTCATCCCGTGGTTCACCCCTGCTGAGGAAGGAGAGGCTTTCAGGGTCATATCCGGTGATTATGTCACAACTGAGGATGGTACCGGCATCGTCCATATCGCTCCCACTTTCGGAGCTGATGACAAGAAGGTGGCGGCCAATTTCGGCATCCCCGCCATCATGGTGACCGACAAGGATGGCAAGCGTCAGGCCCAGGTTGACCACGAGGGGCGTTTCTACCGTATTGAGGACATGGATCCTGAATATGCCAGCCGCTATGTCGACCCTTCTTACGAGGAGTTCTCCGGCAGGTATGTCAAGAACGCCTTTGATGATTCCATCCCGGCGGACGCTCCCACGCTTGATGTGGACTTGTGTATGATGATGAAACAGGACGGGAGATGCTTCAGGATCCAGAAACACACCCATAGCTATCCTCACTCCTGGCGTACTGACAAGCCGGTGCTTTATTATCCTTTGGACGCGTGGTTTATCAAGACCACAGCTGTCAAGGATGAGATGGTGGCTCTTAACAAGACCATTAACTGGAAGCCTGAGTCGACCGGTACCGGCCGTTTCGGCCAGTGGCTCGAGAATATCCAGGATTGGAACCTGAGCAGAAGCCGTTTCTGGGGCACTCCGTTGCCTATCTGGCGTACTGAAGATGGGAAGGAGGAGATATGCATAGGCTCCGCCGCCGAGCTTTGCTCTGAGCTCGACAAGGCTGTCGAGGCTGGAATCATGCCTTCGAATCCCTTGAGGGACAAGGGTTTCGATCCTGCCGATATGAGCAAGGAGAATTATGACAAGATAGATCTTCACAGACCGTATGTCGATGATATGTTCCTCGTCAGCCCTTCAGGGAAGAAGATGACCAGGGAGACAGACCTGATCGATGTGTGGTTTGATTCTGGCGCGATGCCTTACGCCCAGGAGGGTCTCCGCAATCTCGGATCCGACAAGTTCGGCTGCACTTCCGATTTCATCGCCGAGGGAGTTGACCAGACACGCGGCTGGTTCTATACCCTCCATGCCATACACACGATGGTCAGCGGCACTCCCGCTTACAAGACGGTGATTTCCAACGGACTTGTCCTGGACAAGAACGGCAATAAGATGAGCAAGCGCCTTGGAAACGCTGTCGATCCTTTCGAGGAGCTCGACAAGTATGGCGCCGACGCTCTCCGCTGGTATATGCTGACGAATGCCCAGCCATGGGATAACCTTAAGTTCGACGAGGCCGGAGTGGATGAGGTCCGCAGGAAGTTCTTCGGGACTCTCTATAACACATATTCATTCTTCGCCTTGTACGCCAATGTCGATGGCTTCGATCCTTCTGTCCCCAAGGTGGAATATTCAAAACGCCCGGAGATCGACAGGTGGATCATATCCCTCATGAACACTTTGGAGAAGAAGGTCGAGGACGCTTATGAGGATTATGACCTCACTTTGGCTGGCCGCCTGATCCAGGATTTCGTCTGCGACGATCTCAGCAATTGGTACGTGCGCCTTAACCGCAAGCGTTTCTGGGGAGGAAAGATGGACCAGGATAAGCTTTCCGCATACCAGACCCTTTACGAGGTCCTGACCAATGTGGCTGTCCTTGCCGCTCCAATCGCCCCGTTCTATATGGATCGGCTGTACTTGGATCTCGTCCCGGGAGGGGAGGAGTCAGTCCATTATGTGCTGATGCCAAAGTGCGATGAGTCTGTGATCGACAAGGATTTGGAGGAGAGGATGTCCCTGGCCCAGAAAGCGACATCGATGGTGCTGGCTCTCCGTCGTAAAGTCTCCATCAAGGTGCGCCAGCCTCTCTCGAAGCTGGTCATCCCTGTCATCTCTGATAAGGTGCGCTCCCAACTTGAGCAGGTCAAGGGCATTATCCTCAGTGAGGTCAATGTCAAGGAGGCTGAGTTCATCTCCGACACCACCGGGATAATAACCAAGAAGATCAAGCCCAATTTCAAGACCCTCGGAAAGGTTTATGGCAAGCAGATGAAAGAGATAGCCGGAGCGTTCGCCTCATTTGACCAGGCTGTCATCTCCGAGATCCAGAACGCCCAGGCTGCCGGATCGGATTATGTCTTGCCTCTGCCTTCCGGTGATGTCGTACTTGGACCGGCTGACTATGAGATATCATCTGAGGACATGCCAGGTTGGCTCGTGGCCTCGGATGGTCCCCTTACCTTGGCCCTTGATATTCAGATATCTGAGGAGTTGAGAAAGGAGGGAGTCGCCAGGGAACTGATCAACAGGATCCAGAATCTGAGGAAAGACAGTGGGTTTGAAGTCACTGATAAGATAGAAGTTATTATATTTGCAGATGGAAAAGTTCGCGATGAGATCGTGACTGCTCTGGAGGTATATGAAGAATATGTCTCAGCCCAGACGCTGGCGCTTTCCATTGTTGTGGATGATTTGGCTGACGCTCCTGAGGGCGCGGCCGATGTGGAGTGGGATGAAGGCGTTTTGAAGATGGAACTGAAAAGGAAGTTGGACCTAATTTAAATTTATCGTGTAATGTCAGAAGACATCAGAGAAAACGTACCGGCTCCCGAAGTGGAGAAGACCCGTTACAGCGATGAGGAGCTCGCTGAGTTCAAGGTCATCATCAAGGATAAGCTTGAGAAGGCAAGGAAGGAGTATGATACCCTCCGCCAGGTGATCATGCATAATGGCAGCAACGACATCGAGGACACCACTCCGTCATTCAAGACGGTTGAGGACGATGGCGCTTATCAGCTTTCCAAGGAGGAGGCCAGCCAGTTGGCCCAACGGCAGTACAAATTCATCCAGAACCTCGAGGCCGCTCTTGTCCGTATCGAGAACAAGACTTACGGCGTGTGCAGGGTGACGGGCAAGCTGATCCCCAAGGAAAGGCTTCGTCTTGTTCCTCATGCCACTTTGACTGTTGAGGCTAAGGAGATGCTCGCCAAAAAAGGCCGTAACTAGTGAAGCTTTCCAAAGGTAATAAGTTACTGATTCTGGGGATCCTCCTCGTAGTCATTGACCAGGTCATCAAGATCGTGGTCAAGTCCAACATGTATATCGGTCAGCATATCTATGTGATAGGCAACTGGTTCCAGATCTTGTTCATAGAGAATGAGGGGATGGCGTTCGGGATGAAGTTCGGAGGCGCGGTGGGCAAATTCCTGCTCTCGTTCTTCCGGATCGGCCTGTTCGCTGCGCTATGCTGGTGGATCTCATCCCTGATCAAGAAGTCGACAGTCCCGTTTGGAGTTGTCGTCGGCTTGACATTGATCACGGCCGGGGCTTTCGGGAATATAATCGACAGCTTGTTCTACGGCATGATCTTCGGGTATGCTCCGTTCATGTTCGGCAAGGTCGTGGATATGTTCTATTTCCCGATCATAGATACCACCTGTCCGGCTTGGATGCCCTTTGTGGGCGGGAATCATTTCCTCTTTTTCGCTCCTGTGTTCAATTTCGCCGACAGTTGCGTTACGGTCGGGGCGTTTTATCTCATCTTCTTCCAGTACAAGTTTTTCGCGCGGGGTGATGAGACTGAGGAGGAGAGCAAATAATTTTTGGTGGGAAGGATTTTATCTTTATCTTTGCAATCCTTTTAGGAATAGGAATATTGGAGGTGTGGCCGAGTGGTCGATGGCGGCAGTCTTGAAAACTGTTGAACGGCAACGTTCCGGGGGTTCGAATCCCTCCGCCTCCGCTTAACTGATTAATAATCACTTCTTTAGCACAAAGAAGTGATTATTTTTTATACATTTTAGCCGAAAACGTTCGTTATTTGCGACCATATGGTCTCTCAAAGTTGCGACTAGTGTAACTAATTGAGTGTCAAGCAATGAGAACGACTTTTAACATCGGTTTTGTCTGCCGGAAAAGCAAGGTTTCCAAATCAGGTAAAGCACCTGTCGAGATGTCCATCGTTATTAACGGCAAAAGGACGTATCTGGTACTACCAAGGAAGGAGGATCCGAGAGTATTTCAAAAGCTGGTAACATCGAAAAGGATGAATCCTTTGAAGGAATATCTTGAGCAGATGTACCAGAAGGTATTGTCAGCTCAGACTGAACTCATGAGGGAAGGGAAGACCGTTAATGCTGTGACTATCAAGGAGTATATCCAAAATGGCTGTTCGAACAGTTACACGGTGGAGGAGTTGTTCCGAGACTATTTGAAGATTCTTGCGAAGAAATGCGGAGTGAGTATGCTGTATGAGTCGTACAGAAGGTACGAGTTGGCAAGAGACCGTTTCTTGAAATATTTCGGGAAGGATAAACAAGCAAATGAGATATCGAATGCGGTGATATCGGATTTCTATGCGGAAATGAACAAGAAGTACGAGTCTCCAACTGCTGCCGGAATAATGACCAGGATGAAGTCTTTCATTCAGTTCGGGATTGAGAATGGTAAGATAAAGAGTAATCCGTTCAGTGGAATCAAGATTACGAAGAAGACAAAGGAAGTTGAATTCTTGACGGACAGCGAGATTGCTGAAATAAAGAATAAGGATTTGATAGGGCGACTTGGCAAGATAAGGGATCTGTTTCTGTTCCAGTGTTATACAGGACTTGCCTATACTGATATGGCTCAACTCAGCAAATCAGACTTCCAGAAGAATGAGGATGGACAGATTTATATCAAGAAGCACAGGCAGAAAACAGGCATCTGCTTCTTGACGGTTCTTTTTGATGATGCTCTCCGGATTGCGGAGAAGTACGATTATGAACTCCCGGTACTATCCAATCAGAAGTACAACAGCTATCTCAAGGAGATTAAAGATCTCTGCGGCATCACTAAGCCATTACATACACATATCGGAAGGCATACTGCTGCGACATATCTGCTGAATAGGGGACTCCCAATCGAAACTGTATCAAAGATAATGGGGCACACGAACATCAAGCAGACTCAGCATTACGCCAAACTCCTGGACGACTCAGTATTCAGGGAGTTCAAGAAACTGGAAAGCAGGATAGAGGATAAATGAAAAAAGGGGCCCCGAGGGACCCCTAATTTTTTTAGGATGTTAATTAACCGCCTCACGCTTATGTTCTGACGGTTTCCAGGCTGGATTGACGAAGTCTTGGGGGTCATCCGGCATAAAACGCTCAGAGTACAGTGACAAGTTTGCCAGAATCGGCGATCCCTCGCCTAAACCGTACTTCAGAACTTCACGGATTGTTTTCTTACCCATGAACACCACATGAGTGGATAGTATCATAAGGTCAATCCCCATTTCTTTGCACTTTGCAACAACAGATACTCTGTCTGAAAGCACATTGCACACAGCCTTCGCTTTTTCCATGAACCTGCCATGGAATTTCTGCTCATCATGCAACCTTTGGGCTGCATCTAGCAGAAAAGCCTTTTTCACATCATTGCTCTTTACACTTTCAGGGCATAAATTATACCCACGATAGGCAGTGGCAATAACATTGGCATCAACATCCAAGACCCTCCTCTTAGGAGAGTTCTTTGTTTCCTCGGAAGCTCCTTGAGCTTGCGAAGAAGTAACGTTTTTCTCTTCCATTTTTTTATGTTTTAAATTGTTTAAAGTACTACAACAGCTCTCTAAACACAAAACATAAATGGCTGTCAAAGAACGTCTGATGCAAAGGTATAAATAGTCGATTTATAACAAAACCCCGCACAACAAAACTTCCTAACAAAGTTATTAACACCAGAATAGTGACCTCACTTTTTACCGGCCTATTCTTCCCTTTTCAATCCCCTTCTATCACC
The DNA here is from genome assembly GCA_017548985.1 of Bacteroidales bacterium. GTDB lineage: Bacteria > Bacteroidota > Bacteroidia > Bacteroidales > UBA932 > Cryptobacteroides. The sequence continues at coordinate 154,945 of JAFYYW010000018.1, forward strand.
CCAATCTTCACTTCTCTCCAATACGGAACCAATTGAAAATAAGTAAATTAAATTTGGATAATTCGAAATTATTACTTATATTTGTATTGCATTTTTATAGGCAATTAGTTAAAATTGTCAAACATGTTTTTAGGGTACTTCGGTACCCTTATTATTTGTCCTGGAAGTCAACATTTCCCGATTCGTCAACATTCCGGCTTAGAGATAGATTCCCTGTCCCTTCCATGGCAACTCAACATTTTTTGATTTGCCAACTTTTTTTCTTAAAGAAAAAATAGAATATTTTTTATAATATATTAATAATTAGATATTTACAGATTTCTTTACTTAAGACTTTTTTACATGAATACTACCATTTGAACAGTCCCAGAAAAGTACGATTATCTGGGACAATGAAAGGAAGAGCTTCCTTCCAACTGCGTCCTGAACAAAGGGATGACCGGTTGCGGGGCAACGTCCCTGGCAATAGAGCAGAAAGGACCCACCATTTTAGCTGTCCCGTTTGTCGGGCTGATAGAGAACAAGAAGAAGAGATACGGAGATGCCTTACTCGGCATTTACGGGGAGGGAGACAAGACAGCAGAGGTCGCCGCTTACCTGTTGGACCATCGGGAGGATTACAAGATAGCCGTGACATACGACTCGCTTCCAAAGCTTATAAGGACGATGAGGGCGCTCGGTCATGATCCTTACAAGGAAGCTTTCCTGGCGATAGACGAGTGACATATCCTCTGTCAGCAATACTCCTTCCGCTACGAGGCCGTGAGAGGAGTCCTGGACGAGGCCGCCAACTTCGAAAGGAAAACTTTCATCTCGGCAACTCCGCTTGAGAGGAAATACTGGCTTGAAGAGATCCGCACTTTACCGGAAATCATCCTTGAATGACCCAAAGCCGAAACAATTAAAGTAAGCAGCCTGAACATAGACAGGCCCCTGGTTTACATGGCTGACTTGTGCCGCGACAGGATCTCAAAAGGGGGCGAGACAAACTACCATATATTCATCAACTCCGTGGAGGATATCGCAAGGATCATCCTCGGAGCCGGCTTGACTCCTGATAACACCAAGGTCGTGTGTTCCTCAAGCGAGGGAAGACGTGAACGGAACGAGGATAAGCTTCCTTCCGGATTCACCATCGGCAAAGCCGGAGACGATCCCAAGACGATAAACTTTTACACCTCCACTTGCTTCGAAGGGCAGGACATCTTTGATGAAGTCGGTGAGACTATCATCGTCAGCGATGCCCTTAAGAGGCAGACCATGATGGATATCTCCACTTCCTTCATCCAGATTGCTGGAAGGATCCGTAATTCCAGGTACAAGAACAGGATAACGCAGATATTTTCCAACTCAAGATACCGGAGGGGCATTACCGCCGAGGAGTACGAGAGGGAGACCCTTGAGAAACTCGATCAGGTGCAGAAGAACATCGACTGGATGAACACCTGTCCGAAGGATCTCAAGAAAGCATTCCTCAAGCAGGTGCCTTACATGAATGAGCCTTATGTCCGTATCGTGGAAAACATGGTTATCCTGGACAGGAATATGGCATATCAGGACATCGTGAATTTCAAGATTGTCAACTTCGACTACTGCTCAAGGGTGAACATGGTGAACAAGCTGGTATCCTCGAATATCGATGTCGTCAATTCGGCAGCGGTGCAGGTAAAGGGAGCCCTTCCGACACAGCAGGTAAGGTACAGCGCCAGTTTCAAGGACCTGTTCGAGCTTTATTGCGAGATCCAGGACTCAGGCGCCATGTCTATGAAGGAGGATGAGAGGATAACCTTTATCAGGATCCACAAGCCCGAGGTAATCGAGGCTTATCAGAAACTTGGGAAAGAGAGGGTTCGGGAACTGAAATACCGTGTCAGCAATATCAGGAGGGAGATCTTGGCGATAACGGACTTGAAGGAAGATTACAAGATCGTGGAGATGCTGTCCAAGACATTCCCATTAATGGAACCGATCCCGGTAAAGAGGATAAAGGAAGAACTAGGAAAGATCTACAAGGCAATCGGGAAAGAAGCAACAGCTAAAGCCACGGATGTCGGAAAGTGGTTCGACATCAGGGAAACACAAAAGCTGGTAAATGGCAAGAACACCCGTTGTATCATGCTATTGAGGAAGAAGCTGATTAGGGTGTTTGAAGGATAGTTTATTATAAGCGTGATTGATTAATCTGCCTAAATATGGCGTCATTCGTAGCTTCCTTAATGATGCCATTATAATAATTGGTGATATACTTTTTACCTTCCTCCCCTATAGCCTTTTTCTGAATGTCACTCAACATACTGTAGGTGATGATAGTATAATACAAAACAACAGCTATCGCATCGGAATCTTTTTGTCCAATAGATTGTTCTTCTCCTTCACACCAATGATTAATGAAGCATACACCATCTCGTTGCTGAAATGAGATATTAGCCAATTCACCGTACTTCTCATAATCACGCTTTATTTCTTCGTTCATCTCTAACGGTATAGAAGCATTATTACGAGTGAAATAACGACAAAGCAATTCATTATATGGTATATCTCTTCCTCCCCATACCCTCTCACGATAGCGAATAAAGAAATGGCTACAATAATAAGATATACTGTTCATCTTTTTGGGTTCATCTGACAATCTCTTTTGGTATGGCCAGAAACCCCACCGGATGACGACTCTTTCTTTGTCATCATCCAGAAATGCGATATATTGAATTTGCGGCTTGCCTGCATAGGATTGTGTTGGAGCATAGAACGAAATAAGGTATTTATTCCTACTATCTTGGTGTGTGTATTCTACCCACTTCCACGCAGGGTACTTCCCTTCTTTCTTAATCTCTTTCGCCACTTTTGGAATACAAGAGTTAGCTTTGATTTTAAGCTTGGGGAGATCTGAGTTTAACGCTTTACAGATCTCTATCGGGGACATTGTGGTGACGATCATGGCTTGGAAGTGCTAACAAAAATCATCAGGAACTTCTCCTTCTGTCCATTCATGACCTAAGGCTATGGTATAATGCTCTTCGGCACCTATCTCCTCAAAGAAAGAACCGCCATTCTTATGAATAAATAAACCATTCATAAAGGTGATTAAGCATAATGTGTATCCAGGTCCACCCTTAACACCCTCACTTGACGATATCACTACCAATTTTTGACCATCACATGAAATATCGGCCTTGAACACTATTGATTCGTAGATGTCGTTGCGGCAAAATACTTCTCCTGCCTTGAGGTTCTCAAAATAGTCCTGAAGGGGAGCAGATGAGTTTTGTGCCGGACAAAGGGGAAACTCTGACGGTACCTTCCAATTGAGTTGAAGAGCCCCAGGTGTAAGAGAATCCTTCAAGCCATATTCCTTCTCATAGTATTGACGATTCTCTTCTTCTATTAACTCTTTCTGTATTTGGTATTCAGAGCGAGTATCACGACTTGCCCAATCCTTATCCCACGTTTCTCCGAAATCATCTGATGATTCATTATATATCCTTTCATCAAGCCCTACACCTTTAGGAACAGTGACAGAATCCTCCTTAGCCCATCTCTCAAGATTCTTGCGACACTTGGAAGCTTCCTCCTTTGTAACGGTTCTCATCCATTTGAAATTAGGATCCGAAGTGTCATCTCGCAATATAGAAGGGTTGTTTAAGAAAATCTCCACACTGCCGTAGCGGATTATGATTCGCTTACGAGTTATCGGATTATTGAGGACGTTCTCCAGCCTTGTGACCCAACGCAGATTCTCAGGACGATTGTTGCAACGGTTTGTGTCTATATGGTCAACAACCATATTCAGCTCTGGAGCAGGACCATGAAAGGCCGTGCATACGACTTGATGGACACGGACATTTCCTGTGAAAATCATATATCCCGTCTTCTCGTCCTTATTTCCAAACGTCCAAACATTGTCCCACTTGGATTTCCGGACACCTTCTTTAGGAAGTCGAAGGATAGCTCCGTTATCTCTGACCAGATAATCCCGATCTCTGTATTCGCACTGTATTTCTCTGTCGAATATCTCCAGCAAGTTATTAGATCCCATGTTACAGCATTTGTAACGAAGTTAGGCATTTCGCTTGAACAATACAAAGGACAGATACAATCCTTGTCAATTCAGCTTCAAACAAACCTCAATTCCTACAAATCAGCTTTGATTCATTGTCCTTTCATAGAAAAACAGGTTGAAACTAACCTGAATTCCTACAATTTATGGTTGAAATGAACCTGATTTCCGGGAGTTATAGGTTAAAAGAAACCTCTCGTTCGACTTCCGGGATGGATTCGCCATCGACAGTGATGGCCATGACCTTCAAGTCTACGATTCCTTTTCCACCTTGTTTCTTCCAAAGGACAGGGTTGAATCGGAAAGTGGCATCGGTTGCCGCTTCAAAGATGTCTCGACCATCTTGGAGGTTTCCATCAGTCATGCTTTTCCATTGGCCGTCTAAACAGTATTCTACACCCTGACCGGTCCAGAGTACGGCCGGATACTTCGAATCCCTTGGAAGATCGGTACAAGTTTCAAAATCAAGCCCTTCTGGTATCTCCGGAAGACAGATTTGGCGGCATATCTCCTTCTGGTCAGGCGTGTCGAAGTCCTGGATCTTCTCGCCGTTGTGCGAAGCCGGAATAAGGATCTTGTAGGTGTTTATCAGATCCATAAGATCGTCGAAACTCATGTCGGGATCAAGGGCCATGATGTTCCACATCGTGGCCGCCAGTTCAGCGGTAGGCCAGGAAGAAGCCGCTGCCATATCATCTCTATATGTGGCCACAAATATATCCCCTTCATGACAGGCATACCCTCCGCTGGATACCTTTAAATTCTTCTGATCAAACCCGATTGGGAAAGCAGAGTGTTCATAAGGATAGAGATCATAATCCCAGAATTTGGTTTCCGTAAGATGTCCGCCAATTGCGGCTATACTGTGCTTGCCTTGAATGCTCGCATGAGTGTAATCTGCTCTTTCAATCCAGGGCTGATGGTATTCTATTGTAAAATCGCGGAGATGATCAACATTCCCAAGGGAAGCAACAATGAAAGTATTCGGAAAGTTGACGAGCTCCTCTAGAGCATCGCCTTCTTTTGTTCCTTTCGGGTTCCACTGTGCTCCTATTCCTCCTACCCACACATTTGCGCAGAAGAAAATGAATTTCGTGTCCGGGTTATCTTTGGCGTATTGCAAAAGATTAGCCCATTGCCAATTAAGCCCAGTTGTCCATAGTATTTTGCCGGGATAACCCTGAGCGATGCCCTTGTTAGGCGCTTTCTCTCCTGCTTTGATCTTTTCCGTCATGATTTCAGGATGTGCCCAACGATAACCATCTTCCTGGGCTATTTCCCAGACTCCTTCAATCCAAGGATTATCCTCGGTTGGGAGTTCCCCGGTTCCCACCAGTTTGATGTGCTCCAGTTTCTCTTTCCTCCCTTCCGGTGCCATCAGATCCAATTGTTCCAGAACCTTCTTGGTCTGAAGGAGCCCCACGGTTTCAAAGTATTCAAACCATTGCTTATGTCCAGTTCCACCTACCGTAGTCTTCTTCCATTCGTCCCAGTTCTTCCCAAGGTCGGAATCTGCGAGTTCAAGTTGACGGTATACCAGAGGAAGGACAGTGAGCCCTTCGACTGTCGCCGTGGCGTTCTGCTTGCCGTCCGGCGTTTCAGCCGTAAAAGTGAAGGAAAGGCTCTCGACCGGGAATTCCGATACATATTCATGGCTTGTCAGCTCAGTCTCCTTGCCATCTTCCTTTACTAGGATTCTTGTGATCGTCCCACCACGTGTTACGGTAAGCCCCTGAACCAGATCCACTGGTTCATCAACCCTGAAGGTCAAAGATTTCAAGGATTCCAACCCCATTATCTCCATTGGCTTCGCATTCACCTTTACCTGGCAGGTGGCAGAAACCTCTCCCGACTTCACGGTGATGGTTGCAGAGCCCTCAGCTATTGCAGAGACTTTCCCTTCATTGTTGACAGTGGCCACCTTCGCATCGGATGATTCCCAGGTGACGCTCTTGTCCTTGGCGTTTTCCGGTTTTACGGTAGCGACAAGCGTCTCTTCTTCTCCTTCTACCAGCGTGAGGGAGGTCTTGTCAAGGGTCACCGAAGTCACTAAAACCACGGGATCAACAACAGGATCCGGAATCTCCTGCGGCTGCTTTACGCACGAGAAGAGTAATGCGGCTAAAACCAGTATTGCAAATGGTCTTCTTACCATGGATGTTTGTTTGAAGAGGTTGTAACAAAGGTAAAAACAATCATAAGGAATTCAAAGCATGGAGGTTTCTATGTGCTTCTGACACTCCATTACCTCGCTCCATTACCTCACTCCATCCTTTTCACCACATTCAAATGTGCTGATTCATGCTTGACAGGACTATTAAAGGTGTCGCTACACTGTTTTCACCACTTTCAAATGTCCTGAAAGGGTGTTTTTACCACCTTTAATTGTGTCGGATGGGTGTTTTCGGGACATTAAATATATAAAGAGATTGGCTAAATCAGCATGAAACATTTTCATGCCCCATCGTTTGCTTCTTTGAAAAGAACGCTCCGTATTTTAGGTATAGAGTAACCTAATATTCCATATGACAATAACCACATAATAATGAAGAATCTCAACCCTTTCCAAGACAAAAGAATCATCAGTGCGACACGCAACCTGAACAATAAGGGCATTTTGGGATATTGTGATACTTTGTGACCAAATGATGAGCGTAGCGGATAATCGAAATAAGTATTGATTGATTTATAAGGATTATAGCGATATGTATCTCCTAAAAAAGTGGAAATTTCGGCTTTGCTTACATCCATGAAATAAGTATAGTTCATGATACTTGTAGGCTTACCGTTCTTGTCTTGAACATTAAAAGATTTAACTACATAATGTTCAACTGGCTTCATTGCTACCGCATAGGTAAATAATGAAAAACAAAAAGCTAAAGGCAGGCTATAAAGAATAGTCTTAAACGAAATTTTGGGAAGTTTAAATTTTTTATTCTTCAAGAAAAGAAAAGCTATGAATGCCAATATGGGAATAGCAATTACATAAACAAAAAACTCTGAGAAGTCATAGTTCTTTGCACTACCATTAAAAGGGAAAAAGGCACGTTTGGGGGAAATAGTACGAGTGCCATGTTCCACCACTAGCTTATGACTACCGCCAAATATCCAAAGAGTACAATTAATAATAAACCAGGCAATATAACCTAAAACTAAAGTCTTATTATTTGCGATAGCCTTTCTAACATTGGCATAGTCTTCAAGAAAAAAGTTTGGCTTCTTTGTCACCACCTCTTTTCCACACCTATTGCAATACTTAGATCCTTCTGGGTTATCGGCCCCACAATTAACACACTTCATAATTGTGCTGAAACTATTCTTTTTCTATTATCGCAAAAATAATAATTTATCCATAAAGGATATTGATTCTTGAATGATATATCATAATAAATGTTTAACTAAAAATTGATAAAATCTAGCATGCATGGAAAGGTATTAATAGGCCTTGACTTGCAAGACTTTATATATATCAGCCTCGCACAAATACTCAGATTAAAGCCCCCCTGCCATTCATTACAGGGGATTCAGATCTATGAGCAGACATTACCGGGGTAGAGTCGGCTCATTTAATTTCAAAAACATATTCAAATGACAACAAACATTTTACTAGTAATTCTAATGGCGCTGGCCATCATTGGACTTGTACGGTCCATTGATATCGAGAGAATCCCTCTATTCAAGAGAGACAACGACAAGGCTTCAAAATGACTCCGCAAGAAGATATCGGAAGGCGGTGGCAAAGATGTCCAGCAAGCAGACGAGACGACCATGTCCTTCACCATTGAGGATGTCCGATATCACCTGGACTGACATCTGGAGCCGGTGACTTCGCTCTGCACGTTCCTTCTCTTGAACGAGGAGGTTGACCTGGAGAAAGCGAAGAAGGTCGCTGACTCCCTGACCAACTCCTGCGAGTCATTAATGATCCGTATCAACGATGACCGTGAGATGGTCCTCTGCTGCACCACGATAGTACCGGACGCACGCTCGCTCCTGCCTGTCCTACCTTACATGATGGGACTCCTCGGCAGGGCTTATGAGGCCTTCGGAAAGGAATACGAGGCACAATCAAATACCAATTAAGTCACAAAGATCCTATTAAGGCGGAACGGGTCGGCAGGTATAATCCTGTCGGCCTGTTTCCATTTATGTTCAACCATATTAATCATTCAACATCATGCAAGAAAACTCTGTTTTCAAGACGCTCGTCAGCATCGACTGCAACGAGCACACGGAGAAGAAAGGCAGTCTCACCTATCTCTCCTGGGCATGGGCGTGGAAGATGGTCAAATCCAACTTCCCTGACGCCCGCTACACCGTCTACGAGAATCCGGACGGTTGGAACTATTTCACCGACGGAAGGTTCTGCTGGGTGAAGACCGGAGTCACAATCGATGGTCTGGAACACATCGAGTACCTCCCGGTGATGGACTCACGCAACCAGTCCATCCCTCTTGATGCCGTGACCAGCTTCGACGTGAACCGCTCCATCCAGCGCTCTCTCACCAAGGCGTGCGCAAGACACGGCCTCGGTCTCTACATCTATGCGGGAGAGGATCTGCCGGACATCCCTGAGAGACAGCCGCAAGTCCAACAGGTTCCTCCCGCTCCGCAGCAAAGGCAGACGTCTCCGGCCTACCAGTCAAACTGGAGACAATCCAGAAGTCAGTATTATCAACAGTAAAACCAGTAAATCATGGAAACATCATCAATCCAAAGAACCAACAACGTGTTCATCCCCATCATCCGCAAACCGGAGAACGTCTCCGTATCTCCCTCCTCTCCTTACCTGGCACCGCAGGTCGTGACAGTTCCGAAGAAGGAGGAAAGGAATCTTCCCTTCATAGAGGCCAACACCAAGGAAGTCACACTCTCCCACGTAAAGGATGACTGCATCATCCCCGTCTTCTCCAAGGACAACGAGGTGACCATCTCACACCAGAGCTTCATCGACTCTGTCCTATCTGCAGCCAAGTCGGTCTTCCCTTACGAGGATATATCGGATCCTGTAATACGAGTGTCCCACGTCGTCAAGGGAAGGATACCGGAGGCGATACACAAGCCTGTCGGGGAACTACTTGAATCCGACAAGACCATCTACTACGAGAGGATGATGTTCTGCTTCGAGATACCGTCCATCCATCAGGACATTGACGGTTGCAGGCTCAATCTCACCATAGGAGGAGTGCGTGCATACAACGAGCAGAACCTCTATTCCAGGAAGGCTCCGGAGAAGTTCAGGATCTTCATCGGGTTCAAGAATATGGTTTGCTGCAATCTCTGCGTGTCCACCGACGGATACAAGGCTTCGCTACGGGTGATGGACACGGACGCTCTGCTGTCTTCCGCATCGGATCTCTTCCGTTCCTACGACATGAACCGTCATCTGACTCAGATGGCCGCATTCAGGGAGTGCAGGATGAGTGAGAGTCAGTTCGCACAGTTCCTCGGTAAGTGCAGGCTTTACCAGTATCTCCCGTTGCCGGAGAGGAAGAAACTGCCTTCGCTGCTGATGACAGATACCCAGGTCGGACTGGTCGCAAAGTCCTACTTCGACGATCCGGATTTCGGGAAGGAAGGGAACAACACCATATCGCTGTGGAAGGTGTTCAACCTGCTCACCGGGGCCAACAAGTCCTCATACATCGACAACTTCCTGGACAGGGCAGAGAACGCTTCCGCTCTCACCTCCGGACTCTGCATGGCTCTATACGGGGATCCGGAATACTCCTGGTTCCTCAGTTAACCGACATTCCATATAATCAACAAGAACACGTCCTCCTTTCCTTAATTGGATCGGGGGACGTGTCCGTTTATAACCAACACAAAGTTATGCAATATCTACAAAACCCACAAGAACATCTCTCCGGTCTCAACGACCAGCAGAGGGATGCCGTGCTCGCCTATTCCCGTATCGTCTATGTCACTGCCGGTCCGGGAACGGGAAAGACCCACATGCTCACGAGCAAGCTCATCGACTACATCGTATCTTCTCCCACTCCGCAGAAGATAGTCGCCCTCTCGTACACCAACACGGCTGCAAGGGAGATAGGAGACCGTTTCCGTAAGAAAGCCTCAGGGATTACCTCTCAGTATTCCTTCTTCAACGGGACGATACACTCCTTCTGCTACCGGATGATGAGACAGTACAAGGACACCGCCTTCGAATACACAATCCTTGATGACGAGGAGTTGTCTGAGCTGGCCTATGATATCCGGACGTCGCTTCATTCGGACGTGCCACAGTCCCTGGTGATGGGATGCCTCCGGTCAGATCCGTCGCAGTCTGGTTCAGCGTTGTTCAAGTCAGTTACAGAGGTGAAGAAGACCCTGAAGGTCATCTCTGTCCAGGACATACTCACCCTGTTTATCGGGATGCTCGATTCGGATCCTGCATTCCGTGAATGGATGGCTTCACAGGTAACCGTCATGGCGGTTGACGAGGCTCAGGACCTCTCCGAGCTGAACTACATCATCCTTGATAAGCTGCTGTCAATCATCCCATCTCTGCAGCTGTTCCTTGTGGGAGATCCACGTCAGAACATATTCGAGTTCAACGGAGGGTCTTACAAGCATCTGGACTCGTTCCTCTCGAAGCATCCGGACCATGTCACGAAGACGCTCACGCTCACTTACAGGTGCGGTAAACCCATAGTCGATTTCGTGAACAAGTTCCACTTCTCGGACTGCAGGAACTATTCCCTCCATTCCATGAAAACCGACGGGAGACTGTCCGTCATGGACGCAGCATCTGAAAAGGAGGAGGCGGAGATGGTCTGCAAGGCTGTGATGGACTCCGGGAACATATCCTCGTGTGCCGTTCTGTCGAATAACCTCCGTTACCTGGATCCTCTCATCACAAGGCTACAGTGCGAGAGCATACCATATAAGGTATATGGCGGGGTGAAGGTGCTGAAGAGGCATATCCGGTTCCTCAATCACATACTCCGCATAGTGGACAATGACAACGCATACAGCATACGGAAGATATCCCAATATGCCGGGATAGACATCATGGTGAACGGCAGGAGGAACAAGAAGAAGTTCTTCGAATCGGAGCTGGGACAGTTGATACGGTCCATATCCGACGACAGCAAGGAGGGAGCTTCCTTTACAAGTATCGCTTCTCGTGTGCTGGAAGAGATAATGAAAGATCCGTCGGATGAGGAGTCGGTCACTGCTGATTACGAACTGTTCCTCTCCCTGGCTGGTGAATACGCCTCCGTCTCTGATTACCTGGCATCCTTCGCAACTGACAAGGAACGGTTCTCCACGTTCTACAACTCGGACGTGAAGGAGTGTCCCATATCAACTGATGAAGGGTATCTCACCATATCCACCATCCATTCTGCAAAGGGGCTTGAGTGGGACACTGTCTTCATCATGGGACTGTGCGAGGGAAACTTCCCCAATCCCTATTTCTGCAAGAGCCTTCCTCCAAGGGAACAGGAGGAGTTCTTCAACTCCGAATGGAAGAAGATGTATGTCGCCGCCACGAGGGCAAGGAAGACACTCTGTCTCACTTATCCGTCAAGCATCTCCAGGAAGGGATATACTTTCCGGAAGGATCCGTCCCGCTTTATAGCGAACTGCAGGACTTCATGAATACGGGGGGGGTATGAGAGGGGTACGAGGGGGGTCTCCATTTCCGGAGACTCCTTTTCGTCCCTGAATACCCATCTTTTGTCACCAAAGGTTCGTGTATATAACCCCCTTCAAAAATCAATCAACCAACTACAAATCAAACAGTTAATCAAACAAACAAAAGCATGGAACAAAGAATCAACGACTGCAGGGCCGCAGAGAGTGTCCTGCATGACAATCTCACAGGTCTGGACCACGAGGAAGTATGGGTACTCTTCCTCACAAGCGACCACAAGGTAATCTCGAAGGAGATGGTCTCCAGGGGTACGCTCACGGAGACCTCGATAGACAACAGGACCGTCATCAAGAGGGCTCTGCTCAATAACGCCTACGGGATAGTACTGCTTCACAACCATCCTTCCGGCAATCCCAGGCCAAGTGTCCAGGACATACGGTTCACAGCAGGGATGAAGAAGGCGTGCGACCTCATGAACATCAACCTTATGGATCACATAATCTGTACCGACGGGGGCTTCTTCAGCTTCTCCGAGGAAAGAACAATTAATCACAAGTAATCATGGAACAGTTAAACAAAGTCGAACTCATAGGCACGGTAGGAAGTGTCTATGTAAAGGATTTCGGAAGAACGAAATGCGTCAACTTCAGTGTGGCCACTAACCACGCTTACAAGGATCGGGAAGGATGTCCTGTAATCGAAACCACATGGCATCGGGTAATAGCCTGGGACAGTCCTGACAATGCGGATGCGTTCAGGATCTCGAAAGGAGACCAGGTGCATGTAATCGGAAGATTACGGGTGCAGAGATACACCGGAGCTGATGGAGTGGAGAGGAGTATGGTTGAGATTGTGGCGAAAAGAATGGAAAGTTTATAATCAGTAAACGGCTCCCGGGAAAAAACTGGGAGCCTTATTATTGAAATAATCAGGGATATATCTATATTTGAGATACCATGTAAAGATGTCATACAATGCCAAATCTCAAAATAATTTCAAACTTAGACTGTTTAGTCTATATTGATGGTGAGCAGATTTCGGAGGTCAAAAACAATGTTATAACAAAAATACCTCTTGAGATAGGAGAATACATATTTGAAGCAGTTTCTTCTTTTCATGATCAATTAAGGATAAAAAAATTGTTATTCATTCAATATGATAAAGTGCTTTCTATCGATCTATTAGGAGCGCTGAGAGATAATCCAACAATAGCAACGAGTCTTGAGTTTGAAGCTAAAGAAAATAATGGGTTATGGGGTTATTATATCGAGGGAACTAGTGTTAATATTATTCCATGCCAATATGAGGAAGCTCATTCTTTTGTAGGGGACTATGCAATTGTTAGAAAAGGTTCCTTGGGCGTTATTGATAAACAAGGGAAAACCATTTTAGATTTCATATATTACGGAATTGACATATTAGAATGTTCAAATGAAGTTAATCCAATTCCTGTTGGATTCCAAGTACAGAAAGATGCCCCTGTTGTATCACATGGTCATTATAACTATAATAACCATGGTTTCAGTGATTTAACCGGACGCCTAATCATCCCTTTTGATTACTTTGAGTTTAGAATAGTTGGTCATTTTATACTCGGGCATCATGAGGATTATTATAACGTGAATTATAATAATTATAGTTTATTTGATTTCGAAGGAAACCTTTTGCTTAAAGGGCGTATGATAGAGGCATTAGGAGGGATAGGTACATGCCCACCTATTCTTTTCTGTAATGATAAAGGCAGGTACGGCATACTTGACTATAAGTTGAATCCGCTCGTCCCTATCGTATTTGGTGGTTATCATGACTTTTATCCAGGAAATAACTATGAACTTTCTCCTGATCCGTACCATGGCGTCATCATGGAAGATAAAGAAGATAATATTGAAGACAGATCAATAGTTATCATAAAAAAGCGATATGTTGTTAAAATATTAGACCCTGACTTCTTTGATTGTATATACGAAGAAACCAATAACGGGGCTACGACTATTACTAGTACATCAATAGTAGAATACTCTGAATATGCTTTAACCAAAAGAAAGTGTTTAGAGAAAGGAATAGAGGAAAACGATCGTTTTTATTATCAGTTTGAAGAAGACGACCTCATCAATCATTCTTTTCTCTTTATTGACTGTCGTGGACAGGAAGTTGTTTTAGAGGGAATTGAGGAGATGTATGACTACTACTGTGGAACAGCAGTAGTCAAAAAGAACGGTCTCTATGGGATGATTAATCATCTTGGAAAAGAGATTATACCATGTGAGTTTGAAACTATTTATGATGGATCAGGAGGATCATCTATCGGCATGAACTTCGTATCAGAAATATATATTACTGTCGTCGATCACAATGGCGATATGGGCCTATTCGACAGAAAAGGACATTGTGTGTGTCCGATTAAACCTGGTCAGCGAATACAGTATGGTACTTTTGAACCATACTTTCTTACTTAAGCCCTTTATTCTATGAAACCATAAGGTGTTACTGATACTTTTTGTTATTTGCTTTAGTATCTGTATAATTATTAGGCTGAGGCTTGTAAAGTATTATTCAACAGCTGTATGGCTCCCATTATTATGAACAACTAGATGATTATTATCCCTCTTTTCGAGTATCTTGATTGCTGACATGCCTTCTATCTCAAATTAGATAATGGCGGCATACATCGTCTTAATGACAATGATAGGGTGGAGACGTCGAGGATACTGTAAGTTTTACATCAGATTATATTATGAAACAGATTTCAATCATATTATCTATTGTGAGTCTATTCGTAAGTTGCAGAAATACGAAGAAGAATGATTGTGGCGATGAATACATTAATATGAGGGAAAGCTATTATGCACAAATAGAGGATTATAAAGGTTCCTATATTAGGACATTCCGCTATTGGAAAGAGATGGAAGGAAATGACTACCTTTTCGGGAAACCCACTTATGAGCAAAGTAAGGAATGGATTCGATTCTGCAGGGTTGCGAATCCAGCATACGAGATTAATGTCAAACAACTTGTGGGATACGAAAGCATCAACCAATTTGTAACTGTCCAAGATTTTTACGGTTTATGGTATAATCGAGGTGATTCCCTTAAATTCAACGATGATTTGACTTTATGGAGATTGGAGCAATATGACACAGTTTCTCATTCTCCAAACTCGGAATATGAGAGGTTCTCTATTCTTAAGGAGCGAATAAATAGTTTGACTGAATTTGATTCACTATTTCAAGTGGATTTGAATTTCTGGGCGTCGTTCAAAGCCGATTTGCAAGAATTCTACGATCGGGTTCTTTTGCGTGAGACGATCGGACAAAGTGATGACGAAGTTGCCATTGCCTTTAAAAAAGAAAACGATGCCTGGCTTAACTACCATGTACAAGTTGATTCAGCATTCAGAATCATAGACGGGAATCCAGAAGGAATGGTCGGTTCAGCTTGGTCTATGGCGATATCTGGTATCAGGGAAGATGATGCTCTTATTCGGGAGTCTTCGCTTAATGATTTCTATTTCACACTGACTGACGGTCCGGAAAAGTATGATCTTGAGCGACATGTCGAGGTCTCGGAAAAAAAGGTGTTGAATGAGTACAAACGATTCATGGACTCCTTCGTAGAGGATGAAGCATACTATCCGGTTCCTGAACGGAAGGAGGCTTTGTCTCTGGAAATGAAAGCCTGGAACGAATGGATGGTTGCCCGCAATTCAGTTTCATCTCTTCTTTACGGCCAGTACAAGGAAGCTTATGATAATGCTACGAACAACGTCCGACGCATAAAGTACATCATGCTCAAGAACCGATATAGCGGATACGGTGTCACCAGTAATGATGTCTATGAACTCTTGATTCCATACACCGTTTCAGATGAGGAGTTGGATGGACCGTCATTTGATGAAAAATGGAATCATTTATTGGGTAATTGAGGCGAGAAACATTCTATACCATTGTTTTGCGTGTTCATTCTTCACAATTATCCTTTCTACTTAACCACATCTGCATATCGCAATACCCCTTTGTGAATCACCTAACATTTTCTATCTTTGTGTCCGTCAGGGAACTGTCCTCGTGGCAACCCTGGCGGACATATTAGATGAAAGTGTTTTCGCTTTTATCCCTCTTCGAAATCTGCAAATTTTCATAATCCAGGGATAAGCAAGCATTCATCACCTTGTATGGCATATTGTGCTAGCTCTTAGCATTTTACCATACGGGTGTGGGGTATTATTTATTTGGATTAGGGCTTTGCAGAGCCTCGAAGAGATAAACGAAATGCTCCACACTTTCTTTGTATTATAGCTGCTCCGGAGCAAAGCAGAATTGAATTCAGATGAA
The DNA here is from genome assembly GCA_017548985.1 of Bacteroidales bacterium. Taxonomy (GTDB): domain Bacteria; phylum Bacteroidota; class Bacteroidia; order Bacteroidales; family UBA932; genus Cryptobacteroides. The sequence goes on from JAFYYW010000018.1 coordinate 170,930, forward strand.
AAAGGTTCTAGTTTTATTTGTGGCTGTATGCTGTTTGTTTGTTTCATGCCAAAAAGAAGGTGGAAGTGGAAGTGTTGATGGTACGACTTGGTTAGAAACAGATACAAATTGGCCTCACACTTTAAAGTTGAAAGGAGGTTATGCCTCTCTGTATTATAAAGATAAGCTGTATGATACTCAAGCCTATTCTATCAAAGGTAACATTATTAAGTTTAAAGATCATCTGATAATAGAACCCGAAGAGCCGAATCCTGCGTATTATTTCGAAGGATCATTTAACGGAGATAAAAGTAGACTAATGCTAAAATACGCCTGGTCTTCCTATGATGGAAGCAGAACGGGCGAGGATGTTGATACATTTATCAGAGTAGCAGAATAGTTTCTGTTTGGCAGACATTCTTTCTCTTAATGAAACATTATAGGGCCTGCTTCGAGTAGTACGGTTACATTCCACAACTCAATCGAGAAGACTTCGTTCTATGATCTAATGGTATACATTCTTTATATATGTAAAGAGTGTCAAAGTAGTTTAATAACAAAAACACCATGATATATTCTCAAATCAATATAATCAGAAAGATTAGTAAAGCATTTGTTTTTGTATTCCTTTTATTTCAGTTAATTGCATGTAAACCAGAAATACCGATAACGGGAATATCATTAAGTTCAAGTACGGTATCAATGTCTGTAGGAGAAAGCATAGTAATAAGTGCAACAGTATCACCAGAAAACGCAGATAACAATAAAGTAAAATGGTCATCAGATTCCCCGTCTGTTGCATCCGTATCGGGTGGCAAAATAGTGGCGAATTCATCTGGTGTTGCAATTATTACTGCTTCTTCCTCAAATGGGGAGATAGAAGCAATCTGTATTGTCAAGGTCTTTTCAAAAGTGATTGATATTTCTTTTCAAGATTTACCTAATTCTATCATGAAAGGAGACACCTATCAATTACGAATATCTCTATCCCCATCTGATGCAAACCCCTCTGTTACTTATACCTCTAGTAACTCTTCAATTGCAATTGTCGATGCTTCCGGAAATGTTAAAGCTTTGGAAAGTGGAAGCGTGAACATAACAGTTACTACAGTTGATGGCACTAAGTCTGCTACTTGCTCACTTAACATCGAAGCTCCTCATGTATGGCCCACAGGTGTAAGTCTAAACAGATCCTCATTAGAACTGAAAGAAGGAGAATCTTTTCAGCTTACTGCAACTGTATACCCATCCGATGCCACGAACAAGGAGGTCCGTTGGAAATCAGAAAACACCAATGTCGCTACCGTAGATAATAACGGCAAGGTCACGGGCGTCAAAGCGGGTTCGACGATAGTACAGGTGTTTACCGCAGAGGGTGGCAAGTCTGCCACGACCGGCGTAACAGTCAAAGCGAAGACCTCATCTTAATCTTTTTGGTTATAAGAGTTCATAGTCGAGCGCCAATTTTTACATCAAAAGCCCTCACACGCGGGCTTTTATTATTGGATACTTTGGGGTAAGCATCCGAGAAATTGTATATTGGAGCGAGGAGAATCCTCGCTTTTTTGTACAAACAAAACAAAGTGATACACCGTTGACAAATGTATCACCTTACAATAAAGATCTAAGAAGACGTTCCTCCCTAACTAATTCCCATGATAATGCCGACAATAACAGAAAGGATGATAAATACTATTAGGGCAATGGAAACAATTCCCGTATGATGTGATATCTTTTTCAACAACTCGTGGTCAGTCAGTTCTCCATTTAATGTTTGAGGTTTTGCATAGGTTAACACTAAATTATATTCTTCATCAGTCAAATCTAATGCGTCATAAGTCACGTGCTCTTCTACTCGTAGTCCTTCCTCTTTTCTCTTTTTGGCTTCATCTTCTGACAATATGTTCCCTTGAACATCTTTGAAGACAGTAATAGTTTTAGAAGAGTCAACAAGCCCTTGCTTAATTAAGAAAGCTTCTCTAGATTCTTTTTCTTTGGCTTGTCTTTCAGCAAGCCATTTTTCAAGGATTGGATTCATCACGTCTATCGCTTTAATAATATAACTTAATTTATTAATTATAGTCTCCTATGAGACGACCTATAACAGATACGATTACTTCGTGATATGAATAAAGTTACCTGTCAGTGTGATTCTTTTTACGGGAACGATATTATTCCCACTTTTGGGGTATGCACTATCTTGGTACTTGGTATTATCAACCCTGGCTGTCTCGACGTTTCGATATACTTCATCAATTATCATGTGGAAGTTAGATATCCCATTTGCCCCCTTCTCTTGTGCCTCTATATATGCAATGTCTAGGATTTCTTTTGAGGATGGCATCTGAACACCGGAGGCATTCTTGGCCGGGATGATTTCAATGGAAAATTGCCCTATCGGATCGTACGTGCCAGGATAAGGGTCTGGAGAAATGAAGAATCCGGCCTCAGTGTATGGGCGGAAATCAAGGAACGAAGTCGTCACAGTCTGACTGTATTGTGGATTAATAGCTCCACATCCTGAAAAAGCTGCAATGGCAATCACTGTTACCGCTGAAAGAAGGAAAGACGAGAATAAACTTTTCATTTTAATTCATTTTAATTCATTTTAATTCATTTTAATCTGATACGACTATTTGCAAAGATAATAATCATACAAGGCTCTGAAAAGCTTATTCGGCCAATAAACTCAACAGTTCCTTCTCCTCGATTATTTTGATAGGATAGCCTTGATCTATAAGCTCTTCTGCCTTGGCAATTTTGCTTGATCCAGGGAATTCACCGATAATCAGGAAATCCGTTTTCTTTGAAACCGAAGACTTTACAAGAGCACCCATTCCTAGAAGCTTAACTGCCAAGTCATTTCTATCCGGCCATTTTTCGAATAACCCCGATATCACGACAGACTTACCAGAGAAATGCGTATTTTGAGAAATGGATTCTGGGGAACGGGGTTTAACCTTTCTATTCTCAGTAACTACAGGGATTGATACAACATGTCCTGGCCTTTTAGAATACTCGGCAAGAAGCTTTCCACAAGCACGAGCATCTTCTAATGCATCATGATGATTATCAAGGGGAACGTCGAAAAACAAACACGCACTATACAAAGGACAATGCCCAAGCTCAATACAAGTATCTATGCACTGATCTATCTCAATATCGCCCAATTCATATCTCTCCATTGTCTTAGACAAAGCTCCAAGATCAAAACCAGCGTTATGACAAACAATGATACGACCTTCTATAAAGGAACGAATAGATGGCCAAAACTCTGGGAAGAAAGGTTCCTTTTCGGTTGTTGCCGAGAAAAAGCCATGAACTCTTGAACAATAAAAATCATATTTATCCTCTGGAGGTCTAATCAAGAACTGTTTCTCTTCCACTATTTCTCCTTTCTTGAAATGAACCATTCCCAGTTGGCAGATATCCCCTTGAGTGGTAGCTGTTTCAACATCTAAAGAAACATATTCTTCAGGGCAATCATAACTTGGCAAAGTAACGGTTATCACCCGTCTTTCTGGGAGATATCTAGATTCTCTTTTCCGAACGTTAATCATTGTCTCAGAAATCAAGAGTCAAATCATTTGAAGGGGCATCTACGGCATCTTTGAGTTTCGCTGTTAAGATCTTTGCGACAGATCTACACGCATCACGAAACTTTTCTAAAGCATCGGCATTAGGGAAAGCCAGTTCGGAAAGCCACTCAATTATTCTTGTTTCCAGATACCTTTCCGTCTCTCTTGAAAAAGCCTTTTCTTGCTGGTCAATAGCCGATAGTTGATTCTCATAACCGACAGGGCGATTAGTCCAATTTGATTCATTTAACTCCTTGACCCATTGGGCGTGGATGCGCTCCAGATGCTTCAGATTATCAATAACATAATCAGAATCCTTGATGATTTTGTCAACACTTTCCATACCGAATAATAGAATAGCGTAATACTCTCTTCAATAGTTAATCTGTACAAAAGCAAATATACTAAAAATGATGAAGATAATGGCTTATATGATCTATATTAGACGTTGTCTTCATGAATACAGACACTCCTCGCACAATACCTCTCCACCAACTTCCCATTCTTGTAAATCTCAAAGCCTCTTTTAACTCCATGTATCTCACAACCAGGCTGCTTCCCAGCTTGCTTTGCTTTCTTCAACGCATCTTCGAACGAACGACAATAATGTGTGATCATACTGCGAAGATAGAGGGAGGATGTGCCAAAGTGTGGGAGAAAGTGAGTATCTTTATGGCACAAAACACATTACCAGAATGCCCAACTACGTCCCTCCTAAAATAACTTGTCAATATTGTGGTGAAAAGACCTTCCCAGATGTGGCCCAAACCATTAATGAGATTCCTCCTCGCCTAGTTTTCTTATTTCTTTGCTGCGGGAACTTCTACTATCTATCAAGACGCGAGCGTAATTCTTGGTTACATGAAGATAATGATACGTTAAAGCTAAGGAAACCTCTGCGGCTAAAATCCTTTTCAAACATTATTAACGGAATTAGCCCAAGATTTGAAAAGATATATAATGAAGCCGTTAAAGCGCATAGAGAGAATTTATTAGAGATCTGCGGTGGAGGATACAGAAAGGCCTTGGAGTTCCTTGTTTATGATTATGCGATCAAAAAGAATCCGGAGAGCGAGACTGCCATTAAGAAGATGGGAGAATTAAGTAATGTAATCTCCACATATTTAGATGGCACTTTCCTTAAATTAACTGTGTGCGCTGCCACTTGGCTGGGAAACGAATCGTTGCATTATGTCCAAAAGTATGAGGATTTAGGCGTTGACGATTTAATCTTGTACATAGATGATGTCGTACAAGCGATTGAGTTGACTGAAAAGTTAGAGGAAAAGAGGAAGTTGATGCCCAAATTGGAAGAAAAAGCGTTGAAAATGAGCGGGAATAATAAGCAATAGAATCATGATTGATCTGAAAAGAACCATTAAATTGCCAGCAGAAAACGATCACGCCAAGGAAAATGAAGATGGCTCGGTAGAGGTAAGGCTTCTGAATAAGAATCAAACAATTACCTTAAAAAGAATCCCTTCTATCAAATGCCAGTATTGTGGTGCTGAGACTCTCCCTGTTCTGGTGGGGGTTCTTGAATTAAAAGGGAAAGCATGTACAATAGGAGCATATTGTACAGAATGTGAGCATACGAACCAAATTAGCACTAAAGATTATACTGATCCAGATACGGAATGGACTGTTAAAAAGGCGGACGGCAGGCCGAGATGTTTTTTCAAAGATCCGATTATCAAGATTAGTGAGAAGTTCTGCAGCATCTACAACGAGGCTTTGTATGCCGAATATTTAAAACTCCGTGACATTTGCGGTGTCGGATATAGAAAAGCCCTTGAGTTTCTTATCAAAGACTACTGTATCTATCTTCACCCCGAAAGAAAACAAGCGATAATCAGAGATGATCTTGGGAAATGCATCGCAGAGAACATTGATAACCCAACAATAAAAGAAGTTGCCTCTAGGGCGGCCTGGTTGGGTAACGACGAAAGTCATTATGAGAAACGATGGACAAATAAAAACTTCCGAGACTTGGATCACATAATCACTTTGTTATGTGATGCAATTGAACAGGATGAGAAAATCAAGAGTCTTCTCGCTGAAATGCCTGACCAAAAGAAGAAATAGGTTTGAATCAACCTTGATTCATATGAAAAAGGATCGATCTCAACCTTAATTCCAGTAAATCGGGTTCGAACAAACTCGAAATCCTACAAAAACAGGTTTGAATAAACCTAAACTCTTAAGATTAATAGAGGAAATAATCGTATATTTGGATAACGCAACGAGAGATGTTACATATTTGCGACCAGTTTTTTGGCCAAGTATGGAAGTGATTGATAATGAACGGCAACGTTCCGGGGGTTCGAATCCCTCCGCCTCCGCTTAAATGATTAATAATCACTTCTTTAGCACAAAGAAGTGATTATTTTTTATACATTTTAGCCGAAAACGTTCGTTATTTGCGACCATATGGTCTCTCAAAGTTGCGACCAGTGTGGAGAATCCGCTCTAAATTGGCCCCCGTTTGTGTTATGGCACAAGGTCTGCCGAATCCCTATCGGTGTTAATATGCCTGAACTTGAATTTCCCCACCGCGTCTGCCGAGAGTGATTTGCCTGAGTACCAGAAGATATGCGATCGGGAGAACAGTTCCAAAGTCGCTAAAGCCTCATCGGCATCAGGCGCACTCCAATACGAACAGAGGAGGGGACGTCCGAAATGATAGCCAATACTCATAAGCCAGCCTGTTTCAGCGGCTTTCATAGTGGATGAGAAAGCTGTCAGGTCGGAGAGAATCCATATCTTGTAAGTGAGTGAAGCACTGCCGCATCCTGAATAGCTCAACCTTCCCCATCCACCGTGACGACCGTGAATGAGCTCATCCTTGTAGCGTAAATCAGGAGTGAAGTCCCCCACACTGACGAGCGGAGTCATAAATGTGGGCTGAGTGGGACTAATGAAACGTACAAGATCGAAAAGTTGAGAAACCCACATCGAAGCTTCACGCTCGCTGTGAAGATTCTTTCCAGGATGATAGTAGATATCCCATCCCTCAATGCGACTGTCGGCATAGAATCTCCTCAAGACAACATTGATATAGGCAAGGATGTTCTTAGTGGCTGTTCTCTCCGCGAACGCGGCGGCCTCGGACTTTGATATGCTCAGTGACTCGGCAAAATCGGAACCCCAATAGGGGTTATCGTCCCGTTGCTTGGCAGCGCGTTTCTCGCCGTTGTTGAACGGTGTAATAAGGTATTCATCTCCATTTTCCGCGAAGTCGTTGGGATATGTTCTCAGAAATCTCACTTGTGGGATTTCAATACCTTCAGCGTCAAGAATATCTTGATCGAATAGCAAAACGGGCATAACAGTCATTCCAACCCGTTCAGCCTCATCCAACTGATGTTCGAAGTTGTCCATAAAGGCTTTCTCGTCGGCCACGAAATCAGCGTAATCCAGCTTCAGTCGCAAGCTATTGCCAGCCTTTGTCGCTTCTTGTCTGAACAGTGTATCCGTTACTCCCTTTATTGGTCCTCCGGCCACCCACTTCCACGCTCTTTCGGCTGTCCAGCGCTCAGTTCGCGATAGCGGGGCATAGATCTGCTCTTCCTCACTCTCAAACCTGAATTTACGCAGATTCTCTATCTCACGATAGTCGTAGGGAGTGCCGTCGGAATATAGCATATCATGGAAGATGGGCTCATAAGGATCGTAAGTGGTGCGTCCCCATTGAACAGACCAGTTCCTGCTATCTGTGACAAACATTCCCCATAGATAAAAGTTCACGTGTTCACGCGCGAAGAGTTTCAAAGTACGTGTCAAGCCACCACTCACGGGACGTGCCAGAACTTCGGAACTCACAATAGGGCGTCCGTCCATCCGCTTCATTTGTTTGATAATCTCTATCGGGGGCGTATGTTCGGGTTGCAGGAAACGGTAATTATGAATATTGTGAATATCCATCATTCGCTCAATCTCCATACGCCGCTTGTAGTAAGTCGAGGTCGTGTCATATTCACCTCCCTCCCATATAATGGACGACGTTATGGGCTGTACAGGGTTTTCAAGCCTACACCATTCAACCATCCTCTCCAACCAGTCCATCTGGCGCATAGTCTCGTCATTTTTTGCCGTCGACGGCTCATTCCATATATCCCACATGGCAATCCTCTCATCTTTGGCAAAGGCACCCACAACCTTGCGGATATACTCCTCGGTACGCTTCAGACGTTCCTCTTCGGGAATCGAATTGTCGTTATAGTATCTCCCGTAGAAACTCAGCACAGGCGAGAATGTCAGCCCGTATTTCGAAGCATCATCGACATACTCGCTAATGAAAGCTATCTGTTCTTCGACCGTGTTGCCTCCTATCCAAGAGCGCACACTGTTCAGTCCCAGTTCGGAAGCCTTACGGAGTATCTGGTCGCGCGACATTCCCGGGTAGGCTACCTCAGGCTGGTTGAATCCGCGTATCTCACCAATCTTGTTCTGCCATTTCCAAGCCTGCTCCACGCTCATCTGATCACGAGCTCCGACAGGCAGCAGATGGCAAAGCAGGAAAACGCAAATAATCAGTTGTTTCATCATATCTGTCACTCAAATCTATTAACTTATTGATTAGTCAACTCTTGGTATATTTTGAAGAGACGGGTATTCACAAAGATAACTTTTTCAGAGGTAACCTGAAACAATCCTTTCACAATACCTCTCCACCAACTTCCCATTCTTGTAAATCGCAAAACCCTTCTTGCCATTCGGAAAGGTAATCCCGCCATAATAGCAACCTGGCTGCTTACCAGCTTGCTTGGCTTTCTTCAGAGCCTCTTCGAGCGAACGACAATAATGTGTGATCATGCCGCGAAGATAGAGGGAGGATGTGCCAAAACAGGGAAATAATCGTATATTTGTTTATCGCGACGAGGGATATGCCATATTTGCGACCGATTTTGGAGCTAATTGTGTAAGTGACTGATAGTCACCGGCAACGTTCCGCGTTTTTTTTTTGATTTTTTTGTAGTTTTCCGGAAGTTTTTACGTCTAAAGGACAGAAACAACAAACAAGACGATGACAGAACGTGAATTTGAAAAGATGGTCAGAGAGCACCGCGGCGAAATTTACACCGTCTGCTATATGTTCTCAACCGACAAGGATGAGGTGGCGGACCTCTTTCAAGAGATCCTCATAAACCTGTGGAAGGGATCCGGAACCTTCCGAGGCGAGTCCGGACTGGGGACTTGGATATGGAAAGTCAGCCTCAACACTTGTATCTCACTCGACCGGTCCAGTCGTCGCAGGCCCCACACTGAGCCTCTGTCCATGGACATCGACTTGTTCGAGGACACGGACGAAAGTGCCAAGCAGATTGGAACCCTGCGGAACCGGATCTCCAAATTGGGAACCTTTGACAGGGCGATTGTATTGCTCTGGTTAGAGAATCTCAGTTATGAGGAAATAGGCCAGATTGTGGGAATCTCCACGAAGAATGTCTCTGTCCGTCTTGTCAGAATCAAGGAACAACTCAAAAAAATGAAGTGAAATGGAAAACTTAGATAACACCTTGCTGGAGATGCGCGAGCAAATGCGCCAGCTCAAAGAAAAACTTGATGATCAGAAGATTGTGAATGAGAGGATTATGCGCAAGTCTTGCACCCAGACCATTAATCATCTCAGATTCAAGTCCAACCTGCCATATGTCTTCGGTGTGCTTGCCATACTGTTGAGCCCTTATTTCCTTCAGATTGGAATGTCCATGTCCTTTGTCATATTCACTGATGTGATGATGTTGGTCTGTATCGTCGCCACTTATTTTACAAACCTGCATATACCCAGGATGGACGCTGACTTGGTGACCGCTACTGAGGAACTCCGCAAATACAAGAAGATACATGCGGAGTGGCTTAAAATCGCGCTGCCGATGCTTGCCATCTGGGTTGGACTAGCGATTTGGGATGCTGTGAGGAATCTTCAACTGTCAGGACAGGAACTCTATGGCATGATAGCCGGACTCTCCGTGGGTGTGATCGTCGGCACCCTCATCGGTCTCAAGATCCGTCGTGACCAGATGAACGCGGCAGATGAGCTTCTCGCACAGTTGAAGGATCTCAAAGAGACGGACTAGCTCAAATAATTCCTGACAGGTCGGTCATAAAACCGCATGCAGAGAAAAGCCAGGAGCAGGCTCGCGGCCACAACTATCAGGGCTGCGGGCCACGCTTCTTTAATAGTCATCGTTACCCCGTTCCCGTCGAATCCGATATACGAATAATACAGATAGAACAGAGGGTAATGCACCATGTAAAGAGGATATGAAAGGTCACCCAGGAATGAGCAGGTGGCCTTTGTCTTTTCACTGTAGGACGAGTCCGAAGCGCCGATCCATACCAGGCATGGGAAAACAATGATTACGCAGAAAGCCTCGAAAAGGCCGTTGCGCCAGGTCTCACCTCCGATGGCAGGGAGGATGGCCACCATCAGCAGAATAATGCCGCAGAGCAGAAACGCTCTCTTGACTTTCGCCGGCTTGAAAACCCTGGCCATCAGCATTCCCATAGTATAGGGGAACAGCATCCTGATAAGGCCTTCCCAGAAGCCGTTGTCAAGCATTGACCAACCCACACCGAGGAAACCGTCCCTGGCTGAAATAAAGGCCAGAAGGATTCCTGAAACGACACAGAGCACCGCCAGAGCCCATTTGGGCAGTCTCCTCAACAGGAGGGCGTAAAGGATATTCCCGATATATTCGAAGAAAAGCGACCATGATGGTCCGTTGAGAGGGAACATCTCACCGTTGCCCCTGACCTCGTAAGATGAACCTGGCGCGGCGGGAATCATGAACATCGCGCAGAGCATCGCCAGCATCACGAGCCCTGTACCGACATGTGATCCATCCCATTTCACGCTTCCTTGGATAAGAAAGGTGATAGCTCCGATAATGGCTCCCATCACCACCATCGGGTGAAGCCTGATCAGTCTTCGTTTGAAGAATCCACCGGTGGTCATTTTGCCCCAACGGCTGTCGTATGCATATCCTATCACAAAGCCGGAAAGGATGAAGAAAAAGTCCACCGCGAGGTAACCGTGAGGCACCGGAGTGCCGGGAAACAACTCGAACACATGGTAAACGATGACTATCAGAGCGGCTACGCCCCGGAGTCCGTCCAGAATGTCATAATGGGGTTTGGAGTCTTTTAGCATCATTTGAGACAAATATAATATTTCCATCCGTATTTTATTATATTTGTCCTGTTATGGTTATGAAGCGTTTCCTTTTCTTGTTGGTGGCCCTGTCAGTGGGTATTTCCGCCTCGGCGAAGGTTGTTCTCTCGCCGCTTTTCACAGATAATATGGTTTTCCAGCAGCATACGCAGGCACCTGTTTGGGGAAAGGCGGCGTCTGGAGCCACAGTGATTGTCCAGCCATCATGGGGAAAGAGGGTGTATTCATGCGTCACCGGATCGGACGGCCGCTGGTCGCTGAAGATTGACACTCCCGCGGGGAGCTATAAGAGATACACGCTCACCATATCCGACGGGGAGAAGATAGTGCTGAATAACGTCGTTGTCGGGGAGGTATGGATCTGCTCGGGCCAGTCCAATATGGAGATGCCGGTGGAAAGCTGGAGAGCGGTCAGGGTAAACAAGGAGGACATCCAGAACGCTTCGGATTATCCTTATCTGAGGCTCCTCTATGTCACCAAAACCACCGGGATGTCGCCCAGGGACAGTTTCACCGCGGAGAATGACGGGTGGACTGAGTCTCTCCCCAAGACTGTGAGGGCCTTCTCTGCCGTGGCTTATTATTTCGGAAGAAGGCTCCAGGAAAGTCTCAAAGTTCCGGTCGGAGTCATCGAGACCTGCTGGGGAGGCACGTTTATCGAGGCTTGGATAAGCGAAGGGGCTGTACGTGAGTTTCCTGAACTGCTGTCTAAACTTGAGGATGTTAAGCGTTTGTCTTTGACAGAGACCGATTTGGAGAATACTTTCCGGAAAGAGATGGAACGTTTTGTCGCCAAGGCAAAAGCTGACGACGAAGGCCTTGATGGTGAAAAGGCCCTTTGGGCCGTTCCGGAATATGATGATTCCTCTTGGGAAACGATCAGCCTTCCCGAGAAGATACAGACGCTCTGGCCCTCGACGAACGGCGTTTTCTGGTTCCGTAAGGAGGTTATGATTCCTAAAGGATGGGCAGGGAAAGACTTGACCCTCAGCCTCGGACCGGTTGACGATTTTGACGAGACCTACTTCGGTGGTGAGTTGGTCGGCAGCGGTGAGGTCTGGAATATGGCCAGGGAATATAAGGTCCCGGGCTCGATAACCAAGGAAGGCAAAGTGGTGATATGTGTCCGTGTCACTGATGACCATGGGGACGGAGGCCTCTACGGAGCCGCGGATCAGCTCTTCTTGGAAGGTCTTGATGGACAAAAGATTCCGCTTGATGGGGATTGGAAAGTCAAGATGTCCCTATCCTTCGGGGACCGGCCGATGAGCACCGCGAGGGAGCCTAACCTTGTGACAGTGCTTTATAACGCCATGATTAATCCTCTGGTTCCTTTCGCCATGAAAGGGGCTATCTGGTATCAGGGCGAGTCGAATGCCGGTATGGCATACCGCTACAGGGACCTGATGCCGGCTTTAATCCAGGATTGGAGGTCGGCATGGGGACAGGATTTCCCGTTCTATATAACTCAGATCGCCAATCACCATCAGGTCAGTCCTGTTCCCGGTGAATTCTCCTGGGCTGAGCTTAGGGAGGCGCAGGACATATCCGCCAAAGTTTTGGATAAGGTAGGTTTGGCATGTACCATTGATCTGGGGGAAGCGGATGACGTGCACCCTGTACGCAAACAGGAAGTGGGTGACAGGCTGGCTTTACTCGCGCTGGCTAATGATTACGGACGGAATATAGTCTCGACCGGACCGGTGTTCGAGTCATATAAAATATGCGATGGAAATATAAGAATACGTTTCTCATCCATAGGCAAAGGTCTGGAGGCCATGCCCTCCGGAGATTTCGCCTCTGCCCGTTATGGGGAGTCGGCCATGGATTATGATCTGGTCAAGCAGGCGGAGAGAGGGGAAGTCGTTGGCTTCCAGATATCCGGGGCCGACAGGGTCTGGCATTGGGCCCAGGCCAGGATTGAGGGAGACGAGGTCGTTGTCTGGTGTCCTGATGTGAGGCGTCCCGTGGCCGCGCGTTACGGGTGGGCCGATAACCCTGTCTGTAATCTTTTCAATTCTGAGGGCCTTCCCGCCTATCCTTTCAGGACTGATGACTGGACGGGAATAACTTATGGGAAATTGTGATGCGACCAGGCAGGATCATACGGGAAGCTACTGTGGCTGATATCATCAGGATCATGCCCGTTATGGAGGCGGCCAAGGGGATTATGCGCTCCGACGGTAACATGAACCAGTGGGTGGGAGGTTATCCGTCTCCGGAGGCTATACAGGCCGATATCGACAGGAACGGTGGTTTTGTCATTGAGGATCCTGAGCGTAGCCAAAGTATAGTCGGCTATTTCGCTTTCCTGCCATCCCCGGAACCGACTTATGATTATATCGAAGGAGGGGAGTGGCTTGATGATGAGATGCCGTATCATGTTATCCACAGGATAGCCAGTTACCCGGATGTCCACGGGATTTTCTCTGACATCATGGAGTTCTGTTTCGCGAGGGATCCCAACATTAGGATCGACACGCACCATGACAACTCGATCATGCGTCACAACATATCCAAGAGTGGGTTCACATATTGCGGGATCATTTACCTTGAGTCAGGTGACCAGAGACTCGCGTATCAGAGAATATTGAATCAGGAAGCTTAATTAATATTATTTATGAATAAGATGAGATCTTTAATCATGGCGCTTTCATTGTTGGGCCTCTTCTCATGCAAGGCCGGTTACACTAATTTGGATCCGGATGGTTTCGCGGAAAAAGTCGAGGCGTACCCGCCTGTATGTCTGGTAGATGTCCGCACTCCGGAGGAATATTCCGAAGGTCATATCAAAGGTGCCGCCAACTTTGACTGGTATGACTCTTTGTTTGTTGACAATATCTCCGTCGCCTATGAGAAGTCCACTCCATTGTATGTCTACTGCAGGAGTGGAAAAAGGGCCTCGGAAGCTTCAGCAGCCCTCTCAAAGGCCGGATATGAGGTCTACAATCTCAAAGGCGGCTTTATCGCCTGGACAGAGACCGGAAAACCTGTGACCAAATACGAGGTAGAGCGTTTCGGTACAGCCTCCGGCGCTCCGGTGGACATCACCCTTGTCAAGCATGGTTCACTCGAAATCAGCTATGACGGACTCTCGATCCAGGTGGATCCCGTCGCGGAACACGGTAAATCGACCGATTATGCGACAGAATTCCCCAAGGCTGATGTCATCCTTATAACCCATGAGCACGGCGACCATCTTGAAGATGCGACCATAGCCACCTTGACAGGAGAGAATACTGTTCTCCTTCTTAACCAGACCAGCCGTGACAAGATCGGCAGGGGAGAGGCTATAGGCAATGGTGAGAAAAGGATCCTGTGTGACGGTAAGATCCAAGTGGAAGCCGTCCCGGCTTATAACACTACTCCGGGTAGGGAGAGATTTCATCCCAAGGGCAACGGAAACGGCTACGTGCTGACCATCGACGGGTTGGTGATATATATCGCCGGAGACACTGAGGATATCCCGGAAATGGCTGACCTTAAGGATATTGATGTCGCGTTCCTGCCTGTCAACCAGCCTTACACGATGACGGTAGAACAGTGCGTGGCGGCCGCCAAAGCCTTTAAGCCAAAGGTTTTGATTCCATATCATTTCAGCCAGACAGACATCACCCCTCTCCCCGGCCTTCTGCCAGGAATAGATGTCCGTTTACGCGATTTGCGTTAGATTTAGAAGATATAGTTCAGACCGACGTTGACGCCGATGTTGCCGTCGTTGGGATCCAGGCACTTCGCCACCTCGAAGTTGATGTTGAAGTTCTGGTTCATGATGATGTGCAGTCCGGCGCCAGCGCCCATGTGCAACTTCTCCGCGTTCTTTGTGTAGAAGTCAGCGGCGGTGTATTCCTTTCCGTCAACTTTGGAGACGACAGTCTTGTCGGCCAGTAAATTCTCCATCTGTTCGGCCCTGTAGGGGCTGACAATCTTGCCGGCGTCAAAGAACGGGTTGGTGGCAAGAGTCCAGTTCTGGTTGATCCAGCGGAACTTGGCGAAGCTCCAGCGGAGCTCGAAGTTGGACCATGCGTAGCTGTTTCCGATCATTCTGTTTGAGGTGGTTCCTCGCACCGTGCAAGTCGAACCGAGACCCTCAGTCCTGATCTGTTTCATGTTGAGGGACTGGATGGTCTGGAGCATATAGAACGGAGCGTTGCCCGCTACAAGACCTTGGAAGGCAAGATGATATCCGAAGGTCAGCCTGTCCTGTACCACCGGGAAGAACTGTTTCCAGTGGGCGGCCAGTTTGAGATAGCTGTTGTCTTGCTTGGATATGATATCCGGTGAGCCGAAGGCGTACACTTCCAAGTTGGCTCCCCTGGTAGGGTTGTTCTCGTGGTCGCGGCTGTCGTAGACGACACCGGCCTTGAATTCCAAGTGCTGGCCACCACTCTTCTCAGTGTCGGGAATGATCCCGTTTTTGACATAAAGGTCGTAAATTGATGTGGTTCCGTCGGTTAGACCTTTGTTTTGGGCATGACCTGTATTGATATTCCAGTAGGTTATTCCGCCGGCCCATCCCCATTTGCTGTCACCGAATGTACCCTGTAGGCAAGTCATGATCCTGAAGATATCCCTTCTCATGAGGAAGAATCCTAGGCCTTCGTCATTGATCCTGTCCAGCTCCGGAACATAGAGGGAAGAGGCTCCGTTGAATCCATAGAATGAGTCAGTCTTGTTTCCAAAATATGATATGGCCGCGGAGACCCGGAGTCCGGGGATAAGGTACTTGCTGTCAAAGAAGCTGTGAAGTACCGTATTGCCCTTGGAATACCTTGAGACCTCGACATTAGCCTTCCACATGTATTCCGGATAAGTGGAGCCATCACCGTACCAATAGATGTCGGTGAGGGCACCATAATGCCATCCGAGGTCGGATGAGTAGCCGACAGCGGGAAGAGGACCGAAGTTCAATCCTGTTTTGGTTACTTCCTGGGCGTGGGAAAAGAGTACACAGCCGGTCAGGAGAGCGGCTGTAAGAAGCGTTTTTTTCATATTTCTTGTATTTGACATTTCGAGTAAGATTCTTTCAGTTCCTTATGTCCTAACGAGAGCCGGATATCGGATATCAGTATACGTCCCCGCTCCACAGCCTCGTAGAAGATACTGTGTGACCAGAAGGACAGAAGGAAGGCTATAACAGCCAGTCCCAATGGCAGGCAGAGGAAATAAACCAGTCCCCAAATTATGATCAATATGGGCATCATGGCGAATTTGACTCCGAATCTGGCTGTCCTCACGAAAGCTTTGTCCTTTATCTTGCCTGCCAGGTATGCGGACAGGAGCCACATGGGGGCCGCCGCGACAGCCGCGAACAGTATCAGCGGAAGAAGCAGGATGAAAGCCAGGGTTTTGCCTATGATCCGAAGGCTGGTCCCTCCTTTCTTGAACGACCAAGAGGACAGTCCTTCATCCCTGCGCCTGAGGTCGAAAATCCCGGCGTCTTTGATCTTTTCTTCGCTGGCCGCCATCGCGGTTTTCACATCGGAGATCTTAGCCAACGCCCACCGGCCTTCATAAGTCTCGTCGTCCGGAAGGCAGGTGATAAGTGAGGATATCCGCTCTTTGAGCGTGTCGAGAAGGTGCTTATATATGTGGCTCTCAACCATTTCCAAATTGGAGGACACGAATTCGGTCACGTTTATGGCTTTCCCGTAACGTATCGTCAAAGGAGTCTTGATCCGGTAGTAGTCCTGATATTCAAGTCCTACTGGGACAATATAAACTGGTTTGCGTTCTCCGAAACGCTCATTAGCCGCGAGAGCGGTCCGGATAATTCCTTTCTTTAGTGGAAGGAGGGAATGCATTGCCCTGTGGGTGCCCTCGCAGAACATACAGTATCTCATCCCATGGTCCAGGCAATCAACCACTTCCTCAATTGTTGACCTGTTGTCCAGCACGGCTTTGACGCCGTCGCGGGCCCTTGGGAGGGGAAGTATCCGCAGGAAATGGAGAATCTTCCTGACAAATGGTTTGTGGAATACATCCGCCCTGGCTCCGAATAGAGTGGCGTCTTTCCAGTCCTGGA
Source organism: Bacteroidales bacterium (assembly GCA_017548985.1). Classification (GTDB taxonomy): domain Bacteria; phylum Bacteroidota; class Bacteroidia; order Bacteroidales; family UBA932; genus Cryptobacteroides. Next base: position 187,689 of record JAFYYW010000018.1, read on the forward strand.
GTATGACCAGGGCGTCCATTACGGTATTGCAATGATTAGGCGCCAGAAGGACAGCCCCGTCTGAGGGCACGTTTTCTTTCCCCTCAGAAGAGATGTGGTTGAACATGCTGCGAATCGCGTCATCGCACCATATCCTTGCCCAAGAATACCTCCAATCTCTCTCGTAGGGTTTCCTCATGTCACTTGGCGGCGCGCTTGTCTTTCAGGTTGAAGATTGTGGATACTGTAAGTCCGGAGATAATATGCCATATACCCCACCAGGCTGTGATCACCAGCATTCCACCGTGAGGAGGGAATCCCGCGAAGATCGAGGTTCCAAGCAAAAGCACCAGACCGAGTCCGGAATTCTGTATTCCTGTCTCGATGGTTAAGGTTCTTCTGTCACGGGAGGGTACCTTGAAGGCCGTTCCTGTTCCGAAGCCGATTCCCAGGGCCAGCAGATTATGGATGAGCACTACCAGGAAAATGTATCTCACGCACTTGAGGAAGGCATCCAGATTGCCTGCGAAGGAGAGAATCACCATCGCTATGAAAAACAGTATCGAGAGCCACTGGAAAGGCTTTTTCAGTTTATCCGCCACATTGGGCAGGAAATGGGAGAACAGGATTCCGAGGGTGAGCGGGATGCCGAGAAGGATGAAGATTGTCTTGAACACGTCCCATAAAGGGATAACCAAGGTGGGCACGTCAGCGGCCACATTAGCGGTGTGAAGATACAAGTTGCCCCAGATGTAGAAATTGGCGGGCGTCAGGAAGATCGCCAACGCCGTGCTGATGGCCGTCAGCGACACGGAAAGCTCTATATTGGCCTTGGAGAGTGAGGACATGAAGTTGGAAATGTTGCCTCCGGGACAGGAGGCGACCAGTATCATGCCCAGACCCATCATGGGTGAAATCCAATTCCCCATAAGGAGCGCCAGCAGGAAGGTGAAAACCGGCAACAGGATAAGCTGGCAAAACATGCCGAGGAGAACGGACTTGGGTTTCTTGAAAACTTCCGCGAAAATGCGGGGCTTGATGCCGAGGGCGACACCGAACATCACGAAGGCGAGCACGATGTTGATTGTGTTCATTCCTCCCGCGTTGAGGGTCACGTTGATTTGGTCAATCTTATCAACTATTTCTGGACTCATCTGAATTATAAATAATTGCTAATATAAGAATAATTCACAAATATTAGGTGGTCAAACTCTCGTTTTAGATCCGGCAGACCGCGCTCATGCTGACGCGATCTTTCGTTTCATGTGTTTGAGAAGGTGACGAATAATAGAATTATTCTTATCTTTATATCATAAAAACATTGATATGACCACCAGACAGAGGGACATAATCGAATTGATACATTCGGAAGTCAAGCCCGCCCTGGGTTGCACCGAACCTATAGCCGTCGCCCTGGCGGTCGCCAAAGCGACGGAGATCATTATGGAGAACTGCCCTGGAGAGTGTCCTGACGGATGGCGCCGGAGAGCTGATTTCAAGATAGATGTGGATGTGAGCGCAAACATCCTGAAGAACGGGATGGGCGTGGGAATCCCCGGCACCGGTATGGTGGGCATTCCCATCGCCGCAGCGCTTGGCGCGGTGTGCGGTGTGTCTTCCCTGGGGCTTGAAGTGCTCAGCAGCCCTTCAGAGGAAGATATTATCCGCGCCAAACGGCTGGTTGAGGCTAAAGCCATCCGGGTGAGTGTGGCTGACACTGAGCATCTGCTGTATGTGAAAGCCACGGTGTTCCTTGAAGGGGCACATGCCAGCGCTGAGGTGAATCCATATGCATACGCCGTGATAGAAGACAACCATGACCGAATAGTGGAGACCAGTTTCGCGGACAAGATCCTGATGAGTTCGGAATCGGCCGCGGCCAGCGCCGACACGGGTGGCAAGGATTATGGCCTCACGGTTGAAGAAATATACCGGTTCGCTCTGGAGATGCCGTTCGAGGACATATCTTTCATACTGGAGGATCGCGTGTTGAACCTGGCGCTCGCCAAAGAAGGCCTTTCGGGAGATTATGGCCTAAAAGTGGGGAAAGCCATCCGCGAGAACCAGCGGGAAGTGTTCGGGGACGATTTCCTGAGTTTCGCTATGGGAATGACAGCAGCGGCGTCTGATGCCCGTATGGCCGGCTGCACCCTTCCCGCTATGTCCAACAGTGGAAGCGGCAACCAGGGCATCACGGTAAGCATGCCCGTCATCGCCTACGCCATCAAATATGGTATTGACGACGAACGGCTTGCAAGGGCGTTGATACTCAGCAACCTGGTGGCCATACACATCAAGAGCTTCCTGGGCAGGTTGTCTGCCCTGTGCGGATGCGTGGTGGCATCGACCGGCTCCGCCTGCGGGATTGTGTATTTGGAGGGCGGCGGGCTTGAAGAGGTGTCATCCGCTATCCAGAACATGGCCGGGAACATCACAGGCATGTTATGCGACGGCGCCAAGGTGGGCTGTGCCATGAAAGTCGCCTCCGGCGTGTCCTGCGCGGTTCAATCGGCCGTGCTGGCCCTCAGAGGCACCTGCATCCCGTCAACTGACGGAATCATTGAGGATGATGTGGAGAAGACTATCCGCAACGTTGGAAAGATAGGTTCCGCCGGGATGAAGGCCACGGACAGGATGATACTTGATATAATGCTCTGCAAGTGAGAAACTTGTTCATCCGCACCGGTCACGGCAGTCCAGGCAGCGTTAGGAAAGAAGTATAAAGTCATTAAGTATCAGTACGGTGAGAAAGATATCCATTATTCTGGCAGCTATAGTGCTTGTTGTTTCTTGTGGGGACGCCAACCATCAATATGTCCGTAAAGCTATACGCGTCATGGACAAGCAAGGGCTTTTCGCTGAAGGTCCTGACTGGGAATCGGCCAAGGCTGAGGCACTGTCCGCAAACCCCGAGTCTTTGGATGACGCCCGGGAGATTGTCCGCGTCGCCGTGAAAGCTGCCGGAGGCAAGCATTCCTTCCTGCAACTTGCGGGTAGCGTGCTTGCCGACGCCACTTCCGAGTGGCCGGCTCCTGAAGTGACTTTCTCGGAAGGAGGAATCCCTGTGGTCTCTCTGCCGCCTTTCTCCGGAAACCACGACGAAGGCGTCAAGTATGCGTCGGCTGTCCTGTCTGCCATTCCGGAGGATATCCCGGGTGTGGTGATTGACTTGCGGGGTAACACAGGCGGCAATATGTATCCTATGATTGCGGCAGCGCACCGTTTCCTGCCCAATGATGACGAAACGCTTCGTTTCCGAACCCGTGGCAGGACACAATGGATTCCGCTGTCATATGCCGTTCAGATGGCGGGCGTGCGGCAGAGCTCCCGTATTGAATGCCCTGTGGCAATCCTTACGGACTCTCTCACGGCCAGTTCCGGTGAAGCCACGCTCATATGCTTCCGCGGATTGGAATATGTCCGTGTATTCGGTGGTCCCACGGCAGGATACGCGTCAGCCAATCAACCTTTCCCGCTGCCTGGTGGAGACCACCTGGTCCTTACGACCGGCTGTGATGTGGCCCGTACCGGAGAAGTCTTTTGCGACGATCCGATCGAACCGGATGTCTTGACTGATACGCCTCTGGAGGGCGCTCTGGAGTGGATAAACAGCCAATAGCATAATCGCCTGTGACCCTTGCGAACCTTATTCGCTCTCTTCGCTTTGTAAAGAACCGCGACTGACTGAAGAATAAAAGAAAAGCACCGGCATTTCTGTCGGTGCTTTCTGCTCCTCAAGTAGGACTTGAACCTACGACCCCCTGATTAACAGTCAGGTGCTCTAACCAACTGAGCTATTGAGGAAGGTTAGTTCCCTTTCGGGATTGCAAAGGTACAACAAAAAGATATTTCTCCAAATTTTTTTGAGTGTTTTTTTGATTATATTTGTAAGAATAATCGCGGACATTGAGATGGACATCGACCTTTTCTCCGGAATAGTGAAGGATTTGCTTCTTGACAATGAAGAAATTACATTGCCGGGACTAGGGACATTTGTCTCCGAGCTGATGCCTTCCACCTTTTCCGACAAAGGCTACACAATCAACCCTCCTTACCGTCGTCTCTCATTTCGCCAGCGCTGTGATGAGTCAGACACCATTCTCTCGGACTTCTATTCAGAGACTAACGGGATCGACCGGGATAAGGCGGAGAAGATTGTTGGCGAGTTCGTCGCGGGGCTGAAAGAGACCCTTCAGGCGAAAAAAGTCGTTGTCCTTCCGGGGCTGGGACGTCTCAGGGCAACCAAAGAGAACGCCTTTTTCTTCATAGCTGACGAGGATCTTGACCTTTATCCTTATGGGTATGGGCTTGAGCCAGTGTCTTTGAAGGCCCATGAGGAGACTCCGGAAGAGATTGAGGCAGTAGTGAAGGAGCTTAAGGAGGAGGTCGTGCCCACGCTGACAAAGGAGGTGGCCGAAGAGACTCCTATTCCGAAGAGGAAAAGACGCCCTTGGCTTGTGGCCGCTTTGAGCGTGGCCGGTGCCGCGGTTTTGTTTATCGGAGTGTTCATGCTGCTGGCCAGGATCGCCCCTGACTTCATCGACCGGCTGTTGTACACAGAAGAAGAATTGAGGATCATCAATTATTGATAATCAGATGTTTGAGCTTGTATATCCAGTTGACCCCGCCCCATTGCTTCCTCTTCCTACCGTGGATAAGCCTGGGATAAGGCCGATGTCTGGCTCCGAGATGTTACCGATTGTGGAGGATACCGGCCTGGTTATCGGGCAGGCTTCCAGGAAGGATGTCCACTCAGGACTTAAGTTGCTCCATCCTGTGGTCCATCTCCATATACTGAACCGTTCTTCGGAGTTATTCCTACAGAAAAGATCCATGAATAAGGACCTGCTTCCGGGTAAGTGGGATACGGCTGTCGGAGGTCATGTGGATTATGGGGAGCTGATCGAGGGAGCCTTGTACAGGGAGGCTTTCGAAGAGTTAGGCTTCAGCGCTTTCAACCCCACCTGGATCAAAACATATCTCTGGGAAAGCTCAACTGAGAAAGAGCTCGTCAGCGTGTTCGCCGCTGTCGGCAATTTCAAGATAGGATCTTACAATCTTGACGAGGTGTCTGATTGCAGGTACTGGACTATGGAGGAGATAATCTCTTCTCTTGGCAAGGGAATATTCACTCCCAACTTCGAGCATGAGTTCTCCGAGTTGAAGGAATCTCTTTTGGCTCTTCTGTGATGGGAACCGGGATCGAGAAATTCATACGGGACCAACTCTCTGTCTGGCCTTTGGCGGCCGGGAATTACCGTGATCTCCGTAAGATGAGGACAAAGACTCTCAATGTGGGAGGCCTAGATGTGACCGTGCAGTTCAATCCCGCCAGGAAAGTCTCCTCGGAAGCGGCTCTCGACCCTGGGTCGATCGCCGCGAGGCCTTGTTTCTTATGTCCTGAAAACAGGCCCGCGGAGCAGTACAACATTGATTTTGAGGGCCGAAAAGGGAAGATGTACCGAATAACCTTGAACCCTTTCCCGATATTCCCGAGGCATCTTGTGATATCCAGTTTCCAGCATATTCCCCAATCCATTTGGAGGCGCTACCAGGACATGCTGGACTTTGTCAAGGAGAATGAGCCATACATTTGCTTCTACAATGGCCCTAAAAGCGGGGCATCCGCTCCGGACCATTTCCATTTCCAGGCTTGCCCTAAAGGTCACATGCCCCTTGTCGGCAGGGTCGAGTTTCTTTTGGACTCGGGTGGGCCGGAACTGCGTTATCTGACGAGTGTCAGGGAGGCCCGCCTTTTCCATCTGGATGAATATGCCAGGGGAGTATATGTTCTCCAAGCGTCCACTCCAAAGTCCCAGGCCAAGCTTTTTTACAGACTCCTTGACTGTGTCCCGATTTCTGAAGGTGACACCGAGCCCAGAATCAACGTCATCACATGGCGTTCTGGAGGGGAGTTCAGGACAGTGGTGGTATTCCGTGAGAAGCATCGTTCCAGCCACTATTCCTCATCCGGCCCTGATCATGTGGCGATGAGCCCGGGGTGCGCCGATATGGGAGGAGTGTTCGTCACGACCCGGGAGGAGGATTTCAAGAAACTCGATTCGGCTCTCCTTGGTGAAATAATAGATGAAGTAACTGTGTCTCAGGAAGTTGACAGTGATATTATATGGCGTCTGACCAGGACACAGCAAACACTGGAGGTCGGTATAATGTCCGCGCCCGAGATCGGGTTCGAGATAATATCCGACGGTGCCGGACCTCAAAGGGTTTCTTACAAGGAAGGGAAAATCTCTTACAACGGGGCGTTATACGACGAGTTGGTGTTCGAGGCCCAGACTGAAGCGACCATGTTCGCCGAACCGTCGTTCATCCTTCAGGATGTTGTTATCGGGGTTGATTTCCACTGGGAGCGTAAAGTGACCCACAAGTATGCGGGCACGCTCAAATTCATTGTGGATGGTGGCAAGGTTACAGCGGTCAATGTGATAGGGATTGAGGACTACTTGTTGAGCGTCATCTCTTCAGAAATGAAGTCTTCGGCGGGATTGGAATTCCTGAAGGCTCACGCTGTCATCTCCCGTTCATGGGTCATGGCGCAGATCGCCCACAGAAAGGCCAGGAAGGCTGCCGGTTTCCCGAAAGAAGAGTTTGCCAAGATTAACTGCGTGCCAGCCCTCGTGACCAAACTTGACTCCTCAATTTCCTGCGATGGCCGGGTTCCCTCTGAAGACAGTGGGGATGACAAGGAATATATCAAATGGTTCGACCACGAGGACCACACCCGCTTCGATGTGTGCGCCGACGACCATTGCCAGCGCTACCAAGGCCTCTCGATGGTGGTCGGTGACACAGTCATGAAAGCGATTGACCAGACATGGGGAATGGTGCTCATGTCCGAAGGGGAAATATGTGACGCCCGGTTCTCCAAATGCTGCGGCGGGAAGACGGAATTGTTCAGCACTTGTTGGGAAGACAAGGATTATCCTTATCTTCAATCATTTCCGGACACTCCTGAGGAGAAAGAAGACGGTGATCCTTTCTGCGATACGGCTGACGAGACAATCCTTTCACAGGTGCTCAACGACTATGACCTTGAGACAAAGGATTTCTACAGATGGCGGGTGGAATACTCCAGGGCGGAAGTCTCCGATCTTGTCCGCCGTCGCTCAGGAATCGACTTCGGGTTGATCAAAGATCTCGTCCCGGTCGAAAGAGGCCCTTCCGGTCGTCTGAAAAGATTACGCGTCGAAGGGGATAAAAAATCTATGGTAATAGGGAAGGAGTTGATAATCAGGAAGTGGCTCTCCGACTCCCACCTCAAGAGCTCCGCTTTCCATATTAAATGGGAAGGTGACAAGCTGGTTCTTGATGGCTCAGGATGGGGCCATGGCGTAGGCCTCTGCCAGATCGGTGCCGCTGTTATGGGGGCGAAGGGATATCACTTCGATGAGATATTAAGGCATTATTATCCAAGTTCCACAATTGAAAGAATATGAAAGCTGAAGCGTCACCATGGCGGTGGGTTCCCACATTGTACCTGATTGAAGGCTTGCCCTACGCGATAGTCAACACGATAGCGCTCGCCATATTCAAGGATATGGGGGTCGACAACGGCACTCTCGGGCCTCTGACCACCTTGATCAGCCTCCCATGGCTCATCAAACCTCTGTGGAGCCCTTTCATGGACATATTCCGCAGCAAGCGTTGGTGGATCCTACTGACCCAGTTCACGATGATGGCGACCTTGGCGGTGATCTCATTCTGCCTCCCTTTCTGCTCTATGTCAGTGCTTCTGGCACTGTTTGTCATCGTCGCTTTCGCCTCGGCGACTCATGACATATCCGCTGACGGATACTATATGCTTGCCCTTGACAGGCAGCGCCAATCATCCTTTGTCGGAATACGCAACACCTTCTACAGGGGAGGACTTGTCCTTGGCCAGGGCCTGCTTGTGATGCTCGGAGGAATTCTCCAAAAGCGTTCCGGTGATGTTCCCCGCTCATGGGCCATGGTCATATTGATTTGCGCTGTACTGCTGGCCCTGGTCGCGGTTTACCATCTTTTCCTTCTCCCCAAAGCTGAGGAGGACCGGGATAAACGGGAGTCCAGGTCGTCATCCGCTATCTGGGCCGAGTTCGGTGAGTCATTCCGTTCCTTCTTCCTGAAGAAAGGTGTTTGGTGGGCTATAGCGTTCCTTCTCTTGTTCAGGCTTCCTGAGGCCCTCTCTCTCAATTTGTTGTATCCGTTCTTCAAGGATGGGGCTGAAGTTGGTGGCCTTGGGGCCGGAACCCAGATGTACGGCCTTGTCTACGGGACGTTCGGAGTTGTGGCCCTCCTTCTCGGAGGGATTCTCGGAGGGATTTACGCCTCCAGGCGCGGCCTGCGGGCTTCCATGTGGCCCATGGCCCTCTCGCTGGCCCTCCCTTGCGCTGTTTACCTGTTCATGGCGATCGCCCATCCGACAAGTGTCTGGTCAATCGGCTCACTGATTGTCCTGGACCAGTTCGGTTACGGCTTCGGGTTTACCGCCTACACACTTTTCATGATGCGCTTTGTGGATGGCCCGTTGAAAACATCCCATTATGCCATCTGTACAGCGTTTATGTGGCTTTCCATGAAACTGCCGGCCCTGGTCGCGGGTTACCTTCAGCAGTGGCTCGGATATGTGGGCTTCTTCACCCTTGTGATGATTTCTTGCCTCGGGACTTTCGCCGCCGCGATTATCGCCCGCTCAAAGATCCTGGGGCTTGATGATGAGCTTGTAAATAATTAAATACTAATAATATGCTGACAAGACAATGGGTTATCCTCTCAGCCGCCTTGCTGCTGACATGTTGTGCCAGGGCCTCCGGGAACGCCCCCGCTCCGGCAAATGCCCCGGACTCCCCGGTGGTCAAAGTCGGGATAGAGGTGTTGGAAGCCAGAGGTTTCGACGGCCTGGTCGGGAAGAGGGTCGGTTTAGTCACCAATCCCAGCGGAGTCGACAGGAATCTCCGTTCCACTATCGACATCTTGAACGATGCCCCAGAAGTGAATCTTAAGAAGCTTTTCGCCCCGGAGCATGGGGTACGAGGCGATATCTATGCCGGAGGAAGGGTTGAGGATGGCAAGGATCCCGTGACAGGGCTTCCAGTGTTCTCGCTATATGGCGCTACCCGGAAGCCGACTCCCGAGATGGTCTCCGGCCTGGATATAGTGGTATATGACATCCAGGATGTCGGAAGCCGCTCTTACACCTTCATCAGCACCCTTGGCCTAGTGATGAGGACATGTGCCGAGCAAGGGATAGAGGTGATGGTCCTTGACCGCCCTAATCCGTTGGGTGGCAATAAAGTGGAAGGTTGCGTGGTGGAAGACGGTTTCCACTCTTTCGTCAGCGAGTTCAAGATCCCGTACATCTACGGCCTGACGGTCGGCGAGCTGGCTGAGTTGATCAACGAGGAAGGCCTTAATTGTGGAGAGCGAGGAAACGAGAAGCCTCTCAAATGCGAGCTGTCCGTTATTCCTATGGAGGGTTGGACCAGGGATATGCTCTATGAGGACACGAAACTTCCATGGGTTCTTCCGTCCCCGAATATCCCTTATCCGCAATCCGCCATCAACTATCCGTCGGCCGGAATAGTGGGGGAGTTCCAGAATTATCTTAATATTGGAATAGGATACACTCTTCCTTTCGGGGTCTTCGCCGCCGAGTGGATCGACGCGGACAAACTCAAAGCCCGCCTGGACAGTTACAACCTTCCGGGAATAGCTTTCAGGACTATTCATTTCAAGCCGTTTTCCGGCAGCGTCCAGGGTAAGCTTATCCATGGGGTTCAGTACCATTACACCGATTTTGAGGCCGCCTGCTGCACCCTCACCCAGTTCTATGTGATGCAGGCAGTCAATGATTTGTATCCGGCAAAGAACCCGTTCAAGCTGTCTTCAGGCCGAAATGGGATGTTCGATAAAGTTTGTGGTACGGATTATGTAAGGACGACTTTTGAGAGGCGGTTGAAAGTCGAAGATATCTCGGACTACTGGTCCAAGGATGTCGAAAGTTTCAAGAAGCTCTCCAGAAAGTACCTGATGTACGATTAACTACTAAAACTAATGTAATATGAAAAACATCCTTAAGATAGCGATCGCATCGATAGTGGCTCTTGCCATGGTCGCGTTACCTGTGGATTCATATTCCCAGAATAGATCTTCCTCGAGCAGAGGCTCGTCGTCTTCACATTCAAGTGCCAGGAGTTCATCCGGTTATTCTTCGAGAAGTTCGGCCAGTATGTCGAGGGGTTCTTATTCCGCGCCTTCCAGCTCACGTAGCTCCCAGGTTCGTAGCGGCACCTCCCAGAGAAGCTCCGGCTCCTCTTCACAAAGAAGCTCCGCCACCACCTCCAGCTCCCGTAGCTCGCAGGTCGGCAGCGGCACCTCCCAGAGAAGTTCCGGCTCCACTTCACAGAGAAGTTCCGCCACCACCTCATCCAGCTCCCGTAGCTCACAGGTCGGCAGCGGCACCTCCCAGAGAAGCTCCACCGCCACTTCCCAAAGGAATTCCGGTTCCACTTCTTCGCAGAGAAGTTCCGCCACCACCTCCAGCTCCCGCAGCTCCCAGGTCGGCAACGGCACTTCCCAGAGAAGTTCTACCACTTCCGCTTCCAGGAGCTCCAGCTCCAGGGTAGCCCAGCCTATCGGCCAGAACGGTTCTTCCAGGAGCAGCGCTTCCCGCAGCGCGGGTAACGGCTCCGCCAGGGAGAGGGCCCAGTCCGTGGGCAACGCCACCCGTGACGGTCTCACCACTTACGACAAGAATATGTCGCGCGCCGGAAACGACGTGATGAGAGAGACCCGTAATGACTTCATGAGGATTGGAGAGGACAGGAACGTCCACAGGATCCCTCCGAGGGACCGTGACTTCCTCCCTTACAACCATCCTGGACACTTCTGGGGTCACGCTCCTCACTACTATGGCTACAGGGTTAACTACCTGCCGCCTCGCTACAGGAGGTTGACCTACTGGGGAATCGACTACTGCTTCTACGACGGAATCTACTACAGGCCCTATGGCGGGTACTGGGTAGTCTGCAGACCTCCTTTCGGAGTTTGCATCGACCTGGCGATCTCTGACCTGATTTTCTCAAGGGTACGTTTCTCGTACTACTGCAACACTTACAGGTTATACAACGCCATCGATGCCAACAACAGGGTCATCGACGAGCAGAACAGGATTATCGCCCAGAACAACGCCACAATCGCGGCGCAGAACAACGCGATCGCCTTGAATACCACAAGGGCCAACGACGCGTACACCCTGGCCAACAGGCTTGGACTGGTGCAGAGCTACGCTTACGCGGATCAGCCTTACTACTATCAGGACGGTGTGTTCTACATCGTTAACTCCAAGGGCCAGTATGAGGTCATAGTCCCTCCGGCCGGAGCCCTCGTCGAGGAGCTTCCCGATGACTACGACACCATCACCCTTGATGGAGTATCCTACTACAAGGTGGACGACACCGTCTACAGGACCACCCTCGTGGAGGGCAAGCCCTATCTCGAGGTCCTGGGCCAGATGTACGGCAAGCTCGCGGAGCAGCACAATTACTACTCCAACGGAGTGAAATACAACGATCTCTATTGATCTGATGGAAAAGCTCAAGGATTTATTCGAAAGCTATACAGGTCAAAGAGCCACAGACGTTGAGGAGTTGACCTCCTCAGGTAGCAATAGGAGATATTTCCGCTTGAAGGGCGGAAATATCTCCATTATTGGTGTGGTTGGGACCAATAAGGATGAGAACAACGCTTTCATAAAACTGAGCCGCCACTTCATCGAGAAGGGAATAAGTGTTCCCAGGGTCTTGGCGGTCTCGGATGACCAGATGCGTTATGTCCAGGAAGACCTGGGTGATGACCAGCTTTATAAACTCGTGTCTCATGGCCGTGAGAGTGGGGAATACAGCTCCTATGAGAGCCATCTCCTTTGCCAGGCCATGGAGGCGCTTCCCAAGATCCAATTCAAGGGTGCCGAGGGACTTGACTGGTCCGTATGCTATCCGGAGCCGGCTTTCAGCGACAGGATGATAATGTTCGACCTCAATTACTTCAAGTACTGTTTCCTGAAGGCGACCGGGCTTGAGTTTAATGAGGTGAAGCTTCAGGAGGATTTCGAGAGACTGAGGGATGACCTGATGAGCGATATGGGGGAGACTTTCATGTGCCGCGATTTCCAGTCCAGGAATGTGATGGTCAAAGATGGCAAACCCTATTTCATCGATTTCCAGGGCGGACGTAAAGGACCGATCTATTATGATGTGGCGTCTTTCGTCTGGCAGGCGAGAGCCCGGTATCCGGAGACCCTCCGCAAGGAGATGGTCCAGACTTACCTGAAGTCACTCAAGGGATTCATGCCTGTCGATGAGGATGTTTTCCATGAGAGGTTGAGGCTTTTCATCCTCTTCCGGAGTCTCCAGGTCCTGGGAGCGTACGGTTTCCGGGGATATTTTGAGAAGAAACCACATTTCCTGGCCAGCGTGCCCTTCGCTCTCGGAAACCTGAGGAAGCTTCTTCAGAAACCTTTCGAGTCATATCCGTATCTCAATTCCATCCTTTCCAAACTCACCACCATGTCCCAGTTCAACAATATCGCTGAGGACAAGCGGCTTGAGGTGAGGATATTCAGTTTCTCCTACAAGAAGGGCATACCGGCTGACACGACCGGTAACGGGGGAGGGTATGTCTTTGATTGCCGGGCGGTTAATAACCCCGGCAAATACGAGTACTATCGCCAATTCACCGGACTGGATCAGGAAGTGGTCAAATTCCTGGAGGATGACGGGGAGGTGACCAAGTTCCTTGACAGCGTGTTCCCGCTTGTTGACTCGCATGTCAAGCGATTCATGGAGAGGAAGTTCACCCATCTGCAGGTTTGTTTCGGTTGCACCGGGGGACAGCATAGGTCGGTGTATTGCGCGGAGCGTCTCGCCAGCCACTTGTCTGAGCGATTCGACATCAAGATCACCGTCTCTCATCGGGAACTGGACATCGAGAAGATATTATAATCGCGAATGAAAGCCCTTGTTTTCGCCGCAGGACTTGGCACCAGACTGAAGCCATTGACAGACACCATCCCCAAGGCGCTTGTACAGGTGGGTGGGGAGCCTTTGCTGTCTCATGTCCTCCAGAAACTGGAAGCTGCTGGAATTGAGGATGTTGTGGTAAACGTCCATCATTTCGCCGACTTGATAATCGATTATCTGAAGGAGCGAGAAGGTTTCGGGACAAAGGTTTTTGTCTCAGATGAGAGGGACCTGTTAAGGGAGACAGGAGGGGGGATCCGCCATGCCAGAAAGTTTCTGGAAGGAGATGGTCCTTTCCTCGTCCATAATGTGGATATACTTTCTGACTTGGACATCCGCTGGTTCATATCGCGGGGCCGTCCGGGAGCGCTTTCCAACATCCTTGTGAGTGAGAGGGTAACCAAGCGGTACCTCCTTTTCGACGATGACATGCGGATGGTCGGATGGACTAATACCGAGACAGGAGAGGTCCGTAGCCCATATCCTGGTTTGGATCCTTCCCGTTTCCGCAAATACGCTTTTTCGGGAGTGCATTTGATTTCTGACAGAATATTCACTATCTTTGATGAGGACGGTTGGGGAGAGAGATTTCCTATAATGGACTTTTACATTAAAGAGTGTGCCTCGCATCCGGTGTATGGTGTGATGCCCGAAAGGTTGAGGATGATGGATGTCGGCAAAGTCGAAGCGCTCTCTGATGCTGAGATATTCCTAACAACTCTCAAATAACAAAGCATTATGGCAAAGTGTAAATTCTTGTCCGAGTTCAAGGACTTCGCGATGAAGGGAAATGTCATTGACATGGCTGTCGGTGTGGTCATCGGCGGCGCCTTCGGAAAGATCGTCACCTCCCTGGTGAGCGACATTATCATGCCCGCTGTGGGCGCTCTTTGTGGCGGCCTCAACTTCACTGACTGGAAGTGGGTCCTCAAAGAGGCTGTCATGAAAGGCGAGGAGGTCGTCAAGCCCGAGGTTGCGATTTCATGGGGTAATTTCCTTCAGGTGATCTTCGACTTTATCATCATCGCTCTCTGTATCTTCTTCGTGATCAAGGGCATCAATAAAGCCAAGGCCCTTTCTGAGAAGAAAGAAGAGGCTCCCGCCGAGCCTGAGGCTCCGGCGCCCAAACCTGATGATGTGGTTCTTCTCGAGGAGATCCGCGACCTGCTCAAGAACAAGTAGTAGATTTGTTCCTGAATATCTTGTAGCCTGTCGCGGCTACGATCACGCTCATGAACGGGCTGATGATATTGAAGAAACAGAATGGGAGATAGGCTAGGGTTGGCACGCTCAGAATAGTGGCTTGTGTCATCCCGCAACTGCTCCAAGGAAACAACGGCGAGGTTACTGTCGCAGAGTCTTCCACGGCTCGGCTCAGTAACCTCCCTTCGTATCCGTCCTTTTCATAAACATCCTTGAATATGCTGGATGTCAATATAATGGACAGGTACTGGTCGGACACTATCCCGTTTAGGACGGTTCCGGTAGTGACCGTGGAAGCGACTAGGCCGGTGCGGCGTTTGGTGAGCGGAAGGATCATGTTGGCAAGGTCACGCAGCATGCCGCTGGCCTTCATCGCCGCTCCGAAACACATGGCGCAGATGATCAGGTAGACGGTGTTGAGCATACCGGCCATTCCTCTTGTGGACACAAGCTGGTTCACTTCCGGGTTGCCTGTCTCGAGACTCACGGAATCGTAGATAGTCTGAACCACGCCGGTGAACAGGACTTTCCACCTTGTGCCTTCAGCAGCCTTGGAACCGATCTCGTGGATAATTGACGGTTGGAAAACCAAGGCGGCCACTACGGCCAGGGCGATGGACAAAGCGAGCACCATTATCGCGGGCATCTTCCGGGCGATCATCAAACCTGTCAGGACCGGTATGATAAAGAGCCATGGTGTGATCTTGAATCTTGCCGCCAGTGTGTCCGTGTAGGTTGAGATAGTGGCGGCGTCAGAGCTGTTGTGGGTCAGGCCGAGGATTAGGAATATGATAAGCGTTATGGTGATGGAGGGTACCGTAGTGTATAACATGTACCGAATGTGTGTGAATAACGGTACCTTGTTCAGGGAGGATGCCATGACGGTCGTGTCGGAGAGGGGAGAGATCTTGTCTCCGAAATACGCGCCCGAGATTATGGCTCCGGCGATGACTCCGTCGCTGAACCCCTCGGCTTTCCCTATGCCGAGTAAGGCTATCCCTATGGTGGCTATGGTGGTCCATGAGCTGCCGATCATAAGTGACACCAAGGCGCATATCACACATGCGGTCACCAGGAACACCTTGGGACTGATTATCTTGACACCATAATAAATGAATGTCGGCACGATGCCGCTCATCGTCCAGGTCCCTGAGATTCCTCCGATCAGGAAAAGGATCACTATCGCGGTGGTGACATCTCCAATATTGCCTTTTATAGCATCCTCAAAGTCGCTCCAAGGGACTTTATATAGCCACATCGCCAGCCAGACACAGATCCCTGCCGAAAATAGCAAGGCGACCTGGCTGGCACCAAGTATAGCGTCGCTCCCGAATATGCTGATATCGAGAGCCAACAGTCCAACGAGTGTAGTTATAGGGATCAATGAGATTCCCAACCTGGACAAGGATTTACGGGCCATTTCGTCAAATTCGTTGAGTAACAGTACGCAATATAAAAATTTTTTTGTCATTTTTATGCAAGATTTCTCAAATCCGGGATTTATAGTATAGAAGCTATGAAGAAGAATGTTGGAAAGCTGAAGAAGGATCCGCTCCTCTCATGCCATTTCATGGCGGTTTTGGCGTTTCTGGCTACTCTGGCGACAGCATGTGTTAACGAAGACTATGATTCTTCACTGTCAGAGACAGCCGAGCTCTCAAGCCTTCAGGATGACATCAGATGGGCGAATGCCATCGTGACTGTGAGGAAGTCCTTATCTGGCCTGGATTATTTCCAGTTGGATGAGAAGACCACCCTCGAGCCAGCTGGCTGGACTAATCCCTTCAGCGAGGAAGTGAGAGCTTTGGTCGCTTTCTCGGACCTGGGACCCGGAACCGGTTTCTGCACAAGGACGGTTTCTGTCGAGCGGATAGACTCGATTGTCACCAGGGACGCGGCCTACATCGATGTGGATGACGGTCTGACAGGAGGTTCCGATCATCCGGTCTCCGTCGCGCAGACTGGATTCGGCTCCACAGCCGAGATGCTTGAGTCAAGCAGTCCTCTCGATGTGGTCACGGATGAGGGCATTCCTGATTGGATGACCTTTTCCGAGGATGGCTACCTGATGATCCACTTCGCCACATTCTGGGGAGATGTCACGCTACATTCTGTCAACCTCTACGCTTCGCGGAAGCATCCGGACCACTTGTATTTGGTCCACAAAGACAACGGAGATTTTCAGAGTTCCTGGAAAGAGAGTCTGGTAGCCTTTAGGATCTGTCAGATGTACATGTCCAGAAAAGATGAGTACATGGATCCTTCATCTGTTGTCCTTCATTGGATGTCTTTCAGTGGAGAGAAAACATTGAGGCTGAAGTACGGTAACAGGGCATCAGAGAAATAGCGTGTTGACAGAGGAGAAAGAGAGACAGGTCTTTGAAAGGGCCAGGAATGGTGACAGGAAGGCGGTCAGGCAGCTTTACGACCGCTATTCCTCCTTCCTTGCGGCGACATGCGCGCGGTTCCTCCCTGACAAGGGGGACCAGAAGGATGTCCTTCAAGACGGTTTCGTCAAGATATTCTCATCTCTGGACAGGTTCGATTACAGGGGAGAAGGCTCTTTGAAGGCGTGGATGAGGCAGATTGTCGTCAACGAGTGCCTGAAGGTTTTGCGGAAGAGAAAGAGGAGCGTGCCGATCTTGTTTGAGGAAGAGTTGAGGGATGTGGAGGTCGAGGAGGACACAGGGCCTCCTGAAGTGGAGAAAGTCCCGGCGGCGGTGATCCACGAGATGATAAAGGAGCTTCCTGAAGGTTACAGGGCAGTGTTTAACCTTTTTGTCATCGAGGAGAAGAACCACAAGGAGATATCCGAGCTGCTGGGAATATCAGAGAGCACGTCAGCCTCGCAGTTGTACAGGGCAAGGATGATTCTGGCGAAGAAGATTAAGGAATATTTAGGAAAAGTCAAGATAAAGCGATGAGCGAAGATTGGTTGAAAATAGTCAAGGAAAAGATGGAGTCTGTCGAGACTCCCGCCCCCGATGGGGTGTGGGAGCACTTGGAGGCTGAGCTTTTCCCTGCCAAGACACACAAGGTGAGGTATATGCCTTGGGTGTGGGGCTTCGCCGTCGCCGCTGCCTTGGCATTGGGTGTCTTCGCCGGCGTGCGTATGATAGATCGTATCAATGGTCATGACACCATAAATGACGATAACAGGATAGCGGAAGGCCAGGTCTCGCCCGGCATTAACAATTCTTCTTCAGTCGACAATGGGGGAGACCAGGCGCCTTCTGCCGCTGAGCCTATTCACATCATTCCGGCTCCAGCGGGCTCTTCCCTTGCTGTCGTCTCGCCCTCGGACGTGATACCGGCTGAAGTTGTCGAGCTTCCTGTGGAGGCTGTTGAACCTCCTGTGGAAGTCGCCGCGCCTCCTGTTGAAGTGGTTGAGCCTCCAGTGGAGGTCACTGAACCACCTGTGGCTGTTGTTGAGCCCCCTGTTGAAGTCCAGGATAAACCTAAGGAAGTTATCCAGGACCAGAAGAAAGAGACCGGATTCAAGACGGATCACGATGGGGAGGATTGGTCAAAGTATATGCCTGCTGACGGCGTGAGCCATGGCCGCAGGGAGAACAAGCCTTCTGCCGGCTTCTCCTTCTCCAGCGCCGCCAGAAATGCCCAGGATGCCAACATCATGGACACAAGACCATTCTTCCAGGGATATGCCGCCAATTTTGATGTCGGGACAAGGGATGATGCCGCGATTTACACAAGGACTGTGTCAGTTCCTGTATCCAAGGATGAGGATCACCATAGGCCAGTGAGATTATCACTGTCGCTCGACTTCCCTTTGAACGATGTTCTCTCACTCGGAACCGGTTTGACATATTCCATCCTTCGCAGCACCTTCACGACGTCGTCCGGAAACAGGGTGTCGGAAGATTTCCAGACTCTGGGATACCTCGGTTTGCCTCTGAATTTGAAGGCGAATCTTTGGGACAAGGATATCTTCACGGTATATGCCTTGGGTGGTGGAATGGTTGAGAAATGTGTCAGTGGAGTGTCAAAGACATCAGTGACAGTCGGTGGAGACCCTACCGGTAATGTCACACGGAACACATTCTCAGTCAAGCCGTTGGTCTGGTCTTTGAATGCCGGGGCCGGTTTGCGGCTCAATCTTCCGGGAGGCTTCGGCCTGTACGCTGAGCCTGGTGTCAGTTACCATTTCCCGAGTGACAGCAAAGTCAGGTCCATCTATTCGGAGCATCCTTTCGATTTTGTCCTGGCTTTTGGCGCGAGATTCTCGTTCAGATGATTACTTTCTCTATGAAAGCTGACTGGTAACAGTAGGGAATAAATCCCAATGAAGGGAGCGGCCTGGTGATGATCAGGTTCGCTCTCTTTCCTTTTGTAATGGAACCGGCGATGTCAGATATTCCCATGGCGTAGGCGGCGTTAATGGTACAGGCGTTGAAAGCCTGCTCTGGCGAGAGCCTCATCTTTATGCATGCGAGAGCCATGACAAAACGCATGTCTCCGGAAGGGGAGGATCCCGGGTTATAGTCGGACGCCAATGCGATTCCGAGGCCTGATGAGATGAATCCCTTGGCGTTCCCGTAAGGCAAGCCGAGAAAGAAAGATGAGCCGGGAAGCATTGTGGGCATAGTCGTTTTGCCTTTCAACGCGTCAATCTCAACTTGGGTGGTCCTCTCAAGGTGATCTACCGAAAGAGCGTTATGTACCACCCCGACCTGAACTCCTCCGGAGCAGGCGAGCTCGTTGGCATGGATCTTTGGGACTAGACCGTGGCGTGTTCCCACTTCAAGAATCCTAGAAGTCTCGTCTGGTGTGAAAAAACCCTGGTCGCAGAACACGTCCACGAAGTCGGCAAGTCCTTTTTCAGCGACGGCGGGAATCATCTCCTCGCAAACCAGGTCCACATATTCCCTTTGTCTGCCGGAGTAAGCCCTTCCTACCGCATGGGCGCCAAGAAAAGTCGCCCTGATCACCGCAGGGCTGGTCTCTCTCACCCTTTTTATTACCTTCAGCATCTTGATCTCATCCTCGGTGGTGAGACCATAACCGCTTTTAATCTCTATGGCCCCTGTTCCTTTGGATATCATCTCATTGACCCTGACCATTGTCTGGTCATAGAGATCCTCCTCGCCGGTCTCGTGGAGAAGGTCGGCGGAGTTGAGGATGCCTCCTCCCCGGGCGGCTATCTCAGCATAACTCAAGCCGTTGATCTTGTCGATAAACTCCTGCTCTCGCGAGCCCGCGTAACATATGTGGGTGTGTGAGTCGCAGAACATCGGAAAGACCATGCCTCCATGGGCATCAATGATCTCATCTCCTTCGGTCTTGGGAGGACATTGACTTTCCGGTCCGAATTCCCGGATAAGCCCATTGTCGAAAGAAAGGAAAGCGTCCTTTATGGACACAACCTCATCCATGGCGTCCCCTTCCTTTCTCCTGACACCTTCAGGGACGATTCCGATCAGCTCTCCGATATTCTTGATTATCTTCATCTTATAAATTCAATAGATTTGTTGATCAAAGGATGCATATAGACATCGTTGTCAATGAAAGGCACGACTTTCCGGTAGTCGCTGTAAATCTTCTCAATGGCTGGAGAAGACTTTCCTCCGGCTTCCCTGCGTCTGAAGTCGAGCGCCTGAGCGGCGTTGAAAAGCTCTATGGCCAGCACAGTCTCGCAGTTCTCCACTACCCTCACAAGTTTGGTGGCGGAATTGGAGCCCATGCTGACATGGTCTTCCTGTCCCTGCGATGAAGGGATGGAGTCAACAGAAGCCGGCCAGCACAAGCCTTTATTCTGGCTCACTATAGAGGCCGCGGTGTATTGCGGAATCATGAATCCGCTATTGAGCCCAGGATTGGCCACGAGGAATTTAGGCAGTCCCCGTTGGCCGGAAATAAGCCTGAATATCCTTCGCTCTGAAATGTTGGCCAGTTCGGACATGGCGATGGCGAGCGTGTCCATCGGGATGGCGATCGGTTCCCCATGGAAGTTACCAGCCGATATTATCATGTCCTCATCCGGGAATATATTGGGATTATCCGTGGCTGAGTTGATCTCATTCTCGATCACTGACTCGACATATCGGCAGTTGTCCTTCACCGCCCCATGCACCTGTGGGATGCAACGGAATGAATACGGATCCTGGACATGCTCCTTCTGCCTGTTTATCAGCTCGCTGCCCTCAAGGAGTCTCATGAATCTCTCCGCCGTGTCGATCTGTCCCCTGTGGGGCCTCAACTGGTGGGTGAGCGGTAGGAACGGCTCTATCCTGCCGTCGTAGGCTTCCAGGGACATCGCTCCGATCTTGTCGGCCCATTCCGAAAGCCTGTGGCATTGGATCAGGCACCAGATGGCATGGGCGCTCATGAACTGTGTGCCGTTTAGCAGGGCAAGGCCTTCTTTTGAATGCAGAGTGATCGGCTCCCATCCCATCTCGTTCCATACCTCCTGGCTTGGACGGATCTTACCTTTGTACAATACCTCGCCAAGGCCGATAAGCGGAAGGCTCAAATGGGCCAGGGGAGCGAGATCCCCGGAGGCTCCAAGTGATCCTTGCTGATAGACAACGGGCAGGATCTCATTGTTGAACATATCCAGAAGCCGCTGGACAGTAATGAGTTGAGCTCCCGAATGACCATAAGATAAGGACTGGGCCTTCAGCAGCAGCATGAGCCTGACTATATCTGGCCTGACGGTCTCGCCTGAGCCGCAGGCATGGCTCACAACAAGGTTATATTGAAGCTGCGACAACTGGTCAATCGGTATCGTCACATTATAGAGGGAGCCGAAGCCGGTAGTGATTCCATATACCGGATGGCTGATGTCCTCCATCTTGCTGTCAAGGTAAGAACGGCATTTCTCAATAGCCGCCTTGGCCTCGGAGCCTAGCTCGAGTCTCTCATGGTTGTAAAGGATACATTTTAGCCTCTCAAGGCTCAGATGTTCTTTCGAGATGATGTGTGTCATAATCTTCAATCGCTTTTCTCACTAACATATCATCTGCTAAGTTCGCTATCGTGACTTGAAGGCCGGGGGTTCGGCCCATTTCCCTGAGGATGGCGTTCCTGGCGCCATCATTCCTCGCCCATGCGCGGCGGGCGATACCGTTGTTCACATCCCAGAACAGCATCTGGCGAATATGTCTGGCCGAGTCATCGGAACCGTCGATAACCATCCCGAATCCTCCATTTATGACCTCTCCCCAGCCAACGCCTCCACCATTGTGTATGGAGACCCAGGTGGCTCCCCTGAAGGAGTCTCCTATGACATTCTGTACCGCCATGTCCGCGGTGAAACTGGATCCGTCATAGATGTTTGAGGTCTCCCTGAAGGGGGAGTCAGTTCCAGAGACATCGTGATGGTCACGTCCCAGGACTATAGGGGCTTTGATCTCTCCCTTGACGATAGCCTCGTTGAAAGCCAGGGCTATCTTTGTCCTTCCCTCGCAGTCGGCGTATAGGATCCTGGCCTGTGATCCCACAACGAGATTGTTCCTTCCGGCTTCCTCAATCCAGCGGATATTATCCATCAATTGCCCGCGGATCTCCTCAGGAGCCGTCAAAACCTCTTCTGAGAGAACCTTGACCGCCAGCTCGTCGGATTTGGCGAGGTCTGCCGGATCCTCGCTCATGCAAACCCACCTGAATGGCCCGAAACCGTAGTCAAAGTAAAGGGGCCCCATTATGTCCTGGACATACGAGGGGTAACGGAACGATCCGTCAGACTTGAGTATGTCGGCGCCAGCCCTGGACGACTCCAGAAGGAAGGCGTTGCCGTAGTCGAAGAAATACATCCCTTTGGCAGTCAACTTGTTAATCGCCGCGACTTGCCTTCGTAACGACTCTTTCACGGCCTCCTTGAATCTTTCGGGATCCTCTGCCATCATCTTCTTGGATTCCTCGAGGGAGAAGCCGGCCGGATAGTAACCTCCGGCCCAGGGGTTATGCAAGGACGTCTGGTCTGAGCCGAGGTCGACTGTCATATCCTCTTCAGCCAGTCTTTCCCAAAGGTCCACCACATTACCCACATATGCCAGGGAGACGGTTTCTTTGCCATCCACGGCCTTTCTTATCCGGACGACAAGCTCGTCGAGATTGTCATGGAGCTCATCAACCCAGCCCTGGTCGAAACGCTTCCTGGCTGCCAGGGGATTGATCTCGGCAGTAACACTGACCACCCCGGCTATATTGCCCGCTTTCGGCTGGGCTCCGGACATGCCGCCGAGTCCCGCGGTGACGAAAAGGAGGCCTCTCATATTCTCGGAACTACCAGGTATTCCTTTGGCTTCCAATTGTTTCCTGGCGGCGTTCATTACCGTAATGGTGGTTCCGTGGACGATTCCCTGAGGACCTATGTACATATAAGAGCCCGCGGTCATCTGTCCATATTGCGACACTCCCATGGCGTTAAACCTCTCCCAGTCATCTTGGCTGGAATAATTAGGGATGACCATGCCGTTCGTGACTACCACCCTCGGAGCGTCCTTATGGCTCGGGAACAGCCCCATCGGATGCCCGGAATACATGGCGAGAGTCTGCTCGTCAGTCATGGTGGCCAGATATCTCATGGTCAGCCTGTACTGTGCCCAGTTCTGGAATATGGCACCGTTGCCTCCATAGATAATCAGCTCGTGAGGATGTTGCGCGACCCTCGGGTCAAGATTGTTCTGGATCATCGCCATGATCGCCGCGGCCTGTCGGGACCTGGCCGGATACTCATCTATCGGGCGGGCATAAATGTCGTACGACGGGCGGAAACGGTACATGTATATCCTTCCGTAGTCATTCAGTTCCTTGGCGAACTCCGGGGCCAGTTCCGCATGGAATTTCTCCGGAAAGTATCTCAAGGCGTTTTTGAGGGCCAGGACCTTCTGCCCGTCAGTCAGGATGTCCTTCCTCTTGGGGGCATGGTTGATGGTCTGGTCGTATGGCTTTGGATCTGGAAGCCTGTCTTGCGGAATCCCTGCCAGGATCTCTTCTTGAAACTTATCCATCTATCTTCCCGTTAACTATCTCCAAAATCTCCTTCTCTTCCTTGATCGCTTTTTCAGCTATGCTTTCAGCCTCTGAGATCAGTCCTGCGGCTGTCCCTTTATCATTCAGGCCTACGGCATTTATCTTTACGTTGAGGCAAGCGCCAAGCACGGCGCTACGGGCTGCCAAAGCTCCTACTCCGGCATCGGAGACCGAGTTGGGATTGCCCTCAAGAGCCATCGCCCGGGCGATCTCAAAGACTTTAAATGAAGTCTTCATAGTCCGGAGAGGCACCTGGGAGGCGTAAAGGGTGGCATCCTCAATCGCTTGGTCTCGAGCGGCCTTCTCTTCCTCGGTTCCTTTAGGAAGGGCGAAAGCGGCCATGATCTTGTCGAAGGCCGCGGTGTCCTCATCAACAAGACTGACCAATTCCTTCATTATGGACTGACCTTTCTCAGCCCAGTCCGAAAACTCTTTCCAGCGGTCGTCCCAGCCTCTTTTATGTGCCGAAAGATTGGCGACCATAGTACCTAGAGCGGCTCCCAAGGCTCCCATATATGCCGATATGGAACCACCTCCGGGAGCGGGTGATTCCGAGGCGGTCTCGGCGGCGAAATCCTTCAGGCTCATCCGCACAAGTCTCTGCTTGACAGCTGTTTCCGCAGGATCTTCCATCAGGTACTCTATGACTTTTTCCTTGGGATCGAATGGCCTTAAGTCGTCAAGGCTCATGGACTTGACCGCGATTTTCAAGATCTCTTCATCGGAGATTCCCAGCGACCGTCCCTGTTTCTCAAGATAAAACCTGCCGGCATCCATCAGGACCATTTTCGGGACAAGCCCCACTATCTCTGTGCCGGTGACTTTCAAGCCTCTGGCGGCGGCGGCCCTGCAGACTTCCTCATAAGCGATGTGCAGGGGAGTGGCCTCGATGTCGGTGATATTCATAGAGACCTGAGCGATCCCATATTCATCAATAAACCAGCCAATGGCCTTGCATCCTTTCAGGGTGCCGGGTATCCAAATCTGGTTACCGTCAGCGTCTTTAAGGAGTTTTCCGGTCAGAGAGCCACCTTCGCGGGCCTTACGTCCTTTCTCCCTCACGTCGAAAGCGACGGCCATGGCCCTACGGGTGGATGTCGTGTTGAGGTTAAAGTTCACGGCGACAAGGAAGTTCCTGGCACCCACATTGATGGCGCCGTTTCTGGCGACTGTGTCATTGTACTCGGATGGACTGAAATCGGGCCTTCTGGCGGGATCGGCTATCTTCTCGGGAAGTGCCTCATATTCCCCGGCCCTGCAAACCGCCAGATTCTTCCTCTCGGGTTTGAAAGCGGCTGCTTCGTAGCAATAGCAAGGGACTCCCAGTTCCTTGAATATCCTCTCGGCGAGTCCTCTGGCCAGAATCGCGCACTCCTCGAGAGTTATCCCTGCGACAGGTACCAGCGGAAGCACATCGCATGCCCCGGACCTTGGATGAGCGCCGTGATGTTTCCTCATGTCTATCACTTCGCCGGCCTTCTTGACCCCCTGGAACGCTCCTTCCACGACCGCCTCAGGCTCTCCGACGAAGGTCACGACAGTCCTGTTGGTGGCTTCTCCTGGATCCACGTTCAAGACTTTCACTCCATCGACAGACGCTATCGCTTTCACAATCTGGTCTATCACGCCTCTGTCACGCCCTTCGCTGAAATTGGGCACGCACTCTACAATTCTTCTCATTCTGGTTATTGGTTTTATATGATCAAGGTTATCAGTAATATAACCCAATGCGCGACAATCGCCGCGACTATGCCTCCTATGGTGTGGGAGATAATCGCCTTTCCGGTCAGCTCACGGTAGCCCAGTGAGTCGAGCATCGCGGTGTGGGTGCTCAAGAAACCGCTCCAGCACATTCCGATGGCAGTGAAAACCGCTATGGCGTTGCCATCAATCCAGCCCTGCGCCAGGAAATTCGGGATCAGACTCAAAGCCGCTCCCACAGCGCCGAGGGCTGTGATCGGGAAGGCTATCTGGTGCGGGTCGTTGAAACCGAACAAGCCTTTGAACAGCCAGTCCACCTTGTTGGCCAGCCAGGGAAGCAACTCTGTTCCCTGATAGGCGGCACCTGTAAACGCTCCAGAGGGATCCGCCCCGAAAGACAGCATCATCACAAGTGTCGATATTATCAGGACTCCCGGAATGATCGCCAAACCAACCTCCACGCCGTTCTTGCCACCGTCCAAAAGGGCGTTGAGTGTGCGTAGGAACGCGCTTTTCTCTTCCTCATGCTCCGGCTCGGCGTTCAGACTCTCAAGCTCCTCATCGCTCACCACATCCTCGACTTTGTAAGCCGGGTAAGCCTTCACGACGAAATGCTGCATCAGTCTTGTGGTCACGATACATCCCACAAAGGCTCCGAACAGTCCCACCAGCGGTTCCAAAAAGAATCCGTTGCTTATCATGAATATGATGACTATCAGTCCCATACCGAAGGCGGTTCCGAAGTTTGTCAGGGATATGTATTGGTATTTCTTGAAGTAGCTGGAGAAGCGTTTATCCTTCGAAAGGGTGATGATCGCCGGGTTGTCGGACAAGAAAGTCATTACGGCTCCGAGGGAGGCTACGCCAGGAAGGTTAAACAAAGGTCTCATCAGCGGCCGCAAAATCATCTCGATCAGTTCAACAACCCCGAACTCCACGAATAGTTTACCCAAGGCGCCGGTGATAACGCATATACCCATTAGGTAAAAGACCGTGTTTAGCAACAGGTCGTGCGCCGTGCGCATAATCGTGTTGAGCATATTAGCCGCGCCCATAACCACACCCATATAGGTAAATAGGGCCACCACTATCACCAGGCAAATAAGCGCCGAGGCTAAACTCTTCTTTTTCATATTGTTATAAGTATTCTATCGTGAACTCGTAATCCCATTGGTTGAAATACAGGTTGCCATCTTCCCACTCGACCTCGCCTTTTTGGAAATCGACCGTATCGCTCCTGGGGTACTTCTTGGCGGGGGAGAACTCTCTGCCGTAATCATTGTTTATGATCAGCCTGTAGGGCTCTATGCCGCCGAGAAAGAAGTAGCCCCCGTAAGGTGTCACACCAAAACTCTGGTCCACAGGCACCCATCCGTAGCCTTCGAAATACAGTTTCCCCCAGTCGTGGAGGTTCTTGGCTCCAGGATGCGTCATAAGGCCGCTTTCCCATCGGGCAGGTATTCCCTTGTAGCGGCACAAGGTTAGGAGCAGCAGAGTCTTCATGCCACAGTCTCCGTGTCTCTCAGAAAGGACATATTCGGGAATGTTGTCCATAGTGGAATACTCCCTCGCGGACGCCCATGGAATGTTTTCGTCTATCCAGGTGAAGAAGGCCTTTGCCTGAAGGTAGGGATTGTCGATGCCGGCGGAGAGGGAGTCAGCCAAGGCTTTGATCCTGTCAGTGAATATGATATGCTTCTCCCGTTCGGAGGTGTATTCCTTGTATTCCTCGGATGTGGTATCATAAGGCATCACCAACTGGGGATCTATCGGATGATATTCCCCGTAGGAGGTATACTCGAACACCTCGTAGAAAGTCACGTCTTTGTACCGGTTGGTTTTGGCCTCCATATATAGGCTGCTGTGGGCGCAAGAAGGATCGGAGAAGGTGATACTTTCCATCGGATATGCCACGCTGTCCACTCCAGCCTCGATGAACTTGATATCGGTCTGTCTAGAGACGTCCGCCCTAGGGAATGGCAGCCAGCACCTCAATGTCTTTCCGGGTCTAAGGGTATTAACCGGCACCGTCAGAGAAAAGCGAACCCTCATCCTCTTCGGCAGAGCGAGGTATTGTTCCGCGGCAGGGGCAGTTGTCCCCTGGCCGTACTCAGCCGCAGCGGAGCGAGAATGGACGCGGCCAGGAGACAACTGCCCTGCCGCCAATCTCGATGACACTTGTTCCATTATAGCTGGAATTGTCACCGCGTCGATCTCCTCGTGACCTCCAGAAGGTTGTCCGTCAATCATTTCCTTCTTGGCCTTCATTTCCGGCACCAGTCTGAAAAGGTTGGGAGCGGCGTTGCGGAAATACATCGTCCGCTTTCCTATAACCATAGACTCCAACTCGCCCGACTTCGTCCAAGCGTCAATCTGCTCATCAGTGACATAAGGGTCATATTTCCGGATATAATCCTTCACTTCATCCCTGGTCCTGCAGAAATCGACGGCAAGCCTCTGGCTTAGATCCCTGTCCCAGGAGTATCTGTGCCGGATATGCCTCGGAAGCCAGATATTGGCGGCCAAAGCGATCGCCACCATTACCCATAGAATTTTCTCGCTACGTTTCATCTTAGCCATGACACCCGTATCTTAAATCCCGATTTTCCCGATAGGTTTCAAGCCTATTCCCGGCCTGTCAGGAAGGGTTATCTTGCCGTCAACTACAGTCATTCCTTCATACAGATCGTTGGAAATCAATAGGTTCCCGTCGAGGTCGGCGAAATCCACAACGGGGGAGAGCTGAGCCGCCGCAGAGACAGCGCAAGAGGTCTCGGTCATGCAGCCTATCATTACCTTCATACCCTCGGCCCGCGCGTAATTCGCCATTTTCCAGGCCTCCCGCATGCCTGTGCACTTCATCAGCTTTATGTTGATGCCGGTGTAGGCCCCCTTGATAGACGGGATGTCGTCAAGCCTCTGTATGGCCTCGTCGGCGAAAACCGGAAGGGGACTGTTCTCGGTGATCCAGGCATTGTCGTCCAACGCCTCCTTGGGCATCGGCTGCTCCACCATGACAACCCCATGCTCCGCGAGCCAATGGATCATTTCCAGGGCCTGCTTCTTATCCTTCCAGCCTTGGTTGGCGTCTACGGCTATCGGAAGGTTGGTTATCTCCCGGATGGTCTCGATCATTTCCTTGTCATTGTCGAGTCCCACCTTGACTTTCAGAATATTGAACTTGTCGGCGCACTCCTTGGTCTTCTCCCTCACCACATCGGGAGTGTCAATCCCGATTGTGAAGGTCGTGTCCGGAGCCTTCTTAGGATCCAGTCCCCATATCCTGTACCAGGGCTGTCCCAGCAGCTTCCCGACCAAATCGTGCAAGGCTATGTCCACAGCTGCCTTGGCGGCGGTGTCTCCTTCGCTCAGCCCGTCCACATAGGTGAGGATATCATCGATTTGGAATGGGTCTCTGAATCGCTCCAGATCAACTTTCCTTAAAAATGAGGAGACACTCTCGACAGACTGCCCAAGGTAGGGTGGCATAGACGCTTCCCCGTAGCCTGTGAAACCGTCGTACTCGATCCTGACCTGGACGTCCGGGGTGGTGGTCCTTGAATATGAGGCCACTGTGAATGTGTGGCGGAGCTGGAGCTCGTAAGGCTCAAAGCTGAGCTTCATCCTGGCCGGACCGGAAGTGTTGACATGGTAGCCCTCGAAAGTGCTGCCTACGGTTCTCTTTTTAGCCTCTTCGATGCCGATGGAGATGGCGGAGCCGACAGCCGCTCCGGCTATAGCCGACCCTGCTGTCTTGATGAATTCCCTTCTGTTGACTGCCATATTCCTAAAGTGTGTCGAGCCAAGCCTTCATATCGGGAGTCTTGGCCATGGCGGAACGGAACAAGGCCATCTGGTTGCGTGTGCGAACCAGGTTATGCTCCGGATACTTGATTTTGTAATAAGTGTCGCCGTTGATGTAGTCCGCGAAGAAACGGACGGCCTGCATGAACGGGAACAGGCAGGCGGCGTAAGGCAGGTTCTCTTTCTCAATTGGGGTCAGGAAGGATTTGGTCCCTTTGATGTAGCCCCTTGAGAAGGCCTTGAATATGTCCATGTCGAAATCGACTTTCTCAACCTCAGGGGAGTCTTCGGCCACAGGGTTGGCGGCGGTACGGAGGAAATCTCCGAAATCAGAGAACACATAACTCGGCATCAAGGTGTCCAAGTCAATGACGCAGAGCACATTGCCTTTGTCATCGAACATCATGTTATTGACCTTCGTGTCGCAGTGGCAGATTCTCTTGGGAAGCTTTCCCTCTCGATGCAGCTGCTCGGCCTTGCACATCTCAACCCCGTGTGCGTCAAGTTCTTCCAGGATCTTGTGCAGTTCTCCATCTGCCGGGTCGGCGGCGAGCCTTCCGGCCTTGTCGTCGTGGACTGCCTCGACGAGTTGCCTAAGCCTCAGTTCCATGTTATGGAAGTCCGGGATAGTCTCGCCCAGAGTGTCGGGAATATCGGCGAGCATCGCCTCGAAATGACCGAAGGCCTCTCCCGCATATTCCGAGTACTCCGGATTGACCGTCTCATAAGTCTTGGCTCCATTTATGAACACTGAAATCCTCCAGAACTTCCCGTCAACCTCTATGTATGTTTTCGGGCTGTCTTTTAAAGGAATGAATCTAAGGACTTTACGGTCTATATCTGCCTCTCCGGCGGCTTCCAGTTTGCGGCGGATATGCCTTGTGGCGGCCTCGATATTGTTCTGGAGAAGCTCCACGTCTGTGAATATGGCGTTATTGATTCTCTGGAGCACGTAATCAGGACTCTCTCCCTCGGTCGTCACCTTGTAAGTGTCATTGATAAGTCCGTTTCCTAATGGGGTTATCTCCTTGATTGAGCCTTCAATAGCGAAGCACCCGGCAACTTTTTTAAGGTCTTCCATTATCGCTTGTTTTAGTGTTTGACTATTAATCTTTCAAAAATAACAATTATTCACGAAATTAGCAGACGTTATGCAAAAGAAAAGATATGTTGTCCTAGACGCCCTACGAGGTTTCGCGATATTGGGAATTTGCCTTGCCAACTTCCCGGAATTCTCCCTGTGGACTTTCTCGGATCCGGCAGGCTGGACTGTGACCGACAAGGTTACCAGGGCGATACAGACATTCCTTGTGGACGGTAAGTTCTACACTCTTTTCTCTTTGCTTTTCGGAATGGGTTTCAGCATCCAACTTGAGAACGCCGGGCAAAAGACAAGGACGTTTTACCGGAGGATGATCATCCTTTTCTTAATCGGACTATGCCATCTGCTTTTCCTTTGGAGCGGGGATATATTGATGCTTTACGCCGCCATGGGAATGCTCCTGCCGTTATTCAAACGCCTCTCTACCAAAGGAATACTTATTTCTGCCGGTATATTCCTCACGCTTCCTGTCATTTGCGAGGCCATATTCGGTCCGAGGCTTTCGGATCCCCTGGAGGCTGAGCAATGGCGAATTTGCGCTCTTTACGGCATAACCGAGGCCAATTTCGGCACGTGGCTGGCTGATATCACCAGTTATAAAGGGATGCTCCAATTCCTCCATCAGGGAGCGGTGGAGAGAATGTGGGAATTCGTGTCCAGCTACCGTTTCTTCAAGGTACTTGGCCTCTTCCTGATAGGTTTCGCCGTCGGTCGGGAAAAGCTGTTCGCTGACTTGGGCGCTCACCGGAAATTGTTGAGAAACATTTTGTCGTATGGCTTCCTATTGGGAATCCCGGTGAGTCTCCTATACACATGGAGCTCGATAGCGGGGGAGCCTCTCGGTGGTGTCGCGCATAGTGTGTTCTATCTATTGGGCGTCTATCCGATGGGTCTCGCCTATGCCGCAGGATTCTGCCTGTTATTTGACCGTACTCCAGAAGGGAAGGGATGGCTTCTCCTGTCCAAGCCTGGAAAAGTCGCCTGCACCAACTATTTGATGCAGTCGGTGCTGGGAATAATAATCTTCTATGGTATCGGCTTCGGTCTTGGAGGGAAGGTCAGCCTTCTTGGCACCGAGGCTATCGCGGCCGGTGTCTATGCCCTTGAGATCGCTGTCAGCGCCCTGTGGCTCAATTATTTCCGCTTCGGTCCCGTGGAATGGGTATGGAGAATGCTGACCTATGGGCAGAAACTTCCATTAAGAAAACAAATATGAGAGTTGTTATCCAAAGAGTATCATCCGCTTCCGTCACCATCGACGGGGAAGTGAGGTCTTCGATAGGGGAGGGACTTCTGATCCTTCTCGGAGTCGGCCATGAGGACGGGCCGGAAGACATCGACTGGCTTGTGAGGAAGATCGCCGGGCTGAGAATATTTAACGATGATGATGGCGTGATGAACAGGAGTGTCGTGGAAGTTGGGGGTGAAGCGCTGGTGGTCAGCCAGTTCACTTTGATGGCTTCCACCAGGAAAGGCAACAGGCCATCGTATGTCAGGGCCGCCGGGCACGAGTTGGCCGTGCCTCTTTATGAGGCTTTCAGCGCCTCTTTGTCCGAGGCAATCGGCCGGCCGGTCGCAACAGGTGAGTTTGGAGCCGACATGAAGGTCGCCCTCGTGAATGACGGCCCGGTCACCATCTGTATTGACTCAAAGAATAAGGAATAACCTCAGCTACAGCAGTTTGAGCGCTATTGCCGCGCAGGCCTCGGCGTCAGCGAGGGCATGGTGATGGTGGGTCAGGTCGTAACCACATGATGCGGCGACTGTCTGGAGCTGGTGGTTGGGGATTGTGTAGCCGAAGTGTCTCCTGGACGCCCTAAGTGTGTCGAAGAACACGTAATCCGGGTAGTCCATCCGGTACACCTTGAATACCGCTTTAAGGCACCCCTCGTCGAATCGCGCGTTGTGGGCTACAAGCGGGAGTCCCTCGATCAGCGGCTCTATCTTCTCCCACACGAATGGGAATACAGGGGCGTCTTCCGTGTCCTCGGGGCGGATTCCATGGACCCTCATGCAGAACCATTGGTAATATTCAGGCTCCGGATGGATCAGACTGTAGAAACGGTCAGTGATCTCACCGTCCCTCACCACGACCACCCCCACGCTGCAAACGCTTGTAGGGCACTCGTTAGCCGTCTCAAAATCTATCGCCGCGAAACTATTCATAACCCGAATTCTATGCGAATATACAAAGATAAGCTAATTCCTAATGATCAGATTATGAAGTCTGAATCTCAGTCAGGTTATCCGGTTTAAGTCGGCGGATGCCGAATTCCTCAAACTTGACTGTAACTGTCCCGGTATCAGGATCTTCCTCAGTCACCTCACCATCACCGAAAATGGTGTGGTGTACCTTTGAACCTGCTGAAATGGATTCTTTTTGATCTCTGTGTGGCCTTTCAAGAGAATTGATTATACGATCGGTCCCTTCCCAAAGCTCGGGACTGAACTGGCCGAAGATGTCATAGTAAGTGTATCCGTCATCATCTCTCGCTTCACGGATAAAGCGGCTGGGATACTTCGAAAGGGAGTTCTGGACGTTGAAGCCTTCAGAATCGGAAAAACAGAGCTGGTCCATAGCCCTGGTGCAAGCCACATACATCAATCGGCGCTCTTCCTCAAGGCCAGCCTCGCCGCGCTCCCGGATGGTCCTATGGCTTGGGAATATTCCTTCGTTAAGGCCATAGATCCACACCAGCGGAAACTCCAGCCCCTTGGCCTGATGGACCGTCATCAGTTTGACCTTGTTGTCGTCCTTCCGGTAGTCGGCATTGGTGAAAAGCGCGATATCCTGCAAGTATGTCTGGACTGAGAGTCTTTCCTCGTTCTTGTTTTCTTCCTCATAGGTATGGATAGACTTGATAAGTTCTTGGAGGTTCTCCAGACGCTCCTCTTCGGTATCGGCCCGATATTCAGCCAACAGTCCGCTGCTCTCAAGCAGATTCTCCAGCAACGCGGCGATCCCGCTTCCGGACATTTCTTTCCGGGCATCCCGGATCATGGTGACGAATCGCGACGCCTTGGCGTTTTTCAGTTGTCCAAGATTATCTTCCAGAGCCGTGAATAGGGAACACCTCCTTGAGGACGCATAGCCGTCTAGGAAGGCCATGGTCTTTTTCCCGATTTTTCTGGACGGCACATTGGCTATACGCTTGAACGACATGTCATCATCTGTCGCCACAAGCCTGAGGTAGCTGAGGGCATCCTTAATCTCTTTGCGCTCAAAGAAACGGACCCCACCCCAGATAACATATGGGATCTTCTCCCTTATAAAAATCTGCTCGATGCTCCTGGATAGATAAGAAGCCCGGTACAGGACAGCCATATCCTTCCAATCCAGTCCGGAATCCTTCAGCTCCTTGGACAGCGTTTCCGCCTCATCCTTCTCATTCCTGCAATGATAAAACTTTGTGCGACAGCCGTTTCCGCGCATTGTAATAGAGGTTCTGGGAAGACGGTTCTTGTTGTTACCGATGATGCAATCGGAGACGCATACAATGTTTGGAGTTGATCGGTAGTTCTCCTTCAAATAGAACTCATGCTTCGGAGAATAATGCACAAACAGCTCGGGATGGGCACCTCTCCACTCATAAATGGCCTGGTCAGCGTCTCCAACAATAAATAAGTTCCCATAATAGCCGCTTAATATGGAGAATAATTCCCATTCTGTCTTTGAGCAGTCCTGAACCTCGTCTACCATCACATACTGGAATTGCTCCTGCCATCTCTTTCTGACTTCAGGGAAGTTATTGAGAATGTGCAAGGTAAAGAACATAAGGTCATCAAAATCCAGAGCGAAATAACGCTTTTGCCGATGGATCATCTTTCCCAGCAAAGGAGTATCGGTCTCTGACGCGGGAGTCATCCGGAGGATGAATCGTGGAATATATGGAGTAGCTGATTTGTAAGCCGCCAGTTCCTCGATATAATCCCCAACGATACCGTTTTTCCGCTCTATCCCATTCTCTTCCAACACCTCTTTCACAAGGGCTTTCATGTCTTCCTCATCAAAGATTATAAAATTCTGGGGATAGCCGAGCCTGTAAATCTCCTCCCTCAAAAACTTGACGCAGAAGCCATGGATAGTGGTCACGAAATCCCCGGCCGCACCGCCAGGACACATGGCCGATATGCGGGTCTTCATCTCCTGCGCCGCTTTGTTGGTATATGTCACGCAGAGGATGTCCGACTGCGGAATCCCCATTGCGCCAAGAAGATAGGCATAGCGATGGGTGAGCGTCCTTGTCTTTCCGGAACCGGCTCCAGCGACTACCCTGATAGTGCCTTCCGTGCACTCCACCGCGGCTTTTTGTTCAATATTTAGAGTATCCTTCATTTCACGAATATATACCACATCCGCGCAAATATATTTCGCCCTTGTGCCAAAGTAGTGCACAAGGGCAAAGAAAGATACTATATTCTTGATTACTTGAAAACCTCTATCTTTCAGGTAGTTTCCCTTCGCAGATAGCTTTTATATAGCGTTTCACGACATTGTGGGCTGGAAAAGGCATCGCGCCATGATCGTAACCATCGAACTCGTAGAGGAATATGTTCTCGTTACCGACGAGTTTCATCATCCTACAGAAATATGCCTGCTCCTCATAGCGGCCATAGAGTTCCATTTCCCGGTCGCCGGAGAGCACGACCATCGGCATCGGGAGCTTACGGGCATGGAATATAGGCGCGTTCTCATCGGCTATCACTTGCAAAGGGCCTATTCCCATTCCTTTGCGCACATTGTAATGGGTCATTTTCTGCGCGCTGTAGGGGAAAGCCCCCGCGATATGGTCGGCGTCAATCCCGTATTTCTCGAGCCATCGCTTATCAAGTACAACCATGTCAATGAGATAGCCACCGGCGGAGTGACCGGCGACGAATATCTTATCCGGGTCACCACCTCTCGACGCGACCTCTTTGAATGCCCATGCCACCGCGGCCGCGGCGTCATCGATTATCTCTTTGACATCCGCTTTCGGGAGCAACCTGTAATTTACCCCTATTATACCTATCCCTGAATCCTTCAGCCCTTGAGGGATCTCTTTAGAGCCTCCTTCCAGTCCACCTCCGTGGAACCAGACCACAGTGGGGAAGTCCTTCAGATCCGCAGGATAATAGAAGTCCAGCACACAACGCTCAGCGGCATATTCCCCCGCATTGGAATGATAGGGGATCCCGCTTTCGATTTTGTACTCTCCGTTGTAACGTCCCTGCGCGGAAAGGGCCAGCCCACAAAGCAGGCATAAGACGACTAAAATGCTTTTTCTCATTTATTTCTCTTGTATTTGTTTTCCGGTGCAGTGTTCGATTGAAAGCTCCAGGAGAGCGGCCCGGTGGGCGCTGTGGCGCATCTCTTCTTCCAGAAGGTCGACCTCAGGGAAATACTTTCCGCCAAACTTGCGGAGTTTCTCGTCATGAGTCTGAGGATCAGTCACTTCCCGCAACCTTCCGAAGCAAATCACACTTTTGACATGGTACCACCAGTCGCCTGGTTCTTTCTCCGGTTCGGCGAGAGCTGTGAAGCAAGCCTTGTCGCATGCCCTAAGGGAGTCGATTTTGTGTCCTTCCTTGGCGCTGTGGAAATATAACTTACCATCCTCATGGTAGAAATTGATAGGGACGGTGTACGGATATCCTCCATCTCCTATAACGGAAAGAAAGCCCCTATAGGCTTTGTCGAGGATTTCCCTGCACTCCTGATCGGGAAGTTGCTGCTTAGCGCGGCGCATCGGCCGGAACATGTTATCTGGATTATTCATCGTACTTCGGTCAATTCTCCTGTCACTGAATCGATTATAAAGCCGCGAACTGTCACTCCTGAGGGGATCAGCGGGTGATTCACGATTATCCCGACTGTTTTACGGACAGATTCCTCCGTGTCGTGGAAGCCTTCCAGCCACTCATCAAGATCAATGTCCTGGCGGGACAACTCTTTCTCAGGAATACCTCTTTTGAGCATCTCTTCCTTGAAATGATGGAAACTCATGTGACAGGCGCCGCAGGTGGTGTGAGCCACCACCATAATCTCCTCGACACCAAGCTCGTACACCGCCACGATAAGGCTGCGCATGGCCGAGTCCCAAGGCGAGGGGATTACCGCCCCGGCGTTCTTTATGATCTTGGCGTCGCCGTTCTCCAGTCCCAGGGCTTCCTGCAATAGGACGGAAAGTCTTGTGTCCATGCAACTTAGAACCGCCAACTTCTTCTCGGGGTATTTGTCTGTAAGATGCTTCTCGTAACCTTTCGAGGCCACGAACTCACGGTTAAAAGCGATGATTTGGTCGATGCTGCTCATATAAATGTGATCTTGTGTCCGGTTGTGGGAATATATTTGCCGAGCAGGTCCCCGGTCTTTATCTTCACAAAACAAGTCGCGGTCCCGTCGGTGCAGGCGAACATCTCGCTCTCGGAGATGTCCCGGTCCATCACGAGATGGACTGGCGCGCATTCGGGCAGAACAGCGCTCAGGATGGTGGTCGCCCCGACCAGCACCCCTGTCAATTCCATCAGTTTGTCAGCTGGAGCGAAGGATACTCTGGGAATCCCCAAGGCCCCGCAGAACTCTCTGGTTATGAAGGGTTTGTCATCTGTGGTGACATATAGATAAAACTCCGTCTGCTGCCTGTTGCACAAAAACACCGTCTTGACAATCCTGACACCTATTTTCGCGTCGATGTGCTGGCAATCCTCCATCGTGATGCCGGGGTCTGTGTCAACTCTCTCGAAAGGGATCTCAAGGGTCTCAAAAGCCTCGTAGACCATGCGCTGCAGTTTCGAGGAGAACTCTTCCGGAGGGGTGGTGATTATATCGCTGACTTTGAACATGATTCACAAATATAATATTTCTACAGTCTCACCGCAAGCATAGCCTCACAGCCTTCGAGGATATCTTGGAAGGTCGTCTCGAAATCACCGGTGTACCAGGGGTCGGCGACATCCCTGCTTCTACCAGTGTAAGACATGAGAAGATGGATTTTTCCTTCCGGGTCGGATGGGATAATACGTTTGATTAACCGAAGGTTCGACGCGTCCATGCAAATTATCCTGTCGAACCGGTCGTAGTCGGAATATGTTATCTTCCTTGCCCTTTTGGAATTATCGAATGGCACTCCGTGCTGTGTAAGACACCGCTTCGCCGGGGGATAGATCGGGTTGCCGGTCTCCTCGTCGGAGACGGCGGCGGATTCGATATAATATTCATTGTCAAGCCCTCTGGCCTTGACCAAAGCCTTCATCACGAACTCAGCCATCGGACTCCTGCAAATGTTGCCGTGGCAGATATACAAAACCCTAGTCATCTCGCGCTCCTAGTGTTGATTTTCTTGCCCTCCTTGCTCCAGGTGTATACCCAGGAACCGTTCCTGGAAGTGAAGGTGTCCCCAGCCACGCCGACAACATCTCCGACAGAGGAGTAACTCATTGTTTTGTAACGCTTTCCTTCGGAGTCCCAAAGATATACCCAGCTGCCGTTTCGGGATACGAAGAAGGTTGAGCTGTAGCCTTTTACCTCTCCGACAGAGCTGGCGCTTAGGGTTTTGTAACGATGGCCTGACTCGTCGTACATATACACCCAGCTGCCGCTGGTCTCTACGCTGGATATCTTGTGGGCACCTGATACCAACGCCATAGTCAGGGCCAGAATAGTCATGATCTTTTCCATACCCTATGATTATTGCAAAAATCGTGGCACTGATTGGCTCGGGATTACCTTAAAGACTATTCCTCGTGAAGAAGTCGACGAAGGCTTCATTTACCCGCAGATTGCCGCCTGGAGTTGGGTATCTTCCGGTGAAATACCAGTCTCCGTGATGGTCGGGGCAAGCCTCATGCAGCCCCTCAACGGATTGGAAGACAAGCTCTACCGGAGCCACCATCCCCTCAGGGCGGAGCATCCGGGTTATCTCATCGTTTATTTCCTTGACAGAGAAAGGTATGTAGATCTCCCGAACCTTGTTGACCATATCATCTTTTGGTTTGGCCAGCTCTTCCCGGCAAGCCTCGTATATTCCTTTTAACCGGTCGTTGTTCCCGCTCTTCTCCCATAACCTGATCGCTGCCCTGAAGGCGCAAAGCTCCTCAAGTTTCGGCATATCTATTCCGTAATAGTCTGGATAACGCACCTGCGGCGATGAGCTGATCATCACGATTTTCTTTGGGCTCAACCTGTCGAGTATCTTCAATATGCTGTCTTTCAATGTGGTACCCCTCACGATGCTGTCGTCGATTATGACCAGGTTGTCTTCCCCTGGTCTCAGGCTGCCGTAAGTGATATCATAGACGTGAGAGGCCAGGTCGTCCCTTGATCCGGCCTCGGTGATGAAGGTGCGCAGCTTTATGTCCTTCCAAGCCACTTTCTCGCTCCTGACATACATCCCCCTGTGCCAGAAACCCTCCACAAGGCCGTAGAAGGCCACTTCCGCAGTGTTCGGTATGAAAGAGAACACCGTGTTCTCCACGTCTCCTCCGATTGCTTCGTACACTGGATCCACGAGCAGTTCCCCGAGTTTTTTACGTTCAAGGTATATGTCCCGGTCGGAGCCGCGGCTAAAATAGATTCTCTCGAAAGAGCACTTGAAATCGCCTCTCTGCTCAAAGACTTGCCTTAAGACGCATTCCCCGTTTTTCCTGACGACAAGCGCGTGGCCGGCAGGGAGCTCATGCACATCCTCGCACTTGAGGTTGAAGACTGTTTGGAGGACGGGCCGCTCACTCGCGAGCGCTACCACCTCGTCGTCCTGATAATAGAACGCCGGACGGATGCCCCAGGGATCCCGTATCGCGAACATCTCGCCGCTGCCGGTAAGCCCAGACATGACATAGCCTCCGTCGTATCCTGAAAGGGTTGTATTGAGGACATTCTCGATTTTGAGGTTGTCTTCGATGTAATTTGTAATATCAAGACCTGTCAGCCCCATGGATGTGGCGATGTCGTAGACGCGCTCCACTTCCATGTCCAGGCGATGCCCCATCCTCTCAAGGGTGATGTAGGTGTCACTGTATATCCTGGGAGACTGCCCCTGTCCCACCATGTCCTCGAATATCTCCTCGAGGTTAGTGATGTTGAAATTGCCGCAGAGGCAGAGATTCCTAGCGCGCCAGTTGTTCCGTCTCAGGAAAGGATGGACATAGGAGATGCCTCGCTTGCCTGTGGTTGAATAGCGCAGGTGCCCCATATACAGTTGCCCGCGGAAACCGTCACCCACCCGGCTGAAAATCTCGGTGATCGCCTCTTTTCCCTCGGCCCTCTCCCTGAACATGTACTCGGTTCCGGGAGGAGCGTCAAGGTCGACACAGGCTATCCCGGCGCCTTCCTGGCCCCGGTTATGCTCCTTCTCCATCATCAGGTACAATTTGTCGAGACCGTACCTGGAAGTGCCGTATTTCTCTTGATAATATTCCAGAGGTTTGAGGAGGCGAACCAACGCCACTCCGCACTCGTGCTTAAGTTCTTCCATATCAGTTGGCGCAGGCTTTGATGAAATCCATAAACAATGGATGTGGCTTTAGGACAGTGGATGAATACTCGGGATGGAACTGTGTACCTATGAACCACTTATGCTCCGGTATCTCAACCATTTCCACAAGGTCGCTAAGAGCATTGACACCAACGCATCTCATCCCTGCGGACTCGAATTCCTCCTTGTATTTATTGTTGAATTCGTAGCGGTGGCGGTGACGCTCACGGGTGATGGCCTGGTGGCCGTAAGCCTCCCAAGCCCTGCTGCCTTCAAGTATTCCGCATTCGTATTCGCCGAGCCTCATCGTGCCTCCCATTTGTGTGACCTTCTTTTGCTCCTCCATAAGGTCGATGACGTTGCAGGAGGTATCGCTATCCATCTCGGCGCTGTTGGCGTCTTTGTGGCCGAGGACGTTCCTGGCGAATTCTATGACCATCATTTGCATCCCCAGGCATATTCCGAATGCCGGAAGATTATGGGTCCGGGCATATTCGACGGCGATGATTTTTCCGTCGATGCCGCGTCTTCCGAAGCCGGGGCAGATGACGATGCCGTCCATTCCAGCCAACTTTTCCGCCACATTTCCCTCGTCGATGAACTCGCTGTTGATGAAGGCTGTCTCGACTTTCCGGTCGTGATAGACACCCGCGTGGGCCAGACTCTCCCGTATGCTCTTGTAAGCGTCCTGGAGGTCGTATTTGCCTACAAGACCGATTTTAACTACCTTGACAGCCTTCTCACGCCTCTCCAGGTAGTCCTTCCATTTTCCGAGCGCTGGAGGCGGGCCTGGCTCGATTCCCATTTTTCTTAGGCATATGGCGTCAAGGCCTTGGTTCAGCATATTGATTGGAACCTGGTAGATGGAAGGAAGATCCTGGCTCTGGATGACAGCCTCCACATCCACATTACAGAAATGGGCCACCTTGGCCCTCAAATCGTCACTAAGGTCGTGCTCGGTACGAAGAATAAGGATCTCAGGCTGTATTCCCAGACCCTGAAGTTGTTTCACACTCGTCTGGGTGGGCTTGGTCTTGAGCTCCCCGGCCGCCGCAAGGTAAGGCACATATGTCAGGTGGATGTTGATGGCGTCCTTACCCAACTCCCATCTGAGCTGGCGGATAGCCTCCAGGAAAGGCTGGCTCTCAATATCTCCGATAGTGCCTCCGATCTCAGTGATAACGAAGTCCAAGGGCTCCTTGGAGGCGTTGAGGCGAATTCTTCTTTTGATCTCGTCGGTGATATGAGGTACCACCTGGATGGTCTTTCCCAAATAATCACCCCTCCTCTCGCCATCGATGACGCTTTGATAGATCCGCCCGGTGGTGACACTGTTGTCACGGGTCGTCCGGATTCCGGTGAACCGCTCGTAATGGCCAAGATCCAGGTCAGTCTCCTGACCGTCCGCCGTCACATAGCATTCCCCGTGCTCGTAAGGGTTCAATGTCCCCGGGTCAATGTTGATGTAAGGGTCGAATTTCTGGATGGTGATTTTGTAGCCGCGAGCCTGAAGAAGTTTTCCGAGGGAGGCGCTGATGATTCCCTTGCCGAGAGAAGAGGCCACACCACCCGTGATGAAGATATATTTTGCGCTCATGCCCCGAAATTTACCCATTTTTCACGCTATCGCAATAAGTTTTTTTGACTTAATCGATTTAGTGAGTCAATCACGGGTTTTTTGCCAGTTGGGGAAAAATGATTAAATTTGCCCAATTTGGCAATTAAAAATTTTAATAAGATATGAGATTGAAAATCGTTGTCCTGGCCAAGCAGGTGCCTGACACAAGGAATGTCGGTAAAGACGCTATGACAGCCGAAGGTACTGTCAACCGCGCCGCCCTGCCCGCCATCTTCAATCCGGATGACCTCCTCGCTCTCGAGCAGGCCCTCCGCCTCAAAGAACAGAATCCCGGATCGACCGTGGGAGTACTCACAATGGGCCCGCCCCGCGCCGGTGAAATCATACGTCAGGGTCTTTACAGAGGCGCTGACACAGGTTGGCTCCTGACTGACAGGCTTTTCGCCGGAGCTGATACTCTCGCGACCTCTTATGCCCTGGCTACCGCCATTAAGAAGATAGGAGATGTCGACCTCGTGATCGGTGGTCGTCAAGCCATTGACGGCGACACCGCCCAGGTCGGTCCCCAAGTCGCGCAGAAACTCGGGTTGAACCAGGTAACCTACGCCGAGGAAATCAAGGTGGAGGATGGTGTGGCCACTATTCGTCGCCATATCGATGGCGGAGCTGAGACTGTCAAGGTTCCGCTTCCCGCCCTTATCACTGTCAACGGGAGCGCGGCTCCATGCCGTCCCCAGAACACC
Organism: Bacteroidales bacterium; assembly: GCA_017548985.1. GTDB lineage: Bacteria > Bacteroidota > Bacteroidia > Bacteroidales > UBA932 > Cryptobacteroides. Next base: position 229,268 of record JAFYYW010000018.1, read on the forward strand.
AAGCTCGTGATGAAGTACAAGAGGGCCACTTGCCCTATGGAGCGTCCCGCCGAGGTGCCTTACGCCGAGCTTTATGAGGAGCGTCCTTATCTTACGCTGAACCAGTGGAGTGTGGCTGATGTGGACGGGGATCCCGCCCAGTGCGGCCTCGCCGGTTCTCCGACCAAGGTTAAGAGCGTCCAGAACATCGTGTTCCAGGCCAAGGAGTGCAAGCACCTTACTGCCTCCGATGCGGACATCGAGGGAATGATCAAGGAATTGTTGGATGAGAAGATAATCGGATAGAGCCATGAACAATGTGTTTGTATATTGCGAGATAGAGGGGACGACCGTAATGGAGGTCTCCCAGGAGTTGCTCACCAAGGGTCGTAAACTCGCCGATGAGCTTGGCGTCCAGCTTCACGCTGTGGTCGCCGGTACAGGAATAAAGGGAAAGGTTGAGGATCAGATACTTCCGTACGGAGTCGATAAGCTCTTTGTCTTTGACGGCCCCGGCCTGTTCCCTTACACTTCCGCTCCCCATACTGACATTCTTGTGGAGCTTTTCAAGAAAGAGCAGCCTCAGATCTGCCTGATGGGCGCCACCGTGATCGGTCGTGACCTCGGCCCCAGGGTGTCTTCCTCATTGACCAGCGGCCTTACCGCCGACTGCACCCAGCTTGAGATCGGACCTTACACCGACGCCAAGTCCGGAAAGACCTACGAGAACCTTCTATATCAGATCCGTCCCGCTTTCGGCGGCAACATCGTGGCCACGATCGTCAATCCGGACCATCGTCCGCAGATGGCGACCGTCCGTTCCGGAGTCATGAAGAAGGCTATTTACGAGGGGAAGGCAGCTGGTGAGGTGGTCTATCCCGTTGTCAGTGAATATGTTTCCCCGGAGGCTTATGTCGTCCAGGTTCTCGACCATCATGTAGAGCAGGCTAAGCACAATCTCAAGGGAGCCTCGATCGTGGTTTCCGGAGGTTACGGAATGGGCAGCAAAGAAGGCTTCGATATGCTTTTCGAGCTGGCCAAAGTGCTTCACGCAGAGGTCGGCGCCAGCCGTGCCGCGGTGGATGCCGGTTTCTGCGACCATGACCGCCAGATCGGCCAGACTGGTGTGACCGTCCATCCGAAGGTTTACATCGCCTGCGGAATCAGCGGCCAGATCCAGCATATCGCCGGTATGCAGGACAGCGGTATCATTATCAGCGTCAACACCGATCCGGACGCCCCGATCAACAAAATCGCGGATTATGTCATCACCGGCCCGGTCGAGGAGGTTGTACCGAAACTCATCAAGTACTACAAGCAGAACAGCAAATAAGGAGGAAAAGCAATGGCTAATTACTATACAGACCATTCCGAGATCGGATTCCATCTGAATCACCCCTTGATGCGCCGTGTCGCCGAGCTCAAGGAGCGTTGGTATTCGGAGAAAGACAAATATGAGGAAGCCCCGGTCGATTTCGAGGACTGCATCGAGAATTACCGCCGTCTCCTGGAGATCGCCGGAGACATAGCGGCCAATACCATAGCCCCTAATTCCGAGGATGTCGACCTTGAGGGCCCGCATCTTGAGAATGGCAGGATGAAGTACGCTTCCAAGACTGTCGAGAACATGGAGGCCGTCCGCCTCGCTGGGCTCTGGGGTGTGACTATGCCCCGTCGTTATGGCGGATTGAACGCTCCTGAGACTATATTCAGCATGGCCAGCGAGGTTATCTCCGCCGCTGACTCAAGCTTCCAGAACATCTGGAGTCTCCAGAGCTGCGCTGAGACCCTTTACGAGTTCGGCAGCGAGGAGCAGAGACAGAAGTTCATTCCGCGTGTCTGCGCCGGGGAAACCATGTCCATGGATCTTACCGAGCCCGATGCCGGTTCTGACCTTCAGAGCGTCATGCTCAAGGCCACTTGGAGCGAGGAGCAGGGCTGCTGGCTTCTTAACGGTGTCAAGAGGTTCATCACGAACGGTGATTCCAATATCCACCTCGTCCTTGCCCGTAGCGAGGAGGGCACAAAGGATGGCCGCGGGCTGTCAATGTTCATCTACGACAAGCGTCAGGGTGGAGTCAACGTGCGTCACATCGAGCACAAGCTGGGTATCCACGGATCCCCGACCTGCGAGCTTACCTATAAGGATGCCCGCGCTGAGCTTTGCGGCGAGAGGAGGCTTGGTCTTATCAAGTACGTGATGGCCCTTATGAATGGAGCCCGTCTGGGAATCGGCGCGCAGAGTGTCGGACTCAGCCAGGAGGCTTACAACGAGGCTGTGGCCTACGCCGCCGAGCGCGCACAGTTCGGCCAGAAAATCAACAAGTTCCCTGGTGTCTATGACATGCTTTCCCGTATGAGGGCAAAGCTTGACGCCAGCCGGTCGCTGCTCTATCAGACCTCGATGTACGTGGATATCTACAAGGCTCTCGAGGACATCCAGAGGGAGCGCAAGCTCGAGGCTGACGAGAGGACTGAGATGAAGACTTACAGCCGTCTGGCTGACGCCTTCACTCCTCTTTGCAAGGGTATGGCTTCCGAATATGCCAACCAGAACGCCTACGACGCCATCTCCGTCCACGGCGGTTCCGGTTTCATCATGGAGTACAAGAGCCAGAGGCTTTACCGCGACGCTCGCATATTCTCGATCTACGAGGGTACGACCCAGCTTCAGGTCGTGGCCGCCATCCGCTACATCACCAACGGGACTTACCTCAATATCATCAACGAGATGTTGGGTGAAGAGGTTCTGCCTGAGCTGGTTCCGTTCAAGGAGAAGATCGCCGGATGTGCCGGAATCCTGTCCGATTGCGTCACGAAGGTTCGTGAGGCCGGTGATCCTGAGTTGCAGGATTTCCTGGCCCGCAGGCTTTATGACATGACCGGTGAGATAGTGATGTCACTCCTTCTTATGCGTGACGCCACTGTGGCTCCTGACATGTTCCTCAAGTCAGCTAAGGTCTATTGCCAGATGGCTTGCGAGACTGTGGCCGGCAAGAGCTCTTACATACTTAACTTCGACAAGGAGAGCCTTCCCGCTTTCCGCGCTGTCGAGGAGTAGTGATGGAACTCTACGAATATGCCAGGCCGGGCCTGATGGCCGGCAAGAAAGTATTATATGTACATGGATTCGCGTCGAGCGGACAGACCGGTAGCGTGCATACGCTCCGGCTGCTCCTGCCCGACGCGGCCGTTGTTGCCCCGGATCTTCCGGTGGATCCAAATGAGGCGATGAATCTCCTGAGAGATATCGTATCCAAGGAGAATCCTGATCTTGTCATCGGAACCTCGATGGGAGGGATGTATACCGAGATGCTTTATGGGGTGGACAGGATTCTCGTCAACCCGGCATTCCAGCTAGCGGACACCATCCTTAAGAATAACGGTCTGGGACGCAGGGAGTTCCATAACAAACGAGCGGATGGGGAAACCTCATTCCTGGTGACCAAGTCCCTGCTTGAGCGTTTCAGGGAGGTTTCTTCCCATTGCTTTGAGAGGGCATCGGATGATAAGGATAGGGTATTCGGCCTGTTCGGGATCCGGGACACCCTGGTTGACACTTTAGGCCTTTTCCACAGCCATTATCCTCAAGCGATCCGTTTTGATGGGGAACATCACCTTAACGACTCGGTGATAGTCCACTCTTTGCTTCCGATTATCCAAAGGATAGACGACCGCCAGAACGGAGTCTCCAGGCCAGTCGTGTTCATATCTCTAAGTGACACCTTGGTTAATCATTCAAGCGGGATGCCGAAAGCGGTTGAGACCCTGGCGACTAGTTATGATGTCCACATTGTCTCCGGGTTTGATTATAACACTCCGGGGACGACTCCCGATGTGGTCAAGTGGTGTGAGGCCAACTTAGGGGTTCCGGTCTGGAACCGTGTGTCTATTACTAATCACAAGAACCTTCTGCTGGCTGATTATCTGATTGACGCCGAGCCGGAACTAAATGGAGGACAGGAGTTTATGGGTACTCTCATCCATTTCGGATCGGACACTTTCAAGACCTGGGAGGATATTCTCACTTATTTCTCCCGCCTTGGCGGTCAATAACGGTCTGAGGGGAAAACGACTCCCGCTTGTCTTCGGATCTCATCCATAACCTCGGCGACCGCTAGCGAGTTGCCGAGGCTGTTGTTTTCGGACTCAAGACGACCATTCTCCAACACGTCTATGAATTCCTTGAACTCGCAGAGGTACTCGTCGGGATCGCAAGGGACAGTGATGTCCTCCTTAAGTGGGCCGTTGGAGCGGCCTGAAGTGGGCGCTCCGTGAGGAATGAACTCGACCTGGCGGGTGATATGGATTTGGTCGAGAGAAAGTATCCCGCCCTCACATGAGATCTCCGTTCGGAGCCTAGAGTCGGCGATTTTGGAATAGACGGCGTTGGCGGTCATCCCATCATATTCAAAGAGAACCGAGCCTTGGAGGTCGATAGGACTGGTTCCTTGTGAGGTCGGTACCCCGATGGTCAGCACATCCGCTTTTACGGACTTGGGCTGTCCGAACAGGGTGACCATCGGGTAAATAGGGTATATTCCTATATCCATCAAAGCTCCACCGGAACGGTCGGGGTTGAAAGAACTGGGGACAGGAGAGTGGTCCTCCCCGGCGAGGATTCTTTTGAGCAGCCCGTATTTTGAGGAGTATTGGCAGAACACTCCGGAATAGTTCCTGACAGTCCCTAATGTCTTGAGACGATTCTGGACCATCCTGAAATTTGGGCTCAAGGTGGAGATCATCGCCTCCATCAGGAGAACATTGTTACTCTTTGCCGCGGCGATCATCTCCTCGACTTCTATCGCGTTGGAAGCCAACGGTTTCTCGCACATGACATGCTTTCCGTGGCTCATACACCGTATCGCCAGGTCGTGATGAGTGTGATTAGGCGTGCCGATGTAAATGGCGTCGATTTCCGGATCGGATGCCATCTCCTCGACATCTGTGAATATTTTAGGGATACCATGTCCGGCCGCGAAAGACTCAGCGTTCTCTCTGGAGCGTGAACACACGGAGGCGGCCTCGAAGCGAGGATCGAGCACAGCCCCCTTCAGCACCCAGTCGCTTATCCTTCCGGTGCCGATGATCCCGAACCTGACCTTAATCATTTCAAAGCTCCTCTTTCTTCAAGATAGTCCTCTATAATGGATATGGCATCTCCCTTCATCGAATCCTTGATCGTGAGGAATTCCAAGCCGTATCTCACATATATCTCCCTGGCCTTTCCTGTCAATTCTGGCTCGATAAGCACAAGCCCCTGAATCGAATGGCCAAGCTTTGAGACCGCTTTGACGATATTGTCACCGCATATCTGGTCACTGATCAGGAAAACCATGTCGGAATTGACGTGTTTCTCCTTTCTGAGTCTTTTGACCATGTTGAAGGCGTCTTTCTCGCTCCCTCTGAACCCACAAGTGTAACCTATTATCCCATCTGGCACCAGTCCTTTGATCACTTTCTCCGGGAAATCTGTCTTCAGCGGCTCATGGAAATAAATGACAAGGGGCATGGCACTTGTGGAGTCGGGGAAATTACCGTTCTCATCAGTCGGTTTGAAGACTTTTCCGAAAATTTTCTCACCGCTGATATAATAGCTCATCTCCTCGATAATGATGGTGGATCCGGCGGGGGAGACCACCCTGCCTCTTGGGCCGTTGTTTTTCATCTGGTTCAGTCCCACGATTCCCAGAAGTGAGAGCAATATGACTGAAACCAACGATATGATTAATTTCTTCATGATACCAAAATTACGGCTTTTTCTTGAATAATTCTTAAATTAGCCAACTAAATATTATTTCATATAGAGATGAAAAGAATAATCGCGGTTTTATCAGCGGCGTTCATTTGTGCCGCTGGAGTATGGGCCCAAAGTGACAAAAGTTCAACGAGACTTCCTGATCTCGCTATCGGTGAAGGGATTTTCTCTGCTGAGACATTGACTTATTTCGCGTTCAGTGACCATAATCTGCTGAAAGCCGATCAGGATTTCGAGACTTACAAGGGCAAGGCGAACACTGAATTCCTCATGAATATCGTCGAGTTGCGTATTGCCCCATATCCGACTGGCAGGTTCGCTGTAGGTCTTGATTTCGATTGGGACTATTTCCGTCTCGACAATAGCCATTACTGGATGCCGGACGGCTCTGGCAAAGTATCGATCCTTCCGATGGAGGGATCGGGAATGAAGAAGATCAAGAAGTCCAGGTTGAGCGTCAGGACTGTCGCTATCCCCGTCTCTTTCACCCAGGCTTTCGGACAGTTCTCCTTCAGGATCGGAGCTTCCGCGGAGTATAATTTCCCCGGCGTTGTCAGGTTCAAGGGAACCGCCGCGGATGGAACTACGGTCAAGGAGTGGAAGAACGGTACCAGGTTCTCTAAGGACATAAAGACCAATACTTTCACGTACAACTACTTCGGCGCCATCTCTTATGAGGATGTCGGTTTCTACGTGAAGTATTGCCCTGTCCAGGTCTTCCAGGAAGATTGTGGCCCTAAATTCCAGACTCTGACCTTTGGAGTCATAGTGGGTCTGGGCGTGTAATTTCCATTGATGAGAAACCCCTTATCACACCTTTCCGAAAGGAACCAGCTTCTGGTTCTGAGTGTTGTCGTCGGGATCATCGTCGGCTTCGCCGCGGTCATCCTCAAGACACTCATCAGCCTTATCCAGCACTGGTTAGGGGGCGTGTTCGGGGGACTCTGGAATGGAGCTATTTATCTGATTATCCTGCCAGGAGTTGGAATGCTCCTGGCTATGATTTTTTGCCGCTATATCCTGAAGGACAATATAGGTCATGGTGTCACGAAGGCCTTGCAGGCCATCTCAAGGCATGAGTCGAGGATAAAACCCCATAACATGTGGTCTTCGGTGGTGGCGAGCTCGGTGACCATCGGCTTCGGCGGATCGGTCGGAGCGGAGGCTCCGATCGTGTACACCGGCGCGGCGATAGGTTCCAATTTCGCCCGCAAGGCCGGAATGTCCTACAGGAGCATGACCATATTGTTGGGATGCGGAGCGGCGGCCGCTGTTGCCGGAATTTTCAAAGCGCCTTTGGCCGGGGTCTTGTTCGTCTTGGAGATACTCCTTTTCAATATCTCCATGAATTCGATGATGCCGTTGCTCTTGTCGACAGTCTCGGCCACGGTCGTATCTTACATATTCCTGGGACGAAGCACACCTTTCGAGTGCTCACTGACCCCATTCAATCTGGGTAACATCCCGTTTTATATTCTCTTGGGCATTTTTTGCGGCGCGTGCTCGATATATTTCATACGGACCACCCTCTGGCTGGAGGATAAGGTCGGCAAGATGGCGAATCCCTATTACAGATGGATTCTTTGCGCTCTGGGACTCGGACTCCTGATATTCCTTTTCCCTCCATTGTACGGGGAAGGATACGAGTCTCTCGGAGTGCTTCTTAATGGCCATGAGCTATCCATCGAGGGACAGACGCCATTGGATTTCCTGTCGAAGAGTCCGTGGTCAGTGCCGGTGTTTTTCCTGCTCATATTGCTCCTGAAGGTGTTTTCGATGACTCTGACCAATGCGGGTGGGGGAGTCGGAGGCACTTTCGGTCCCACCCTTTTCGTGGGAGCGATCGCGGGATTCTTCGTTGCCAGGACCATGAATCTCCTTCTGGCCGGCACCTCTCTATCGGTCCCGGAACAGAATTTTGTCCTTGTGGGAATGGCGGGGCTGATGGCGGGAGTGATGCAGGCTCCGATGACCGCGATCTTCCTTATCGCTGAGATTTCAGGGGGATATGATTTGTTCCTGCCGCTTATCCTGACGGCCACAATTGCCTTCGGGACTACCAGGCTTGTCGAGAAGTATTCCATCTACACCAAGCGTATCGCCCAAAGGGGAGAGCTATTGACCCACGACAGTGACCAGGCTGTCCTTACCCTGCTGAAAGTCAATGATGTGATTGAGACCGATTTCTCCACGATCAAGATCGACGACACTTTGGGGAGACTTGTCGAGGTGGTCTCAGAGTCCTCAAGGAACATATTCCCTGTCGTCGATTCAAAGGGGCGTTTCCAAGGTTATGTCTCTTTGGAGGATATAAGGAAGGACATGTTCAGGACGGGGGAATATGAGAACTTGCATGTTTTCAATTTTATGCGCAGCGCCGACGCCTATGTCTATGATGATGAGAGCATGGATTCCGTGATGCGGAAGTTCGAGAGGACCTCCGCCTGGAATCTTCCTGTGGTCAGGCGTTCTGACAGGGAGTACATAGGCTTCGTTTCCAAGTCGAAGATATTCTCAGCGTATCGTGATGAGTTGAAAATGTTCTCTCAAGACTGATGAAAAGTATATATATCAAAGAGATCGCCCGGAAACTGGGCGTAAAAGACTGGCAGGTTGAGAATTGTGTCGGGCTTTTCGAGGAGGGCGCTACCATTCCTTTCATAAGCCGTTACCGCAAGGAAAAGACCGGAGGGCTGGATGATGCCGCTGTGGCTGAGGTCAAGCATTGGAACGAGGTGTTCTCTGAGATGGAGAAGCGTAAGGCTGGTATACTCTCTACGATCGAGGAACAGGGGAAACTTACTCCCGAATTGCGGGCTGATATTGAGAATTGCCTGGTATCCAGTGAGTTGGAGGACCTATATTTACCATTCCGCCCGAAACGTCGCACCCGCGCGACAGTGGCTAAGGAGAAAGGGCTGGAGCCTTTGGCTGACAAGATGTGGGACATACAGCTGTCCGATCCAGAGGCTGAGGCGAGGAAGTATTTGAACGACAAGGTATTGGACGTCGAGGAGGCTTTGGCTGGGGCCAGGGATATCCTCGCTGAGAGATTCTCGGAGTCGGCTAAGACCAGGGAATCATTACGTCAGATATTCAGGACCCGTCGTATTGAGTCCAAGGCGACGAAAGCCGCGTCAGAGAATCCGGACGCGGCGAAGTACAGGGCGTACTTCAAGTTCTCGATGCCTATCCAGCGTATCCCATCCCATAACCTGCTCGCGATATTGAGGGCTGAGAAGGAAGGTTTCCTTTCAGTCGGGCTGGACGCTGACGCCGAGAAGTGCGGCAACAAGATGTATTACGATTTCTGCCAGGAGCGCCGATATCCCGGGCCAAAACTGGCTGAACAAGTCAGGATGGCTGTCGACGACTCATTCAAGCGTCTGCTGGAACCATCGATAACCAACGAGATAATCAAGGAGGCGAAAGAGAAAGCCGATATCGAGTCTATAGCTGTCTTCGGGGAGAATCTGACGCAACTTTTGCTATCCCCTCCAGTCGGCCAGAAAAGGACGATGGCCATTGATCCCGGTTTCCGTAACGGTTGCAAGATAGCGTGTCTTGACGAGCAGGGTAACTTGCTTTATCACACGATCATTTTCCCTCATCCTCCCCAAAGTGAGAAAGTGAAGTCGATAATGGCTGTCTCCGGGATGATTGAGGAATATGGGATTGAGGTGATAGCGATAGGGAATGGTACCGCTTCCAGGGAGACCGAGGATTTCATCAAGAGGGTCGGTATCCCTGAGAATGTGAAGGTCTTCACTGTCAGTGAGGATGGCGCTTCGATATATTCCGCTTCCGAAGTGGCCAGAAAGGAGTTCCCCGATGAGGATGTCACGGTCAGGGGAGCGGTCTCCATCGGCCGCAGGTTGATGGATCCTCTCGCGGAACTGGTGAAGATCGATCCGAAGTCTTTGGGTGTGGGCCAGTATCAGCACGATGTGGACCAGAATCTCCTTCACGAGAAACTTGACAATACTGTGGCCATTTGCGTCAACAGTGTCGGTGTGAATCTTAACACCGCGAGCCCTTATCTGCTCAGCTATGTTTCTGGGATAGGTCCGGCTCTGGCGTCTAACATCGTGGCTTTCAGGGCTTCAGAGGGTGGCTTCACCTCAAGGGAGCAACTTCATAAAGTGCCGAAACTCGGTCCGAAAGCCTTTGAGCAATGCGCGGGATTCTTGAGGATTCATGGCGCCTCGAATCCCCTGGACAATTCAGCTGTTCATCCGGAGTGTTACCATATAGTCGACAAGATGGCAGCGGATCTCGGGGTGACCACAAAGGATCTGGTCGGAAACGCGGAGCTGATAAAAAGGATAGATCCAGGCCGTTACGTGGAAGGGGAGTTCGGTTTGCCGACCATAAATGATATTCTTAAGGAATTGGCGAAACCTGGCCGTGATCCCCGTCAGGAGGCGCAGGAATTCAGTTTCGCCGATGACATCCATGAGATTGATGATCTCAAGGTTGGTATGGAATTGCCGGGTATTGTCACAAATATCACGGCGTTCGGGGCATTCGTGGATATCGGAATCCACGATAATGGCCTTATTCACGTTTCGCAGATGAAGGGGGCGAAGCTGAAACTCCACCAGAAGGTGATGGTCAGCGTGCTGAATGTTGACCTGGAGCGAAATCGCATCTCATTGCGGCTCTCTTCCCAGTCCCGATAGGCTCTCCGTTCACCCAGACCATATCCACCGATCCTTTGAACTTCATGCCCTCGTATGGAGTCCAGCCGCATTTGTACGCAGGTTTGCCGACAATATACTCTTTGTCCGGATCGATTACCACGAGGTCGGCGTAGCAGCCTTTTTCGAGACGTCCCCGGTCTTTTATTCCGAATATATCCGAGGCCTTCTCTGAGAATGCGGAGGCCAGTCTCGTGAGAGGTATCCCTTCCCGAAGGGCGATAGTGATCACTGCCGGCAGGGATTGCTGGATGGTCGGTAGCCCGGAAGGACAGTCAAGATAGGATCTCTCCTTTTCTTCGGACAGATGCGGGGCATGGTCGGAACCTATGGTGTCAATTGTACCGTCCTTAAGGGCGCCGATTAGAGCCTCGCGGTCTGACGCTGATTTGACGGCGGGATTGCATTTCAGCCGGCCTCCCATGTCAAGGTAGTCCTCATCGCTGAACCACAGATAATTAGCTGATGTCTCAGCCGTTATCCCGGGATTGAGGAGCTTGGCCTCACGGATCATCTGGACTTCCTCCTTGGTGGAGACGTGGAGGATGTGCAAGCGGGTCCCATTCCTTATCGCCATGTCAAGGGCTTTACGGGTTGATCTCACGCACGCCTCACGGCTACGTATGAAAGGGTGTTCCGAGAATGGTATATCGTCCCCATAGAGATTCTTCGCTTTTCGCAAATCTGATTTGATCGTTCCCTCATCCTCGCAGTGGACCAGAATTGTCTTGCCCTTGATCCTGAAAAGATCCTCCAAGACTGAGTCCCTGTCAACCAGCATGTTCCCGGTTGAAGACCCCATGAACACCTTGATCCCCGCGAACATGTTCCCGAGACCAGATTCCATATAATCTTTGATCTGGGAGGAGTTGGAGTTTGTCGCCCCGATGTGGAAGCCGTAATTTGCCGATGATGTCTCCGCGGCCTTAGAGATTTTCCACCCCAGATCTTCAATTGTGGTTGTGGGTGGGGCGGTGTTGGGCATGTCTATGAAGGTGGTTATTCCACCCAGGACCGCGGCTCGTGACTCGCTTTCCATATCAGCTTTCCATGTAAGTCCAGGTTCCCTGAAATGCACATGCGCGTCAATTCCTCCGGCCATGAGTATCCTGCCTCCCAGATCGATCTCCATGGCGTCAGGGATAAAGGGGGCCTCCTGCCATATTCCCGTGATCCTTTCGCCATCAAAAGCCAGGGCTCCTCTCATCGCGGAGGTTCCCGTAACTATCAGAGCGTTTTTAAGGAGGGTCGGAGGCATCACTCTCCAATACGATGGAACTTGCGGAATCTCAGTTTGATGACTCCCCAGAAAGCTTCGCCGAAAATTCCGCTGCTCATCTTCGATGTTCCCAGTTTTCGGTTAACGAATATGATGGGCACCTCGACAAGTTTGAACCCGAGCTTGTAAGCGGTGTATTTCATCTCGATCTGGAAGCCATATCCTTTCATCCGAACGTCGTCAAGGTCGATGGCGCCCAGGCATTGGCGGCTGTAGCATTTGAATCCAGCTGTGCAGTCGTGTATTTTCATTCCGAGAATGAACCTGACATATTTGGACGCGTAATATGACATAAGGATTCTGCCAATAGGCCAGTTGACCACGCTGATTCCGTCGCAATAACGGGAGCCGATGGCGACTCCACCGCATTCGGAGCAGGCCTCATACAATTTTGGAAGGTCATCGGGATTATGGGAGAAGTCGGCGTCCATCTCGAATATGAAATCATACCCATGCTCAAGGGACCATTTGAACCCGGTGATATAGGCTGTTCCCAACCCCAGCTTGCCGGATCTCTCGATTATGAAAAGCCTTTCAGGGAACTCTTCAATCAAGGTCTTGACAATAGAGGCCGTCCCGTCGGGAGATCCGTCATCGATGATGAGGATGTGAAATCCCCCTTCAAGGGAGAACACCTTGCGAATTATGGCCTCAATGTTCTCCTTCTCGTTGTAAGTAGGTATGATTACGACTTTGCTACCCATTTCAATTATCTTTCTCTATTCCACAAATATATTAATTCTTTGTTTATTATTTCGTATTTTTGTTATCATAACAACAATAAACTTTTCACTGTCAAATGAACCGTATTGACTGTTTTATCCCATATGTGAATGAGGAGCAGGTTGCCGTCACATTAGCTAACCTCAATAATGAATCAGAGGTGGCCAGGGTGATGCCTATCCCCGCGTCCTCTTTCAAAAGCACCGCCTCGATGAGAGAAGTCGCCTCCAAAGCTGAGGCTCCGTTTGTCCTTCTTTACACCAAAACCACGGATTTGAGTTTCGGGAAGTTCTCTTTGGAGCGCTTCCTCGCCGTCGCGGAGGACACTTCCGCTTCGATGATATATTCCGACCATATTAAAGAAATTGGTGGTGAGCGGGTTTTCGCTCCTGTCATTGATTGCCAGACGGGCGCTTTGAGAGATGATTTTGATTTCGGTTCAGTCCTTGTGTTCAGAACCTCCGCGCTTAAAGAGGCGGTGTCCAGGATGGATGTGGACTATGAATACGCTGGGTTGTATGACCTGCGTCTCAAGGTGTCCCAGAAGGGGAGCCTGGTTCATTTGAGCGAGTTCTTGTATTATGAGATCGAGACTGACACGAGAAAGTCCGGCGAGAAGTTGTTTGATTACGTGGATCCTAAGAACAGGGCTGTCCAGATTGAGATGGAGCGAGCGTGCACAAGCCATCTGAAGGATATAGGAGGGTATCTGGAACCTGTTTTCAAAGATGTCAGCTTTGATGAGGGGGACTTCGCATACGAGGCGTCTGTCGTTATCCCATGCAAGAACAGGGTACGTACCATTGGTGACGCGCTTGCCTCCGCCCTTGGCCAAAAGACCTCTTTTAAATATAATGTGATAGTGGTTGACGATAACTCCACGGACGGTACTGTGGATGTGATCAAAAGTTTCCTGGATGATCCTAAGCTGATCTATATCGCCCAGGACAAATCATACCATGCGATTGGAGGAAATTGGAACGCCGCTCTACACCATCCCGATTGCGGACGTTTCGCGATACAACTGGACTCGGATGATGTCTATTATGACGAGAATACCGTTCAGAAATTTGTCGACGCTTTCTATGCGCAGAGATGTGCCATGGTGGTCGGAACTTACCGGATGACAGACTTTAACCTGAACACGTTGCCTCCAGGAATTATTGACCATCGTGAATGGACTCCGGAGAATGGCCGGAATAACGCCCTGCGCATAAATGGCCTTGGCGCTCCGAGAGGGTTTTATGTGCCGATGCTCCGGAAGATCAACTTCCCTACGACTAAATATGGGGAGGATTACGCGGTTGGCTTGAGGGTTTCCAGGGAATACCAGATAGGACGGATCTACGATGTTGTCTATAACTGCCGTCGCTGGGAGGATAATTCCGACGCTTCTCTGGATATAGGGAAAGTTAACGCTAATAATCTATATAAAGACAGGTTACGCACATGGGAGCTTCTGGCCAGGATTGAAATGAATAAAAAGAAACAGAAATAATCATAAAATTATACCAAAAAAGTTTGGCGATTTAATTTTTTTGCGTACCTTTGCATTCCCGTTCGCTTGGCGAATGGGAATTTTTTGCGCTAGATCATTGACAAGATTGCAAGAACAGTACAAGCAAGTACCGAGAACTAGAAGTTCAAATATGAATCGAGAGCGTTGATTTCTTTGGAGAAGCTGTCGGGGTCGGACTAGTAATATAAATAAGTGTATATACAAAGAAGA
>JAFYYW010000019.1 GCA_017548985.1 Bacteroidales bacterium
CTCCTCAGGATTGTCGATCCTACCCCAGCTGAGGTCAGTGATGTGGATGAGACCGTCAACACCACCGAGGTCAACGAAGACACCGTAGTTGGTGATGTTCTTGACAGTACCCTCAAGGATCTGTCCCTTCTCGAGCTTGCTGATGAGCTCAGCCCTGCGGGCCTCCTGCTCAGCCTCAAGAAGAGCCTTGTGGGAAACGACGACATTGCGGAACTCCTGGTTGATCTTGACGATCTTGAAGTCCATGGTCTGGTTGACATAGGCGTCGTAGTCACGGATAGGCTTGATGTCGATCTGGGAACCGGGGAGGAAAGCCTCGATGCCGAACACGTCGACGATCATACCACCCTTGGTGCGGGTCTTGATGAAGCCCTTGACGATCTCGTCGTTGGCGCAAGCCTCGTTGACGCGGTCCCATGACTTGAGGGCGCGAGCCTTCTTGTGGGAAAGGATCAACTGGCCCTTGCGGTCCTCAGCGGACTCGACATAGACCTCGACCTTGTCACCGACCTTCAGGTCAGGATTGTAACGGAACTCAGGAGCCTGGATGACACCCTCGCTCTTGTAACCTATATTGACAATAACCTCCCTCTTGGAGATAGCTGTGACAGTGCCTTCGACCACCTCGTTCTCCACGATCTTGGAGAGGGTCTGGTCGTAAGCTTCCTCAATCTCTTTCCTGTCGCTCTTGCCGTAGACATCGGAGCTGCCCTCAAAGGCATCCCAATCGAAGTCCTCGGGCGCCACTGAAGCGTTGAGGGACGGTTTCTTGGTTTCTTTAACTTCTGCCTTCGGAGCCTCGGGCTGGACCTCAACGGGCTCGACGGCGGGATTCAATGTTTCTTCTGCCATAATGGTTAATAAAAGATAACTAGTTGTTTAACAATATTTTCGCGCTCCACGAGAATAGGCCATCAGGCCCAGCTCGTCGAAAAGCGTGCAAAAATAGAGAAAAATATCTGATTTACAATGGCTCAGAAAGAAATTTCAGAGCATTTTCTTCCTTCTGAAAATGAACAGGACGACAGCGACCAGCAGCCCCATGAAGACCAGGATGGAAACCCAGGCCCACCACTTGTCCATAAAAGGCAGACGGACATTCATGCCATAGAAACTCGCCACCAGGGTCGGAGGCATCAGAAGCACCGACACCAATGTGAAAATCTTCATTATGTTATTCTGGTCCAGGTTGATAAGACCAAGTACGGTTTCCTGGAGATACTCCAGCCTCTCAAAGCTGAAATTGGCGTGATTAATCAGGGACGTGATATCCTGGAGTATGACATTGAACCTGGCCTGGAGCTCGGGAGGATACTTGTCGCTCTTGATCATGTTCGTGACAAGGCGCTGCTTGTCTATGATATTCTCCCTGACTATCATCGTGTTCTCCTGGAGCTGGTTGATATCCAGGAGAAAATCCTCGTTGATGTCCTCCTGCTGGTTGATCCTCTTGCTGTACTGGGCGATCTCCTTGCTCATCAACTCGATCATGTCGGCGTCAAGGTCGACTCGCTGGTCCATTATGTTCACAAAGACGGTGTAGCCGTTGGGATACAGCTGAGGTTTGGCCACTATCCTTCTCTGAAGCTCCGTGAAAGAACGGAGGGGAACATCCCTGAGGGTGGTCAGACAGTTGTCCACGAACGTGAAAGAAACGGCTTCCATCGTGTAGTCCTCGGGACCGGGCATCAGGAAGTTGGTGTTAGCGAAGATGGCGTTCTCGTTCTCGGAATACCTTGAGGAGCTCTCGATCTCCTCAGCTTGCGCGCGGCTCTGGATCTCCTCGCCGAGGAAGTCGTCCACAGTGTGTTTCTCCTCACCTGATGGGGAGAGGAGGTCAATCCACAGGACATCGTCCCTGCTGATCTTGGCGAGCTCTGTCTCGGACTGGGACACCACCAGCTTGCCATTCCGTCTGTAGAAGATCGCGATCATACACTTCCAGTTTTTGCGAGGGTAGTTTGCAAAAATAGGAATATTTTCTCAAAAACAAGGGCTAAAACGGAACTAAATGAAATTGAACAGGATATTGAGGCCTATCAGGATAAGGACCGAGCCACCTGCCCAAAGCGCCGGACGACCGTATCGCCTGCCCACATAAGAGCCTCCTTTCATACCCGCCACCACAGTCAGGAAAGTGATGACGAGCAGCACTATACCTTTCAATAGCATGTCACCACCGGAATCTCCGTCCATAGAGAAGGATATACCCACCGAGAAAGCATCAATACTTGTGGCGACCGCCCCCAAAAGGATGTTACTGATCCCGTTCAAGTCCCTGGGAGACCGCTCATCCTTCCATGCTGACAGAAGCATAGAGCCGCCGACATACAGTAAAAGCAGGAAACCGATCACCGGGGCGAGTTTCCCGACAAAGCCGACAAAAAGATCCCCGAACAACCACCCGAGCATGAAAAGGCCCGCTTGTACCAAGGCGAAAACAGCAGCTACCGGCAAGACCTTTCTCCAGGAGCTGTCTTTAACGGTCATGCTGGAACAGGCTGAGACCGCGAAGCAATCAGCGCACAGGGACAAGGCCAGAAGTATAGCTGAGATAAACCACATCACGGCTTGAAAGGCTGGCGACCGGTGATTGAGCGGCCAAGAGTCAATTCGTCGGCATATTCAAGATCATCCCCGAAACCGAGTCCTCTCGCCAGGGATGAGACTTTGACCCCGAAACCTGATATTTGCCTAAAGATATAAAAAGATGTCGTCTCCCCTTCCACATCACCACTCAACGCCAGTATGACTTCCACCTCTGAAGGAATTGACGCCGGGGAGGATACCATCTCCCTAACCCTGTCGACAAGCGCCGAGATGGTCAGGTCAGACGGACCTACACCGGCTATAGGGGAAATGATTCCTCCAAGGACATGGTACACGCCATGGTACTGGCCCGTATTCTCTATGCTCATAACGTCCCTGACGTTCTCCACGACACAGATCGTCATCCGATCCCTGCTCCTGTCCGAACAAATCGAGCAAATGTCCTCGTCCGAGATCATCTGGCAAATCCGGCAATATTTTGCCTCATCACGCAGCCTCACAATCGATTCAGAGAAATGATGGACATTTTCCGAAGGCTGCCGCAGCAAGTGGAGCGCGAGCCGAAGCGCGCTGCGCTTCCCTACCCCGGGAAGCGATCCAATCGCCTGCACGGCGTCTTCCAGAAGCTTGGAAGGATATTTCTCATGGACTGTCATACCAGGTTGGATTGGGTTTGATAAAAGAAAACGGCGGCTCTCACGGAGCCGTGGGACAGCAGAAGACTTCTGGCATATCCGTAATCCACGATACCGGTCTCCTCCATTATCATCCTCGCCCCACGATCAACCAACTTGTTGTTGGTAAGTTGCATATCCACCATCTTGCTGCCCCTGACATGGCCGAGACGAATCATGGAGGCTGTGGAAATCATATTCAAGACAAGTTTCTGGGCTGTTCCGGCCTTCATCCTTGTGCTGCCGGTAACGAATTCAGGGCCGACCACGACCACAATCGGGATCTCCGCGGCGGAAGCCAGAGGCGAGCCCTCATTACACGTGATGCAGGCTGTGAGAAGCCCGTTCCGCCTGGCGATCTCAACAGCGCCAACCACATAAGGGGTAGTCCCGGAGGCGGCTATTCCGACCAGGATATCATCCTTTGTCGGGGAATATGGGGTCATATCCTCCCAACCTCCTGTACGGGAATCCTCAGCGCCCTCAACAGCGTCACGGATAGCCTTGTCCCCTCCCGCCATCAAACCGATGAACACATTATGTACTCCATATGTGGGCGGGATCTCAGAGGCGTCCACCACGCCGAGCCTGCCGCTGGTTCCGGCCCCAAGATAGAACACCCTCCCTCCCCGGGAGACTCTCTCGACAATCCCGTCAACCAGATCCTTTATCCGGGGGATGGCTGTCGAGACAGCTTCCGGAACCGTCCTGTCCTCGGAATTGATCGCCGTGAGCAACTCGGCGGTTGACATATTCTCGAGATGATCGTATCTCGAAGACTGCTCGGTTGTTCTCTCATCCACACTCATTTCCTTCCCAGATGATAATCTATCAGTCCCTCGGCCGGGGCCGAGATAATAGTCGAGAAAACGATTCCGTACGGCTCAGCGACCTTACGCAACACATCACGGTTGGCATAGCCGAAGCCACCGACCACTCCAACGGGGAGACGCCCGAGGTCATATTGCCTCAGGCAACGCTCGATAAAGTCCCGGAAGTTACTGTCAACCATACTTTTGATATAATCACTCGAATCATATCGGGCCGCAATCCAAGGCGCGAAGGAGCCAAGGTATCCCGCCGGAGCGCCTCCTTTATAAACATTCTTGACCACGGAGAGGTAGTCCACCTCGAAGTCGGCGGCGAACTCAGTGGCAAGCGGCTCTGGGACAAGACCTTTGATGAAGTCGGAAATAAACAACTTCCCAAGCCTGGCCCCTCCACCCTCGTCACCAAGGATGAATCCGCCGGGGCGGATGTTTCTGACTATCTCTTCCCCGTCAAAGGAGCAACTGTTCGAGCCGGTGCCAAGGATCGCCGCGATTCCGGGAGCATGGCCGCAAACCGACCTGGCGGCAGCCAGAAGGTCGGAAGCGTATTCAATCCCTGCGTCAGGGAAAACGCACTTGAAAACCTTGTCCAGTCCGGAGGCCAAATCAGGGACAGCCTCTCCGGCTTTAGTGACCAGCCCTGCGGCATAAAAATGAACTTCTGATATCTTATCGGCCAAGCCTCCTTTTTGCAAGGCCTCAACAGCCTCGTTCACAATCCCTTCCACTACCGGGCCAGACATCGACGCCAGGTTGATGCCCGCCGTCTTTACTTCGACTTGACCCTTTCCTTCGGGCTCCACTGCCACCCACTGGGTCTTCGTCGCTCCGCTTTCAATAATCAGTATCATTCAACGCTTTTTTCTTTCTCGATCAGGCAGCATAGGCCGATCACAACAAATATAGCGTTTATCAGCAAAATCTCATAACTAAACTTGTACCCTCCGAACCATCTCTCAGAATTGAGTTGAAGGATGAGACAAAGGGCCGGGGCGAGAATCGCCACCAACGGCACGAACTTGTCCTTGACTTTCCTTTTGCACGCCAATCCGAAGGCGAACATGCCAAGGATAGGGCCGTAAGTGTAGCTCGCCAAGGTATACACGGCGTTGATGGCGCTGGTGTTGGAGAGTTTATTGAACACTACGATCACGACAGCCATCAGCGCGGCCATGGCCAAATGGACCCTCTTGCGTGTCCGTGTGAGGCCGGTCTCTCCCTTTTTGGCCGCACCAAGAATATCCACCGTGAATGATGTGGTCAGGGAGGTTAGCGCGGAGCCCCCGGCTCCATAGGCGCTCGCGACAAGACCTACGATAAAGAGTATCCCAACGATACCGGGCAGCAAATCCGATGTGGCGACCGCGGCGAATATCTTGTCACCAGTCTCAGCGATGCCATTAGCGGCAGCGAACTGGTAGAGAAGCACTCCAAGGCAAAGGAACAGGAAAACCACAATGACTTGCATCACACCGCTGGTTATCATATTCTTGCGGCTTTCTCTGGGATCCTTGCAGCTGAGCGGCCTCTGCATCATGTCCTGATCCAAACCTGTCATCGCCACAGCGGTAAAGAGTCCGGCAAGGAATTGTTTCCAGAAATACTGGGATTCCTTCACATCGCTGAAAAAGAATATCCTCGACATTCCACTGCCTTTGACCGAGTTGACCAATCCGCTGAAATCCAGATTCATATTCTTGGAAATAAACACGATGCCAAGCACAACCGCCAGTATCATGCACAGGGTTCTCAGGGCATCGGTCCAGATCACGGTCTTGACTCCGCCGGTGAAAGTATAGGCGAAAACAATCAAGACAGACAGGAACACATTGAGTATGAATGGCAATCCAAGAGGGTCGAACACCAGAAGCTGGAGCGTCAGGCACACCAGGAAGAAGCGTACCGAGGCACCCAATATCTTTGAGATGAAGAAGAACCACGCCCCCGTCTTATAAGACGCGGCCCCGAAACGGCTTTCTAGATATTGGTAAATCGAGACCACGTTAAGCTTATAAAACAAAGGGATCAGAGCGAATGATATCACCAGATAGCCAGCCACAAACCCTAGGCACATCTGGAGATAACCGAATCCACTGTTCATAACCATACCCGGAACAGAGACGAAGGTTACCCCTGACATCGGCGCCCCTATCATCGCCAAGGCGGCTATGTACCATCTCGACTTCCTGGATCCGCTGAAGAAGGCGGAATTGTCACTGTTCCTACCCGCCAGCCATGCCACACAAAACATGAAAAGCAGGTACACAACCACTGTAACTATAATAACGAACGTACTCATCCTTATACTATTATCCTATTTCAACTCAAGCACGAGACTGGTCCGGGCCGGAACATGAACCTTTATCTCGTCACCATCGGAATAATCTCCCTTCGACTCCTTTCCACCCGCCGAGATCACACTCACATTGCCGGAGGGAGCGATCCCGTATTTGCCGGCGTCCACCTTGAAGGTAACTTCAGCGTCGTCGTCGGCGATATTCGACACAGCCACGCCCAGGCCACCCTCCTTGGAGAGCCAGGCGCAGGAGAATATGGTGTTCACTTCCTTCTCGTACCTGGTGACGTTGTCACCTTTTCTCCCCACATAGATATTCACCTTGGAGATCGGTATGGTTATCCTTGTCGCGGGAGACTTCGGAAGCGCTTTCATTTCGCCATAAAGCAGGTACTCAAGAGCATTGTAACGGGTCTTGATGATATCCACCAGGAACTCCATCTCTACCTTTCTCTTTTCGAAAAGGAAGGAATGGTAGTTGGCCAAGGTGGGTTGCATACCCCATACGAAGGCCCGGGCCTGCTCCATCCTGAATTGCATGTTAAACTCTTCCGGAAGCAAAGTCTCCGCATTTGATGGACGGAACTCTTTTGTCCACAAATCGTCATATGGAGGATAAACCAGAGATGAGTAGCTTCCATATGACATCGCGTAATCGTGGTAAACAGCCTGGAAAAGGGGGATCGGCTCCCTGTTGCTGACACCCGAATACCGCTCCACGGATGGTTGAAGAGCGAGGAAATCATCCAGGAGAGGAATCCAGTCCTCTCCGGTCCCCTCTCCAGCGAGCATTGCGTCAGTCCCTTCCTTGAAAGTCCCCCGGATCTGGTCAGTCAGTTTTCCGAAACCATCAACCCAATAAGAGCCTCCTCCCAACGGATGCCCATGATCAGGGTTGAAACAAGGATAGTTTAGGCAAGCCTGGTCCATGTACACGCCGTCGACATGGTAATTGTTCACCACCATGTCGCAGAGGGAAGAATATTTGTCCCTCCAGAACTGGGTGGCCAAGCACATTGGAGTCAGACCGTTTCCTGAGAATATCTGGTATACGTACCTGTAGGTGCCTCCATCTGGTCTTCTGGCAGCATAAGTCTCCGCCCCTTCCGTCTTCCAGCTCTCAGTGGAGTCGCCCCACTGGATGGAGTTCATATACACGAGACTATGGATACCTTTCTCATGCGCGTGGTCGACCGCCTTGACGAAAGACTCCTTCCCTTCCCTTGGGGGAACGTATTCAGGGAAGCCCTCGTCGTATGGACACCCGTGCCACCAATGCCAGTAAGTGTTGACTGGATATTTTTGCCCCAAACGCTCCTGAAGATCCTCAGCCTCTTTAAGCACGTTCGAAGAATAGCCGCGGTTCCAGATCCAGAAAGCTGTTTTCTCAAGCCATTCTGGAGTTTTACCGTTTTGTAAACGGCTCTCCCGGCAGAACTTACCCTCGGTGGTCCATTCCCTGTAAATCCGGGCCGCGTCAAACCAGTCCCCGTCAAACAGTCCCACAACGACATCATACCCCGGGGCATAGTCATCCGTCTCACCCTTGTCCGGAATGTTGTTTGTCGCGTTGACCGAGACATGGCCAGGGGTGAAGGAGTACGTCAATCCCTTGGCTGAAGAAAGAGTGTCCTGGGAAGACAGGTACATACCTCCTTCCAACGACTCCCTGTCGTACAAGGCCATCATCTGGAGTGTGCTTCCGGGGAAACCGCATGAATATATCACAGGTTTCTCTTCAGTAGCGTTCAAACCCGGATCATGAATGAGTTCTCCCATCCATGAAGCTGTCATGAGATCCGCATTATCATAGGCCTTGATCCCGGATATTACCGGGCAAGTGACACCTGCGCACCCAGCCTCCTTCAAGCCCTTGTACGAGGCCCTCCAATGGGTCACGGGGCGGTCTTTCTCAAGAGAGACCGAGACAATAACCTCAACAGGGCACTCTCCTCCATAAGTCCAGGAGATATCCATCTCTCCACCGCCCCGCTTCCTGAAAGAGACCTTTCCATGATCAAGAGCCGACTCGGAAGAGACTTCCTCGAGCCTCCAGGGCAGACCGGTCACGGCGGAAGGGTCTATCAACTCACGGGACCTGCCCACATCCTGAAATGACACAAGCCTGCCTGTCTGCCTGTCAAACCCTAAAGAGATTCCCCCGCCTCGAATCTCAACGACATCGGAGCGGGTACATCCCATGGAACATGCGATGGCAAGGATAGAAAATAGTGTCACAAATCTTTTCATCATTGTAAAGATAACAAAAAACAATCACCCTGTGGAGGTCATTATTCTGTCATACGCAGGACGACCTTTCCGGCCAGACCGGACGGCACACTCTCCCAACCTTCGTATGTGGTGTGATGGTAATTGATATCCACAACATTGATATCCAGAAACTTCCGCCAAGGAACGCCTCGCCGGTCCATGTCCGCTATGCGGTTAGCCGGCAGGTTTGTAACCTCAATCCGGATCTCGTTCTCACCAGGATGGAAGAGATTCCCGCAGTCGAGGGTGAAAGGCACCGCCCAGGCGCAGCCAGCTAAGGTTCCGTTAACATACACACGGGCGCTCTCTCGCACGTCTCCCAGATCGATTGTCCAAGCCCGCGCTGCCTCTTTTTCCGTCATATTCAGATGGGTAGTATAAACACCGGTGCCAGCTGTGACGGCGGTGAGCTCGTCCAGGCCTTCCCAAGTCCGAAGACTTTGGAAAGAATAATGACGGCCTACTGTCGGAGCCTCCTCAGTGAAGAACAGATCCCATCCGTTCGAGGTCAGGTCAAAACACTCCTTACCAGGGCGAGCTCCAAGGGGTGAAGGAATGGAAGAGGGTAACTCATTGTAAGTCCGTAGAATAATAGACTCACCAGAACGTAGCCGCAGGCAGACTTTCCCCTCTTTTAATGAAGCGCTTCCGGCTTTGCCTGTCATCGGGTCGTAGAGAACCACCGCTTTCGCGTCCACGCTAAGAGGAATGTCCGACTCAATATCCTCAGGCGTCAGGTTAGCGATGAAATAGTGGTATCCCTCATTATTCTTGCGGCGCACGCAGTTCAGCCCATAGGCGCTCTTCAACTCCTCCGGACGTGCCACTCGGGCAAGCGCCTCCTTGTCCAAGCCGTCAATGACCGTCGCTCCCCGATCCTTCAGGTGACTGATCACGCGGCGAGTCGCCTCAGGCAGGGTGGCACCTTCCGGAATAATAATCCCTTTATAGCGTGTCCCACCTGATGTGACGATAGCGCCTTTCTCACAGCTCATTAAAGCGACCTGGCGGTCACTGACATAGTCGCAATCATATCCAAGCCGGTCCAACGCGTGAACGATAGAGATGAATTCGGGAGCCCTATCGCCCATATTGCTGATTTCAAACATCATCAGCAGGCCCTCTTGGCGGCGCATCCACATGTCATGGACTGGGAGATATATAAGGAAATCGTTGTCAGGCTCACCCCACTGCAAGAACCGCTGGCAGCGTTCCAAATATTCAGTAAAGAACGGAGCATCCCGCCAGAGAGTGTTTGTCGGAGAGAAGTCCACCGACGCGTAGAATTTCCAGCCCGGCCAAGGATCGTCCACCGGGGAATAGCATGTCCCATGGAAGAATACCCGGTTGATTCCGGCGCAAAAAATCAGGTCCAGATCAGGTTTGAACTGTGACAAAGATGTGCGGAAATGCTCAGTCAGCCAAGTGAAAGTCTCGCAACTGGTCAGTGGTTTCCCTCCGGTGTGGGCCGCCGAGGACGCGTATTTGAGCATTGACAGGTCTGAGAAGTTCCGTCTGGTCTTCCCGGGGTCTGTACGTAGACCTCGGATGCCGAACTCAGACAAGCCAAATCCCTCTATCTCAGGAATATCCACGACTCCGTAAAGATCGAGAAGGTTGCCCGGAGAGCCGTGAGCCTGATTGCGGACACGCACGTCCCTCCCGTGGGCCCAGCTCACCCATTGGCAGGTGAAATACTCGTAGATCAGATCGCTAAGTGTCTCTCGGTAGTCGGCAAGGACGGTGGCCGCCTTGTCTCCCCTGCCGGTCAGCAATTCAGGCAATAGTTCCTCAAGTGCATAACCTCTCCTCGCGAGGAATTCCTCATAAAGGCGAGGAGTCCAGTCGGCCTCGTAAACCTCGTAGCTATCGTTGAAAAAAGTGTCGGGATAGGGAACCCCACTGCTTTCGAACGCCTCCTCGAAGCGCTGGATATAATGAGCGACGGCGACCGAGTCGAAATGGTCAATCACAAGGCCTTCTCCCCCGGGAGCCGCCCTTTTCACATCCGACAGCGTGCGGGTGCAGTATTGGCTCACTACGAGCCAGCGGCCTTTACGGGGGCTCCAGTTAAGCGTCCCGTCCTTTACAAAGTCCATGAGATTCAAGTATTTCCCGTGCTCTCCCTCTTTGGCGCCAAGCGGATAAGCCAGCACACGCTGAAGGGTTGAGTACTTCTCGTCTTGTCCGGGAATCCGGACATCCAGACCGAGATGCCTTCCACGAGATGAGACATCTATGGTGTCGGCTTTCCAAGTCACTTTGCAGGAGGCTTCATCCAGCGGAGTCGTAGGTCCGCCGAAAGGCCAACCGGTACCGAAATTCATATCTATCTGGATGCCCAGGCGCTCTCCCTCCTCTTCAACGAACCTAAGCGTCTCCATCCATTGAGGTGAGAGGAATCCGATGTTTTTAGACTCATTTCCCCGCACGCCATAGATAGGCGTGATCTCCAGGGCTCCGATTCCACGTGAGGCATATTCCCGCATATTAATTCGCAGGTTCTCACGATCAACAGCCGAACCAAGCCACCACCAGCGGCTGCCGGGTTTTGCGAGCCGGTCCGCCTCAGGCCAAGATTGAGCACCCAGTCCCGCCGCGGTAAGCATCAACGACAGGACAAGGAAACTTAGTCTCTTGAACATGCTAAGGCCTTTATTAGATCGTGACCTTGACAGTCTTCTGGGCCTTGTCGGCGGAGGAGCCTCCAACGTGGAGAACATAAGCTCCTTCACGGTAAACCACCCTGCCGGCCTCGGGATCCCACCAGTCGAAGGTGTCCTCGGTCAGGGGGATAGATACCTTGACGGCGCTTCGGGCCGGGATGGAGACTCTCTGGACACCTCTCAAAGCCTTGATAGGGCCATCGGCATCATCCGGACGGCTGACATAAAGCTGGACGATCTCATCACCGTCCCTGCGGCCGCGGTTCTTTACCTTGACCACGACGACCTTACTGCCGTCTTCCAGAGTCTTCACTTTAGGTTTCCCGTATTTGAAGGTAGTGTAGCTCAAACCATAGCCGAAGGCGTAAAGCGGGGTCCCGCGGAAATAGCGGTATGTCCTTCCTTCCATGTCATAATCCTTGAAGTCCTTAACTTGGGAGTCATCGGCGTAGAAAGTCAGAGGAAGCCTTCCGGAAGGGTTGAACTCACCGTAAAGCAGATCAGCCACGGCGGTGCCACCCTCCTGTCCGGGATACCAGGCCTGAACGATGGCCGAGCAGATCTTGTCCTCATCCTTAAGGGCTATCGTACTACCGGAGAAGTTAATGAATATCACCTTCTTACCCGCATCCACAAGAGCCTTCACAAGCTGTTTCTGGATAGCGGGAAGCTCGATGGAAGTGCGGTCGCCACCGAAGAAACCGGGGATGTCGACATCATCCATCTGCTCTCCCTCAAGGCGGGGCGTGATTCCGCCGGCGAATATGACAGTCTCATAACCATCAAGAGCGGCAACGACAGCGGTGATGTCAGTCGGGGTCTCCTCAAGTTCGGCGGCATGGGGACAACCTTTCACATATTTCAGGTCAGGTATCCTGACTTTCAACGCATCATAAAGAGTAACCGTGCGCTTGGGAACGCCCTCATAGTTGCCCCACATCATGACAGAGTCGGCAGCGTTGGGACCGACAAGAGCGACCTTGGTGTCCGGAGCCAGAGGGAGGATACCGTTATTCTTCAACAAGACGAGACTCTTGCGGGCGATGTCAAGTGACTGTGCCTTATGCTCCTCAGAGCAAAGCGCTGACTCGGGAATATTGTCCCAAGGCGAATCGAAGTCCATCTCGCCGAGCGCGAATCGGACGGTGAGCAACCTCTTCACATGCTCGTCAAGGTCAGTCTCCTGAAGCAGACCCTGAGAGACGGCGGCGGGAAGAAGCCTTGTCATGTTGCCGCATTCGACATCCATTCCGGCAAGTGTGGCCGCGGCTATGGCTTCCTCACGAGTCTTCGCCCAGTTGTGGTACTTCTCGCCAACGAAATCGGAAACAGCCCAGCAGTCGCTCACTATCAAGCCTTTATAGCCCCACTCATCCCTGAGGATATCTTGGAGAAGCCTGTGGGATGCTCCGCAGGGATAACCTTCGAAGCGGTTGTAGGCGAACATGACTTCCTGAACTCCAGCCTTGGTGACAAGGTCCTTGAAAGCGGCGAGATAGGTCTCCCAAAGATCCCTCTCGGAGACATTAGCGTCAAATGTGTGCCTCAAAGACTCGGGACCCGAATGGACAGCGAAATGCTTGGCGCAGGCCTGGGCCTTGAGATTGCCGTCGGAGAAATCTCCCTGAAGTCCCCTGACGACAGCGGATCCCAGCAGTCCGGTCAGGTACGGGTCCTCACCGTAGGTCTCCATTCCCCTGCCCCAACGAGGATCCCTGAATATGTTGATGTTAGGGGTCCAGAATGTCAATCCGGCGTACTGCATGTTATCCCTTGTCTCAACTGTACGCGCGAGGCGGTATTTGACCCTGGCCTCGTCACTGACAGATGTGAAGACCTCCTCGATAAGCTGTGGATCGAAAGAAGCCGCCATGCCGATAGGCATCGGGTACATAGTGGCGTAGCCGTTACGGGCGACTCCATGAAGAGCCTCGTTCCACCAGTTGTAAGCGGAGATTCCAAGACGGGGAATCGCCGGTGAGTTATAATCCATCAAGGAAGCTTTTTCCGGCAAGGTAAGCCTCCCCAGAAGATCTTCAGCCCTCTGCTCGGGGCTCAGGTTCTTGTCCATGTAGGGCATTTGCGCCATTGCGGAGAACGCGCTGAACACAGCGATCAGAGCTGCGGTTGCCATATTCATAAAAGATTTCATAACGTATTGATTGATTATTATTTCTGAATTATGAGACATATTCACCCTTCTTGCGCCAATGGAAGAATCCATAGGTCGATGCTATCACGTAGGCGATGTAAAGGAGGGTCATCCAATACTTTCCTGCCATAAAGCACATCACGACAAGGATGGCGTCCCCTATGATCCATAGAATCCAGTGATAAGGGATGGCCTTGGCCAGCCAAAGCATCGCGATGACGCAAAGGCAAGTCGACAAAGCGTCCATCCATGGATTACTGTCGTGCAGGAGGGTCAGGATCCAGACAAAAAGTCCCGTTCCGATTATGAGTATACAAGCGCTCAGAAGAGCCATCTTAGGGCTCAGATGTGTCAAGTGGACATCCGCCTCGACCGCGGCGCTGTCTTTTTTCCATTGATACAGGCCCCAGAACGCCATTCCGACGTAGTAGATATTAAGGCCCATATTGGCCCAGTTGCTCTCAAGGAAAAACTGTATGGCGCAGGCTGTGCTGGTTATAAAACCGAAATACCACATGGTGTTCTTCTGGAGCACTTCCAGCACCATGTACGGAATGCCCATCACAAGAGCCACTATCTCAATAATTTGTACAATGTCCATTTGTACAAATTTACTAATTTATTTTATATTCTATCCTAAGGATGAAA
This sequence comes from Bacteroidales bacterium, assembly GCA_017548985.1. GTDB lineage: Bacteria > Bacteroidota > Bacteroidia > Bacteroidales > UBA932 > Cryptobacteroides. The sequence continues at coordinate 14,088 of JAFYYW010000019.1, forward strand.
TTGAAACCTGGCATGGGATAGTTGTCAACTATCTCATATTGCTCGTTGAGAAGATTGTTCAGGCAAAGTTTTAGAGAAAGCTCATCGCCTCTGATTGTCAGGTTCTTGGATAGGGCGGCGTCAAGGGTTGCCCAAGGGGCGAGGCGATAAGCGGGAAGGTTAGCGGAGGTCGTGAACCGCTCCCCTGTCGCGAAGAGGGTGACATCCGCCCTCCAGCCGGATAAGTCTCCGGACAGGTTGACCGAGCCGCTGTGAAGGGGAATATATGGGATCTGCCCGTTCCAATCCGACTTGTCCCTCGCCTGCTGGAAGCTATAACGGACAATGGCTCCAAATCCGCCCCTTCCCGCCTTGACCGAGTAATCGGCGGTCACATCACTTCCCAAGACATCCACCTTCCCGATATTGTACATCGACCAGCGGAACTGGTTCGATGTGGGGACAGCTATTATCTTATTCTTCAACTGGTTCCGGTATGCGTCAGCCTTGAATGAAAGATTGCTCCCCCCAGATCGTACAGCCACCCAATCCATCCCCAGGTCAAATTGTATGGCATCCTCCGGATCGAGGGTCTTGGTTCCCACTGTAGTGTAATACAAGTCATTGAATGTTGGCATCCTGTATGACCGTTTCGCGAATCCGCTTACCGTGAGACTTTCAGCCACCTTCCAACGAGCTACCAGAGAGGGCATCAACACGTTTCTCCTGGCTCCAGCCCGCCCGTTGGCTGAAATGAAGCTGTCATTTACATCAAGATAGAGTATAGTGGCGGACACATCCACAGGTCCCGCGCTTGACCTGGTTGAAACGCAACTCCAAGACGACAGTCTCCCGGGGTATGCGAAGTCCCGCAGATCAGCGTCGAGATAGTCATACTGGATATCCTGGGCGATGTTGACGCTCAGCCAAGGTCTTATCCTCGCCATAGCCGAGGCTGAGAGGTAAGCCGAATGGTTCCGGTAGTTGTAGTGAGCCGGATTCCCTCCCGCGAGAGTTTCAGGGAAGTCAATGTATTCCAAATGGTTATAGGACAATTTCATCCTTCCTGACACTGACCATGCCCTACCGAGCGTCCGGTAATAACGACCCTGGACAAATGCATCCCTGTCAGTCTGGCGGTCAAGGCTGAGAGGGTATTCTCCGGCCTTTTTGTAGACCGGGCCCGGAAGTCCCCGGCCGGAACCGTAGAAATAAGCCTTGATATTCCAGGACTCGACGCCGGATTTCGGAGAGAAGAGCATCGCCTCCGCGCGGACACTTGAGAGGTCACAATTCTTACGGGTCATTGTCGTGTCATAACCCGCGAGGGAGCCGTCCGGATATTGCCGGAAATCTTTGACATGGAAACGATATTCCCCATTCGAGGTCACCGCGTCAGCGGAAAGCCTGATGGAAGCTCCACCTTTAAACAGGTGTTCCCAGGACAACTTCGGTGAAACCGAGAAAAAAGACCCTGCGCCGATTCCGGCTTTGATGATATTCGTCTTGCCATCAGGAAAGACAGGCTCGGCACTCTCCAGATAGAGTGAGCTGGCCGATGAATATTCCTTGGCGCATTGGAGTGGAGCGACTTTCTGGCCGGAGAACAAACTGACCGAACTGAGGCCTTCAAGATTGAGACGGCCCAGATCCACCTGCATATTCTGCGCGTTGTCTATCTGGATCCCGTCTAAAAACACACCGGTATGCTCACTCCCTAAACTCCTGACATTGACGGTCTTGAGTCCACCGACTCCTCCATAGTCCCTAACCTGGACCCCGGTGAAACGCCTGACCGCCTCAGAGAGGCCGGTGACCGAGCCAAGCTGCTTGGAACTGATTCTCTGCGGAACAATGATGCTGCCGGCCGTCGAGCTCACAACAGACGCCCGCAAAGTGTCCACCTTCTCTTGGGCGACCGATATGGTGCCCAGCAGACAAAGCGCCATTGTGGCCAGCCACCTCATCCTCTAATAGAGAACCATGTGCGCGGGAAGCATTCCCGCCACCGCGAACCACTTCTCCTTGAGATCCTTAGTGAAACACCAAACCTTCCCGGGTCCGGTATAGTCAGCGTCAGCGATGTAGATGTCACCAGTCCCCGGAGCGACACATATTCCATAAGGATTACCGACCTTAGCGGCATCCGTACCGGAAAGAGCCTTGGAAGTGACAGAACCATCTTTGACTGACACCTTATAAAGAGTGTTCGAATAACCGCCCGTGAGTTCCTCGGCATTACCAATCGCATAGATATTGCCATCGGCACATATAGTCATGCAACTGACATGCACATCCTTCACAGCCTGGACAATCCGGGGTTCCGAATAGTAAGACGCCTTGTACAAGCCCATCGGCTCCGACATGCTCTGGATCCAGTTTCCATCGGCGTCCTGGCTCCATGTGCTCTCCCCATAACTTGACACCCAGATGTATCCCTGTCCGTCAGTAGCCATGTAGTGGAGGTTCGAAGCCACTTCCAATGTCCCGACGACCTTGAATGTGGAAAGGTCTATCACGCTTACAGTATTCTCATGGACATAATTATATCCGCCGCTATTGGCGACATACAAAGACTTGCCGGCGATGGCCACACCCTCCGGCTGGCAGCCGACCTCGACCTCTCCGTCGACCTTGTAGGTCTTCAAATCGATCCGGTACACCTTCCCCTTGACCTCGTCGCCTCCGTAAATCGCTCCCGCATAAGAGCTTACGTAAGCATATGATTTATCGAAAGCTATATATCTGGGATCCGGCACGGCGATAGAGGCGACAAGCGTCTCGTCAAGAGCGTCGAGCACATGGACATACCCCGACCCGTTCATCACGAGCCAGAGTTTACCTTCATTCAGGGCCAGGTCATTACCGGTATCCCCAATTCCTTGTACCACAGCGGGATTCATTGATCCGAAAGCATCGGACACATAATTTCCATCAGAGAACCTGAAGAAATCCAAAGTGGAATTGTTCTTCTGGAAGTTGCCTTCGTTCAAAACAAAAAGTTTCGCGAACAATCCCTTTTCACCTACTGCGACATTGACACCCGCAAGATCCGCGTCCTTGGAGGTGGTTTCATTTTTCTGGCAGCCTGCCGCTACGGCCAGGACCGCCATGCTGAAAACCAGCAGTGCACATTTTCTCATTTCTGAAAAATATTTAAATGAACTTGATGACTTGATACGCGAATATACTGAAAAAAAAGGGGATGGCAATATCGCCATCCCCTTAAACTGGATAATATCGGATAAGCCTATTCGGCAGGAGCCGCGGGGACCTCAGGAGTCTGAGGCCCTTCTTCTTTACCCTTCTTGGCGAAGAATACGAGGGCGGCGACTGCGATGGCCAGCAGCAGGATTCCAAGCACCGGCCTGTAATAGAGCCAGGCGAGAGCGATCACTATCAAGGTAATGGCGAAAGCCACAACACCGATAACCACGTTCATCGCAAGGTTGACTATATTGGCGAGGAACGGGATGACCTTCAGGATAGTCACGAGAATATCGAAAATACCCTTCAATCCACCCATGATCAGGAAGAATCCTACGAGACGGAGCAACCACTTCCACATATTGTTGGAAGCGCGCTCCGATGAGAACATCTCATCCATAGCCTTCACACCCATGCTGAGAGTCTCGAGGGACTTACCGTTCTTGTCGGTGTGCTTGGTGAAAGTGTCACCGGCCACCTTGGCAAGCACGGACACCTCACCAGGGAGCACCTTGGTGAAGGTGATCTTCACATCGCCGATCTGGGGATTCATCGCATTCTCACCGATGTAGATCACGTTATTGGATACATGGACATACTTGTAGTCCTTGAGAGCGGCCTGAGCGAGAAGAACAGCGGTGTCCTTCTTGATGGAAGCGGCGGTCTTGTTGAGGGCCTTGACCAGATCCTCGCTGACAGCCAACTCAACAGGCTTCTCACCACTGATGGAGTTGATAAGCTCTGAAGGAAGCCTATAGGCGCCGAAACTCACGTTCTCCGCGGTCCACTTCTCGTTCTCAGCGTCATTGAGGACGAAATTGACACCCCTGTATTTCTCATCTTTGAAATCAGATGAATTGATACGGCTGCTACTCCAACCGTTCTTATAATCATAAGTTGTGACTGTCTCCTGGCCGCCTCCGACCTTATCCTTTGTCTTGGAGGTAGAGGTCTCCTGAACCTGGTAATACTCGACCTTACGGTTGAGCTTGATAGCATTCTCCTGGACACCGAAAAGATTGTCAATCAACACGTCAGAGGTATTCACCATTCCAGAGGCGTGAACCAACTGGCCATCGAACTGAGGATCGACGGAATTGATGTCGGGCATCTCAACGGCCACTTTTTCAGCCCTGTTGAGCATTTTGGCGGTCTTTACGGCGCGTCCCTCGTTCCACCATAAAAGCACGATTCCGATAATAAGGAGAAGGATGCCGGAGCCGATACCCTTAATAGAACTGCCGAGTCTCTGTCCGTAAGATGTTTTAGTTGTGACTTGAACTGCCATGATTTTGAATTTTTATAAATTGAATTGAATAGTTTTCTTACCGCAAATTTAAAAAAATATAGAATAATATAAGTATTTTCGCGGTCGTTTTGAATCGATTCATATCTAAAAAGATGGCGAAAATCACAAGAATACCTTTGTTTCTGGCCATTCTGCTATTGGCAAACAGCTGCCTTGTGGGCAAATATATGTGCAACTACTCCCTTCTTCCGGAAGAGCACGGGAACGACTTTGAAGGGGATAGGGAAAAGACGGAGTCACGCTATCCTGGAATCATCGCCTGGTATGACAATCTCCATCAGGAAGGAGTGTTCAGGGACACCTCTCTTATCGGTGAGAACGGCTACAAACTCCACGGTGTTTTCGCCCCCGCTTCAAATCCCTCAGAGGCCCAAGGCACAGCGGTCATCGTGCACGGGTATACCGACAACTACATCTGTTTCCTGAATCTGGCCAGGATGTACCGTGAAGACCTCAACTACAACGTGATGGTTCCCGATCTTCATTACCACGGGCTGTCCGAAGGCAGGGCTGTCCAGATGGGATGGTTCGACCGCCTGGATGTGAAGAGATTCGCCGAGATGGCCCACGAGATCTGGGGAGACGATTTTATGGTTATCCACGGGGTCTCGATGGGAGGCGCCACAACCATGATGCTCAGCGGAGATGATGATCTTCCCGTTTACATGAAGGCCTTCATCGACGACTGCGGATACACCTCTGTCTGGGACCAGTTCGCCCACAACTTGAAAGACATGTTCCACCTGCCTCCCTTCCCTGTCCTGACAAGCGCCAATATTGTCTGCCGCAAACGCTACGGCTGGGATTTCAAGGAAGCATCATCCGTAAACCAGCTGGCGAAAAGCGAAAGGCCGGTATTATTCATTCACGGAGACAAAGACGACTTTGTTCCCACAGATCACGCCTATAAGAACTACGAGGCGAAGACCACAGGATACAAGGAAATCTGGCTCGCCCCCGGATCTGGTCACGCGATGGCATATAAAGACCATCCCCAGGAATACACCCAGCATGTGAGCGCGTTCCTGGAGAAGGTCAAAAGTCTATAAAGCCTTGATTACTCGGCCTTTCCGTCAGAACCGAGGACGTTGATGATCTTGTGCATGTAAAGCTTCTTCATCTCGTCGCGGGCAGGACCCAAGTACTTCCTGGGATCGAACTCGCCGGGCTTCTCGTCGAAGACCTTACGGACAGCGGCTGTCATGGCAAGACGGCTGTCGGAGTCGATGTTAATCTTGCAGACAGCGCTCTTTGAGGCCTCGCGGAGCTGCTCCTCGGGGATACCTACAGCGTCAGGCAGCTTGCCGCCATGGGCGTTGATGATATCGACATATTCCTGGGGAACTGAAGAGGAGCCGTGGAGAACGATCGGGAAGCCGGGAAGCTTCTTCTCAATCTCGTGCAGTACATCGAAAGCGAGCGGCGGAGGAACGAGACGGCCTGTCTCAGGATCCCTCTTGCACTGCTCGGGTTTGAACTTGTAAGCGCCATGGGAAGTTCCGATGGAAATGGCCAGGGAATCGCAACCGCTGCGGGTGGCGAATTCGATGACTTCCTCGGGACGGGTATAGTGGGACTCCTCAGCGGAGACCTCATCCTCAACACCGGCGAGAACACCAAGCTCAGCCTCGACAGTCACATCGTACTGGTGGGCATAATCGACAACCTGCTTGGTGAGAGCGATATTCTCCTCAAAAGGAAGGGAGGAGGCATCGATCATGACAGAAGAGAATCCCATGTCCACACAACTCTTGCAGAGCTCGAATGAGTTGCCATGGTCGAGGTGGAGGCAGATCTGGGGATGCTCCCAGCCAAGCTCCTTAGCATACTCGACAGCACCTTCAGCCATATAGCGGAGAAGGGTCTGGTTGGCGTACTTGCGGGCCCCGCTGGAGACCTGAAGGATAACCGGAGACTTGGTCTCGGCAGCGGCCTGGATAATGGCCTGGAGCTGCTCCATGTTGTTGAAATTGAAAGCGGGGATGGCGTAACCGCCAGCGACAGCCTTAGCGAACATCTCTCTGGTGTTCACAAGGCCAAGATCTTTGTAAGAAACCATAATTAATATAAATAAAACTTAAGAATTTGTCAAATCCGTCTGCCCGGCTTCAAAAGCCATGCAAATTTAGTCTTTTTCACTCAAAAATAAAAGATGTTCCGACAAGCTTAGGTAACGTCTTTTTATCACACCCTTCTTGCCGACCTGGATGATGTACGGAAGACTGGAAAGATCAAAGAAATCGAGCATCTCCCTGGCCAGCTCAGGAGACTCTTTCTCCAAAGATTCCATCTCCACGGGAAGATAAGCCAGGTGAAGCAATTCAGCGGCAGACGCCTCAGCGGCGCACACCGGACAGCCTTGTGAGCTGAATAAGAAGAAACCTCCTTTACGCCTGAGTTTATTCCACCCCTTGATGGGAGTCTTAGGTATCTTGGATCCGACAGGAGCCTTGGACAACAGGCCGTCGAACATACTCGCCATCCCGACAACAGCCAGGGAATCATCCGGAGTATTCCATATCTCAGGCTTGGACAGGATATAATCCTTGACAAACAAACGAGTCCCTTCTTTGAATCCTTCTCCTCTCTTTGTGGCCAAATAATACAACAGGTCACCCTCCATATGCTTGAAACCCGATGTGTCTCCTTTGGACAGAGTCCGTTCTGAGAGGATTGAGGCGACATCCATCACATCAGAGGAATCAACTTTGGCTCCATAGACTGAGAAAACCTTGTCCAGCAGAACGGACGACTCTTCCCTCCCATATTTATATGTGCCATCTTCGAGATATATGTCAAGAAGACGAGCCAAGGATCCGGTGTCGAGTCCCCTGCCGACAATGAATCCGTCCGGATCTACCAGAAACATCCTGGGGGTGACAGTCACACCATATTTCAACTGGTAGTCTGATTGGTCATCGGGATCCCAAAGATGATTGACCCTGGTATTCCCCTTTTTCACGACGAAAGACGAGCCTCGCCATTTCTTCCAGTTTTCCTCGTCACGGCCAACATAGATAGCGGCCACATCGACAGGATAATCCCTATCGTCAAGCATGTCGCGGAGCAAGACTGTCTCCAATTTGCATTTGGCGCAGTCCGTATCGAAGAAATAGAGGACTTGGAACCGAAGCTTTGAAGGTATTGACACCTCCTCACCAAAAGGATTCTGAAGTTTGACCTCCGGGGCTGGCATGCCGAGAAGTGACTGACGGTTGAAATCAGCGAAGAGTTTGGCGTCAAGAAGGGCCTTGTCGCTCTCCATAGAAACTTCGCCAGTAGAGAACCACTTGTCAGTCAAATGAATGGCCACTGCCTCATCTCCCATCAACTTGGAATTGAGATAGTGGTCATAAATCTTCAACGCTATCCTCTGCCTTAAAAACGGGTCGGTCGCCGCCTCGATAAGGGCGTCACATTCCGTGATCTTTGTCCCGGAATCCTCGGCTTCCAGAATCGAGAAATACCGCTCCAGCCTGGAGTCGAGCTCGGCCAATTTGGTTGAGTCCACCTGAGCCACCAAACCCGGGACAAACAGGAATAAGGAAATAATTATGACCGCAAGTCTTCTCATATTGTGTCAGGAAGAACAACCCAATCCGGAATGAACTTGGAAAGGTCACCATGATGGCTGAGAAGATCCCTAACGGCGGAAGACGAGATATGGGAATATTCCTGCGCCGTAGGGATGATTATAGTGTCGATGTCCGGGTCGAGATGACGGTTCGCGTCCGCGACCGCCTGCTCATTGTCGAAATCAGTCATATTCCTGACCCCACGCACTATATGCTTGATGCCAAGCTCTTTGCAGAGATCGACCGTGAGGCCGTCATAGCTCATGATCTTGACTCCCTTGAGATCCTTAGTGGCCTGTGCTATTATGTCCTCGCGCTGGCTCATCGTGTAGAAACCTCGTTTGGCCTGGTTGATACCAACCGCGACGACCACCTCGTCAAATATGGTCAACGCCCTTGTCAAAATGTTCAAGTGGCCTGATGTGAACGGGTCAAACGAACCCGGGAATAATGCTACCTTGCTCATTATTTTATAGTTGCCAATTAATCGGTGTTTTGTTCTCTGAAACCAGTATCTCGTTTGTCTTCGAGAAATGACGGCATCCGAAGAAAGCGCCCCTCGCCAAAGGGGATGGATGCGCGGCCTCAAGCACATAGTGCCTTGATGTGTCGATCAATTCCTTCTTGCTCCTGGCGAAGCTTCCCCACAGGAGGAACACAACCCCATCGAGATTGTCAGAAATGTAACGGATGACAGCGTCGGTGAACCTCTGCCAGCCTATTCCACTGTGGGAGGCGGCCTCTCCGGAACGGACTGTTAGGATGGCGTTAAGAAGGAGGACTCCCTGCCTGGCCCAATTCTCCAGATTCGGCCTGCCGCTCATTCTGACGCCCAGATCGTCTTCTATCTCCTTGAATATATTCTTCAGGGATGGAGGGGCGGGCATATTGTCAGGAACGGAGAAACAGAGCCCCATCGCCTGGCCGTAACCGTGATAGGGATCCTGCCCGAGGATCACGACCTTCACCTGGTCAACCGGAGTCAACTCAAAAGCCTTGAATATCTGAGGCCCGGGAGGAAAAATGACTCTCCCTTCAGCCTTCTCCTGATGGAGTTGCCGGGCAAGAGCGGCGAAATATGGCTGCTCAAACTCCCCTGCCAGGGCTTCCTTCCAACTCTTCTCTATCTTGACGTCCATAATATAGAAACTATCAGAAAATCTCAGCCATGACGTCATCAATGGTCTTGACATAATGGAATGTCAGGCCCTCGACATATATCGGCTTGATGTCCTCGACATCCTTCCTGTTATCTTCGGAGATGATTATATCCTTGACCCCGGCCCGCTTGGCCGCGAGAATCTTCTCCTTTATGCCACCCACGGGGAGTACCCTGCCTCTCAGAGTCATCTCTCCAGTCATAGCCACTCCTGACTTGACTTTCTCCCCTCTCAGGGCGGAGACCATCGAGCTGACCATCGTGATACCAGCTGACGGACCATCCTTCGGCACGGCTCCCTCCGGGACATGGACATGAATATCCTTGGCTGAGAACTGCTCGGAAGTCATACCGGCGAGTTCCGGATGGGCCTTGATATATTGGTAAGCTATTGTCGCTGACTCTTTCATGACATCACCGAGATTGCCGGTCATGGTCATATTGCCCTTTCCACCGCTCACAGAACTCTCCACAAAGAGGATCTCTCCTCCCATCTGCGTCCACGCGAGACCGGTGACGACTCCGGGAGCCTCATTACCTTTCTGGAGGTCATGCATGTTTGTGGGCAAACCGAGATATTCCTTCAGGTGCTCTTTCTTTATGACTGAGGGCCAATCCTGTCCGAGGGCTATCTTCTTCGCGGTGACTCTCGCGATCTTAGCTATCTGTTTCTCGAGTCCGCGGACTCCCGACTCATGGGTGTACTCGTCAATTATGGCGGCCATCGCGGACTTGTCTATCCTAAGGGACCTTTTGGCTATACCATGCTCCTGGAGCTGCTTCGGCACGAGGTATTTCTTGGCTATCTCCATCTTCTCCTCGGCCAAATAACCGGTCACATTAATCAGCTCCATCCTGTCCAAAAGGGCGGACTGGACCGTTGATACCGTGTTGGCGGTGGTGATGAAAAGCACGTTGGAAAGGTCGTAATCTATATCGAGATAGTTGTCGTGGAAAGCCACATTCTGCTCAGGATCAAGAACTTCCAAAAGAGCGGAAGAAGGGTCTCCCTTATAGTCAGCCCCGACTTTGTCTATCTCGTCAAGGACGATGACAGGGTTGGAAGTCCCGGCTTTCTGGATCCCGTTAAGGATACGACCGGGAAGGGCTCCTATGTATGTCTTGCGATGGCCTCGTAACTCCGCCTCATCGTGCATTCCGCCAAGCGCTATCCTGACATATTTCCTGCCGAGTGCCCTGGCGACTGACTTGCCCAGGCTGGTCTTTCCCACGCCGGGAGGGCCATAGAGGCAAAGAATCGGAGACTTCATATTCCCCTTGAGCTTAAGAACGGCGAGATACTCTATGATCCTGTCTTTGACGGTCTCAAGGCCGAAATGGTCATTATCCAATACCTTCTGGGCATGGGATAGGTCAAGATTGTCCTTGGACATCTCACCCCACGGAAGGTCCAGCATGAATTCTATGTAATTATACTGGATGCTATAGTCTGGGGAAGACGGATTGTACTTCTCCAATTTCGCCAGTTCTTTCTCGAACTGCGCGGCGACCGCCTCAGGCCACTTCTTTTCCTTGGCCCTGGCACGGAGTTTCTCGAACTCTTCCTCCTCATCCATTCCAAGTTCCTCCTGGATGGTACGGAGCTGGTTGTTGAGGTAATATTCCCTCTGCTGCTGGTCAATGTCGCTCTTGACCTTCTGGTTGATCTCCTGCTTTATCTTGAGGAGCTGGGTCTGTGTCTCGAGGGCGGCCAGAAGCTTCATAGCCCTGACTTTGATATCGTCATATCTCAAGAGCTCAACCTTCTCCGAGTAATTCTCCACCTCAACCGTGGTGGCTATGAAATTGACCAGGAACTGGAAGTTGTCAATGGACTTCATCGCCCCGACCGCCTCGCGGGGGGCGAAAGAGGATGACTTGATGATCGCCGCGGCCTTCTCTTTCAGCGATTCGGCGATCATCCTGGTATTGTTGTCATTTTCCGGGACAATGTCTGCCACATAACTGACATTAGCGGTGATATAAGGCTCGTAAGAGAGTATACGTCCTTTGCGGATCCTCTTGACTCCGTGGAGGATAGCAGTGACAGTGCCGTCCGGCATCTCCAGCACTTTCATAATCTTGGCAGCGGTACCGTATTCAAACAAGTCCCTGTCCCTGGGATCCTCGACAGAGATGTCATTCTGAGGAATCGCCCCGATGAATGACTCCATTTTCTCGGCGTCCTTGACCAGAGCTATGGACTTCTCACGCCCTATTGTCACTGGATAGACCATACCCGGGAAAAGCACGGCATTCCGCAGAGCCAGAATGGGAAGTGACTCTGGAAGACTGGACTCATCCACTTTTATTTGTTCTTCTCCCTGCATCACAGGGATGATGTTGACCTCCGCACCGGAAGGGAACATCATATCTTTTCCTAAATCTATACTCATCTTTTCCAAACAAGGCCGGACACAGCTATCCCTGCCAATCTGTCAGACAGGATACCGCTCCAGGCGCGGCAAATAATATGGTCAATAATCTTGCCAAAAAAATATTCACCCATTATTTTGATTATTAAAAAAATAAGCCTAATTTTGCATCCCCCGAAAGCATTAGGGGAAAGAGTGAATATCCTAATAAACACATTTTTATTATGACAAAAGCAGAAATCGTTAATGAGGTTGCGAAGTCAACCGGCATTGAGAAGATCGCGGTTCAGTCCGTTGTTGAGGCGTTCATGGAGTCTGTTAAGGGTTCAATCGTCAGGAAAGAGCCTGTTTACCTTCGTGGATTTGGTAGTTTCATCGTGAAGCACAGGGCTCAGAAGGCTGCCCGCAACATCACCAAGAAGACTACCATGACTATTCCTGCGCACGACATCCCCGCTTTCAAGCCGGCCAAGGTCTTCATCAACGCCGTTAAGGAGGAGAAATAATCTTAACAACCTTACTTATTATGCCAAGCGGTAAAAAGAGAAAGAGACATAAGATGTCGACGCACAAGCGTAAAAAACGCTTGCGCAAGAACAGGCACAAGAAGAAGTAAGTCCTCTGTGTCTGCCATTTTAGCAGAACGCTAGAAGAAAGAGGCTGAACGGGAGACCCGGACAGCCTCTTTTCTTGAGAGAGAGAACACCATTGTTATTTCCATGGAGTCTGAAGGATCAAAAGATTTGATCGTCGATGTCACATCGACTGACGTTCACATCGCGCTGATGGAAGATCATCGGCTGATTGAACTCAACAAGGAGTCCAGCAAAGGGCACGGGTTTTCCGTAGGTGATGTCTATCTAGGGAAAGTGAAGAAGATTCTCCCCGCGCTCAATGCCGCCTTTGTCGACATCGGAGACAAGAAGGAAGCATTCATCCACTATCTGGACCTGGGTCTCTACTTCACCTCGTTCGACGAGTTCGTGAGGAAGAGCAACCCTAACGCGGATCTCGGGCAGCTGTTTTCCAACATAAAGGTTGGGCCGATCCTCGAGAAAGAGGGCCGTATCGAGAACGTCCTCAAGCAAGGCCAGGTAGTCGTGGTGCAAATCGTCAAGGAACCGATCTCGACCAAAGGGTCGCGACTGACTGCGGAAATTTCATTGGCAGGACGAAACATCGTACTGATGCCCTTCGCGGAGAAGGTCAACGTTTCCCAGAAAATCTCCTCTAAAGAGGAGAAAAGAAGGCTCGAGACACTCGTCAGGAGCATACTCCCCAAAAACTACGGGGCGATTATCCGCACGGCGGCTGAAGGAAAGAACGCCGCTGTCCTGGTAGCGGAACTGAAATCCCTCATCCAGAAATGGGAGGCTTCCTGGCAGAAAATCGCGAGAAACAAGAACATCCAGCTGCTGTTTACCGAATACAGCAAGACCACCACAATCCTCAGGGATCTCCTGAACGACTCGTTCACCAACATTTATGTCAATGACGAGAACGTCTACGAGGAGACGAAGAAATATATTTCCCTGATCTCCCCCGATCAGGAGAAAATCGTGAAGTTGTACGACGGTAAAGAGAAAATCTTCGACCATTTCGAGGTCACAAGGCAGATCAAGAGCTCGTTCGGCAAGGTGGTGCCGATGAAGCAGGGAGCTTATCTCGTGATAGAGAGCACCGAGGCGCTCAATGTGATTGATGTCAATAGCGGTATCCGCGCGAAGACAGCCGACCAGGAAGAGAACACATTCGAGGTCAACAAAATCGCCGCCGAGGAGATAGCCAGGCAACTTCGCCTGAGGGATATGGGAGGAATAATAATCGTGGACTTCATAGACATGGAATCCGGCGAGCACCGCAATGAGCTCCACAGGTACATGCAGGGGCTTATGGAAGCGGACAGGGCAAAACACAATGTCCTCCCCCTCACCAAGTTTGGCCTGATGCAGATCACCCGTCAGAGGATCCGCCCCGCCACGGAGATCAACACCGCCGAGGTGTGCCCGGTATGCCACGGCACCGGGAAGATTTCCTCGAGTGTGGTGATCGATGAGCAGATAGAGCGCAATATCGCCTACTACGCGGAGCATGGGAAAAAGGCCATCACTCTGAAGGTCAGTCCTATACTGGGTGCTTATCTGAAGCGTGGAAAAACCATGTTGTCAGACAAGTCATTCCTTGGGAAATGGAGACAGAAGTACAGATGCCGGATCAAACTCGAGGAAGTCACAGACTTCTCGGTCCTGCAAAATGAATTGTATGATGAGAAAGGGGACAGGCTAGACAACTAGGCCTGTCCTTTTTTATTTGTCAAACGGCGGACGATGGTGCCGAGAAGGATGAGGATGAACATGAGAAGGCATATCCTTCCGACAAAGTCTCCATGACGGACAAAAAACGTCTCCTCATCTGACAGTCCTACCTTCCCGCTCAAAGTGGCCGGTTCCCACCAAGAAGTCTCCTTGATGATCTTACCGGTAGGATCAATTATAGCGGATATTCCGGTATTGCCACAACGGGCTATCCATCGGCGGGTCTCGATAGCCCGCAAGGACGCGTATGAAAGGTGCTGCCTGTAGCCTGGAGTGTCTCCCCACCACGCGTCATTGGTTATGATGGTCATCAATTTCGCCCCGTCGCGGATATAATCAGCGCAGAATTCGCCGTAGACGGACTCATAACAGATCGCGCATCCGATCTTAATACCGTTGAACACCAGGTTGGCCGCCTTCCCATTTCCAACGCATCTGCCCATCACACCTCCAAGCTTATCATCTATTGGCCGGAAGAATGCCGGATAAGGTGTCATCTCCACCCCGACGACGAGTTTATTCTTATGGTAAGTCTGGATGTCTCCCTCGCTTCTCATCATCAGGGCGGTGTTATGGGACTCCACCCAATTGCCATTATTCAGTTGCCTGGCAGTCTGAGAGGGACGATATGGGCTGTTGATATATTCCCAGGTGGATGCCCCGAAAAGAAGACCTGCCATCGGCCTGGAGGACAAGTACTTCCGGAGCGTCTGGACTGTCGGGCTGGACGGTATCCCGTTCATGATGATGTCGCTTGTGAAAGTCTCCGGGGCGATCAACAGAACCGTGCTGTCCTTGGGGGCGTTCTCCAACAAACCGACTAAAACTTTGTTCTGGTCTTCCTGCGTCAGTCCCCCATGCTTCCCATAGACATCGATATTGGGTTGCGCGATAAAGACATCCAGTTCCCCGTCAGACGGCTCGGGTCTCAGGAACAATGAGACTGTTGGAGGGGCGAGGAACAACAATAACGCGCCTATGACCGACGCGGCTCTCGCCTTGGCATTGAACTCTTTCCATTTTCCGCTCCTCAACGACATCAGGATTCCGAATACGGACAGGTTACAGGCCCAGATCCACAGAGAGCCGCCAAGAGTACCTGTAAACTCGTACCATTGGATCCAATTGGTTGTCCTGGCGAAAGAATTGCCCAGGACCAGCCATGGCCAGCTGATTTGTGCCCAAGTCAGGTACCAGCGCTCCCACGCTATCCAGGCGAAAGCCAGGAAAAGGAAAGGCAAGACACCTTGGAGATGTTTCCTGCTCCACCTGAACAAGCCGAACACAAGAGACATCTGGAAGGCGTTAGCGACACATGCGAATATCCCTCCACCGACAGTCGCGTTGCAGACCCAGAAAGTGGTGGCGGCGTTCCACAGGAGGAAGCACAGGTAATGCCACCAGCAGAATCCTTTCATCTTGGTCTCCCGGGCCACCGTCTCCGCGAAAAGCAGCGGGACGAAAGCCACCAAGGAGATGTAACCTGTCCCAGGCACAAGGAAGGGAACGCTTAGCAGGACAGATGATAACAGGATCAGCGGGAATATGGTCTTTTTGGACATATCTGCGGAAGTTAATGGATCAGAGATTGAATTCAAAGCCTAAGTTGACCACGAACCGGTTAGGATGAGGGACACTGACCCCGTCGACAATCTTGTCCCGGTGGGTCAGCCTCCACACCGCGTCAACTCTCATGATTTTGAATATGTTGGACAGACCGACGCCAGCCTCAACATAGGGAGTGTCCAACTTGTTCATACCTGCGGGGAACACCATATCGGCGCCAAAGGCGGGATCTCCGAGAATACCGTTATTCTCATCCCTCAGGGTGCCGTAAGCCGCCCTCACCAGGACGATCTCACGGAGTTTGAGTTTCTTGATCAACGGGATCTTCCCAAGGAAAAAGCCTCTGAAATCATGCTCCCAGAAGAGGGTTGCCCAGGTGTCGGAAGCGAACTCATAATAGTCCATGCACGAGAACGCTCTTCTCTTGATACGGTAACTCTCATTTCCCTCATAAATCTTCAGCAAGGGATAAGGGACCTTTCCAACGATAGTGCCGGCGTTCAAGGTGATGTTGGAGGAACCTAACGGAGCGGTGAGCAGGGTATACTGCAATCGGGCCTCAGGACGGAAAAAAGTGTATTCGTTCCGTCCCACACCTTCCATGGCCGCAGCCATGTTGAGCGTCAACACCGGATATGCGGAGAACACATAGTGCTTGTCGAAGACTCCTCTGGTGACAATCTCATCCTTGGAGAAACGCAGCTGCAGCAAAGCCTGGTCAAAGGCGACTGACTTATATGGAGTACCATCCGGGCGTACCATCGGGACGACACCGCTCGGGAATATCTCACGCATCTGAAATCCCGTGGTCATGTTGAAGCCTTGGGTCCACTCATGCTGGTAGCTGAAAGACAAGTCATCGATTATGCTCATCTTCCGACCTCCCTTCTTTGCCAAGATGGATGTGACCACATCTCCGTTACCGAACCCGAATGCTCCCGCTCCGAGCGGAAGCATGTCATGCTTATACGATAAGACCAGCTTGCGCTGCGGCAGATTGCCTAGAATAAACTCAGTCGAAACTCCTCCTTTCCACATCTCGTCCTTGAAACCATAGGCCCCGTAACCCATCAGGCGGAACTTCCGGCTGAGATCCTTGGTCGTCCTGAAGCCTAACTGCAACCTTGTTCCCTCAAGATCATTGAAACTGAACATTGAGTCATAAGGTCCAAACCCGACATACTTGAAATTGAAGAAGCCGGTGGAGAACATGTCCACAGTCTTCTCGGCGAATTTGTACAAGGACACATTCTTCACGGAATCCACCATGTTGTAGATCCCTTGCTCCTTCTCACTCAGAGGATATGGACGTATCGAGGTCCAATAAGCCTCGTCATCATTCAAGACATCGTTATGCATCAGCACCGGCGCCTTTGTGTCCAGTATCCCCAGGATCTGGCTCTCCGAGAAAGAAGGGTCGAAATAATCTATCTGCCTGTTGGCCATGAAAGCGATCTCCTTGGAGCCGACCAGAGTCATGGCGGCGTCAACATATATCCTGTCTTGCTTATAGAACCACGTGGAATCAGGAAGTAGTTGATTATCAACATCAATCACCAGCTTTCTAACCCAGTTTACTCCAGATGAGCTATTAAGGGTGGCCCGCACAGACCTGATAGCGAGATCCTTCGCGTCAATCAGCATCTCACCGTCGAATGCCGGTGATGACGCCCACTTGGAAGGACTGAACCTCAACCTGTAGGTCTCACGTCCGTCAACGGCGAGACTGTCCACAAGATAATAGTCGTAGAACAAAGAACCGTTGTCGGCCAGAGGGGAAGGGATCTCCACCTGGAATATATTCAGGTAATTCTCGTAAAAATTAGCTTTTATATACAGGCCACCGGTGAACTGGGCGACTGTTTTCTCCTCTTGAATACCAGAGATACGGCTTGACTCTATGACCTCCTTCTTCAGTTCCGGACTGCGGGAATGATAATAGTGCGACTTGGACTCGGAGATCATCACCGGAAGATAGGGCTGCCCGGAAAGCAAAGAAGTGTCCACATATTCGTAAACGAAATGGAAACTCCGAGGGAGGAATTTCTCCACCATCCCGGGATTGACCAAGTCCAGCTCATTCCTGCTGTATATCTCACAGTCATATTGTGCGCGGCGTTCGGGATTGTTTTGGTTTTTAGCCTCTTTGATACGTCCCAGAAGGGATTTCACGTATCTGTCATCCGCTTTGATATAAGCCGGATCAAGGACATCTTCGAAAGGCTTCAGACGGAAATAGACCGTATTGAACCGTTTAGGCGCGATGACAGTCTCCGAAGGGAAGTATCCCATACGGCTGACCGAGATGACAGACAAGGAATCCTCCCGAGTCTCCAAAGCGAACCAACCATCCGTGTCAGTAGTCGCTCCAACAGTAGAACCCTTGAAAAAGACTCCGACATACGGAATCCCCTCACCCGTCGACTCATCAATGACACGACCGCGAACTTTCGTGGATTGGGCGAAAGACTCTGGGAGTGACAGCAATAGAAGGAGAGCCGCCGTCAAGATGGATTTGAATAGTCTCATCTGATCCGGTCGATCTTGAGCTGCTGGATCACATAGCGGTCCTTGCTCTTGCTCACGAATATAGTGACCTCAAACAACTCTCCTCCGGCGTTGAGATAGCCCAGCGCGTATTTCGTGTTGGACCTGGAGGCCGTGTGATTGATCTCGAAGGATCTTGGCGTATGAGACGAGAAGAATGTCTTGAGAATCTGCTTCGCCTGGTTCTTGCTCGAATCGTTGGTCGAGGACATTATGGATATCTCCAGATTGTCAGAGAACCATGCCGACAGGCTCTCGGCGTCCCCATTGGCCAGATACTTGGAAATGGGCACGAAAACATCATAGCTGTCGCCAGCCGCCTTAGCGGTAAGGCACAGCACCAACGCCGCAAGAGCGAGGAATAACTTGGCTTGTATCCTCATAACACCCTTATTTGTTGCAAATACCGAGCCACTTTCTTATTTTTGCAATTGATGAAGATTTGCTTGCTGACTGTCGGGAAAACCGACTCCGGATGGGTTCGGGAAGGCCTGGAGACCTATGCTTCCAGACTAAAGCGTTATGTTCCCTTCACGGTGACCGAGATTCCCGATCTGAAGAACGCCGCGTCGCTTTCCAAGGAGCAAGTGAAGGAAAAGGAGGGAGAGGCCATACTCGGGAATATAGGTCCCCGGGACACCGTGATCCTTCTTGACGAGAGAGGCAAGGAATACACCTCCATCGAGTTCGCGAAGGAGATCGGGCGTATGATGGTGTCCGGTGGCAAAAATATTGTATTCGTGATTGGTGGCGCTTTCGGTTTCTCGGACGCGGTCTATGCCAGGTGTGACGGCAAGGTTTCCTTGTCGAAGATGACTTTCACCCACCAGATGGTCAGGGCCGTGTTCGCCGAGCAACTGTACCGGGCGTTCACGATTATAAAGGGAGAGCCTTATCACCACGAATGAGAGGACTGAAGTCAAATATCTGGAGATATCTCTTATGGATCATGGCAGCCGCCGTGGTCTTGTTGGTCGTTTTCCTCGCGTTCCGCCCCTCACCCGCTGACACTATAAAAGCGGCGCAACGTACCGAGAAAGCCCTCGGCAAGAGAATGGCAGCGCTCGATAGTTATATTGAAAGCGCTCTGGCCGAAGGAGATATCTGGATCGGGAGTTTGGGGCTTCCCGATGACATGGTCATTTACCGTTACATCGAGGACACTCTGCAGTCCTGGTGCAACCAGTTCCCTGTCAGGAATGATGACATCACCGGCAAACTGGTGATACAGAGGCTCTCAAGGCCCCGGGAAAACATCTCATCCCCTCTGGCTGAGGTACGTGACGAGCCCTCGTTCGTCAATTATGGGTTGAGATGGTATCTCATCAAATCCGCGTCAAGAGGGTCAGTCAAGGTTATAGCCGGCCTTGAGATCATGGACAACATGGCTGAGGAAGTCTCCAATGGAGTCAATCCGAAACTCGACCCCGGCAATGGTTATTCCATAGTCCCCCTTTCAGAGAATGGAGGCTCCCTCGTGAGTTTAGGGGGAACACCTGTTTTCAAGGTCGTGTCCGAATCTATCACAGGACAGGGACCGTTCACGAGTCCCGCCCTTTTCTCAAAGCTGTTCTCCCCGACAATATACGCGGACGGAAAGGTTTTCAACTCCCTGGGAGCGCTTCTGATCGTATCGCTGATCATTTTCCTCGGGATCTGTCTGCTATTCTCTTTGAGGAAAAGGATTTACAATGGAATCCTTTCCAAAAAAAGATATAAGGCATGGATGGCCATATACATGGTCTGCCTGGCCATACTCCTGGCCGGAGTCCTGCTATATATACATTTCGTTTTCAGGAGTGTCATCTATAACTCCAGCATCACTCTCGAGCTTTACAAACTCAATGACCTGAGCGTATACAGCCTTCTCATATATCTGACCTTGATAGCCTTGATGGTCGCCGCTCCGCTTCTCGGAGTGATGATCGCCGCTCCTTTGAAAGATCTCACCGGCCTGAAGACTGATCCGGCATCCAGGACATCCAGGGCCATTCTGTCCATCATATTCGGAGCCTACCTTGTCACGATGGCCGGCATCCTCGGATTCAACAAGGAAAGAGACCGGATCAATGTCCTCGCCAACAGGCTGTCGATGGACAGGAATATCAGTCTGGAGCTCCAGCTTCGACTGATGGAAGACAAGATCTCGTCTGACCAGCTGATCGCCTCCCTTGCCTCGATCCCCAACAGCAACAGCATAATCGTCAACAGGATCGTGGAGAGTTATATGGTGGGTCTCTCGCAGGACAATGACGTGATAGTCGAGTTGTTCCCCGAGAACGAGCAGAACCCCACCGCCATAGCATACTTCACCAGGATGGTGTCAGGAGGTATCCCGATCGCTGACGGAACCCGGTTCCGCTTCTGGAGGGATACTGGCGGAAATAGTTTCTACACAGGTAATTTCGCATATTACAGCAAATCCAGTGGGGTAACCATGATGCTTCTGACCGTCTCTCCCAAGTCGAACCGGGAGGACAGGGGTTACGCCAGGATACTGGGGTACTCCGCCCCTGGTGATGTGATCCTGCCGGCAAGATATTCCTATGCGAAATATTCCTCGGATATTCTCGTGTCCTACAAAGGCAATTACGCCTACTCCACAAGGCTTGACGATGAACGGAAAACGGAATTGCTCGGAGCGGCCGGAGGATTTCTACGGTCGGGAGGATACATCCATTTCATCAACAGCGTCTCGGACGAGGACATTATTCTTTTATCACGAGAGAAGATAGAGGATTTCTATTATTTCGTGGCCTTCCTGTTCCTGACCTTGATCTTGTATTTCTGCCTGAGCATACCAGTGGCGTTCAGGAACCGTCAGAAAGTCCGGGAGAAAAACTACTTCAAGTCCAGGTTCAACGCTTCTATGATGGTGGCGCTGGTGATGACACTTATCGCCCTGGCGACCGTAAGCGTCTTGTTCGTCTACAGGAGAAACAACGCCAA
Organism: Bacteroidales bacterium; assembly: GCA_017548985.1. Taxonomy (GTDB): domain Bacteria; phylum Bacteroidota; class Bacteroidia; order Bacteroidales; family UBA932; genus Cryptobacteroides. The sequence goes on from JAFYYW010000019.1 coordinate 35,069, forward strand.
TCTGAAATATTCGATGGCGGAGAAAACGAACTCCATCCAGACCCTGCTTGAGGCCAGATGCCGTTTCGCCCAAGATTACACGGATTGGAATACCCAGGAGGCGGCCGCGGCCCTCGAGGATGTCAGCAACACGATGAAATGCGACATCAGCCTGTATACGACCGGAGGCAAGGAATTCCGTTCCACCACCCCGGAAGTGTTCGAAAGCCTGTTGCTGGGCGCCAGGATAAACCAGGACGCCTTCGAAAACATTATATACAAGAACCGCCGGTACTATATCGGGAAGGAACATATCGGTTCCGAAGAAACCTATTTCCTATACGCTCCCGTATTCAACAGCCAGGGGAAGATGATCGCCATAATGGGGTCGCCTTACACTGATGAGAGTTTCGACTTCAAGTCGGAGGCCGTCCTTCACTCGATCACCGTCGTGATTGTCTTCCTTATTCTCCTGCTCCTTGCCAGGCTGCTTATGGAAAGGGCTGTGGAGAAGATGTTCAAGCCAATAACGGAAGTCGGGCGGAAGATGAACGAGGTAGACATCAACAACCTGGAATACATCGTATACGAGAGAGACGACGAGGTGTCCACCTTGGTCCGGGCTTATAACCTCATGGTCCATGACCTTTACAACTCCACAAAACAGCTGACGCAAGCGGAAAGAGACAAGGCCTGGGCGACTATGGCCCGTCAAGTGGCTCATGAGATCAAGAACCCCCTGACACCTATCAAACTCCAGATACAGAGGTTGATAAGGATGAAGAGCAAAGGTGACCCGTCTTGGTCCGACAGGTTCGATGAGATCTCAAAGGAAGTCCTCAACCAGATTGATCTGTTAGCCGACACCGCCAACGAGTTCTCCACTTTCGCTAAATTGTACACCGAGGAACCGGTCGAGATAGACCTTGACAAGATGCTCAAGGAGCAAGTCGACTTGTTCGACAGCAGAGACAATATCAACTTCTCATATATGGGGCTCCAGGGAGCTAAGATAGTAGGACCCAAGCCTCAGCTTATCCGGGTGTTCGTCAATCTCATAGGCAACTCCGTCCAGGCGATAGAGAACGCCCAGAACGAGATCAGGGAAAATGGAGGGGAACCCTTCATGGGTCAGATACTCGTGTCTTTGAGACTCTCCAACAAGGAAGGCTTTTACGATATCGTATTTGAGGACAATGGTCCCGGAGTCAGTGACGAGAACCGCTCGAAGCTTTTCACTCCCAACTTCACGACAAAAAGCAACGGCACAGGACTGGGATTGTCCATATGCCGTAACATAGTCGAGAAGTGCGAGGGAGAGATATTCTATTCCAAATCGTTCTCCCTCAAGGGAGCCTGCTTCACAGTCAGGTACCCGAGGAAATAACACCCTCTCAAATCTCTGTGGTGAATTCCTCCATGCTCTTCCGGATAAAATGTCTTTCTGAAGGAGCGGCGGTGGCGGAGGGATATCCGATAGCGAACAGAGCTGATAACTCGTAACCATCCGTTTCCGGGAACAGTTCTTTCACCTTGACGGGGTCGAAAGAACCGACCCAGGTGCATCCGAGATCCGCGTCGGCCGCGGCCAGGATGATATGCGTTCCGACGATAGTGGCGTCAATCTCCGCCCAATTCTTTCCGTCACAAGACCTTGTCCAGCCCTCGGACTCCTTATAGCCGACAACGAGGACTACAGGGGCGTTGAACATGGTGTGGACAGTACGGATACGGGCGAGAGCTTCCTCACTGGTAAGCGCCCACACATGGACAGGCTGCTGGTTCTTGGCGCTTGGGGCCAAACGGGCGGCCTCAAGAACCTTGGCCAACTCAGGCGATGTGACAGGGCGATGGCTGAACTCCCTGCAGGAGAAACGCTTCCCAGCGAGTTCAACAAACTCGCCGGCGACTTTATTCATTCCTTGTTTCATAATCCGATAAAACTTCGGTACAAGATAGTCATGATTTATGAAAAATAAAAGCTACCTTTATATCACATATAATTATGACACACAGACATGAGACACATCAGACTGACCACATTACTCACTTGCGCCATTCTCGCCGCCATACTCTGCTCTTGCGGCAATAAACCAGCTCCCGCACGTCTCCTTTATTGGAACATCCAGAACGGGATGTGGGATGGACAGAATGACAATTACGACCGGTTTGTTGACTTTGTGAAAGCCCAGGATCCAGACATCTGCGTATGGTGCGAGGCCCAGTCGATCTGGCTCACAGACTCCGACCAGGCCATGCCGAAGGAGGACAGGTACCTTGTGGAAGGCTGGGGGGAGCTCGCGGCCCGCTATGGGCACAAGTATTGGGGCATCGGCGGATGGAGAGATAATTATCCTCAGGTTATAACCTCCAAATATCCAATCACTTATATTGACAAGATAACCGGAGAGGAACCAGATCGCATAGTTGCCCACGGGGCAGGATGGGCAACCGTTGAGATTAATGGGAAGACCCTCAACATCGTGACCCTCCACACTTGGCCACAAGCGTACGCCCCTGGAGTTGAGGACCGTGAGGCGTCGATTATTGATCACGGCGGTGACAAATACAGGGCCATGGAGATGGAATATATTTGCGAGCACACCATCGGCACAGTCCCTGACGCGAAGGACCAGCTATGGATGATGATGGGAGACTTCAACTCACGCTCCAGGGTCGACAACACAACCTACGGGTACCCTGACGATGACCCCAGACTGCTGGTACATGATTATATTCTCGGAAACACCCCTTACATAGATGTCATAAAGGAGAAGTACCCGGACGAGTTCAAGCCTACCGTAGGAAGCAAGTCCGCCCGTATTGACTACGTCTATTGCACCAAACCTCTGTATGACATGATCACTTCGGCCGATGTGGTTTGGGATGAGTACACCACCCCTATCCGGGATCCCCAGAAACTCTCGAACTTCTGGAGGCCGTCAGACCATCTGCCCATTATGATTGATTTTGATCTAAGATAACATATTCATTATGAAGAGATTCCTTATTGTGCTCGCAGCTGTGTGCTGCATAGCCTCTATTGACGCTCAAGGCGCCAAGAAGAAAGCCAAACATGTGGTGATGATCGGAATAGACGGATGGGCCTCGGAGGCGGTCAGAATGGCACCGGCTGCTGACCTTCCTAACATACATTACCTGATGGAGAACGGCAGTTGGACCCTGGCGAAGCGGTCAGTGATGCCCTCGGCTTCCGCGATCAACTGGACTTCATTATTCAATGGGCTTCCCACGGAGATGCACGGGTTCGACAAATGGAACTCCACCAGCGGCACCATCCCCTCCACTTCTGACAATGGGAACGGCATCCCTCCCACTATATTCACCATCCTGCGCCAGCAGAGGCCGTCAGCGGAGATAGGATGCGTCTACGACTGGGACTGCATCGGCATCCTGGCGGACTCTCTAGCGTTGGATTACAACTATTTCATCAAGACTTACAGAGGTAAGGAGACCCTCATCCCTACCGAGGAATACACGAAACTGGCTATAAACTACATCAAAGAGAAGAAGCCGGTTTTCTTCACGTTCTATTATGGGGTCCAGGACAATGTGGGCCACCAGTACGGTTGGTGCGGCCCCGAATATATGGAATGCCAGAAAGACATCGACAAGGGTATCGGGATGATTATCCAGGCCATAAAGGATGCCGGAATATTCGATGACACAGTCATCATAGTGACATCAGACCACGGTGGCAAGGACAAGGGCCACGGCGGTTTCACCTTGTTGGAGATGGAGACCCCGTTCATCGTCTACGGCAAAAAGGTCAAGAAAGGCTTTGAGTTCCCCCAGCCGATGATGCAGTACGACACGGCGGCGACTATAGCCTATATTCTTGGACTGGACATCCCCGATGACTGGAGGGGGAAGCCCATGAAGCAGATATTCAAGTAGTTCCGGAACTACGGGCAAGTGGTGACAGGGTTGGCGCAGAGCCACTCAGAGGAAATCCAACCTGTCATCTTTCCCCATTTTACTTTGACCCAGGAAGCGTCCGAATTCATGTCGACAGGATTGACCAGCGCTTCCGATTGGTCTATTGTGCCCACGACCTTGGAATCCTCGGATGGGGACTCGCGGAGAGCAAGTTTCTCCCCGCCATAGTTGCGGAGTCCGATTCCCAGCACGGAATAATGTATCCACGCCTCGCCGCCTTCCTCCACAAGCTCTATGTCATCATTCTCAACCGTCGTGACACATTCGGCGAGGATCCTCCACCACCCGCCGGTAGGCTGGTAGACGTCAAGCATATAGTCCCCGTCAGGACTTAACTGGCGTATCAACGAGCCATTAGGTGCCGTGCGGATATTGGTCGGACTGCTGTCCACTATAAAACACGCGACCGCAGGAACGGTCTGGATTTCCAGCTCGAAATCCCCGTCGCCATTATAGCGCATATAGGCTGGTTCATCAAGATGATAAACGTGAGCCTCTATGTCTTTCCCGGTCTGGGGTAAGAGGAAACTCATGAACGGCACAGCCCAATCGAAGAAACTAATCTCCAGATCCGGCTCCATCATTCCTGTGTCGGGGTTGTAGTTGTAGAACATGAGCAAGGCCTCTTCATTCTCATATACATTCAACATATTGACAGCCACCAGTTTCCGCCCGTCCTTTCGATTCCAGTAACACATCTCCATCCTGGCGGTTCCATCGCTGACGAATTGGAGACCGCAATACCCGTTCTGGCGGTCGAGGATGAACTCGTCCACATCCTCGTTTACCCGGCCGGGATTCTCCAGCTGGGCTTTCAGCTCGTCCGTCATGACATTACCTTGGTATGCGGAGGCAAAGGCGTGGGCGAATTCCGCTATTCCCACCTTTCCCTTGACCTGAGGGACCTCTATGGCTTTTTCATGCCATCGCAAATTGATCTGGGGTATTTTCAATTCCTGGGCGTTAGCGGCCAATGATCCGATAAGAATGGCAGCCACGATGATAAGTTTCTTCATGATTGGTCTTATTATGTTATAGGACAAATATAAAAAAAGAAATGGTTATCGGTCAAGTGTCAGCTCGCAAAACCTTTCGCCAGCCCTCCGTAGATTCTCCCTGGCCACTTCCGGTTTAACGGCTTCAAAGGATGGGACATCATCCGGTGTCACTTGTAACAAGCCGGCGAAACCTGCCGCGCGAAGGGCCTCGCGATCACTGATCCTGCCGGAGATGAGATATACCGGGACTCCCCCGCTCCTTCTCAGCACTCCCATCGGAACCTTTCCTGATAGGGTCTGATGGTCGGACGATCCTTCTCCTGTGATAATATAATCAGCGTCAAGTATTTCCTTATCAAATCCCGTAATATTCAACACTTCGTCTATTCCGGAGGCCAATTCAGCTCCAAGGCAAGCGTGAAGAGCACCGCTGAGACCGCCGGCGGCTCCGGCAAACCTGAGATTCGTGACATCAATGCCAGTCTGGGAAAGGATCCGCGAAGCCTGGATCAACATACGTTGTTCCAGAATCTCAACCATCTCCGGATCAGCTCCTTTCTGGGGAGCGAATACTCTCGCCGCCCCATCCGGCCCTGAAAAAGGATTGTCAACATCACAGAAAACACGTATCCTCACTCCTGAGGCCAGGTCTCGCAGACCGGGAACCGTCATCATCCCTTCCCCACCATCACAGGTCGCCGATCCCCCCAATCCGATTATCAGCTCGTCACATCCGGCAAGGATAGCTGCCCGGATCAGTTCCCCAACACCTTTGCTGGTGGCCGAAAGAGGGTTTCTCTTATCTGGTGGAACCAGATGAAGCCCACAGGCCGAAGCCACGTCCATGATCGCCATCTTTCCTGATTTCCCGAATCGGGCTTGCAGTATCCCGCCCATCGGGCCTGTGACCGGGACATCGACCATATCTCCATTTAATCTTTCTGTCAGGATGTCAGCCATCCCCTCTCCCCCATCCGAGAGAGGAACGCGAGACACCGTGGCCTCTGGACAGGAAAAGGCGATCCCGGAAGCGATGGCCGATGCCACCTCCCCGGCGCTCAAACACTCTTTGAAAGAATCTGACGCGACTAAAATTTTCATAATCAGGGGTAAGGCAAATATATCAATTATTCAGTTATCTTCGCGTATAAAGCTATCCTTATGAGACGATTCCTGGCTATCTTGGTTTTTATAGGGCTGTCATTCATGGTCTCGGCCCAAACAGTAGAAGTTAAGCATCTTTCCGAACGCAGGACCCTGGCGAGGACTGACGGCGGGAGCGGAGTCCTTCTCCTCCCGGTTCAGGAGAACGCTCCGGAGGCCTCCATAAAAGTGCTGGCCGACACCAAACTGTGGCAAACGATCAACGTGCGCCTGGCCATCGACAAGGTGGATTATTTCGCGCCTTTGGAACTTGACCAGTGGCAGGGCAAGAGTGTTCTTCTGGATGTCACAAGCGCACGGCGGGACAGGAGAGGAGACATTTGCTGGGAAATGATAAGACATGCCGGCGCATTCGATCCTCCGGCACCTGAACCTTACCGTCCTTCATATCATTTCTCGCCCTCTTTCGGCTGGATGAATGATCCGAACGGCATGGTCTACAAGGATGGTCTGTGGCATCTTTTCTTCCAGTACAATCCTTACGGAAACATCTGGGGGAATATGACTTGGGGGCACGCCGTCTCACGTGACCTCATCCATTGGGAGCAATGGGACAACGCTATTCTCCCAAACGAGCTTGGATCAGTATTCAGCGGAAGCGCCGTGGTGGACGAGAATAACACAGCCGGTTTCGGGAAGGGCGCGATCGTGGCGATGTACACCTCCGCCGGAACTACTCAGACCCAGAGCATAGCATGGAGCACAGACGGCGGGAAGTCTTTCAGTATCTACGGGAATAATCCGGTGATCGTCGCTGACATCCCCGACTTCAGAGATCCTAAATTATTCTGGGACAATGGTTCCAGGCAATGGAAGGTGGTTCTCGCGGCTGGTCAGGAGGTTCAATTCTGGGCTTCAGACAACCTGCGGGACTGGAAATACGAGAGTTCCTTCGGAAAAGGTTTCGGCTGCCATGATGGAGTCTGGGAATGCCCCGACTTCTTCGAACTTGACGGCAAATGGATTCTTATCGTGAATATCAACCCGGGAGGTCCGTTCGGAGGAAGCGCGACGCAGTATTTTGTCGGGGAATATGACGGGAACCGCTTCAAATGCGACAATGCTCCCGGGACAACCAGATGGATGGATTACGGGAAAGACCATTACGCCACTGTCACCTGGAGTGGGGCGCCGGACGGCAGAAGGGTGGCGATAGCCTGGATGAGCAACTGGCAATATGCCAACGTGGCCCCCACAAAAGGCTTCCGTAGCGCCAATTCCGTTCCGAGAGACCTCAAGCTTGTCTCCAGGCCTGACGGTCCGGTCCTCGTGAGTTCTCCTTCTCCGGAGGTTGAGGCCTTGAGAGGTAAAGCCCGTGTCGCTCGGCTGGGGAGTAAGCCGATCAAGTTATTCCAAGAGCCAAGAGGCGCCTATGAGATTGTCTTACAGTTTGTTCCTCCTAAAAAGGGACTTGTCTCCCTCGCTTTGTCCAATGATCTTGGAGAAAACGTTCTGATGAGTTATGACCCTACAGCGAAGACTTTCTCGATGGACCGGAAGGTTTCCGGGAATGTGGCGTTCAGCGAGGACTTCCCTTCCGTGACTGTCGCCCCGACTCTCCCCGGGAAGCAGGTATCCATCCGCCTCCTGGTGGACAACTCCAGTATTGAGATTTTTGGGGACGACTTCTGCATGACCAACCTCGTGTTTCCGTCCACCCCGTTCAACACCATCACCGCCACCGGAGCCAAAGTCCAAGCCACTATCTATCCCCTGAATCCCTAGTCCCCTGGTTCCCGGCCCTATTCGGGCAAGGTCGGAGCGAAGCGACCAGAGGGAGTTTGAGGGATACTTCCCTCAATGAATAACAGGCCCTTCAGGGGCTACAAGTAAAGCCAGGCTTTCCGCCTGGCTTTACTTGTAGTCCCTAGTGGAATCGAACCACTATTTAAGGTTTAGGAAACCTCCGTTCTATCCGTTGAACTAAGGGACCGCTTAATTTCCCGAAGAACTACTCGACGCTCTTCTCAATGATCTGGCGACCTCTGTAATAACCGCACTCAGGGCAGACATGATGATACATCACAGTCGCGCCGCAGTTGGGGCAGGTGGCCAGAGTCGGAACCTTCGCGAAGTCGTGGGTCCTTCTCTTGTCTCTTCTCGCCTTGGAGACTTTGTGTTTCGGATGTGCCATAATTAATATCTTTTAAATTTTATCATTTCTCGCCAAGAAGGTCTTTCAGACCCGCGAACGGGCTGGAAGAATCCTTCTGAACTTGTTCTTCTTCATTTTCGGAACTCAGAAACCTCACTGTCTCCGGATCGCACCCTCCATCATCATGGATCCTCTGCACAGGTAACGACAGGCAGATGTAGTCGTACACAGTCTGGCTGAGGTCCAGATCGGTGTCGGAATAAGGCAGGACGATTATCTCCCTGTCCCCTTCTTCCTCACCGGCCAAGTCAGGATCGCCGAACTTCACGCTCAGCGAGAACCCGGTGGAGACCGGCAGGACCAAATCGGCCAGACACCTGTCACAGGTCACTGTGACTTCGCCGCCAATCACGCAATCCACCCCGATAAAACGGCCGGATTTCTCGATCACGACATCGGCATCAAGGCTCGCCGCCAGGATCTCTGAATTCCCAAAAAGCTCAAAGAACTCCTTCCCAACACTCCTGCGGAACTCTGTCCGCCCTTGTGCCAACCCGTTCAGAGGAACTATAAAATCATCTTTCATCGCTTCGCCAAACAGATTAAGGGATGCAAAGGTATAAAAAATTTTCCTTAATAAAAACTTTTATGGAAATAGTTTTTATTCATCATCACCAGCATTGCCGGCGCGCTTGCGATCCATGGGGTCAAGCAATATCTTGCGAATCCTCATGTGATGGGGTGTGACCTCCACCAACTCATCCTCACGGATATATTCCAGCATCTCCTCCAAGGACATCTTGATCGCCGGAGGCAAAAGGATTTTCTCGTCGGAACCTGCCGCGCGGACATTGGTGAGTTTCTTGGTCTTACATATATTGATGTTAAGATCGCGCTCGCGGGTGTGCTCCCCTACGACCTCTCCACAGTATATCTCCTCACCGGGCTCCACGAAGAACTTGCCCCTGTCCAGAAGCTTGTTCATGGAGTACGCGATAGCGTCACCTGTCTCAAGTGAGACCAGGGATCCATTGGAACGGTTGTCGATCTCGCCCTTGAAAGGCTGGTATTCTTTATACCTATGCGCCATTATCGCCTCCCCTTGCGTGGCGGTCAAGAGATTGCTCCTGAGCCCCATAAGTCCCCTGGTAGGAATATCGAACTGAAGAAGAGTACGGTCTCCCCTGGGCTCCATATGGATCAGGGCACCCTTGCGGCGGGTCGCCAATTCGATGGCGGTACCCACGAAATTCTCAGGCACCTCTATCGACAAGTCTTCTATCGGCTCGCATCTCTGGCCGTTGATGGTCTTGTCCAGGACTTTAGGCTGACCGACCTGAAGCTCAAACCCTTCCCTGCGCATCTCCTCTATCAGCACTGACAGATGCAATACTCCTCGACCATATACGATGAAAGAATCAGCGTTAAGGCCCGGCTTCACCTTGAGAGCCAGATTCTTCTCAAGTTCCTTATCAAGACGATCCTTTATATGCCTGGAAGTCACGTACTTCCCATCCTTCCCGAAGAACGGTGAATTGTTGATGGTGAAGAGCATGCTCATAGTGGGCTCGTCGATAGAGATCGGAAGCAACGCCTCAGGACGCTCAAGGTCAGCGATTGTGTCACCGATCTCAAACCCGTCTATACCGACCACGGCGCAAATGTCTCCGCAGCGGACCTCCTCCACATTTGTCTTTCCAAGACCGTCGAAGACCATCAGCTGCTTCACTTTGTGCTTCTCCACAATGTCGTACCTTTTGCAAAGGCTCACCTGCTCGCCAGTATGGATCACTCCCCTGGTGACTTTTCCTACGGCGATCCTGCCGACATAAGGGGAATATTCCAAAGATGTGACCTGCATCTGCACAGTACCTTCCACAAAGCTGGGAGCCGGAATGACATCCAGAATCGCGTCCAGGAGAGGAGTGATGTCTGAAGTCGGATTCTTCCAGTCTTCCGACATCCAACCCTGCTTGGCGCTTCCGAATATGGTCTTGAAATCCAGCTGCTCATCATTGGCGTCCAGGGCGCACATGAGATCGAATACCTCCTCCTGAACCTCGTCCGGACGGCAATTAGGCTTATCGACCTTATTGATGACCACAATAGGCTTCTTCCCGAGTTGGAGCGCCTTATGAAGGACAAAACGGGTCTGGGGCATGCATCCCTCGAAAGCGTCGACCAAAAGGAGGACACCATCAGCCATATTCAAGACCCTCTCGACCTCACCACCGAAATCGCTATGGCCAGGAGTATCTATTATATTGATTTTAACCCCCTTATAAGTCACGGAGACATTCTTGGCCAGAATGGTTATTCCCCTTTCCCTCTCAATGTCGTTGTTGTCGAGGATCAGCTGGCCCAAGTTCTCGGGCTGACGTACCAGGTTAGCCTGATATATCATCCTGTCCACGAGGGTGGTCTTGCCGTGGTCGACATGCGCGATAAGCGCTATATTCCTGATTTCCTGCATACTTCAATAAAAAATCCTGCGAATTTACTGATTTTCGCAGGATTCTGAAAAAATATTTTGAAGCTCTCAAGCAATCAAAAATGAGATAGCCGCCGCGATTCTATCAAAGCCGAAACCTGAGATCAGTGACTCCATCCGGGCGGCGATCTTGTCGTTGCAGAGATTGCCGATGGATCCCTCGTGGGTGTGTGACAGCTTTCCGGAATACTCAAACGAGCCATCCGCCACAGATGCCGCCACTTGCCGGTAGGCGTCTCGGAACGGGACTCCCTCAGAGACAAGGTCGTTTACCTTCTCGACAGTGAACGCCAGCTTGTACTTCGGATCCGACATCACATCCTTCCGCACCTCCATACCCTTGATGGCATATTCAACTATGTCAAGGCAGTCATCCATCTCGTCGAAGATCGGGAAGAATACTTCTTTCAGAATCTGCATGTCCCTGAAATAGCCGGAGGGAAGGTTCCCCGTGATCATCCTGATAGTCACCGGAGCGCCCTGGATCTTGTTGCAACGGGCGCGGACCAACTCGAACACATCCGGGTTCTTCTTATGAGGCATTATGCTTGAGCCTGTGGTCAGCGCGTCGGGAAGCTTCACGAAACCGAAATTCTGGCTGGAATACATGCAGCCGTCAAAGGCCAGGCGGCCAACTGTCTCAGCCACAGAGGAATATGCGAAAGCCACAGCCCGTTCCATCTTACCCCTTGTCATCTGGGCATAGACAGAATTGTAGTCCAGGTCGTCAAAACCCAGCAACCTGGTGGTCATGGTCCTGTCCAAAGGAGCCGATGAGCCGTAACCGGCGGCAGAGCCAAGCGGATTCCTGTTGACTATGTCCCAGGCAGCCTTCAGCATGGTCATATCTCCCGTGAGGCTTTCAGCATACGCCCCGAACCAGAGACCGAAGGAGGAAGGCATAGCCACCTGAAGATGGGTATAGCCCGGGATCAGCACATCCTTATACTTCTCGCTGGACTCTTGAAGGGTCTTGAACAGGCTTTTCACCTTCCGGACGGTCTTCTCGATCCTCGCGCGGGTGTAAAGCTTCAAATCCACAAGCACCTGGTCATTGCGGGAACGTCCGGTGTGGACTTTCTTGCCGATGTCTCCGAGAGCCCGGGTAAGCAGGAGCTCCACTTGAGAGTGTACATCCTCAACATCCGGCTCAATCTCGAATTTTCCTTCGGAAGCTAATGAATATAAAGACTTGAGCTCCGGAAGCAGGCGATCCAGGTCAGCCTTCGAGAGAAGTCCGGCTTTCTGGAGCATAGTGATGTGGGCTATCGTGCCCAGAATGTCATACGGAGCCAGTTCAAGATCCAGCTCGCGGTCATGGCCGACAGTGAACGCGTCTATACGGGCATCCTCGTCGTAGCCTTTATCCCATAATTTATTCGCCATATCCAATATTCATTTCATCGAGGAGGGCCACATAGGTCGCCACTCCGCCAGAGATCTCATCCAAAGTTATATACTCATCAGGGCCATGGGAACGGGAGGAGTCACCGGGGCCGATCTTGAGGGTCGGGAAAGGACATAGAGCCTGATTGCTCGTGGTAGGCGAGCCGAAAGGCTGCAAGCCGAGAGAAAGTCCCCGCTGGACAACAGGATGGCTTACAGGAAGATGAGAGCTTCCAATCCTTGTCGAGCGTTCCTTCACCTCGCAATCCACGGCCTCTTTGATCAAAGAAAGCAGTTCCTGGTTGGAATACATCCCGTTCGGACGCACGTCCACGACAAACTTGCACTCGTCAGGAACCACATTGTGCTGCGTACCGGCGGCGATCATCGTCACACTCATCTTGACCGGGCCAAGATAATCAGAGACTTTAGGGAACTGATATGTCCGGAACCATCCGATGTCCCCGATAGCCTTGTAGATAGCGTTCACGCCTTCATTCCTGGCGGCGTGGCCGCTCTTCCCCCTGGCCACGCAGTCAAGCACCATAAGTCCCTTCTCGGCAACCGCCATGTCCATCCCGGTCGGCTCCCCTATCACTCCGAAATCAATTTTCCCGACTTCGGACAAGAAGAGGTCGAAGCCTCCCTTTCCGCAGACCTCCTCCTCCGCCGTGGCGGCATACACCAACCTATAGGGCTGAGGCTTGGAGGAAAGGATTGAATATGCTTCCAGAAGCGCCACAAGGGATCCGCCGTCGTCATTACTGCCCAGACCGTAAAGCCTTCCGCCGGTCAACTCCGGACTGAAAGGATCACGAGTATAGCCATGGTTAGGCTTGACAGTGTCAATATGGGCGTTAAGAAGCAACGTGGGCTTGTCGCAAGGGGCCTCAGACTCCATCCAAAGGTTGTTCCCGATCCTTCTCACATCCTGGAAACCATTGTCATCCAGCCACTTCTGAAGATAATCACAAGCGGCTCCCTCCTCCCTGCTGAAAGAAGGAACGCGAATCAACCCTGAAAGAAGCCCTATCGTGTCCATCTTAATCATCAGTCTCAGGATCCATGAGGATGGTGGTTCCTCCGGACAGGTTGGACGGTGAGGTTATGACCACCTTGGCCACACCTGAATTGATGGCCTCGAAGGCGTTCTGGAGTTTGGGGATCATTCCCGCCGAGATCGTACCGTCAGCTACCATCGGGTCGAAATCCGCCTTGGCTATGGTCTTGATAAGGCTCGTGGGATCATCGACATTCTTCAGCACTCCAGGAATGGAAGAGCAGAAAGTCAAGGTGACAGAATATTTCTCAGCCAGAGCCACAGCCACAGAAGAGGCTATCGTGTCAGCGTTGGTGTTGAGCATAGTCCCTTCCTTGTCATGGGTCAGCGGAGCGAGAACCGGAACGGCTCCGGCATCCAAAAGGGATGTCAAAGCTTTGACATTCACATATTTCACATCACCGACATAACCAAAATTGACAAGTTCCACCGGGCGCTTGACACTCATTATCACATTCATGTCAGCGCCTGTCAAACCAAGGGCATTAACCCCGAGCGCCTGGAGCCTGGCGACCAGATTCTTGTTGACAAGACCTCCATAGACCATTGTGACCACTTTCAGCATCTCGGCACTCGTGATCCTGCGCCCGTCTATCATCTGGGTCTCCACCCCGAGCTTATCAGCCATTTCCGTGGCGATCTTGCCGCCTCCATGCACCAAGATCTTCTTTCCCCTCAGGCTGGAGAACGACATCAGAAGTCCGGTCAGGGATCCCTCATCCTCGACAACGGCCCCGCCGACCTTGATTATATTCAGTTGCTCTTTGATCATAACATGTCCTCCAACATCCTTTTCATCACGACTTGCGCGGAGACCACCCTGTTAGCGGCCTCAGGAATAACAATGCTCCTGGGCGAATCGATCACCTCATCGGAGACTATCATGTTGCGCCTGACAGGCAGGCAGTGCATGAAATAGGCGTCATTCGTCACTGCCATGTGACGGGCGTCCACCACCCAGTCCATGTCTTTGCTCAAGATCTTGCCATAGTCGTCGGGATTGGTGACACCAGGGCAGCTCCAGTTCTTCGCATAAACGAAATCAGCTCCCTCAAGCGCCTTCATCTGGTCATATTCGACCTTAGCGTCCCCGACGAAGCGAGGATCCAGCTCATATCCCTCAGGTTGGGTGATCACAAAGTCCACATCCGCCGCGTTCATCCACTCGGCGAAAGAGTTGGGGACGGCCTGCGGAAGGGCTCTCGGATGAGGTGCCCAAGTCATCACCACCTTAGGGCGTCTCTTGGTCTTGTATTCCTCGATCGTGATCAGGTCGGCGAAGGCCTGACAAGGGTGGACAGTGGCCGACTCAAGTGAAATGACAGGTTTCCCGGAATATTCAATAAACTGGTTCAGAATTGTTTCCGCATAATCAAAACTCCTATCCTGGAGACCGGCGAACGACCTCACGCCGATGATGTCGCAATAGCTCCCTATGACCGGGATGGCTTCCCGCAGGTGCTCGCTCTTGTCCCCGTCCATAACAACTCCAAGCTGTGTCTCGAGCTTCCAGCTATCGGCTCCGACATTAAGGACAATGGGGTTCATGCCAAGATTGAGCGCCGCTTTCTGACTGCTCAGACGGGTCCTCAAACTGCTGTTGAAGAATATCAGGATGATAGTCTTGTCCTGCCCCAGGCTTTTCCAAGCCAAAGGGGTGGCTTTAACTTGCTTGGCTTCCTCAAGGGCCGCGGCGAGGTCCCCTATGTCGCTGACGTGGAAAAAAGATCTCATAACACTTCCTCCAATGCTTTTATGAATATGTCGACGTCGTCTTTTGACAATACCAGCGGAGCGAGAAGGCGGATCATGTCCTTACCGGAGACGCCTGTGAATATATGCTTGTCAAACAGCAGCTTCCGTCTCAATTCCGCGATCGGGCCATTGAACTCCACTCCAATCATCAGTCCCCTGCCCCTAACTTCCTTTATTAATGGCTCATACCCGTCGTTGGCGAGAGCGACGAGGCGGGATTTGAGGTATTCACCAACCTCGTAGGCGTTGGCGACAAGATTCTCATCTTTGATGATGTCAGCGACGGCGATAGCGGCTGCCATCGCCAGATGGTTGCCTCCGAAAGTGGTGCCGAGCATTCCCTTCACGGGCTCGAAATCAGGTGAGATCAGCACACCACCGATGGGGAAACCACCGGCCATGCCCTTCGCCATGGTAATCACATCCGGCTTTATACCGGCCCACTGATGGGCAAAGAACTTGCCTGTGCGACCGTATCCGCTCTGAACCTCGTCAAGGATAAGAACCACTCCCGCCTCCTTGGTCACCTGACGTAAATCTCTCATGAAACCATCATCGGGGATAATAATTCCTCCAACCCCTTGGATACCTTCGATAATGACTCCGGCCACGTCACCTTTCGCGAGTTCCGCCTTGACCGCTTCTATATCGTTCATCGGCACAAAGGTCACTTTATGGCAGGAATTGAAAGGAGAGCGGATCTTAGGATTGTCAGTGACGGCGACCGCCCCGGATGTCCTGCCGTGGAACGCTCCCTTGAAAGCCACTACCCTCTCTTTTCCGGTATGGAAAGAGGCGAGTTTCAAGGCGTTTTCGTTAGCCTCGGCTCCTGAGTTACAGAGGAATAAAGAGTATTCCGGATAACCGGAGAGCTCCCCTATCTTCTCAGCCAACTCCTCCTGGAGAGGATTGTTGACGCTGTTGGAATAGAAGCCTATCTTTCCAAGCTGGTCGGTCACAGCGGCCACATACTTTGGATGGCAATGCCCGACTGATATTACGGCGTGACCTCCATATAGGTCCAGATATTCAGTATCCTGGTCATCCCATACCCGGGTTCCCTTAGCCCGGACCGGCGTCACATCAAATAAACTGTATACGTCAAATAGTCTCATCTAGAATCTTGTTCCTTTTAGGTGGAGGCCCGTGTCCTCAGGAAGCCCGAACACAAGGTTCATATTCTGGACCGCCTGGCCGGAGGCACCTTTCACCAGATTGTCTATCACACTTAAAACGTGGAGTTTCCGCCCGTGTTTCCGTACATTCAAGACACACTTGTTCGTGTTCACAACCATCTTGAGATCCGGGTTGGAGTCAATCACATGGACGAATGGCTCATTCTTGTAATAATCCTTGTAGACAGCGACAGCGGCCTCCTCTGTGAGGTCACAGTCGAAATAAACCGAGGCCAGGATTCCCCTGGCGAAATCCCCTCTTACCGGGACGAAGTTGATATCTCCTGAATAATGAGGGGCCAGAGTCTTGAGAGTCTCATTGACCTCGCCGAGGTGCTGGTGGGTGAAGGCCTTGTAAACAGACAGGTTATCTGTCCTCCAGCTGAAATGGGTCGTCTCCGAAGGAGCCTGCCCGGCTCCGGTAGATCCGGTTATGCCAGTCACATGGATTTCCGGCAGCATATCCGCCTTGGCCATCGGTAGCAACGCGAGCTGTATCGACGTGGCGAAGCAGCCGGGATTGGCGATATGCTTGGCTTTAATTATCTTATTCTTAAACGCTTCCGGAAGACCATAGACGAAATCACCGGCATCAGCGGCCAGACGGAAATCGTTGCCAAGATCTATGATGGCGCCCTTGTAACTCTCAGGCAGACCCTCAACAAAAGGTTTCGCCTTTCCATGTCCCGAGCATAGGAACAGCACATCGGGGCCGGCGGTTAGATCAGGGGCCGGAGAAAAGCGCAGTTTCGTCTCTCCAAGGAGATCAGCGTGAGCCGACCAGACCGGATCACCGGCATGGCTTCCGCTTTGGGCGAAAACTATCTCCACACAAGGATGGTTAACAAGGATCCTGAGAAGCTCGCCAGCGGTGTAACCGGCGGCTCCGACGATCCCGACTTTAATCTTTTTATCAGTAGCCATCACAACTCCTTCTCAAGTTTCTCGCCCTCATCCTTATGAGCGGTATAATAAACACGGAGTGGAGTGGAACTCACTTTGATGAATCCCTTGGCATCCTCGCTGGTCCACCCTTTTTGCATCTCACCATATTCACCGAATTTGGTCTTCACGAGATCGCAAGGAGAGTCCACACCGACAGTCGAGAACGACCATGGACGGAGTTCCATGGTGACCTTGCCGGTCACGTTTCTCTGGCTCTCGGAGAGCATAGCCTCGATGTCTCTCATTACAGGCTCGAGGTACTGGCTCTCATGGAGGAACATCCCGTACCAATTTGCGACCTGGTCTTTCCAATACTGCTGCCACTTGCTGAGAGTGAATTTCTCCAGGAACTTGTGGGCAGCCATGATCAGCATAGGAGCGGCGGCCTCGAAACCGACACGACCTTTGATTCCGATTATGGTGTCACCCACATGCATATCCCGGCCGATACCGTAGGGCGCGGCGATAGACTCCACTTTCTGGATAGCGGCCACTTTGTCGTTGAACACCTCGCCATTGACAGACACGATCTCACCTTTCTCGAAACCGATCTCGATGATCTCAGACCCTTCTTTGGTGACCTGTTTCAGGTAAGCGCTCTCAGGAAGTCCCTGCTTAGAGTCAAGGATCTCTCCTCCGCATATGGAAGTTCCCCAGAGACCAACGTTGTAGGAATATTTCAGTTTCTTGAAGTCTGCCTTGAAACCATGCTCGTTGAGATAATCCACCTCAAACTGACGGGTCAGGGCCATGTCGCGGGTAAGGGTGATGATCTCGATCCCGGGAGCGAGAACCAGGAATGTCATGTCAAAACGGACCTGGTCATTCCCCGCACCAGTCGAACCATGAGCGATAGCGTCAGCTCCTATCTCCTTGGCGTAACGGGCGATAGCCATCGCCTGGAAAATACGCTCGGAAGACACTGAGACCGGATAGGTGCCGTTTCTCAAGACATTGCCGAAGATCATGTATTTCAGACTCTTGTCATAATACTCCCTCGTCACGTCAAGCGTCACATATTCCTTCGCTCCCAGCTCATAAGCCCGCTTCTCATTGTCCTTAAGCTGCTCAGCGCTGAACCCGCCTGTGTCAGCGCAGGCGGCGTAGACCTCATAACCCAATTCCTTCGTCAGGTACATCACCGTGAACGAAGTGTCAAGCCCGCCACTATAGGCGACCACAACTTTCTTTTTATCCATATCTTTCAATCGTTTGTATTTTCTTCCTTATCCAGTTCGGCGATCCTGTCCAGGACATCCTGGGGAATCTTGGCCGGCAGGTGTTCCTCCGGATCGAACAGCATACCTGTGCAGATGCAGTACTTCCTGTCAGTCCTCTTGAGAATATCCACATTGATGCATCCCTCGCATCCCTTCCAGAACGACTCATCATTGGTCAGCTCCGCGAAAGTCACAGGCTTGTAACCGAGTTTGGTGTTCATGGCCATGACCGCAGCGCCGCTTGTTAGGCTGAATATCTTCGCGTTAGGCCAGCGGGTCCGGGCCAGGGAGAACGTCAAATCCTTGATCTTCTTGGCTATACCCAGCCCCCTGTACTCAGGCCTGACGATAAGTCCGGAGGTCGTCACATAGCGTTTGTGTTCCCATGTCTCGATGTAGCTGAAACCGGCGAAATCCTCACCGTGAAGAGCTATGACAGCCTTGGCCTCCTCGATTTTCCGGGAGATGTACTCGGGTTTTCTCCTGGCTATACCCGTGCCGCGGACCTGCGCGGCTTCCTCAATAGATTTCAAGATCCTGTCCACATACACAAGGTGCTTCTCCGAAGCCACCTCGATGGTAATATCATCCAATTTCATATGATGATTGATTAATAATCAGTTCAACCTTTTGTTTTCAAGTCCGGCGAAAAGTGTCCCAAGGGTTTTCGCCATGCTGTCCCTGCTGACCCCGTCCCGGATACAGAGCATTATGGTATCATCACCGGCGATAGTTCCAGCCACCCCCGCGATCGAGCTCGTGTCTATGATCGAGGCAACCATATTGGCGTGGCCCGGCATGGTCTTCAGGACAGCGAGCTGTCCGGCGAACTCAAGGCTGATGATGCTCGCCGAGGAGCCGATGGTCCCGAACGGGATGATCCTTGGTGAAGAGGCCCCGGGAAGGCTGTAAAAATAGCCTGTACCATCGTGCAGCTTGGTTATACCCAAATCACGGATATCCCTTGACAATGTCGCTTGAGCCACTTCTATACCCCTGCTTTCGAGAAGAGCCGCAAGATCTTCCTGACTTGCGACCTTCCCGTTTCCGACCACTTCCTTGATGATCCGATGTCTCTCCTGCTTGCCTTTCACTTTTCAATAAATATTCAAAACAGATGCAAATATATGCATATTATTTCAATTTATATTCATTTTTGATATTTTTTTTCAGAGGTATAATTTTATAGTAAATTTGTGTCGGAAACATCAGTCCAAATGACAGAAAAAATCATTATTCTCGATTTCGGTTCCCAGGTCACCCAGCTTATCGGAAGGCGCCTGCGAGAGCTTAATGTCTATTGTGAGATCTACCCGTTTAACAAAGTCCCGGTGATGGGAGACGATGTGAAAGGAGTGATCCTTTCCGGAAGCCCCTGCTCCGTCAGGGACTCCAACGCCCCCCAGATTGATCTCGACGGGATCAAGGGTCATTTCCCTCTTCTCGGAATATGCTATGGAGCGCAATATCTGGCCCACAAATTCGGTGGCAAAGTGGAAGGATCGCTCTCGAGGGAATATGGAAGGGCGATGCTTGATGTGGTTGATCCAGAATCACTTCTGCTGAATGGCCTCCCCCACCGCTCCCAAGTCTGGATGTCACATGGTGACACCATTTCCGCGTTGCCGGAGGGAGCCAGGATCATAGCCTCGACCGATAGTGTCGAAAACGCCGCGTTCTCGTTTGATGGGGAGCCCACTTACGCCGTGCAGTTCCATCCGGAGGTTTTCCACACCACGGAAGGCTCCAAGATTCTCGGCAATTTCGCTTTCGGGATCTGCGGCTGCGAAGGGGACTGGACTTCCGCTTCCTTCATCGAGACCACAATCGCCGCCATAAAGGAACAGGTTGGGAACGACAAGGTGATCCTTGGCCTTAGCGGAGGCGTGGACTCCACAGTCGCCGGTGTGTTGCTCAACAAGGCCATCGGTCATAACCTCACTTGCATATTCGTCAACAACGGCCTCCTGAGAAAGAATGAATATGAGGATGTCCTGGCATCGTACCATGACATGAACCTCAACGTCATAGGGGTTGACGCCTCGGAGGACTTCCTGCGGGAACTCGCGGGAGTAACTGAGCCGGAGACCAAGCGTAAGATAATAGGCCGTCTCTTCATCGAGACTTTCGATAAGTACGCCCGCGAGATCGAGGGTGCCCGCTGGCTTGCCCAGGGCACGATTTATCCGGACGTGATCGAGTCCGCCGGAATCGAGGGAATCGCCTCCAAGATCAAGTCACACCACAACGTGGGAGGTCTTCCGGAAAAGATGAATCTCAAGGTTCTGGAGCCCCTCAGGATGCTCTTCAAGGACGAGGTCAGACGAGTCGGCCGGGCTCTCGGCATCAAGGAGGAACTTGTGGGAAGGCATCCTTTTCCCGGACCCTCTCTCGCGGTGCGCATAGTAGGAGACATAACCAAAGAGAAACTGGATGTCCTAAGGGAGGCGGATGACATATTCATCAAGGGTCTTAGAAACTACGACTGCTCATCCATGCATATTCCTTCCGCATCCGACCCGAGAGTCGAGGCCACTAACCTTTACGACGCCATCTGGCAGGCCGGAGTGATCCTTCTCCCGGTAAAGAGCGTTGGCGTGATGGGTGACGAGAGGACTTATGAGAATCCCGTGGCGCTTCGGGCCATGGTCTCCACAGACGCGATGACCGCGGACTGGTTCCGCTTCCCGTACGATTTCCTCGCCGATGTCTCCAACGAGATCATCAACAAGGTCAAAGGAGTGAACAGGGTTGTGTATGACATTTCATCCAAACCACCGGCAACGATAGAGTGGGAATGATCAGGTCGCTTGTATTTGATTTTGACGGGACCCTTGGGGACACCAGGGCCAACATCGTGCTCACAATGACACAAGCCCTCCGGAAGATGGGTTATACTGTCGCCGGTGAGGAAGCTATCGCGGCCACAATCGGACTTCCCCTTGAGGAAGGGTTCCGGCAACTCGTTCCGGGCATTTCGGAGACGGAGACTCTCGAGTGCGCCATAACTTACAGGGAAATATTTGAAATCAATCGCAAGAAACTGGTACCCAAGCTATTCCCTAACGTAAGGGAAACGCTCGGCATCCTGGCGGAAAAAGGATTTGTGATGACAATAGCCTCCTCCAGGATGTCCGTCTCGCTGAATGGGTTCCTCCGCGACATGGGGATCGCTGATCTCATTTCTTATGTGGTCGGAGCGGACAATGTGACATTCGCCAAACCTCATCCTGAGCCTGTGCTTAAAACTCTCAATGCCCTCGGGATATCCCCGGAAGAGGCTTTGGTCGTCGGAGACATGCCTGTGGATATCATTATGGGCAAGGGAGCGGGTGTCAGGACATGTGGGGTCACATACGGCAATTCCTCCCGGAAGGATCTGGAAGAAGTCGGCGCCGACTATATCATAGACGACTTCCCCACGATTCTAAGTATCTTGGGATAAATGTTTATATTTGAGTAAAACTAATAATCATGAGACTTGTTTTCAGAATAGTGACCGCGGCTCTGCTGGTTGTATTGTCCTTCCCGTCCCAGGCCCAGCCCGCCAATCCCTACGAGCTTCCTGACCCGTTAAGGATGGAGGACGGCAGGATCGTCCGGACAAAACGCCAATGGATAAAGGAACGCAGGCCGGAACTGATGGAGATGTTCCGCTCTCAAATGTTCGGCAAGGAGCCGGGACAGGCTCCTGACCTTCATTTCACCGTGTTGGAGGAAAGTCCGGACGCCTTCGGCGGCCTGGCCACACGCAAGCAGGTCAAAGTCAGTTTCGACAAGGATGAGGAATATTACCTGATTCTTTTGATGTATGTCCCCAACGACCGCAAAGGACCGGTTCCCGCCTTCCTCGGAGCGAATTTCAAAGGCAACCACGCCACGACCACAGACCCGGCCGTCTTGATGCCGACTCCCGGGAAATTGGCCACCTACGCCCCAGGATACGTGGTTGAGGACAGGAACACTAACGGGCACCGTTGGGAATATGAATATATTCTCAAACATGGCTACGCGGTGGCGACATTCTGCTATAATGATGTTGATCCGGACTTCCATGACGGCTTCCACAATGGGGTCCATAAGCTGATGGACGGGGACAAACCAAGGGACGGGGAATCCTGGGCAACCATCTCCGCATGGGCATGGGGCCTCTCAAGATGTCTTGATTTCCTGGAGACCCAAAAAGAGATCGACGCCAAGAAAGTGGCGGTTATCGGTCATTCAAGATTAGGCAAGACTTCCCTTTGGGCCGGGGCCACCGATCAAAGATTCGCTTTGGTAATATCCAATGACTCTGGATGTTCTGGCGCGGCTATCGCCAGGAGAAAATTCGGCGAGACAGTTGAGGTCATCAATAAGAACTTCCCGCATTGGTTCTGTACCAACTATGCGGCTTATGGCGGCCGTGAGGAGAAGATGCCGTGGGACCAGCACGAGCTGATAGCGATGATAGCACCAAGGCCTGTATACGTGGCGAGTGCCAGCGAGGACAGTTGGGCTGATCCCGTAGGTGAATATTTCAGCCTTGTCGGCGCCGCTTCGGTATATGGCCTATTCGGTTATGAGGGAATAACCGACAGGACTGTCCCGGAGATCGAGCATCCTGTCGTGGTCGGCAGGATGGGACACCATATCCGCCGTGGAGAGCACAATGTGAGACTCTACGACTGGCAGCAATATATCAGTTTCGCTGACCGGTTCCTGAAATAATCTAAAGGGAGAAGCGGACGACGCCCATTACCCTGTGGTTGGTGATCCAATGGAGGTTCTCCTTCGGACGGGCGTAGTTGTCAAGCATATTCTCAGTCCCGTACTGAACCGAATTGTAGTTATACTCGACGGCAACCGTGAGTTTTCCGACGTTGTAGGCGATGGTCGGGGTGACCCTGTACATCTGGGCGATTCCCTTGGATCCTGCCGAGGCGTAGTAGACATCCGTATCACGGCAATATCCATTTTCATCAATCGACAAGTTATGTTTGGTGCCAAGGGCCATCATATATCCTCCCATGCACATGAACTGCAGAGTCCTTCCGACACTGAAAGAGAGGAAAGAGACCGTTGAACGCAACGGGGTGTACTTGTATTCATAAATGTCACGCCAGTCATACAAGGCGTAACCTCCCATCAGCCGCATATGGTCTCCGCCTTCGGCGAACACAGACTTGGCGTTGATCTTGAACATCCCTTTCTCGAACTGTAGATAGACAAATGGACTGATCATGTGAAGACGGTCCTTCACTCTTGTCCCGATGTCGTACCAGTCATCAATGACATAGTTACGGGTAGTGGTGCGCCACCTCGGTCTAAGACTGAGGAAATCCGCTCCGGCCCTGGCAGTAAAATGCTTACCGGTGTATGCGATCCCTCCGTACAGCTCCGGAATCAGACCGTACTTGACATAATCCTCTGATTCACCCTGAGGGCCGGTGGGGAGGAACTGCATCGGATAAAGAGCTCCAACGGTAAAACGCATCCGGCTGGCGAAAGAGAATTCCATCATCAACTGGGGACTCCAGTTGAAAGGGGTGAACGGGGCACCCGTCTCCACATTCACGCAATAAGGGAGGTCAGCGGCCATAGGATGCCAACTCTGCCCTACCCTAAAGGAGAAACTGTTCTCCATGTAGCCCAGCTTATCCCAATAGATATCGACATAAGCGTGGCGCAAACGAAGGGAGGCGGTGGAGCCGTTCATCAGATAAAAATCACCTTCCAACTTGCCGTCAACCTTCATCATGCCATAACGGAATCCCGTGACATTGACACCAAGACGTGTCGTGATAGCATACGACTTCAAGGACATGTTGTCGTAAATGTCCTGACCCTCAAAATTGTACTTATAATCCAGAGGCCTGAAATAAAACAGATCCTCTGAACCGGCCTTCGAATCCCTGGTGTCGAAGATAGCGGCCGTACGGAAGAAGCCGTAAGGCTCGAACATATTACGGAGATTCACCTGATGGCTCTGGGCGGCCATATCGCCGGCCCAGAGCATCATGGTGATAATCCATAGAAAAATTAGAGACTTTTTCATAGTGTCTAAGTTAAAGTGATTTTAGAAGGAGAACCTTACCAGACCCTGGACACGGTGGTTGGTGATCCAGTGGAGGTTATCCTCAGCAAGACCCCAGTTGCCCAGGTACTTGACTCCATTGACGGTCTTGTAGTCACCATACTGGACGCTGGTGAGCTCATACTCGAGACCGATTGAGAACTTGCCGATATTGTGGATAACGGTCGGGGTGACCCTCCACATGGCGTTCATGTTGGAGAAGCTGTTCTTGCTGAAATACAGATTGGACGCGGGAGCGTAACCATTCTTGAATCCATAGAGCTGCTCGATGGTTCCAAAGTTCTTGACGAAACCGCCGAAGAGGATAGCCTGGGTCTTCTTTCCGTACATGAGACTAATCCAGGATGAAGAGTTCTGGGTAGGAGTGTACCTGTAGCTTCCATCTTCCTTGACCTCGCAAATACCGTAACCTCCATTGAGATTCACATGCTCACCAGCCTGGGCAAAGATGGTCTTGGCCTTGACTGAGAACAAACCGCTCTTGTACTGGAGGAAGAGGAACGGGGAGACCGTCGTGATGCGGTCGCTGACCCTCTTCTTGCCGTCGTTCCAACGGGGTTTGATGGAAAGCAGGTCTCCACCAACCCTGGCGGTGAACCCTCCCGCGGTGAAGTTAAGTCCCAAATAAGCCTCAGGGGTCATGCCGTACTTGATGTAATTGGCTGACGCTCCCTCCGGGCCGGCGGAAGTGTACTGCATCTGCCAGAGCGCTGCCGCTGTGAGTGAAAGGGACTTGCCCAAACTGAGATCAAAACGGACAAGCGGGGTGCGGGCGAAGGGGCCGAAAGGAGCACCAGTGTTAAGTGAGAACACATCAGGCATATCAGCGGCCATAGGATGCCAGGTCTGTCCGGCGGTCACCTTCCAATCGCCTTTGCTGATGGCCGCATAGGCCTGGCGAAGGCGGAACTGGGCGGTACCGGTCACACCTGAGACTCCAGCGTAGAAGTCACCTTCAATCTTTCCGGTGACCTTGAAATCATCATACTCATAACCGAGAATATCCAAACCGAGACGGGATGTCAATGCGGCGAAACGGAAACTGGTATGGGCATTCATATCAGAACCGTCAACCATGTTCTGGTCTTTAGGGACATAGTAGAAAAAGTCCTCGGTTCCGGCAACACTCTCTCTTGTGTCGAAAGTGAAATAGTTACGGATAAATCCGTAGAATTTGAGTGTCGAAGGCTTCTCCTGCGCGGTGAGAGTGGCGCAGAGAGCTAAAGCGACGATAGCGGTGATGATCCTTTTCATATTATTTTTGATGATATTAAGCGAACGGGAATATTTTGGTAAGCCAGAAGAAACCAAAGATAAAACCGACCAAGCCGATGATAACACCGATTTTGGTCATATCCTTGGTCTCGACAAGACCTGTGGACGAGGCGATGGCGTTCGGAGGGGTGGATATCGGGAATAGCATGGCTATCGAGGCGCATGAGGCTATGAACACGATCATCGCCTTCGAGCCGCCCAGCGCCACGAACTCAGCGTTATTGGCGGCCGCGGGATCAGCCATACCCTCAGCGATAACGATAAGGATAGGGATCAGAAGCGCGGCGGTAGCGCTGTTGCTGATGAAGTTGGACAAGAAGTAGCACACGATGCCGGCGATAACAAAGACAATGATAACCGGCATGGAACCGAACGGGATAGATTCGATGAGCACCTTGGCGAGTCCGGTTCCCTGAAGACAGGTTCCGAGGGCAAAACCTCCGGCGACAAGCCAAAGCACGCTCCAATTGATCTCCTTGATGTCTTCCTTAGTGAATATACCGCAAGCGGTAAGAACTCCGAGAGGGATGAGAGCCACGATGTTGGAGTTGATCTTGGTGAGGCTCTCAGTCATCCAAAGGAGGATGGTGCCGATAAAGGTAACCCAGACAACTGTCGATTTCCAATTCTTCTCCTTCTTGTTCGCGGGGATCTCAAGAACCAGTTTTTTTGCCTTGAACGGGAAGAACCACTGGAGAAGCATCCATGCGATCAGAATCATTATCGCCACATAAGGAATCATGTGGATCATCCAATCCATGAACGATATCTCCGCATTGGACTCGGCGAGGAAACGAACCGCGGTGGCGTTCGGAGGGGTTCCGATAGGAGTTCCGATACCACCCAGGTTGGCCGCTACCGGGATAGACAGGGCAAGGCCTATCTTTCCCTTGTCATCGGACGGCAGAGTGGACAGGACCGGAGCCAGGAAAGCCAGCATCATGGCGGCAGTCGCCGTGTTACTCATAAACATGGAGAAAACGGAGATCACGATCAAGAAACCGAGCAGGACTATTTTCGGTTTTGTGCCGAATATGCTCAAAAGGGCACGTCCCATGGTGACATCAAGTCCATATTTCTCCGCCATGATAGCGAGGACGAAACCGCCCAGGAAGAGCATGACCACAGGATCCGCGAAAGAGGCCATTATAGTCTTGTAGCTGACAAGCTGTCCAAACTTCTCGTCGCAAAGGAAACCTAGTCCCTTGTCGGATAGCGTCAACAGAGAGATGACGATCACAAGGAGGGAAGTGGTCCAGTTCGGAATGATCTCACAAATCCACATCAAAGCCGCGAAAACGAAAAGGGCGATGACGCGCTGCTGGGTAACAGTAAGATCGGCAATGCCAAAAAATGAGACCGGCACGCACCAGAGGAATAGCGTGACCAAGAGAACGATCAGAAGAAGAACACAATATTTCACATTGAGTTTCTTCTCCCCAGCTGTTTCAATTGTCGTTTCAGCCATCTTAGTTATATTAATTTCAATAAATAATCTTGCTTATATCTTGCAAAGATAATCATTATTGAATAAAAAACAGGTAAATCGGTTGCCCGATCTACCTGTATAAAGAACAAAAACCAAGAGACTAGATAACGCCCTGCTCAAGCATGGCCTCAGCCACCTTCATGAAGCCGGCGATATTGGCGCCCTTGACATAATCGACGGTACCATCCTCACGGGTTCCGTACTTGACGCACTGCTCGTGGATACTCTGCATGATCCAATGAAGCTTGTCATCAACCTCCTGGGCGGACCAGCTGATGTGGGCGGCGTTCTGTGTCATCTCAAGACCTGAAGTGGCGACACCACCTGCGTTGACGGCCTTGCCGGGAGCGAAGAGAATACCATTGTTCTGGAAGTAACGGATGGCATCAGGCTGGCAACCCATATTGGAAACCTCGCAGCAGCACCAGCAACCATTGGCGACAAGCTCCTTAGCGTCAGCCTCGCTGAGCTCGTTCTGGAAGGCGCAAGGGAGAGCGATGTCCACAGGAATGCTCCAAGCCTTCTTACCGGCGGTGAAGAACGCCTTCTCAGGGAACTTGGTGGCCATATCCTCAACCTTATTACGGTTAGAGGCGCGCATATCAAGCATATAGTCAATCATTTCCGGAGTAATACCCTCAGGAATATGGCAGACACCGTCAGGGCCGGAGATAGCGACAACCTTGGCGCCAAGCTCAAGGGCCTTTGTGGCGGCACCCCAAGCGACATTACCGAAGCCGGAGAGGGCGACCTTCTTGCCTACGATGTCCTTGCCAGCCTTCTCGAGAAGGTGCTGGGTGAAATACAGGGCACCGAAACCAGTAGCCTCAGGACGGAGGATGGAGCCACCCCAAGTAGCGCCCTTGCCAGTAAGGACACCAGTGTGATACTGGCGGGCAAGTTTCTGGTACATTCCATTCAGGAAGCCGATCTCACGACCACCCACGCCCACATCGCCGGCAGGGATGTCCTGATCAGGACCGATGCAGCGCCAGAGCTCAAGCATGAAAGCGTGGCAGAAACGCATAATCTCGGCGTTGGACTTGCCCACGGGATCGAAATCGGAGCCACCCTTAGCGCCACCCATAGGAAGGGTCGTGAGGGCGTTCTTGAAAGTCTGCTCGAATCCGAGGAACTTCAACATAGAAGGAGTGACGGCCTTGTGGAAGCGGAGTCCGCCTTTGTAAGGGCCGATAGCGCTGTTGAACTGGACCCTGTAGCCGAGGTTGGTCTGGACCTCACCGTTGTCGTCAATCCAGGTCACCCTGAAAGTGAATATCCTGTCAGGCTCAACAATACGCTCGACAATCTTGGCTTTCTCGAACTCGGGATGCTGGTTGTAGACATCCTCGATGGACTCGAGAACTTCCTGTACAGCCTGAAGATATTCATTCTCCGTGGGATACTTGGCCTGGAGACGGGCCATGATTTCTGTGGTTTTCATGATCAGTTATTATACATTTAATAAAAACAAAAAATCTTGTTTATTTCGTTGCAAATGTAAAGAATAAAATAGAGAAAACGCAATAAATTTAAATAAAAAAGACAGGTTTTTCACCTGTCTTTAAATCATGTTATGAAACGGACTACTGCTGCTGGGCCTGAAGCTCGGCCTGAAGTGTCTCCAGAGTCCTTCCGGCAGGGATCTTCAACTCTTTCCTGGCGTCCGGAGTCAGATCCTTGCACTGGGTCTTGTCAACATAGTAGAACTGGCTGATGTCAAAGACAAAGGTGTAGCCACCGGCTTTTGCGAGCTTCTCGACAACCTCAACGGCCTTCTGCTGGATAGGCTCCATGAGTTGGGCGTTCTGCTGCTGGAGCTCGACCTGGATGGACTGCTGGAACTCATTGATCCTGTTCTGGATATCTGTCAGCTCCTTCTCCTTGTTCTCCTTGATGGCGGGAGTCCAGGTGGCTTGCTTCTGCTGGTACTCGTTGAACTTGGCGTTCGCCTCGTCCACCATGCTCTGGTAAGTGTCGCTCGCCTCTTTCTGGGCCGCCTGCATCTGGGTCCTGGCAGCGTCAGCCTCAGGAGTGAGCATGACGAGCTCATTGAAATTGACGTAGGCGAATTTCACCTGGGCTGAAGCCGTGAGGGTGAACAATGCCATTGCGGCAAACAAAACGATCTTTTTCATATCAAATTCAATTTTATCAGTTTTCCGAATTATGGTTTTGCAAAGATTGTGCAAATTTAAAAATAAAAATGAATATCAGAACTGTTGTCCTATCATGAAGTGGAACTGGCTCCTCTGACTCTTGTCCGGATTATCGAATCCATAACCCCAGTCAACACCCAGCAAACCGATCATCGGGAGGAATACCCTGACACCCACACCTGCGGATCTCTTGATCTGGAAAGGATTGAAATTCTTTATGTCAGACCAGCAATTACCTCCCTCGAGGAATAACAGGGCGAAGATGGTAGACTGCGGCTGGAGAATCACAGGATAGCGGGCCTCGACGGTGAACTTGTCATAAACGTTACCGGCGTAGTAGCCATTCGTGTTGTACGGGGTCACCTCCCAAGGGGTCAACGAGTAATTCTCATAACCTCGGAGAGGGATTATGTCTGATCCGTAAGTGTCGTAACCGGACATACCGTCACCACCGACCCTGAAGCCCTCGAATGGCGAGTAGCCCCACTTGCGGTTATAGTAGCCGAGATAGCCGAACTGCGCTCGTCCCATCACAACCAGGTCTTTCCAGACTTTCGTGTAAGTCTCGGCGCTTAGCTTCCACTTATGGTACTCGATCCACTTGTACCTGTCAGCGGCCGACCATGTGTCGTAATTGATATCCTTGTAATCAGACACCTTCTTGGGATTCCCGGCGGCATCAAGATTGCCGAAGTCGTTCTTCCGGAACAATGAGTAAGGAGGGGTCAGCTGCATGCTTGTCGAGAATATCGATCCGCGCCTGGGATATATCTGCTGGTCGGTCGAGGTCCTTGTAAGGCTCGCCGTGTAGCTCAGGTTGTGGGATATACCGTCATTGAACATGAAGTAACCGTTGATCCAGTTCTTCAGGTTGTACACCTGCCAGCTCAAGCCGTTATACAGCACGAAATAGTCATCAGGCCATTTCAGACGGGTACCGATACCACCGGCGAAACCATAGATCTGCATGACCTTGTCGTTGCTCAGGATACCGATGGCGAGATAGGAGTCCGTCTGCCTTGTATAATAAGCCTGGAGATTCAACGATGTGGGTTTCTTCTGGGTCAGCCAAGGCTCAGTGAAACTGAATATCAATGAAGTGTAATAAGTTCCGTTAGTCTGGAAGCGGAGGGAAAGGTTCTGGGCGTCTCCAAGAGGGACCGGACGCCACGCGTTCTTCTCGAACATCCTCCTGGTGGAGAAGTTGTTGAAGCTGACTCCGACAGTGGCGACAAAAGTGTTCATACCCCAACCTCCGGAGAGTTCCAGCTGGCTGGAAGGTTTCTCGGTGACATTATAGACAAGGTCCACCGTATTGTTCAACTGGTTGGGCAAAATGGAATAGCCTCCCTCACTGGAAATCGCCTCAGGATCGAACTGGCCCAGGGAAGCGATTTCCCTGATGGACCTCTCGAAGTTGGTCTGGCTGAAAAGGTAGCCCGGCTTGGTGTAGATCTGCCTGCGTACAACCTTCTCGCTGGTCAGGTCATTACCGTTGATCACGATGTTGTTCAACGTAGCCTGCTTACCCTCGGAGACTCGCATCTCGACATCGACAGAGTCACCGTCAATGTTCAGCTCGACCGGAGTGACTTGGAAGAAGAGATAACCCTCGTCACGGTAGAGTTTCGAGATGTCGTAATCGGTCTGCTTGCCACCACCCTTGAGCCTCTTCTCCATAGTGACCATATCGTAGGGGTCACCTTTATTGATTTGGAGGATAGAGTTCAGCTGCTCAGCGGAGTGGACAGAGTTACCCGTCCAAGTGACATTCCTGAAATAGTATTTCTTGCCCTGGTCGAACTTGAAATCGATACCGAGACGGTCAGGCTCCACATAGTAGATGGAATCCTTGAGAATGCGGGCGTCACGGTAACCGGCCTCGTTGAACTTGCTGATCAAGTTCATCTTGTCGTTGGGGTATTCCTTCTCGTTGAACTTCTTGCTGCTGAAGAAGTTGTAGACTTTCTTGGCCTTTGTCTTCTTCATCGAGCGAGCGAGCTTGAAATCAGAGACCCCTTCATTCCCCTCGAAATTAATGTCCCTGATTCTGATCTTCTCACCCTTGTCCACGGCGAAGTTGACACGGATCGCGTTCTTGATGATAGTGTCTTTCTGGGTCTGCACGTCGACTTCGCAATTGAGGAAGCCCTTCTCGGCGTAATACCTCTTTATGATTCCCACTGAAGTGGTCGCCACATATTCCGAGAACTCCCCGCCCCTGCGGAGCCTGAGACGCTCCTCCAGATCTTTCTGTTCAGTCTTTTTGACTCCGGTGTAAAGCCACCTGGAGACCCTTGGCCTCTCTTTGATACGAATCATGAGCCATGCGGAATCACCACTCGCGCTGATGTGGTCGATCTCAAGGGCGACATCTTCGAAATACCTCTGAGCCCAGAGCCTTGTGACAATAGAAGACATCTCGTCACTTGGTACAGTCACCGTCATTCCCGGCTGGATACCAGTCAATGAAATGATCTGCTGCTCTCCGAAATGAGTGTTCCCCACGACATTAATGCCACCGACGACATAACTCCGGGGTTGCTCATAGTCGACTTCCACTGGATCAGATGCCGTGACCGGTTCCTGGGCGAAAACCGCCGTTCCGGCCACTGACAAAAGCAGGACAAACAAGAGACGATATATTCTCATCAAGTCAGAATTCATTGAAACAAGTTTGCAAATATACGGCGATTATTTGACTTTTCCATACCTGCGGTCTCTCTTCGCATATTCTTTTAAGGCAGACCGGAACTCTTCTTTTCGAAAATCAGGCCACAAGGTGTCCACAAAGAGGAACTCCGAGTACGCGGCTTGCCAAAGCAGGTAATTACTTATCCGGCTCTCCCCCGAGGTCCTGATTATCAGGTCAGGATCCGGAATCCCCGAAGTCACCAAGTAAGAGGCGAATTCATCAGGCGTGACATTTTCCAGACCGGCAGGGTCTGAAGAATGGGCTTCCGAGAGCCGCTTGGCGGCCTGAAGGATATCCCACTTGCCGCTATAACTCAAAAAAATGATAAGGTCAAGGATCGGCTCCTTTCCATCCGTTGGCTCCGTGAAAGCCTCAGCGGCGCGGATCGCCTCGACGAGGGCTGGATCCAGGCGGCTGGAATCGCCGAGCACACGGAATCTGACCCTTTGCTTTTTCAAGGCCTCAATCTCATCAGCTATAGCCTTGAACATCAGGTTCATAAGGGTATTGACCTCGGCCTCCGGACGGCCCCAGTTCTCGGATGAGAAAGCGAACAGGGACAGATACCTGACACCTGTCTCCGCGGCCGCCTCTACGCAAGCCCTGACACTTTCCACCCCATGAGAGTGGCCGTAGACCCTCTCCTTTCCTCTTAACTTCGCCCACCTTCCATTGCCATCCATAATGATTGACACATGGGCAGGAATCCGGCCTTGAATATTGTCGTTAAAATCCTCCATTTCTGATATCCTCGCCCCAGAACAGTTTTGTCGTCAGGGCCTTGATGAAACTCGACTTCTCGAGACGCACTCGTTTGAGCGAAAATTGTGCCACCTTCACTTCGAGTCTGGCATCAGAGGATAGCCTCACGTTACGATTGTCCATCGACATCGCCACCACCTTGTCCCGGGACCTCATGGATATGGTCACCACAGTCGTATCAGGAACGACCAATGGACGCACATTCAAGTTGTGGGGAGCGACAGGAGCTATGATTATGACTTTTGATTCCGGGACACAGATCGGGCCTCCGACGCTCAATGAATATGCCGTGGATCCTGAACTGGTGGAGACCAGCAGGCCATCGGCCCAGTAAGTCGGAAGAGGGTTACCGTCAAGGCAGACATCGATACCGAGGATCGAGGCCCCACCCCTGAGGACAGATATCTCGTTGAGGGTATAAGGCCAGAACGACGAGTCCGAATCAAGCATCTCCCCTTCCACCTTGGTTTCCAGCAAAGCCCTGTCCTCGAGGGTATATGATCCGGTCAAAATGGCCTCACAGGCCTCTTCCGGGCTATATTCTGAAAGGAAACCCAGACGACCCATGTTTATTCCGAGCACAGGGATCCCGGTCTGTCCCACCCGTTTTGAAGCCGACAAGAAGGTGCCGTCACCTCCGACGCTCAACACCAGGCCAGTGCCTTCAGACAAGTCGGACGACGAACGGATCCTGTACAGTTTGAAACCTGACGAGACTAACTTGTCCGACATCCGCATGAATCTCCCGCCGGACAGGGAGGAGTAATCCCGAGTGTATACCGCTATCTTCATCTGTTCTCGTTAGAATGAGTTCAACTTTCAAAATTAACACAATTCTAATAAAATCTGAATAGAAATCACTACTTTTGCACCATGACAAGATTAAGTGTCAATATCAATAAGATAGCCACCATCCGCAATGCCCGCGGAGGGAACATGCCGGATGTGGAGAAGGCCGCCAGAGACTGCGAGTCCTTCGGAGCTGAAGGTATAACTGTTCATCCCAGGCCCGATGAGAGGCATATCCGGTACTCCGATGTAAGAGCCATACGGCCCGGCGTCAAGACCGAGTTCAATATCGAGGGGAACCCGATCCCCAGCTTTGTCGACCTGGTCCTCGAGGTCGTGCCCGACCAGGTGACCCTGGTTCCCGACGCCCATGACGCCATCACTTCCAACCAAGGATGGGACACGGTGACCCACAAGGACTTTCTCACTGATATCTGCGCAAGGTTCAAGGAAAAAGGAATACGTACCTCTATATTTATAGATCCGGATCCGGCGATGGCGGCTGGCGCGGCCGCCTGCGGTTGCGACCGGGTTGAGCTTTACACCGCCGGTTTCGCGGAATTTTTCCCGTCAGATCCAGGCAAGGCGGTCGCCCCGTACTTCGAGACCGCTTTAAAGGTCAGGGAACTGGGACTCGGATTGAATGCCGGCCATGACCTGAACCTCCAGAACCTGGGGTTTTTCATAAAAACCATCCCTTGGACCGACGAGGTCTCGATCGGTCACGCCATAATATGCGACGCGCTTTATATGGGACTGGAAGCGACAATCAGGGCTTATCTGTCGGAGATTAAGAAAAATTCATTACATTTGTAGACTGGAATATTATTTAAGATTAGATAAAATGAAACAAACACCACTGATTCTCAGCATCATAGCCCTCGTGGCTGTGGCTGCGTTAGGTATCGCGCAGCTGACCTCGAACAGCAGCGGAAAGAAAGCCTCTACCGGTGAGGCAGTTGAGCAGTCGGCCCAGCCGGGTGCCATCGTATGGTACGACCTGGACAGGGTCCTCAATGAATATGACATGGCAAATGACCTCCGTTCCGTAGTGGAGACCAAGATGCAAAGCATCCAGGAGGAGATCAACCGCAGGGGCAACAAACTCCAGAGCGACGCCAACAAATTCCAGTCTGACCTCAATAAGGGTCTCCTGGTCCGTTCGGTCGCCGAGCAGAGGAGCCAGAAACTTCAGGAGCAGCAGAACAGCTTCAACAACTACGCCGCCCAGAAAGAGCAGGAAATGGCTGAGGAGCAGCAGGTTATGATGAACCAGATCGCTGATGCCATCAAGACCTTCATAGACAAGTACAATGAGGAGCACAAGTTCGCGATGATTATCGCCACCCAGGGAAGCATCCTTCCTTCTCCAGTCGCTTGCGGAGATCCTGACCTTGACATCACCGACGCCCTTCTCGAAGGTTTGAACAGCGAGTACGTCAAGACCAAGGGCAAGGGAGAGGACGCCGCCAAGACCGAGTAGTTTGAGAATCGCTTTCCTATCGTGCTTTTACCCTTTCAGGGGAGGGATATCTCAGTTCAACGCGAGTTTATACTTGGAACTGGGAAAGGAGAACACGGTCAAAGCGTTCAATTTCAAGAGGCAATACCCTGATTTCCTCTTCCCTGGGAAGACCCAGTACGTCACAAAGGATGATGACGCCGTACCCATAGAGAGCGAGGCTCTCTTGGATACGGCGAATCCATTCTCCTACATAAAAACCTACAAGGCGATAAGGGACTGGAACCCGGATCTGGTCATAATCAGCTACTGGATGTCCTGGTTCGCCCCTTCTTTGGGCTGGATAGCCAGAAGGCTGAAGAAGCGCCGCAAGGTGATCTCCATCCTTCACAATGTGATTCCGCATGAGCCCAGATTCTTTGACGCTCCCCTCACAAGGTACTTCCTTTCCGGCTGCACGGCCCATGTGACCCTGTGCCAGGAAGTCTCCGACGATCTTTCATCCTTGGCGCCCAAAGCTCTGAAAATCAACTTATTCCATCCGGTATACATTCACTTCGGCGAAAAGATCCCAAGGGAGGAAGCCGAGACGAGACTAGGATTGGAACCAGGCAAGAAGAATCTCCTGTTCTTTGGTCTCATCCGGGAATATAAAGGGTTGGACATCCTCTTGGACGCTTTCGGCAGATTGGATGACAGTTATTCCTTAATTGTCGCCGGTGAGCCCTACGGCTCATTCGTGAAATACGAAGAGATGATAGCCTCCTCTCCGGCGAAGGACAGGATCAGACTTTTCACAAGATACATTAAAGATTCGGAAGTCAAAGACTTCTTCTCCTCAGCCGATCTGGTGGTCCTCCCTTACAGGTCCGCGACCCAGAGCGGCATAAGCGCTATCTGCTGGCATTTTGAGGTTCCCATGGTGGTTACCGATGTCGGCGGATTGAGACAGTCTGTTGGTGACAGCGGAACAGGCCTGGTCGCGGAGAGACCGGCCCCCGAATGTGTCGCGGAGGAGATAATGAGGTTTTTCTCTGACGAGAATATCCGCGCGTTGTGCGTTAACTCCATCAAAGTCGAGAAAGACCGGCTTTCTTGGAAGACATTCACCAAGAGACTCCTTGATTTCTCCGATAATTTATACAAGTCGCTATGAGAACGAAGTTAACCCATATGCTGGCTCTGGCCCTGTGCCTGTCGGCTTTCGCTACGGTAGAGACTACCGCCCAGGAATATCAGGCGCCGCCAGTGACCATTTCAAAAGAAAGAGTCCGCTCGGGAGGCAAGATTTATTATGCCCATGTTGTCCTTGAGCGCCAGACTTTGTATTCTATAAGTAAGGCTTATGGGGTCACTGTAGAGGAAATCTACGGAGCGAATCCTTTTCTCAATTTGGAGACTGATGGTCTGAAAAAAGGTCAGATCCTGCTTATTCCTTATAAAGAGGAAATCGCCCAGCAGATAGCCGCCCAGGCAAACGCGGAAAAGGATCAGGCCGATAAGGAGGCCGCCGCGAGAGAGAAAGCCGCGCAGGAGAAAGCGGCCCAAGAGGCTGCGGCGAAGGAGAAGGCCGCGAAGGAGAAAGCCGCTCAAGAGGCTGCGGCGAAGGAGAAAGCGGCTCAGGAGAAAGCCGCGGCTAAGGAGAAGGCCGCACAGGAGAAAGCTGCCAAGAAGGCCGCTAAGGAAGAGGCCGCGAGGGAGAAGGCGGCCCAGGATGCGGCGGCTAAGGAAAAAGCTGCTCAGGAGAAAGCGGCGAAAGAAGCGGCCGATAAAGAGAAAGCTGAACAAGAGAGAGCCGCGAAGGAAGAGGCCGCGAAAAAAGCTGCCGAGAAACAAACGGAAGATGGTTATTTCATCCATAAAGTCAGATGGTTTGACGACCTTGACGGCATCGCCAAGAAATATGGAGTGTCAAAGGAATCGATAATGAACATCAACCGGATGACCTCTGACAAGTTAAACCGAAAACAAGACCTCAAGATTCCCTTAGACCCGGTCTTATGGGAAGGAAGGACGGTCCAGGTAGATGAGCCGGCACCAGTGGTTGATCCCGATGATAACCAGGTGATTGAGTTCCCTTCAGAGAAAAAAGAGAATGCGGAGGATGAGGACAAGGAAGGCTTCCTTGACGATTTGTTCGTCAGGGAAGGCAACCATGATGTCAATATCTCGATGCTCCTCCCCTTCTCGGCCTCTAAATCAGGTGACAGGACCTCGTTCATGGATCTTTACTGCGGTTCCCTTTTGGCGGCACGTGACCTTGGAAGAGATGGTATCAATCTTGACATCCATACTTTCGATGTGGGTGGCGGGAATATGCCCGTAACTCATGACAGGCTGGCCGCCAGTGACTTCACTATCGGTCCCGTCTCCAAGACAGATATTCTGAAGGCTTCTGCCCTGGCCGATGGAGACTCATGGGTCGTATCTCCGCTTGACATGCAGGTAGAGCCTCTCGCTGACTCCCTGGCGAGAATTATCCAGGCCCCCACTCCCACTTCAGTACAGATTAGGGATATGGTCGAGTGGATCAAATCTGACATGGGCCGTGGCGACAAAGTGCTGGTTGTGACGCCCTCCACCCCCGCTTCGGATTATCTGGACATGGTTGAGAGGGAAATGAACAATGTGGGAGTTTCCCATTCCACAACCACCCTCGGATCGATGAGGTCATTGATGACAACCCAAGGTGTCAACCGTGTGGTTCTAGCATGCGACTTCACCGAAAGAAGCACTGTCTTCCTTCTTGAGGCGGTAAGGAACCTCTACCAGACCACCTCATCAAGCAAGACAACCCAAATCGTCCTCTACAGCACGTCCAGGATCAGGACATTCGACCAGATCGATGTGGAGCAGCTCCATCGGCTGAATCTCCATGCGTGCGTAACCTATTTCGTGGACTATAACTCCCAGGATGTCAAAGACTTCCTTCTCCAGTACAGGGCGCTTTACAACTCCGAGCCCAGCCGATCGGCCTATTCTGGCTACGACCTCATGAAGTACTTCTCGACTCTAGCCAACAAATTCGGCAAAAGATGGCCCAGGGCGTTACACAGGGTCGATTACTCAGGACTTCAGTCTGATTTCAAATTGGAGAAGACTTCTACCGGAAGCTATATCAACAAGGCTGTCCGCAGGGTGGTTTACAATCCTGACTTCTCAATCAGCCTGGTCAAATAGCAACGCTCTCGCGTTGCCGACCGCCGCTTCCGTGACCCTGCTGCCAGAAAGCATCCGGGCGATTTCCATCACCCTCTCCTCCCCAGAGACGGGGTGGATTGTGGTGACGGCTCCGTCACCCTCAAAAGATTTCTCCACAAGGTAATGGGCGGTGCCCTTCGCCGCCACCTGTGGCAGATGTGTGATAGCGAACACCTGCATATCCTTACCCATGGAACAGATCATCTGTCCCATCTTGTCAGCCACACTTCCAGAGACACCAGAATCTATCTCGTCGAAGATCAGGGTGGGCATATTCTCGAAACGCGCCATCATCGCCTTCAATGAGAGCATCAGCCTGGAAAGCTCACCTCCAGAGGCGCATTTCGCGACCTCGACCGGATGGGAACCGGATGCTGAGAAAAGGAAATGGACGACGTCTGTACCGGTCGGGCCAGCCGGGGCGTCAACCAGATCCACATCGAATATCGCTCTTTCCAGTTCAAGTGACTTCAGGGAATCCAGAATAGAGTCTGAGAACCGGTCCTTGGCGGCGGTTCTGGACTCATGTAGCCGGACGCATATATCCGCAAGTCTTCCTTTCTCTTCCAACACCTCAGCGGAGAGAGTCTCAACCTTGTTCCTCAATTCCTCAGAGTCGGATAAAGAACCCGAGAGGCTATCCCTCTGGGCTATCAGTTCCTCAACTGAGGATGCGGAATATCTCTTCATCAGGTCATATATGAGAGACATTCTCGCCTCTACGGCCTCAAGCCTGTCCTGGGAGACCTCTGTACGGGAGTTGATAAGGGACACTTCTTCGAGGATGTCATTCAGCTCTATCCGGGCTGACTCCACCCTATCAGCGAGTGACAACGCCTCAGGAACAAATTTTCCGGCCTTCTCAAGCAACTTCCTGGTCTCTTTCAGGGAAGAGGTGTCGAGAAGCTCCTCAACCCCGGAGAAAGACTCCTTGATGGACTCGGAATTGGCGAGTATACTTTGCTCCTCCTCGAGAGACTCCATCTCACCAGCCTTCAAATCAGCATCATCCAATCGTTTCCACCTGGACTGGATGTAATCCCTTTCCTCTTCAAGACGGGACAACTCAAGTGACACTTCCGAAAGCTCACGCTCCAGCGCCCGGAGATGGGCGTAGCTGGCGGAGCAACTGGAAAGCAACGACTCATTCCCGGCGAAATGGTCCAGCATAAGCAATTGGAAAGACTTGTCAGACAACATAAGCGTCTGATGCTGGGAATGGATGTCAACGAGGCGGGAGGATATCCCTTGGAGAATCTGCAAACTGACCGGGGAATCATTCACAAAAGAGCGCGAACGCCCGGAGGATGACACGACCCGACGGATGGTCAACTCTTTCGACCCGTCATCCAAGTCGTTGTCACGCAATAATTTCCAAGTTATCGTGTCGGATTCCGGGACATCAAAGACAGCTTCGACCACACAATTATCCGCTCCGGAACCTATTACAGAGGCATCAGCCTTGGATCCCAGAAGAAGCGACAACGCTCCCAGCAAGATAGACTTTCCGGCTCCGGTCTGCCCCGTAATAATGACAAGACCCTCCGGAAAGTCAACATCCAGAGAGTCTATCAGAACATAATTCTTGATCTGAAGGGACTTGAGCATGGTCTCGAACCAACGCTACCTATCGCCCTCTTCCTTACCGGCCATCCTGTAATAAAGCTCACCATCCTCAAACTCGGTGATGGCGATGAGATCCGGCTTGGGGAGTTTCTCGTAATACTTGGAGATCTCGATCTGCTCCCTGTTCTCGAACACCTCATCCATCGTGTCCCTGTCCGTACGGAAATCCTCGAGTTTCTTGGCAAGTTCTTTCTTCTCAGCCAGCGATATCTGGTTCGCCCTCTTGGAAAGGAGGACAACAGTCTCATAAATGTTGCCGGTAGGCTCGGCGAGATACTTCACATCCCTTGTGATAGTGTTTGTAGGGGTTTTCTTCTTAATATCCATTTCAAATAATTATATCTTCCAATTATTCTACTACTCCTCAGTCTCGGATTGTTTCAATATTTTCTTTCTCTCCTTCTCGAAATCCTTGGCTTTGATGTCGAGATCCTCATCGGTACCCGAATAACGCCCGAGAGCCTTCTGAGCGCGCTTGTACAGGACGTCAAGCTCCTTGCGATATGGAGACTCCGGAATCTCGCCAATGAAGTTGTAGTAGTCATCCACGAAGGTGAGGTAACGCTCCCTCTGCTTCGACTCCACACTCAAATGAGCGAAGTTATATGATGACATCGCTATATAATAAAGGATATCCTCCCTGTAGATATTGTCGGCATCATCTTTAAGGATATTCCGGAAAGCGACTCTGGAAGCCCTGTAATCCTCTTGTTTGTAATAAAGCTTCGCATTGTCGAAAGCCTTCTTGTCCAAGCGGTCGTTGAGTTCTTTGATCATCCTGTCGCACGTTGAGCGATGGGTGCTTCTCGGATTATCGATAATATACTGCGAGATGACATTCAACGCAGTGTAGGTTGGCTTCTGGTCAAGCTCAGACCTCATGGTGGACCTGTAGAGACAGTCTATACGGAGGAAAGCCGCCTCATCAGCGAAGGGGCTTCTCGGATAGTTCGTCAGGAACTTGGAGAAGTTTGTCTCAGCGGTGTAATAATCCTTGTAACGGTAATTGCTCATCCCCCAATAGAACTGGACAGTGTCGTCCTTGGCAGTACCGGAGGTCTGGACGGCAAGACTCTCGAACAAGCGGGAAGCCTTGTTGTATTTACCGTGATTGAAATAATCGAAAGCGGCCGAATATTTCTGGTCCACATCGTTGCTGCTAAGCAAAGCGTCATATTCCGACTTGCATGAAGCCAGCAAGGCGGCCAAGGCCAGAATCACAACCGTTACTTTAGATATTCTCTTTAACATGCGCATAACTAATTCGACATAAGGAATTTCTCCACTTCCAAAGCGGCCTTGCAACCAGACGCCGCAGCCGTGATGGCCTGCCTGAAGCTCGGATCCTGGACATCTCCCGCGGAGAAAACACCCTCGACGTTTGTCCTGGTGGACTTGCCGTCAGTGATGATATAACCGTTCTCGTCCGTGTCTATATATTCCTTGAACACATCGGAGTTGGGATGATGGCCTATGGCGAGGAAAAACCCGTCGACCTTGATATCAAAAACCTTACCATCTTTCCTCTCCAGACGAACTCCTGTGACGCCGGAATCATCTCCCAATACTTCCTGTGTCTGGCAATTCCAGAGAACCTCGATGTTTGGAGTGTTCATCACCCTATCCCGCATCGCCTGAGAAGCCCTGAAAACATCCCTGCGGACAATCATATAGACTTTATTACAGATATTCGCGAGATAAGTCGCCTCCTCGCAAGCGGTGTCTCCACCACCTACCACAGCGACATCCTTCTTCCTGTAAAAGAACCCGTCACAAGTGGCGCAGGCGCTCACGCCCATACCCCTGAACTTCCTTTCGGAAGGTAGGCCGAGGTATTTCGCAGACGCGCCGGTGGCTATGATCACAGCCTGGGCCTCTATCGCGGTCTCACCATCAACAGTCATGCGGAAAGGCCTATTGGAAAAGTCAACCGAGGTTATGACACCTCTGCGGATGTCCGCTCCAAAACGGGCCGCCTGGGCACGCATGTCACTCATAAGCTGGTTGGCATCAACACCTTCCGGGAATCCGGGGAAATTCTCGACTATTGTTGTGGTAGTCAGCTGGCCACCAGGCTCCATACCCTCATAAAGAACAGGGTTCAAACCCGCCCTCGAGGCATAAATCGCAGCCGTGTAACCGGCAGGTCCACCTCCTATGATAAGACATTTGATGCTCTCCATGTATCCTTATTATTATAATAACTTGCGAAGATACGCATAAATTTCCTTACTCTGACTCATGGCGGTCAAAGGCTTTCACAATCTTTGTGACTAAAGGGTGGCGGACAATATCCTCATTGGTGAAGAATATGGTCTCGATGCCCTTGATTCCCTTCAGGAGATTGATTCCCTGGACAAGACCCGAATCCTCTTTTTTGGGAAGGTCCACCTGAGTGGCGTCGCCAGTCACTATGAACTTGGCGTTCACACCCATTCTGGTCAGGAACATCTTAAGCTGGGACATATTCGTGTTCTGGGCCTCATCAAGGATGACGCACGCGCGGTCGAGAGTACGGCCTCGCATATAAGCCAACGGGGCGATCTGGATGGTGCCCTCCGTCATGAAATCCTGCAACCGCTTCGGAGGGATCATGTCCCCGAGAGCGTCATAGAGAGGTTGGAGGTATGGATCCAGCTTGTCTTTCAAGTCTCCGGGAAGGAAACCCAACCTCTCCCCCGCCTCAACTGCAGGGCGGGTCAGGATAATCCTCTTTATCTCCCTGTTTTTCAATGCCCTGACCGCCAAAGCGATTGCGACATAGGTCTTACCTGTACCGGCAGGCCCGACCGCGAAGACGAGGTCATTG
Organism: Bacteroidales bacterium; assembly: GCA_017548985.1. GTDB lineage: Bacteria > Bacteroidota > Bacteroidia > Bacteroidales > UBA932 > Cryptobacteroides. The sequence goes on from JAFYYW010000019.1 coordinate 77,640, forward strand.
TTGAAATACGCCTTGACCATCTTCTTCTGGTTCTCGTTCCGCGCTTTTATCGGCTTGCCGTCAGTGGTGTGGACTATGATAGCGTCTCCTGAGGACCTGAAGCGCTCTGGGGAACTCTTTTCCCCGTCGAAAATATCCTCGACATCAAACACGGTCAAGTTGAGTTTGTGGTGACGCCTTTGGACCAGCTCGGCGAACTTTTGCTCGAACTCTTTGATATCCTCTTCCTTCCCTTCCAGATGGATCTCATTGCCCCTGGACACAGCTTTAAGCCCCGGGAAATAGGTTATGAATTCCTCCAGGATCCGGTTGCCGACTCCGAATATCTCGACAGGATCCACTGTCTCCAATGTTATGGTTTTCTTCATTACAAGTAATTAGTCAACAATACGCGTGACAGCCTTGACTCTCTCATAGGAACGGATCATGTTGTCATAATCCGCCTTGTTCTTCCACAGCGAGCGCTTACTGATGAATTCCCGGACAGGGATAGTGGCGTAACTGTCGGTCAGAGTTCCCGGACGTGTGCACCATGTGAATATGAACTTCGGCTTGAGAAGACGCTTGCTACCGTCCTCATCAGTCAATATCATAAGCTTAGTGATGAGCCCTACCTGGGTGTTCGTGGCGCTCATGTTGGACACCAGATTCCCTAAGGAATATATGACTGGCGCGGCCTTGGGACGGTTATCGGACATGGAGGCCACCCGTTCCCAGTCCTGGACCACATGGGGATGGGCCCCGACGACAGCGTCGCAGCCCTGCTCCACAAGCCAATCCGCGAGTTTCTCCTGTGAGGATGAATGGTTCAGGGCATATTCAGTACCCCAGTGCGGCAAGGCTATCACGAATTCGGCTCCAGCGGACCTGGCCCTGAGTATAGCATCCGCAATCTCGGCCTTATCCGTCCGGTGAACTTTCGGGAAACTACTGTCTATCTTGAGGTTAGTCCCATATGTGAAATTGATCAGAGCGACTCTTGTACCCCTTACCGCCATGATCAGGGGGAAACGCTTGAGATCATCCTCAGCGGAATCGGAGCAGCCGGTATGTTTGACCAGGCCCTCCTCCTCCATCTGGGAATAGCGCCCAAGAGTCCTCTCAATGCCAACCTTGCCTTTGTCCAGTATATGGTTGTTGGCCGTAAGGAACACATCCACTCCGCAGGATGCCACATAGTCCTCATATCCATCCGGAGCCGAGAAGCAAGGATAGCCTGAATATGGCTGCCCTGCCAAGGTGAACTCCATGTTGGCGATGGCCAGGTCGGAATCCGAGACAATACCTTTTATATGTTCCAGATAAGTTGAGAAATCATAGCCCCCATCAGCTCTCCTGGCGTTAGAAATCTGGTCAGTGTGCATCATCACATCTCCCATAATGAGGATAGTCGTGGTGTCAGGAAGATGGCGAAGCGGCCGTGCCGGTGGAATGGTCACGGTTATCTGTGCTCCGGACAGGACCGGAATAAAAAGAAAAAGGGCGAAAGTCAAGAATCTCCGCATGCACAAAGATAAATATTATTCAGAAATTCTTGTTAAGAAAGAATTTTTTGTATCTTTGCAACCTCCAACACGGTGCGATTAGTTCAGTTGGTAGAGCACCAGATTGTGGTTCTGGGTGTCGTGGGTTCGAGCCCCACATCGCACCCCAAAAAGCAAAAGGCCTTCCAGTACGGAAGGCCTTTTTGGGTTTTGAGTATGTGAATACTTTTACTGGACGAGTTTGGAGAACTTATCGTAGCCGGCCTGGTACTTGGGATCCTCCTCGCGGAAACGATAGTAGGAATTCTTGAGGTACTCGGCGAGACTAGGCTTGATCTCCTCGTTCTTGGTCATGTTGTAAGCCTTCTCGAAGGGCTCGATGCAGCTCTTCAGATAGTTCTCAAACTTCTGGACAAGAGCCATGTACTTGGCGTCATCAAGCTCAACCTGGGCTTGCTCCTGGACCTTCAGGGCCTCGTTGTAGAACATGATACCCTCACCGATGAAGCCATACTCATATTCAGGATTGACCTCGACACACTTCTCGTAAGCCTTGACAGCCTCGTCGATCTGGCCAAGCTGCGCGCGGGCGTTACCCTCGACATAATAAAGGGAGGCGTTGTCAGGCTCGTTGGCCTTGGCCGCGTCAATAAGGCTGAAGAGTTTGTCAGTGTCCTGTCCGCTGGTGATGTAGTAGTTGATGAGGCCGATCATCACACCCTGGCTCTGAGGGAACTTGGCGAATCCCTTCTCGAGATAATCCTTCTGAAGAGCCTTGCCTGTGGCGGTGGTGTCCAGTTTGGAAACACAATCGGCGAGTTTGGCGAAGACCTCACCATCCTTGGCGTAATAGCCAAGTCCGAGGCACTTGTCAAAATAGTCCTTTGCCTTGGCGTACTGTCCGGCACCATAAGCCACAAAACCAGCATTGTAAAGGGCGCTGGTGTCGATTGCGGCGCTAGGCTTCTGGGAAGAGGCGTTGAAAGCTTTCGAGAAGAAAGACTCAGCCTTAACGATATCCCCAAAGGTGTAAGCGTTGTAAGCCTCGGTGTTATACTTGTCCACGATGCTCTTGATTCCGGCAGCGATCTCCTTGGACTTGGTGGCCTTAGGATCAACCTCGGCGGCCTGCTTGTAAGCATCGAGAGCCTTGTCAAGAGCGTTCTCAACGACAGGCTTGGTCACCTCGACTATCTCAAGCTTTCCAGCGCTGTTGATATAGAGGTTCTTGTTCTCGAAAACCTGCTTCGTGTACTGGGCACCACCAAGAATCACGTTCTCGACAGAAGTGGGCTTCTCGTTACCCATAGCGAGCATGAGCTCATTCTCGGAAGCACCAACCCATACATTGCCTGTTGGGACATTATAGGCGGCGATATAAGACTCCGCGAGTTTCATCCAAGTGGCGACCTTGGTCGCTTTCTTGGCGTTCTGGGAAGCTGCGAGAGCGGCGTCAACAGCCTTCTTGGCAGCAGCGGCTCCTCCCTGGGCATTCGCGACCTGGAAGGAAGCGAGCAATGCCAAAACAATCATTAACTTTTTCATGATAAGTGGGATTAATTGTTAGTATTATCGTTTTCAGTATTATCCTCAGTCTCAATGATTTCACCGGCTTCAGCGGTCTCATCGTTCTTCGCGACATTCGAAAGGGACGCTATCGAATCACCCTCCTTGATGTTGATCAGTTTCACCCCTTGCGTGGCCCTTCCGGCGACACGGATATCCGAAACGGACATCCTGATCGTCAGACCGGACTTCTCTATGATCATAAGGTCATCATTCTCGGTCACATTCTTTATCGCGATCAACTTTCCTGTCTTATCGGTGATATTGATGGTCTTGACACCCTTGCCGCCTCTCTTCGTGATCCTGTACTCATCAAAATCAGTCCTCTTTCCGAATCCGTTCTCACTGACGACCAAAACAGTGTGGTCAGCCGCATCCTCCGCCGTAGGATCGTAATTGATCGCTCCTATCACCTCGTCGGTTTCTTCAATATTGATGCCACGGACTCCAGTTGATGTCCTGCCCATCTCACGGGCGTCTTTCTCGTTGAACCGGCAGCAACGTCCCTCTCGAGCCGCGATAAGAATCTCGTCGTTTCCACCGGTCAGAAGAGCCTCGACAAGGACATCACCCTCGCGCAGGTTGACGGCGTTGACTCCGGCTGCCCTTGGATGGGAATATGCCGACAGTGCGGTCTTCTTAATCACACCACCCTTAGTCACCAGAGCGATGCTGTGGGACTCCACATATTCCTGATCCTTGAGGGTCTTCACATTGATATAAGCCTTGATCTTGTCGTCAGGAATGCTGAGCACGTTCTGGATAGCCCGGCCCTTAGAGGCCCTGGATCCTTCAGGAATCTCGTAAACCTTTAACCAGTAGCATCTTCCGCTCTCAGTAAAAAGGAGCATAGTGGAGTGCATATTGGCGATGTATATGTGCTCGATGAAGTCCTCGTCACGAGTCGAGCTTCCCTTCATCCCGACACCTCCGCGAGCCTGGGTGCGGTACTCAGTCAGAGGAGTCCTCTTGATATATCCGAGATGGGAGATGGTTATGACCACATCCTCATCGGCATAGAAGTCCTCAGGGTTGAACTCTTCCTCGGAGGGACGGATCTCGGTTCTTCTGGGATCGGCATATTTGGCCTTGATCTCAAGGGTCTCGGCCTTCACTATCTTAAGCTGCTCCTCCTCACTGCCGAGAATCTCCTGGCAACGGGCTATGAACTTCTCAAGCTCGTCATATTCCGCCTGGAGTTTCTCCCTCTCGAGTCCGGTAAGCTGCCTCAAACGCATCTCGACGATAGCGGTGGCCTGGATCTCGGTGAAGCCGAAACGACGGATAAGCTCAGCCTTGGCCTCATCCACATTCTCCGAATGGCGGATGATGTGGATGATCTCGTCAATCACGTCGATAGCCTTCAGGAGACCTTCGAGGATATGGGCCCTCTTCTGCGCCTTATCGAGCTCAAACCGGGTCCTTCGGACAACCACCTCGTGGCGGAAATCCACGAAATTGGCGATCAACTCCTTGAGGGACAATGTCTTGGGACGTCCCTTGACCAGAGCCACATTATTGAAGGCGAAACTGGACTGGAGCTGGGTGTACTTGAACAAGGTGTTCAGAACGACATTGGAGTTGAAGCCCTGTTTGACTCTGAGGATAACTCGGACACCCTCGCGGGAAGTCTCGTCATTGATATAGGTTATACCCTCGATCCTCTTGTCCTCGACCATCTGGCCGATCTTCTCGATCATCTCCTTCTTGTTGACCATGTACGGGACCTCGGTCACCACAATGGTCTCACGTCCGTTATCCCCGACCTCGATCTCGGTCTTAGACCTGACCACGACCCTGCCGCGGCCTGTCTCATAGGCTTCCTTGATGCCACTCATGCCCATGATGATACCTCCTGTAGGGAAGTCAGGACCCTTTATGTGGCGCATGAGGCCTTCAGTGTCAATATCTGGATCGTCTATATAGGCGCAGATGGCGTCACAGCACTCACCGAGGTTGTGGGGAGCCATATTGGTGGCCATTCCGACAGCGATACCAGCTGAGCCATTCAAAAGCAGCAAGGGCAGCTTGGTCGGAAGGACTGTGGGCTCTTTCTCCGTGTCATCGAAGTTGTTCACCATGTCCACGGTGTCCTTGTCGATGTCGCCCAATATCTCTTCCGTGATCTTCTGAAGCTTCGCCTCGGTATACCTCATCGCGGCGACAGGGTCTCCGTCCATGGAACCGAAGTTTCCTTGACCGAACACGGTGGGATACCTCTGGTTCCAAGGCTGGGCGAGACGCGCCAGAGCGTCATACACGCTGGAGTCACCGTGCGGATGATACTTTCCAAGAACCTCTCCGACAATCTTCGCGCATTTGCGGGTCGGGCCGGAAGATGACAGGCCCAGCCCGTCCATTCCATACAAGACCCTTCTCTGCACCGGCTTGAGACCATCCCTCACATCCGGGAGGGCACGAGACACGATGACGGACATCGAATAATCGATGTACGCCGAGCGCATTTCCTGGTCGATCTCAACCGGTTCGATGACGCCTGTCTGTCCTTCAATTATCTTTTCCTCACTATCCATAAAATGCTTAAACTATTATCTTATTACTTAAACACGCAAAAATAACAAAAAAATACGATTCTGGCAATAGTGACAATGTGTCAGTCAATATAGCTCGCATGGAAGTTGCATAAGTGGGCGAAAATTGCTATTATTGTCCTATTCCCGAATAAAGAAAACATGGAAATCAAGATATCTGACGAACTCAACAGCATCATCCGCTACGCCCGTGAGGAGGCGATGCGGACCGGCAGCTACGGCATCGGACCGGATCACCTGTTCCTCGGAATGATGCGCCAGGGGGACAATGACGCTTGCAGGACACTGGCCGCTCTGGGAGTGGACATCGACGCCTTCAAGCGCTTCATTGACAGCCACATATTCACTAACGAGTCGATCCCCTATTCAGAGGCCGACAAGATCTCGTTCTCCCGTTATGCGCAGAACGTGCTGAGTATCACGGTAATGGAAGCCTCCAAGATGAACTCAGCGGAGGCCACGTCACTCCACTTGCTCCTGGCGCTATGCCGCACGACAGAGAACTATGGTCAAGCTTACCTGCGTCAGCATGGAGTGGATTACGGCAGGCTTCTCGCCCACATGCGGGACGAGGGACTACTCGGCCGGCAACAGGCTCCCCGTAACCAGCAGGAATCGGCTCCTCAGGGAGACGAGGACCAGGAAGAGGATGGCGAGCCGGGCCAGGAGAACAATCCGTCCGGCAAGGTGAATCTTGAGGACTTCGGTTTCGACCTTACGAAGGCCGCTGCGGAAGGAAAACTCGATCCTGTGGTGGGAAGGGATGTTGAGATCGCGAGGGTCATCGAGATTCTCGGAAGGCGGAAGAAAAACAACCCGATGCTTATCGGTGAGCCGGGTGTGGGCAAGTCGGCGATTGTCGAGGGAATTGCCCAGAGGATCGCCGGAGGCAGCATATCCCCCGTCCTGGCCAAAAAGAAGCTTATATCCCTGGATATAGCTTCAGTGGTGGCCGGAACCAAATACCGGGGTGATTTCGAGAAAAGGCTCAAGGCCATCATCAAGGAAGCCAGCACAAACCCTGATATCATTTTATTCATCGATGAGTTCCACACAATCGTGGGGGCTGGAGGAGCGCAGGGCAGCCTGGATGCGGCCAATATGCTCAAGCCAGCTCTCGCGCGGGGCGAGCTGCAATGCATCGGAGCGACCACGATGGATGAGTTCGCTAAGATTGTTGAGAAAGACGGCGCCCTTGACAGAAGGTTCCAGAAGATAGTCGTGGAGCCGACTGACATCAAGCAGTCAATATCGATCCTGAACAATATAAAGGCCAACTACGAGGAGTTCCACAGCGTGACTTACAACGAGGAGGCCATCGAGGCTTGCGCGCGCCTGACTGACCGTTACGTGACTGACAAGTTCCTGCCGGACAAGGCGATAGACGCCATGGACGAGGCCGGTTCGATGGTACGGTTGAGCCTAACCAAGGACAAGAAGACCGGTAATGTCGTGGACGCCGAGGACATCGCCACAGTGGTCTCCAAGATGACTGGAATCCCTGTCAACAAAGTGGCCGAGAGCGAGGGCAACAGAATAATGAAGATGAAAGAGCGTCTCCAAGGCAGGATCATCGGCCAGGACGAGGCTATCGACAAGGTTGTGAGGGCGATACAGCGCAACAGGGCCGGTTTGAAAGACCCTAACCGCCCGATCGGAACCTTCCTGTTCTTCGGTCCCACAGGTGTCGGCAAGACCCAGCTGGCAAAATGCTTGGCTGAATATCTCTTCGACTCTGAGGAGAACATGGTCAGGATCGACATGAGCGAGTACATGGAGAAGTTCACCGTCTCCCGCCTTATCGGAGCCCCTCCCGGATATGTGGGTTACGAGGAGGGTGGCCAGCTCAGCGAGCGGGTGCGCCGCAAACCCTATTGCGTGGTGCTTCTGGACGAGATCGAGAAAGCCCATCCGGACATATTCAACATCTTGTTGCAAGTGCTTGACGACGGTCACCTCACCGACAGCAATGGCCGTGTCGTTAATTTCAAGAACACTATCGTGATCATGACTTCCAATGTCGGAAGCCGTGAGCTTGATGAATATGGGACCGGGGTCGGTTTCGCGACCGCCGGGAAAAATGTGGCGCAGAACCGTCAGGGCGTCCTTGAGAAAGCGATCAAGAAGAGCTTCCCGCCGGAGTTTATCAACAGGGTGGACGAGCAGATATTCTTCAACTCGCTGACGAAAGAGGACATCGAGAAGATCATTGACATCGAGTTGCGCGAGCTTCGCGAGAGGGCTGAGGAATCGGGCTACAAACTGACCATCACCCCGTCCGCGAAAAAGTTTATCGCCGAGGCCGGATATGACCCGGCATTCGGTGCCAGGCCACTCAAGAGAGCCGTGATGAGATACGTGGAAGATCCTGTGTCCGAGTTCATTATCTCCGACAGGATCCTTCAGGGCAAAAGCAAGAAGGGCTCAGCTGAGCTCCGCACCCTCAAGGTCGGTCTAACCCCCGAGAAGGACAACACCCTGGTCTCGTTGAAGGAAGACTGACATTTATACAAAGAGAACAACCACCGCCTCCCTGCGCTTCGCACCCTATCCGGGTAAATGGTCGGCGGTGGTTGTTCTCTTTGCCATGCCTCGGCAGTCCTATTCGACTACGCAGAAGCTCCAGAAGATGTCCTCCGAAGAGGTGTAGAGAACCTTATCGTTCTTGGTCAAGTAGTAGATGTTATCATCATCAAACCACGACACATAGATATCACCTTTGGAAGTCACCCACAGGCGGTTGGTATTGTATCCTAGGTAGGCGCCTTTGCCTTTTCCCAGGGTCAGGACTTTATTTCCGTCCCTGTGGACCCGTAGCTCTTTCTTATTTAAATCAGCGACCGCAGTATACACATGGTCTCCGGAACAGAAGAGAGAGGACTGGAAGTTATTCTCCACTTCATCAACATCCTTAAAGAACTTACCGTTCTTGTAGAGACGGCCGGCACAGCTGTTACTTTTCTCATAATATGTGAAAATGTACACGTCACCCTTGTCAGATATGGCAATCCTGGGACGATTGGTGTATGTCTTCTCGACAAGCTGTTCCGTCACCTTGCCATCCGGGGAGATCTTGTACAAGTACAGGCAGTAATCCCAGAAAGTGTCCTTGAAAGCGGAGACCGCGTGGATCGTTCCGTCAGGTGCGACAGCTATAAAGACATCGATTAGGTTATTTGCCGAAGTGTGGACCGTGATATCCTTATAATCGCCGTCCGCTGTTACCCTTAGCACATGGAAATCGTATTGCCCCATCCGCCCCATAATCGCGAAGACTCCGTTCCGGGCGGCAAAACTCTTCAGCTCATACGACAAGCGCCAGTCATACTCCTTGAATCCATCAAGTTTGACAACCGGCTTGCGATTCACGCAAAGCCAATCCCGATAGCTGTAACGCTCGAGTGAATACAGGTCTTTCCCATCGTAGTCGATCGAGTATGTGGATCGGTAATTATTCTCGACCTGGTCATTATCTTCAATGATGACGCCGTCAAACGCACCGTTAAGCGGGTCACGGGAACCTTCGATAAGAATATGTCCACCACTACAATAGTAAACAAACGGCCCCTTGGCTTTCGAGACCGTGACGGTGCATTCGGCCTTGAAGTTTCCTTCCTCGGAAGTGGCTGTTATTGTGGCGGTTCCCTCCTTAAGTCCAACAAGCTTCCCATCATTGACCATGACCACCGAAGGATCCGAGGATACCCATGTCACGTTCTTGTTGGCAGCATATTCAGGGGTATAAACCACAGAGAGTGTCTTGCTCCCTCCCACATTCAAATTCATATCTGACGCACTGAGAGCAATGCCCTTCAATGAGGCATCCTGCTTGACAGTAACTTCGCAATAACCCTGAATGTCGGTGTTGGACTTCGACCGGACAATTATCCTGGTCGTACCGGGCGCCACGGCCGTGACAAGACCATTTTGATCCACAGTAGCGACCATGGAGTTCTGTGCGGCCCACTCGATGTCCTGGTCGGCATCGGCAGGACTTATGGAGGCCTTCAATTGGGCGGTCTCACCTTCAGTTATCTCAATGGTCTCCGGCTCGACAATGACGCCCTCGACAGGAACTACCTTCGGGTTGACTTTCACCGAACACGTCGCCGTCTTGCCGCCGTCTTTCGTCTTGACCGATATCGTAGCGATTCCGGCGTCAACAGCCGTGACCTTGCCCGTGTTGTCGACTGTGGCAACCTTAGCATCCGAGCTGGACCATTCCAGGGATTTGTCGGTAGCGTTGTCAGGAGCGACGGTCGCCGAGAGTTGTGCCGTCTCATCCTTGGTCAACTCCAGTTCTGTCTTGTCAATGCTCACGCCCGTGACCGAAACGGCCTTCGGAGTGACTGTCACCGAACAGGTGGCGGTCTTGGAACCATCTGTGGTAGTGACGGTTATCGTTGCGGAACCGGCCTTAACGGCAGTCACCTTACCGCTACCGTCAACGGATGCGACAGCGGCGTCGGAGGACTTCCAGCTGACAGCCTTGTTGGTGGCGTTGTCAGGAGCCACGGTAGCGGTAAGTGTCTCCGAGCTGCCTTCGACCAAGCTTAGAGAAGTCTTGTTGAGCGCTACTCCGGTGACAGCCACGGTAGTGGGGCCGGTCGGGCCACCGTTGTCAGGCTCATCGGGACCGCAAGAGAACAACGAAAGGGAAAGAAGAGCGGCAGCTATCGCCGCGATAGATGTCCTGAATAGCTTTTCCATATCTTAACTAATTATAAGTTCGCGAATTCCTTCACTCACAACGATTGAGAGCGGGCATTCACAAATTTATATTAATATTCCGGAAAATGCAAATGTGGCGGCCCTTCGAGTTTGCCCAGGAACCGGTTCAGGAGCGGGTGATGGAGTCAAGTTCGAGACCCATGTCACCCATCATCTCGAGAAGGGTGGAGAGAGAAGACTCCGAAGAGATCATTGAAGCGAGATTGTCGGCGTTGTATTCGGTGTTCTTCATGGCTATATTGTTTTTTTATTCAACGTTCCTTTTTTGTTTCTGTCGCAAAATTATAACATGCTTGTGCCAATCTAAGGCACACGTTGCATTTTTTGTATTTTTTTTTTAAGTTTGTGATGTATAGAGGACTATTCTAATCAAAAGCCTTAGCGATGAAAGCCAAGCAATTACTCATCTCCGCCTTGCTGCTCTCCTGCTTTTCCTTCCCTTCCGGAATCGAAGCCAGGAACTTGCCTGGAAATCTCAAATATGTGAACCTTTTCATGGGCACATCCGGTGACAACGGACAGGTCTCCCCCGGAGCCGCCGTACCGTTCGGGATGCTGTGTCTCTGCCCCGACAGCGAGCCTCATCAGCACGCCGGCTATGATTTTGCCCAACCGGTCACCTCGGGAGTTTCCATCAACAGGCTTTCAGGAGTCGGATGCGGAGGTGTGGGAGGCAATCTCCGTATCAAGCCTTCCGAGAAGGAGACTGTCCTGCAGATCCTGAAAGGGACAGAGATGGCTGTCCCCGGATATTACAGCGCCGGCTTTGACAATGGAGCGTCCGGTGAGTTCACGGTCAGCCGGGCGGTCGCCTTCGAACGGTGGACACTCCCGGAAAGCAAGACTATGTCCATAGATTTCAACTCCGCATTTGAAAGAAGAAAGACTTCCTGTGAATACCAGGTTGTAAGCGACCAGGAGATAACCGGCCGGATAGAATCCGGAACCGCCTGCGCCAGAGGGAAATACGGCTTCTATTTCAGGCTTCGTTCCGACAAGCCGTTCGAAGTGGTGGAGACAACCCCCACAGGCACCGTCCTGAAGTTCGCGGACAATAATGTGGAAATCCGCATCGGTGTCTCTCCCGTCAGCCAGAAGGCTGCTGACAAGGAGTTGGAAGCCAAAGAAGGATGCTCGTTCAAAAAGGTCAGGAAAGAGGCTCTAAAGGAATGGAAGGATAAAGTTGCCAAGGTTAAGGTAAAAGGCGCTGACGAGGAGCAGAAACATCTGTTTTACACTTCGTTATACAGGCTTTACATGAGTCCCATGGATGTCACGTCCCCGGATGGGGAATATCTCGGGACAGACGGAGTGGTCTACGATTCCGGAGGCAGGCGGGCTTTCAACAGCTGGAGCATGTGGGACACATATAGGGCGAAATTCCCGATGCTTCTACTTCTCGAGCCTCAGACCTATTCCGACATGGCCGCCTCCTGTGTCAACCTGTTCAGGACAGGGAAGAAGAACTGGGCCACCGACTGCGAGAGCGCCCCTACCGTCAGGACCGAGCACATGGGTCTGATGCTTTTGGACGCCTACAAGAAAGGCATCCCGGTGGATTTCCTGCCAGGGTATGATGGTATGGTCAGGGAAGTCCTGACAGAGATTCCCAAGGAGTCTCCCGACCAGCTCCTGGAGCTGTGCAACGATCTTTGGGCCTTAGGCCAGATAGCGGAAATCATCGGCAGCGCCGACGATGCGGCGAGGTTTACCGCCGAGGCCGACAGCATATTCGGGAAAGTCTGGAAAGATGTGTTCATGGAGGTCACCGAGGATTTCTCCCTGATGAAAGGCAACGGCCTATATCAAGGTACTAAGTGGCAGTACAGATGGTCCTGTCCGCAGTACACCGGAAAGATGGCGGAGTGGGTCGGAGCCGACAAGCTTGCGGGCGAGCTGGACACCTTCTTCAAGGAGGGAATGTTCAACCAGGGCAACGAGCCTGATATCCAGACGCCTTTCATGTTCAATCGCTTCGGAAGGCCCGACAAGACCTGTGAATGGGTCAGGCGCTACCTTACCGACGACAACATGAAGCACCTTTACGGAGGACAGGCCGAATATCCGGAACCATTCGTCGGCAGGGCCTTCCAGAACAAGCCGGAGGGATATGCGCCAGAGATGGACGAGGACGACGGGACGATGAGCGGTTGGTACATGTTCGCACAGCTAGGATTCTATCCCCTGGAAATCGGGACCCCCTCTTATGAATTGTTCTCCCCTATATTTGACCGGATTACCCTCAACTATGGCGGTAAAAAGGTGAAGATCAAGGCCATGGGCCGGAAGGATTATTCCGATCCGGTCAAAGGGATCACCGTAGACGGCAAGCCAGTCGAGGACTGGAAACTCGACCATGACGCTTTCAAGAAGGGCTCCACAATCGTTTTCAACTACTAGAATTCTTTGGCCATGATTGAAGAGAGAAGTATCGATAGACTGGCCCGATATACGATTTGGGCCGTCTCCGCAGCCATTATAGTGGCTTTATGCTGGTATTTCAGGAGCGTTCTGATCTACATTATCCTGGCAGCTGTCGTGTCTTTGCTCGGCAGACCTATCATGCGCCTCCTTCGCAAATTCAAGATCAAGGGCAAGAGCGCCCCGGACTGGTTCCTGGCGATCTTGACACTGATCCTGGTGATAGGCATATTCCTCGGCATCATCACACAGGTGATTCCTGTAGTGTCAGGAATAATCCAGAGTGTATCAAGCAACCTCCAGACGAGCTCGTTCAACACTTCCGAGATAGCTCGCTGGGCGGACAGGCTCAATGTGTGGCTGATCGACCGCTTCCCTCAGCTGGGCAGGGACTTCAAGATCCAGGAGTCACTGGCCACATGGCTCATGAAAACATTCGACATATCGTCGGTCACCTCAGTTGTGGGATCAGTGGCCTCAGCCCTCGGGGCTTTAGGCATAGGACTGTTTTGTGTTGTGTTCATCAGTTTCTTTTTCATAAAAGACGACAAGTTGTTCCGCAGGATAATCGGTTCCATAGTGCCGGACAGGCACGAGGAAGAGGCCATCAACGCCATCGGGGACATTGAGCATCTGCTGACAAGGTATTTCGGAGGCCTTCTGATGGAGATAATCGGAGTCGCCACCTTAAACTTCCTCGGACTGTGGCTGATAGCCAAAATAGGGCTGTACCCGGCGATAGGAATAGCGTTCATGGCAGGACTTCTCAATGTGATCCCTTATGTCGGACCATGGATCGGAGCGGGTATCGGAACTATTCTCGGACTGGTCCTGAAATACAGCAGCGCTGCAGTTCTCGGAGTATATCCCAATTTCTGGATAGCCCTGTTCACCCTGCTCGCCATATTCCTCGCCACCCAGCTTGTGGACAATTTCCTATTCCAGCCTATAATATATTCAAAGAGCATCAAATCCAGCCCGTTGGAGATATTCATTGTCCTGCTGATGGCCGGCCATGTCGGGGGAATTCTCGGAATGTTGGTGGCCATACCTTCCTACACGGTGATAAGAGTGATCGCGGCACGGTTTTTCACCCATTTCAAGCCCATCCGACGATTGGTGGCGAGCACTCAAGACAACGAACCCGAACCACAAGAACCTAATGATGAATAGAATCTTATCTTCACTGACGATACTCCTCCTGTGCGCGTCGCTGATGGCACAGGAGAACTACCAGCCCGCATCAACCTGCTTGTTCGCCACTAAAGACGGTCAAGAGCTTTATCTCGACGTCTATAACGCCTCCCCCGGAAGCGCCACAGAGTTGGACGGCAAGCAAAAGCCAACGATAGTATTCATGTTTGGAGGAGGCTTCATCACCGGCACCAGGAATGACAAATATTACATGCCTTGGTTCAAGATGCTCAATGACGCGGGCTACGGAGTAGTGAGCATCGACTACAGGCTAGGGATGAAAGGCGTGAAGACTTCCGGCGGCGTCGCCTCGGCAAAGGCCTTCCGCAACGCCGCGCAAATAGCGGCTGAGGACTTGTATTCAGCCACCGCCTACCTGATAGGACATGGCGGTGAACTTGGAATCGATCCTGATAATCTGGTGACCAGCGGATCCTCTGCGGGAGCCATAGCCGTACTGGAGGCAGATTGGCTCCTGAATAACGGAAGGGCCGGGGAATATCTTCCCGAGGGATTCCGTTATGCAGGCGTCATGCCTTTTGCCGGAGCGATCATCTCCATCGAGGGCACCCCATCCTACAAGACTCCCCCAGCTCCGACGGCATTTTTCCATGGTACTGATGACAAAATCGTGAATTACAAACAGTTCCGCTTTCTTAAATGGGGCATATTCGGTTCCGACCGTCTCGCCAGGATATTCAGGAAAAACGGCTACACGTACAACATACTCCGCTACAATGACCATTCCCACGAGATCGCCTCAACCTTCATATCCACCTTCCCGGAGCAAATCAGGTTCCTTGAGACCAACGTGATCAGAGGCCTGAACCGCATTGTGGACTCGGAAATAGACGATCCGCAGATCCCCAGGGGTGACCTCCCCTCAACCCGTAAACAACTCTACAATTAGAAATAAAATGAAGATCGTATTCCTTGACGCGGCGACCATGGGCTCCACGCCGCTTACCGAGATCGAGAGGCTCGGCGAACTTACAACCTACGACTCATCCACTGCCGAGGAGGCCCGTGAGAGAGTCAAGGATGCTGATGTCGCGATCCTCAACAAAATCATAGTAGACAAAGAGTTCCTGGACTCCGCCCCAAAATTGAAGCTTATCTGTGAGGCTGGAACTGGAATGAACAACATAGATCTCAAACTCTGCCAGGAGCGAGGCGTGGCCGCCAGGAATGTTGCCGGGTATTCTACGGATTCAGTCGCCCAGATTACCTGGACCCTGATCCTGGCCCTCTCCGGGAGGCTGTTCCATTACGATTCCTACGCCAAAGACGGCCGCTACTCAGCCGGCAAGATCCACACCGATTCGGCGCATCCCTACACCGAACTGAGTGGGAAAACAATTGGGATCGTCGGCATGGGGGCGATAGGCAGCAAGGTCGCCAAGATTGCCGAGGACTTTGGGATGAAGGTCATATATTACTCAACCTCAGGCACTTCCCATTGCAAGGATTATCCTTCGGTTCCTATCGAGACCCTGCTGCGGGCGTCTGATGTAGTCAGCATCCATGCTCCATACAATGAGAGGACAGCGGGCCTGATCGACTACGAGAAGATGCTTCTGATGAAGCCCACCGCATGGCTGGTCAATACAGGCAGGGGCGGGATCGCCATCGAGAAAGACCTGGCCAGGATCATCGATGAAGGAAGGATCGCCGGTATAGGACTCGACGTGTACGAGAAAGAGCCACTTCCTCTTGACAGTCCGCTGCTGCATACCAGCCATCCGGAGAGAATAGTCCTTACCCCGCACATCGCATGGTCCAGCGTCGAGGCCCGTCAGCGTCTGGCAGACGAGATGGCCCGCAACATCAAGGAATATTTCGGAATCAATTAACTACCTTATCATGAATAGATTATTCCACACTATTGTGACCCTGGCGGCTATTGCTGCCATCATGGCTTCCTGCGGCCCGCAGGAGGAACCATTAGTGGAGGTTACCGGTGTCTCATTAAGCCAGACGACCCTATCTATCGCCAAGGGAGGCACGACGAGCTTGACCGCGACGGTAAGCCCCTCGAACGCCACCGACAAAACTGTGACCTGGTCAAGCTCTAATCCATCAGTGGCGACGGTTGATGCCGGTACAGTGAAGGCCATAGCAATTGGAAGCGCCACAATCACCGCCACCGCTAGCGGTAAAACGGCCAATTGCGAGGTCACTGTAACCCCTAAGGGAGTGACTTCAATCAGGCTGGACAAGGACGCGGCTTCCTTGAACATCAAGGATGTTTTAACCCTTGTCGCCACGGTTGAACCCGCTGACGCCGACGACAAGACGCTCACCTGGACATCCAGTGATGAGAGCGTCGCGACTGTTGACAATGGGAAGATCACTGCCGTAGGCAAGGGCTCGGCTGTAATCACCGCCTCAATCGGAACTCTCAAAGTCTCTTGCAACGTGACAGTATCTTATCCTGTCAATTCCTTGTCTTTGGACAAGAGCTCGGCGCAAGTTGAGGAAGAAGCCACCATCTCCCTGAAAGCGACAGTGGATACAGAGGATCCTGACGTGAAAGTGGAATGGTCCTCCGACAACACTAGCATCGCTACGGTAAACGATAAAGGTGAGATTAAAGGCATCGCGGTCGGAAACGCCACTATCACCGCCAAGGTCGGCGACAAAACAGCCACTTGCCAAGTCACCGTGAAGGAGGGTTCATACAAGGCCAAGGAAAGGGCAGCCCTGATAAAGTTCTTCAACGCGAACAATGGAAAGAACTGGAGAAACTCTTTTAAGGAGAACTGGTGCACAGACAAACCCTTGTATTTGTGGCAAGGAGTTGAAATGACTTCTGACGGCAAGCATGTGCGAAGTATTTGGATAAATGATGATAATATCACAGGTCAGATTCCGAAGGAAATCGCAGACCTCACAGAACTTGAAGTCCTTCACCTGATAGGAGAAAGTAATAACACCCAGAGTTATCCGATGCCGAAAGAAATCGGGCAACTTAAGAAACTCAAGGACATTTACTTATGGAGGTATCCCATCTCCGGGAAACTTCCGGAATCGCTTTTCGCTATGGAGGAACTTGAACGTCTGGCGATCTTACATGCCCCCATGGACAAATGGACCATCCCTACCTCTATAAGCAAGCTCAAGAGTATCAAGAAATTGATATTCTTTGACTGTAATATTACCGGGAAGATTCCGGACGCCCTCGGGCAATTGACGGGACTCGAAGAATTGAATCTGTCGCTCAATGACCTGTCCGGCTCAGTACCCGCCTCGTTGGGAAGCCTCATCAACCTGAAGGTAATCGATCTCAGCTCGAACAAACTATCCGGCTCGATTCCCACCACAGTATCTCACATGGATAATTATTGGAAACTCTGGCCAAAAATATTCTACGACAATAAATTCACGATGGATAATCTCCGGGATTCCAAGATCCCCGCGCCCAGAAGCCCAAAGATCAAGCTTCTGTCCGGGAAAGAGTTCGATATCGATGAGTTTTTCTCGCGGAACCAGTATAGCGTGGTGTTCCATTTGAATCCCAGATCAGGCGACGCCCTAGAATGTCTCATCCAACTTGGAACGCTATACAAAACGAACAAGAACAAGGGATTGGGAATCCTGTCGTTCTTCAATAACGGCGGAACGAATACGACAGACAAGAATGCATCGGACGCGGTATTCAAGGACGATCTCAATAAAGCCGGAGCGACATGGGATTCATTTATCAGGTACATGTACGAGGATTATCCCCAAGGGGCTCCTTTCTATGCCGAAAAAGGTGTCGGAATCTATCCACTTGAC
Source organism: Bacteroidales bacterium (assembly GCA_017548985.1). Classification (GTDB taxonomy): domain Bacteria; phylum Bacteroidota; class Bacteroidia; order Bacteroidales; family UBA932; genus Cryptobacteroides. Next base: position 95,368 of record JAFYYW010000019.1, read on the forward strand.
TTAGAGAACTCTATTGTCATCCTTGGACCTGACAATACTGTGGTTTATACCACCCTGCTCGACCAGTCGAGAGAGTCCCTGAGCAATGCGATAGCATTCCTTCAGAAGGAATTCAAGACGACTGTCTCACATTACGAGTCAAAGAGTTACTCGCAGGACGGGAAAGTGACCACGTACCAGAAGGCCTCTACCGGGAAGGGAATAGACCTGGTGGTCACAGGTGACGCGTTCTCGGACAGGGAGATCACCGACAACACCTTCAAGAAAGCGGCCGCGCAGGTTATCGCGGACCTGTTCTCTGTGGAACCTTACAAATCCATGAAGAGCAGGTTCAACATCTATTTCGTCAACGCCGTGTCAAAGCACGAGGAGTATTTCAACGGGAACTCGACAGCCTTCAGCGGCGCTTTCGGATACGGATCCGCCGTGGGAGGTAACAATGAAAAGGTCTTAGAATACGCCAAAAAGGCCGTGGGCGATTCCAGGATGGATAATGTCGCGGTCCTGGTGCTGATGAACAGCCTACGGAGAGGAGGCACCTGCTACATGTTTGATCCCGAGGACATGAATATCTATGCCGGGGGAGCTGCCGTATGCTGGGTACCTTTCAAGGACGTGACCGTAACCAGTGGCGTATCCTCGCTGGCCAGCACGATAATCCACGAACTGGGCGGACACGGCATAGCCAAGCTCGCGGACGAATACGCTTACCGCGACAATGACATGATCACCACATCGGAAGAGAGTTATGCCAAAAAGGTCCAGAAGGACCAGGACTGGTACTTGAACGTCGACTTCACATCAGACCCCAAGAAGGTTCTTTGGAGCCGGTTCATAGGCGACAAGAACTTCTCCAGCGAGAACATTGGAGTCTACGAGGGGGGCTACACATATTGGAACGGAGTCTGGAGACCGACGGAGCAGAGTGTGATGAACGACCATTACAACAACTCCACCTTCAACGCACCGTCCAGATCCTTGATTTACACCAGGATAATGAAGCTCTCAGAAGGAGGTTCCTGGAACTACGATTACTCTACATTTGTCTCCTGGGACAAGGCCCATCCTACCACCAGGGCAGTCACCAGAAGCATCGTGGAGATTGACGACAACATTCCGGCGCATGTGCCGCCGGTCATAGTCGGAAAGACATGGAAGGAGATTATTGATTAAAGAAATATTATGAGTAATAAGTATTTCCACTCTTTTGTGACCCTCGTGGCCCTCGCCGCCATCTTGGTGGCCTGCGGCCCTCAGGAGGAACCGGAACCGCCCACTCCCCAGATTGTGGCTGTGACCGGCGTGACGTTGAGCCAATCCACCCTTGCTCTGGAAACAGGCGCCACAGGTAACTTGACAGCTACTGTCAATCCTGCCAACGCCACCAACAAGACCGTAACATGGTCCAGTTCAAACAGTTCTGTCGCTACAGTCTTCAATGGAACGGTCACCGCGGTCGCGGCCGGAACAGCCACGGTCACGGCCACCGCTGACGGTAAATCCGCCACATGCCAGGTGACTGTCAGCAAGAAAGTGGTGCCGGTCACAGCGATCGAGTTCATTGAGACCGATCATAGCGTATATATTGGCAAGAGCATCCAATTAAGCGTCAAGCTCACTCCCTCCAACGCCACGGAA
>JAFYYW010000020.1 GCA_017548985.1 Bacteroidales bacterium
TCCTCTGTACAAGCACAGCAAGCAGTTCGATGTCAACAGCATCATGGGTGAGGACTCCGAGACCCTCAGCCTCGTGAGTTCCGGTCTGTACAGTTCCCCTATCATGGCTGATGGTGGATCCAACTACAGTTATCCTATCCTAAAGGCTTTCACCTTCGGTATCTCTGTCACTTTCTAAAGATAAGGAACAATGAAAAAGTATATATTCATAGCCTTCGCGGCTCTTCTTGGACTTTCAGCGTGCGACATGTATGAGACTCCCAAGTCCTCTGTCGGCAAGGATGCGTTGTTTGCGAGTGAGAGCGGTCTCAAGATGTACACCAACTCCATGTACAACGTGCTGCCCGGCGGCGGAATGACTTCATGGGGTGAGACAGGCACCAACATCATCAATGCTTACCAGGGCGCCCGCAACAGCCTCATGGCCTCCTATACTCCAAGCATGGAAGGCAAATGGAGCTGGGGTACCCTCCGCAACATCAACTATTTCCTTGACAACAACACCAACGAGAAGGTGAGCGAGAAAGTCCGTAATAACTACAATGGTATCGCCCGCTTCTGGAGGGCTGTCTTCTATTTCGACAAGACTCGCACCTACAATGATGTCCCCTGGATTGACCATGCGCTCGACATCGACGATGAGCTTCTCTACGCCGGCCGTGACTCCCGCGACGTCGTCGCGGAGCATATCTACGAGGATCTCCAGTTCGCGATAGAGAACATCACGGATGCCACGAACTCCTCCGGCACCATAGTCACAAGCCTTGTGGCCGCAGGAGAGCAGTCCCGCTTCTGCCTCTGGGAGGGGACCTTCCGCAAGTATCACGGCGAGCCTGATGCCGACAAGTGGCTCCAAAGGGCCGCCACTGCCGCCAAGATAGTCATGGACAGCAAGAAGTTCTCGCTGTACACCTCAGGCAGCCAGCCTTACAGGGATCTCTTCATCACCAGGCTTCCGAAAACCAACGAGGTCATGCTAGCCACGGTCTACAGCGTCGCTGACGGTATCACCAACGGTATGAACCGTAAGAGTACCGCCTCAACCCTCGGCACTCCGTTCTGCCCGATACGCCAGTTCATGAACCTCTACCTCAAGCTTGACGGATCAAGGTACACCGACGATCCTTCTTACCTGACCGACGAGTTCATGACCGAGTTCGAAGGCCGTGACAAGCGTATCGCCCAGACCATCCGCGTCCCCGGCACCATCCGCTCCAACGGTCCGGCCTATCCTGACTGGCAGGTCACCTTCACCGGATACATGGGAATGAAGTTCTGCACCGACGATGCCAACCTTGACGGTATGTACAGCAACGAGAACAACTATGTCTGGATGCGTTACGCGGAGGTTCTCCTCAACTATGCCGAGGCGAAAGCTGAGCTCGGTACCCTCACCGACTCCGACTGGGCTGAGACGATAGGTAAGCTCCGTGCCCGTGGAGGCATCACCGGAGGCCTTGACGCGAAGCCTACCACGGTCGACAAGTACCTGCAGGAGACTTTCTTCCCCACCATCAACGACGCTACCATCCTCGAGGTACGCCGCGAGCGTCTCATCGAGCTTGTCTGGGAGGCCACCCCGTCCTCATTCGCTGACGTGCAGCGTTGGAAAGTCGGACCGCTCCTCGGTATCAAGTGGCAGGGAATATATGTCAAAGAGTTTGACACGAATATCGACCTTGACCTCGACGGCACCCCGGATGTCTATTTCTACACCGGGAACGGGAGCAAGCCTACTCCTGAAGGACATGTCGTCTATGTCGACATGAAGGGCAGCAACTGGTCGGTTGACGAGGATGGCCACACCATCCTCTTCACTCCGGAGAATAAGTACGAGTCATCCGATTGGGTTGACAAGGCTTATTTCCACCCGATCTCAACCAATGACCTCGCCCTTAACCCCAACCTTGGGCAGAACCCTGGTTATTGATAGATTAAGCAGTTGATTTGACAGGGCGGCCGGATCGGCCGCCCTATTTTTATTATCGGCGGGATTTCGTAAATTTGTTCAGATAACAGAAACGACATGACCAATCGAAGAGATTTCTTGAAGACGACGGCCACGGCCGCGGCTGCCGCCGCTACTATTCCAATACTGAACAGCTGCTCCACGAAGAATGGCGGCCCAAACGGCAGCCAGGATGGAGGCCACGGCATCGGCATCGATTCCGGCCTGGCGGCAGACTCATTCCTCGTAGTCCCCAAGAACGCCGGGTTGCCTATCACCGGCACCTTCCTCGACGAGATATCCCACGATATTCCCCACCAGAACTGGGGAGCGAAAGAGTGGGACGCTGATTTTAGGAATATGAAATCCATCGGGATCGACACCGTGATAATGATCCGCTCCGGTTACAGGAAGTTCATAACATGGCCGTCGAAATATCTTCTGGGGAAGGGATGCTATATGCCTTCCGTAGATCTGATGAAGCTTTTCCTCACCCTGGCCGACAAGTACGGGATGAAGTTCTTCTTCGGCCTCTACGATAGCGGAAAGTATTGGGACACAGGCGATATGACATACGAGCTCGAGTCCAACAAACACGTGATCGAGGAGGTTTGGAACGCTTACGGAAAGCACAAGAGCTTCCAGGGATGGTACATAAGCACGGAGATAAGCCGGAAGACCAAGGGATGCATAGAGACCTTCCATGAGATGGGAAAGATGTGCAAGGATATAAGCGGGAACCTCCCCACCTTCATATCCCCTTGGATAGACGGAAAGAAGGCTATCCAGGGAACAGGGCTTAAGTCCAAACAAGGGGTCTCGATCAGCGACCACGAGAGGGAATGGAACGAGATATTCGACGGTATCCACGATGTCGTGGACGCCTGCGCCTTCCAGGACGGGCATATCGATTACGACGAGCTCGACGCTTTCTTCACCGTCAACAAGAGCCTCGCTGACAAGTATGGTATGCGATGCTGGACAAACGCCGAGACCTTCGACCGGGACATGCCCATCAACTTCCTCCCGATCAAGTTCGACAAGCTGAGGCTCAAACTGGAGGCGGCGAAACGCTGCGGCTACGACAAGGCTATCACCTTCGAGTTCAGCCACTTCATGAGCCCCCAATCCGCCTACCTGCAGGCCGGGCACCTGTTCGACCGTTATAAGGAATATTTCGAAATAAAATAAGCCGTGCGATTCAAGGAAAACAGCATTCCGTATGTGATATTCCTGTCCCTGGTGGCCGCGCTGGGGGGAATACTCTTCGGTTACGACACCGCGGTCATTTCCGGCACCACGGCCGATGTCAGCGCCCAGTTCGGTCTTGACGACATCGCCAAGGGATGGTATGTCGGCTGCGCGTTGATCGGCTCCATAATCGGTGTGGCCTTTGCGGGCATGTTGAGCGACTTCCTGGGACGGAAGAAGACTATGCTTATAGCGGCCGTGTTCTTCACCGTGTCGGCGATCGGATGCTGCCTGTGCGCCGGATTCAAAGACCTTGTGGCGTACAGGTTCATCGGTGGATTGGGTATAGGAATAATCAGTATCGTGTCGCCCGTCTATATCTCCGAAGTGTCCCCGGCGAAGATCAGAGGCACCATGGTGTCGCTATATCAGCTGGCGGTGACGATGGGCCTCCTCCTGGCCTATCTCATTAACTTCGTGATACTTTCGGGAAGCGGAGCCACCTTCTCCTCCCCATTCGCTCAAAGGATATTCTCCAGTGAGATGTGGAGAGGGATGCTCGGCTCCGAGACCGTGGTGGCCGTGGCTTTCTTCATCCTCCTGTTCTTCATTCCGGAAAGCCCCAGGTGGCTTATGGTGAGGGGTCAGAAAAGGAAAGACCATTCCGAGTGGTCTGAACTACTCCATCCGGGAATAATCAAGGCCGTCCTGATCGGCTCGGCGATCGCCATACTCGGCCAGTTTATGGGAGTCAACGCCGTGCTGTATTACGGCCCCGACATATTCTCCAGCGCCGGACTGGCCGCCAAAGACTCGTCACTCTCAACAGTCCTCGTTGGACTTGTGAATATGCTCACGACTGTCCTCGCGGTGTTCATTATCGACAAGGTGGGAAGGAAGAAACTGATCTACTACGGCGTCAGCGGCATGATCGTGTGCCTTATCGCTATCGGTCTTATCTTCGTGTTCCATGGCGGCGGAATTCCGCTTCTCGTATTCTTCCTGCTGTACATATTCAGCCAGGCGATCTCGATCAGCGCCGTAGTGTTCGTCCTGCTCTCGGAGATGTACCCCAACAAAGTTCGAGGAATCGCCATGTCCATCGCCGGCCTGGCCCTTTGGGTGGGCACCTACCTGATCGGGCAGTTCACACCATGGTGCATGAGCACGCTTACCCCCGCCGGAACATTCTTCCTGTTCGCCGCCATGTGCGTCCCTTATCTGCTCATAATGTGGAAGCTCGTCCCCGAGACCACCGGCAAGACCCTCGAGGAGATAGAAGAGTACTGGAAAAGCTTATAATTCTGATTATCTTTGTAAATAGATCCTGCCACCACACTACCATGAGACTAAAAACCACGCTTCTTGCCCTGGCTGCCGTGCTGTTCATGTGTACGGATTGCAGGCCGTCAAAATCCAAGAACGTACCGGAAAGTGCCGTATCGGGGAATGATGTCTCGATCCGGGTCAAACGGATATGGGATTCCGACAAGCATTGCGCGTTCACTTCGATGATCCGCTTCAAGGACCGGTATTACGTTTCTTTCCGAGAGGCTGAAAGCCATATATTCGACAGCGACGGAGTGGCGAGAGGTGCTGTCAGGATTCTGGTTTCCGAAGACGGAAACAATTGGAGTTCAGCCGCTTATCTGACAAAAAGCGGATATGATCTCCGCGACCCGAAGCTTTCCGTGACTTCTGACGGGAGGCTGATGGTGACAATCGGAGGATCCATCTACGGGGCGGACAAGAACCTGGAAGGACGTATCCCCCAGGTCTCGTTCAGCGGTGACGGGGAGACATTCTCCGATCCGGCCCCCATAGAACTGGACTCCAAGACCAAGAACGGGACGGATTGGTTATGGAGAGTGGACTGGCTGGACGGAGTCGGTTACGGCGTAGTCTATTCCTTGCTCGCTGAGAATCCCCGGAAAGTGGAAAGGGGGTCTGACATCAGCCTGGTCAAGACCACGGACGGCATCCATTATGAGGACGTCACCAAAATAGACTTGCCTGATTTCCCGAACGAGACCACGGTCCGCTTCCTCCCGGACAAGCGGATGCTGATGATGGTCAGGGAAGATTCCGGAGACCTCCAGGGGTATTGGGGGATCAGCGAACCTCCGTACACCGACTGGTCATTCAAAAAGATGGGGCTCCAACTCGGAGGACCGGATTTCATTGTCACGGAAGACCAGGCTATCATTGCCGGCACAAGGTCATATTTCCTCCCAGGATCCAACAAGACGCTTCTGTTGAAGGGGACGTCGGAAGGCCAGTTCAAGGAAGTCTGTTTCCTTCCTTCCGGAGGAGACACGAGCTATCCCGGTTTCCTGATCGAAGGCGACGAGCTTTGGGTATCTTACTATTCTTCGCACGAGACTGACAAGGCAGCGGTCTACCTGGCCAAAATGCCTCTATCTATGTTTTAATAGTCAATGTATAACCATAATAATCAATAATATGGAGAAAAGATTCTTGATAATCCTGTCATTGTTGCTGACCGCATGGGTGATGCCCGCACAAGTGACCAGGATTGGAATCATCGGACTTGACACCTCCCATTCCACGGCTTTCACCCGCCTGATCAATACCCATGAGATCGGGGACGGGGAATTTGAGGTCGTCGCCGCGTATCCCTACGGCAGCAGGACTATCGAATCGGCATACAGCCGTATTCCGAAATACACGGAAGAAGTCCAAGGATATGGTGTGAAAATCGTTTCCAGTATAGACGAGCTACTGAAGATGGTCGATTGCGTATTCCTGGAGACAAACGACGGCAATGTCCATCTTGAACAGGCCGCGGAAGTGTTCAAGGCAGGAAAGAAGATCTACATCGACAAACCGGTAGGCGCGACTTTGGCGCAGGCGATAGCCATCTATGAGCTGGCCGATCGCTACGGAGTGACCACCTTCTCTTCCTCGGCAGTACGATTCACCACCTTGAACCAGGAGATCCGCAATGGGAAATACGGTGCGATCCTGGGGGCGGATACCTTCTCCCCGCATCATCCGGAACCCTCCCATCCCGATTTCGGCTATTACGGCATGCACGGTGTCGAGGAGCTCTACACCGTCATGGGTACCGGCTGCAAGGAAGTCAGCCGTGTCCATACCGATTCAGGCGATGTGGTAAGCGGAGTTTGGAAAGACGGAAGGCTCGGTTCCTTCAGGGCCATCTATGACGGCACGGGCGGATATGGCGGCAGAGTGCTCACGAAAGAAGGCATGAAACTTACGGGAGGATATACCGGATATCAACCTCTGCTGGCCGAGATCCTCAAGTTCTTCCGTACAGGAATATGCCCGGTTGACAAGGAAGAGACCTTGGAACTGTTCACGTTCATGGAAGCGTCGAATCTCAGCTTGGAGAAAGGAGGAAAGACAATCCCCCTGGAAACGATCCGCATAAAGGCTGAGAAAGAGGCCCGCAAACTGTTGAAAGCCATCAAATAAACATCATGGAAAAGCAGTTGACCCGCAAGGAATATATCCTCTCGCTGGTGATGCTGGCGTGCCTGTTCTTCGTATTCGGCCTTGTCTCATGGGTCAATTCAATCCTTGTCCCGTATTTCAAGGTCGCCTGCGATCTTAAGACAGGCGTCCAGAGCTACCTGGTCACGTTCGCGTTCTATATCGCCTATCTTGTCATGACGATTCCTGCCGCCTTGCTGCTGAACAGGACCGGATTGAAGAAAGGAGGAGTCATCGGGCTGCTTATCCTAGCTCTCGGGGCGCTTCTTTTCTGGCCTGCTGCCATGACCAGGACATATGGCCTGTTCCTGCTGGCCCTGTTCACGATGGGCACCGCGCTTGCCATACTCCAGACGGTCGCCAATCCGTTCGTGACCATCATCGGTCCCGAGGAGAGCGCCGCCAGGCGCATCAGCGTGATGGGTGTGTGCAACAAGTTCGCCGGCATCATAGCCCCTCTGGTTTTCGCCGCTCTGGTGATACGGCCCCAAGACAAGGCCACCATGGACCTGATCGGCCAGGGCAGCCTGAGCGGACCGGCCAAGGAAGCCGCTCTGGACGAGTTGGTCCGCGGGGTAATCCCGCCCTATGTCGTCCTGGCGATACTCCTGGTCCTGTTCGCCCTCGTTTTCAGACGTTCCGCCCTGCCGGACATCAATCCCGGACGGGACAATCTTTCCTCGACAGAGGTGACTGACAGGAAATCCATATTCGCATATCCATACTTGATCCTCGGAGTCCTGGCCCTCTTCGCACATGTAGGCTCACAGCAGATCACGATCAGCACGATCATCAGCTACGCGCAGAGTCTCGGCATGGACCTGGACGCCGCCAAAGTCTTCCCCTCCTATACCCTCGGCTGCATCCTCGTGGGTTATCTGATCGGAATCATAACCATACCGAAATATCTCAGCCAGCAGACGGCCCTGCTTATATGCACGATCGCCGGCCTGGCTCTCTCCATCTTTGTACTGGCCTTCCCGCCAAAGACATCCATCTGGTTCCTCGTCCTGCTCGGTATTCCTAATTCCCTGATATACGCGGGCATCTGGCCATTGGCCATCAAGGGCTTGGGACGATGGACCAACCTGGGATCCTCATTGCTTGTCATGGCCCTGTGCGGCAACGCCATCATGTCCCTCCTTTATGGGCTTGAGGCCGACCGTCTCGGTGAGCACGCGGCCTACTGGCTCCTTATCCCCTGTTTCGTTTATATGATTTTCTATGCGGTTTACGGACATAAAATCGGAAAGGCAAAAGATGAAAGAAGGTAAGACAGCCATAACCGGAGGGAAGGTTCTCACTCCGGGTGGAGAAAGCCGGAAGGTATTGATATTCAAGGACGGAATCATCCTGGGGCTGGCTGACGAAGCGCCTTCGGACGCTGATGAGGTCATCGACGCGGCAGGCTGTTATGTTTCCCCAGGATTCATTGATATACACACCCACGGAGCCGGAGGAGCCGACTTTATGGACGGGACGGTGGAGGCATATCTCACAGCGGCCCGAATGCACGCCATCCACGGAACCACACTCCTTTATCCTACCACATTGACCTGCGGCAATGAGGTGCTGTTCCGTTCCTTCGAAGTGTACCGCGACGCCTGCAAGGCAAACAAGGAAGGAGCCCAGTTCGGCGGGATCCACCTTGAAGGCCCGTATTTCTCTCCCGAACAGGCGGGAGCCCAGGATTCACGCTTCCTGCGCGATCCCCGTCCGGAAGAGTACCGCGACATCCTGGACCGTTGCCCGGACATAGCCCGCTGGAGTTTCTCCCCGGAGCTCGAAGGAGCGCCCGCCTTCGCCGCGGAACTTGCCCGCAGGGGCGTCCTGGCCTCAATAGGTCACACAAATGCCACGTTCGACGAGTGCGACGCCGCCTTCAAGGCAGGAGCCAGGCACATGACTCATTTCTTCTCCTGCATGAGCACCATCGTCCGCCGAAACGCCTACCGCGTGGCAGGGGCGCTGGAATATGGTTACTATCAGGAAGGTATTTCCATCGAGATTATCGGGGACGGGATTCACGTGCCCTCTAACCTTTTGCACATGATCATCAGGGTCCGCGGAGTGGACAGTATCGCCCTTATCACGGATTCCATGCGGGCCGCGGGGATGCCTGACGGAGTATATAAACTCGGTGACCTCGAGACCGGACAGGACGTGATTGTCGAGGATGGAGTGGCTAAACTTTTGGACAGGAGCGCTTTCGCGGGCAGCGTCGCCACGACGGACAGGCTGGTTCGCACCCTGATACGTGACGGCGGATGCACCCTGGAGCAGTCCGTTCAGATGGCTTCCGCCAATCCCGCCAGGTTCATGGGCATCCAGGGCCGCAAGGGAAGCCTCGAGAACGGGAAAGACGCAGACATCGTCATATTCGACGACGACATACATATAAAGAGGACAATCATCAAGGGAAAAACAGTTTACAAATGCTGATAAAGGATTTCAAGGTAGACAAGCTGTCCGTGAGAATATTTGACAGCAGGGAATCGATGGGGGCCGCCGCCGCGTCAGAAGCGGCCGCCTGCCTCCGGGATATCCTTTCAAAGAAAGAAGAAGTGAACGTCGTCTTCGCGGCCGCCCCTTCGCAGAATGAATTTCTGGCGGCCCTCTCGAAGGCCGAAGGAATCGACTGGGGAAAGGTTTCCGCCCTCCATATGGACGAATATGTAGGACTGCCGGAGGACGCGCCCCAAGGATTCGGCAACTTCCTGCGGCGGGCCATATTCGATAAGGTTCCTTTCAAAGAGGTTTTCCACATAGGCTCACAACTCCCCAAGGAAGAGGCTGTCGCCCGATATGACAAAATCCTCTCGGAACGTCACATCGACATCGTGTTTATGGGGATAGGAGAGAACGGCCATATCGCCTTCAACGACCCTCACGTCGCGGATTTCGACGATCCGCTCCGTATTAAGGAAGTCGACCTTGACCTTAAATGCAGGACCCAGCAGGTCCACGACGGCTGTTTCACGACACTGGAGGAAGTCCCGGAATATGCCCTCACCTTGACCTGTCCGGTCCTTTTCGGAGCCGACCACCTGTTCTGCGTGGTTCCTGCCGAGACCAAGGCCGAAGCCGCCCGCGCGATGCTCAGGGGGCCAATCACTGAAACCTGCCCCGCTTCCATCCTCCGCCGCCATGAAGACGCGACCCTGTACCTCGACCGGGACAGCGGCCGCTTTGTATTGGATTAATCAAAAGACAATGAATATGACAACCAGAAGAGATTTCATCAAGAACACGGCTCTCGCGTCCGTCGCCCTCGGTCTTGGCCAGGGAGTCAGCCTCGAAGCCAGCGACAGGAAAAAGAAAAAGGTTGAAGCGCCCGCCGGAAAGCGGGTCATCGGCGCTAACGACACTATCCGCCTGGCTGTGATCGGTGTCAACTCCAGAGGCAAGGCGCTTGCCAAGAACTTCTCCAAGATGCCCTTGTGCGAGGTCACCCATCTTTGCGACTGCGACTCCAACGCCCTGGCCGCCTGCCAGGAGGAAGTCAGCAAGATTACGGGCAAGGTACCCACTGGAGTAAAAGATATCAGGAAACTCATGGAAATCCCTGAGATTGATGGTGTTGTGATCGCTATGCCGGACCACTGGCACGCTCCCGCCGCCATAATGGCCATCGAAGCCGGCAAGCACGTCTATCTCGAGAAACCCACATCCCACAATCCTGCCGAGAACTATATGCTGATGAGCGCGGCGGCCAAGCATCCGGAAGTCGTGGTGACCGTGGGAAACCAGAGGCGTTCATGGCCGAGGGTACAGGAAGCCATTCAGGAAATCCATGGAGGAACCGTCGGAGCTGTGCACTTCGCCAAATCCTGGTATGCGACCGAAAGGGCTTCGATCGGCAGGGGCAAGGTCGTCCCCGTGCCGGACAATCTGGACTGGGACCTGTGGCAGGGACCGGCGCCAAGAGTAGCCGAATACAAGGACAACATAGTCCATTACAACTGGCATTGGTTCTGGAACTGGGGAACAGGAGAAGCCCTGAACAACGGAACCCACTTCGTGGATGTCATCAGATGGGGACTTGGGGTAGATTACCCCACGCAGGTCAATTCTGTCGGAGGCAGATGGCGCTACGATGACGACTGGGAAGCATGGGACACCCAGATGGTCATATTCCAGTTCGGAGACAAGGGGGCAGGAACATGGGAGGGCCGCAGTTGCAACGCCGTCCCCGTTGAAGGCTACTCCACCGGAATACAGTTCTTCGGGGAGAACGGGTCCATCATAATCAGCGGAGGAAATGAATACAAGGTGCTCGATGGCAAGGGCAAAGTCCTCAGGACGGCCGTGAGTGAGATCAAGTTCCAGGACGGAGACCTCCAGAATCCGTCGGAGCAGCTCGACGCCTTCCATTTCCAGAACTGGTTCGACGCCATCCGCAAAGGCACTCCCCTGAATTCCACCCTGGAAGAAGCCTGCAAGAGCACCCAGCTGGTCCAGTTCTCGAACATAGCCATGAGGGTCGGGCATTCCTTGCAGATCAACCCTTCCAACGGCTTCATAATCGGGGATCCCGAGGCTCAGAAATACTGGGGACGAGATTACGAGCCCGGCTGGGAACCCAAAATCTTTTAACAGGAAATTCGTGAATATGAACAAGATACGGTTATATTTAGCTGTCCTGGTCGTGGTTCTGGCCGCCGGCTGCACCAGCTGGACACCACTGTTCGAAGGAGATTCGTTCGAGGGATGGCGGAGCGTAAACGGGGACTATTTCCCGGAAGTTGGATGGTCGTTGGAGAATGGGATAGTCACTTCCAATCCCGAAGGGGACAGGGGCGGAGACATCATCACCAAGAAGGTATACCGCGATTTCATCCTCTCTGCAGAATTCAAGCTCAGCCCCCTGTCCAACAGCGGAATCAAATATTTCATTAACCCCGGGACATTCGATGACCCGAGCATTGGATGCGAATACCAGATAATCGACGACAAGGATTTCAGCGAACAGGTCGAGTTCCTTGAAGACGACAGGCTCACGGGCGCTCTCTATGACATTTTCCCGGCGGACAAGAGCAAGGCCAGATTCAAGAGCGATGACTGGAACGTGGCCAAGATCAAGGTCAATGGCGGACATGTCGAGCACTATCTGAACGGCAAGAAAATCCTCGAGTACGACCGTTTCTCGAAAGCGTTCGACGTGGCTGTGGCCAAGAGCAAATTCGCTCCTCGCCCGGGTTTCGGCAAGTTCGAGACCGGTCACATCCTGCTTCAGGACCACGACAATTCCGTCCAGTTCCGCAACGTCCGCATCAAGGAACTCTGAAAAGGCCTTAAGAATATGAACACTCCTGACAAATACCTGTTCCGGCTGATCTCTAATCAAGTCCGTATCGGTTACGGCTACCGCAAGTTCGAAGACCGTATCCAGTATTTCGCCTTCCACGGCTACCCGAATAGGAACGACGACTTCTTCACGACGGCGGAAATAACTGAAGGTGAATTCTTTCAGATCGAGCAGGAATATCCCGAAGAGTTCTCCGCCAACTGGGATCAGGCCGAGGATTTCCGTTCCAAATACGTGGACGGCCACCCCGTCATACTCGAAGGCTGGAATAAGTTACTGTAAACGAAAGAAGCCGGCGCTACCGCGTCGGCTTCTTCAGTGGTCCCAGTAGGGCATGATCCTACGACCCCCTGATTATGAGTCAGATGCTCTAACCAACTGAGCTATGGGACCTGGTTTCCCGATTCAAAGGTCGGGAATTTTTTTTGAAAGTGCAATTAATCTCACACTTTGATCTCAACCTCGACACCGGAAGGAAGCTCGAGCTTCATGAGAGCGTCGACAGTCTTGGCATTGCTATCATCAATGTCAAGGAGCCTGCAATAGGCGTCGAGCTCAAACTGCTCGCGGGACTTCTTGTTGACGAAGGTGGAGCGGTTGACAGTGAATATCTTCTTGTTGGTAGGGAGCGGAATAGGTCCGTTCACCTTAGCGCCAGTAGCTTTCACTGTGTCCACGATCTTGGCGGCTGACTTGTCAACCAGCATGTGATCGAATGACTTGAGTTTGATTCTGATCTTTTGACTCATATCAAAAACTAATTTTAAATATTCTTTAAAAAAACTTCGCGCTAGTCCTCATCCTCGAGGAAATGACGGGTGCTGTACCCGCTCTTCTCCACGATTTCTTTGGCGAGGTTAGTCGGAACCTCGGAGTAATGATCGAACGACATCGTGCTTGTGGCGCGACCGGAGGACAGGGTCCTAAGGACAGTCACATAACCGAACTGCTCAGCCAACGGGACAAAGGCCTTGACAACCCTGGCGCCATTGGAAGTGGAATCCATGGCCTGGATCTGGCCGCGACGGCGGTTAAGATCCCCAACGATGTCACCCATGTAGTCCTCAGGGGTCACAACCTCCAGAGACATAATGGGTTCCAGGAGCACAGGCTTGCACTTGGGGCAGGCGTGACGGAATGCCATCCGAGCCGCCATCTCGAAGGACAACTGGTCGGAATCCACAGGGTGGAACGATCCGTCGATGACGGTCACCTTCATGGACGGGACCTCATAGCCCGCGAGGACACCATTTGCCATAGCGGACTTGAATCCTTTCTCGATGCTCGGGATGAACTCCTTGGGAATATTCCCTCCCTTCACCTCGTTGATGAACTGGAGACCTGTCACCCCCTCGTCGGCGGGACTGATCTCGACGATGATGTCGGCATATTTACCACGGCCGCCAGTCTGCTTCTTGAACACCTCGCGGTGCTGGACAGAAGTCGTGATGGCCTCCTTGTAGTTGACCTGGGGAGCGCCCTGGTTGATCTCAACGCCGAACTCCCTGCGGAGACGGTCGACGATGATGTCCAGGTGAAGCTCACCCATACCGCTGATTATAGTCTGGCCAGTCTCGACATCAGATCTCACCGTGAAGGTGGGATCCTCCTCGGCGAGTTTGCCGAGAGCGATGCCGAGCTTGTCCAGGTCGGTCTGGGTCTTCGGTTCGACGGCGATTCCGATAACGGGATCGGGGAACACCATCGACTCGAGAATTATAGGATGGTTCTCGTCACAAACCGTGTCACCGGTGCGGAGATCCTTGAATCCCACAGCAGCGCAGATATCCCCAGCCTCCACGAATTCTATCGGATTCTGATGGTTGGAGTGCATCTGGTACAGCCTGGCGATCCTTTCTTTCCTGGCCGTGCGCACGTTGTAGACATACGACCCGGAGTCGACACGTCCTGAATACACCCTCAAGAACGCGAGGCGGCCCACAAACGGATCCGTGGCGATCTTGAACACGAGGGCGCAGAACGGCTGGTCGGCTGAGGGGAGAAGATCCTCCTCTTTGCCGGTCCTGGGGT
This sequence comes from Bacteroidales bacterium, assembly GCA_017548985.1. Classification (GTDB taxonomy): domain Bacteria; phylum Bacteroidota; class Bacteroidia; order Bacteroidales; family UBA932; genus Cryptobacteroides. Next base: position 13,956 of record JAFYYW010000020.1, read on the forward strand.
CGGTACCCTTGACGACACCTTTGTCAAGAGGTGAGGGGAGGTAACGCATCACGGCGTCAAGGAGGAACTGCACTCCTTTGTTCTTGAACGACGAGCCGCAGCATGCCGGGACAATCTGCATTGAGATCGTACCCTTGCGCAACGCCGCTATAATCTCATCGTCAGTGAGGGAGTCAGGATCCTCGAAGAACTTCTCCATGAGCGCCTCGTCACATTCGGCGGCAGCCTCAATGAGCCTGTTCCTCCAAGTCTCGACCTCTTCCGTCATCTCTGACGGGACATCCTTAATCTCGTAATTGACCAATTCCTCGCCGGAATCATACAAGATAGCCTTGCGGGAAATCAGGTCGACTATTCCAAGGAACTTGTCCTCAGCTCCGATAGGGAGGCATACGGGGACGGCCTTGGCTCCGAGTTTGGTACGGATCTCCTCAACACACGCGAGGAAATCCGCCCCTACGCGGTCCATCTTGTTCACATAGGCGATCTTAGGCACACCATATTTGTCGGCCTGGCGCCACACGGTCTCGGACTGGGGTTGAACCCGTCCGACGGCGCAGAAAGTGGCGATAGTCCCATCGAGGACGCGCAGTGAGCGCTCAACCTCGACAGTGAAATCCACATGGCCGGGAGTGTCGATCAGGTTGATCTGATACACCTTGCCCTGATAGTGCCAGAACGCCGTGGTGGCGGCGGAGGTGATAGTGATACCACGCTCCTGCTCTTGCACCATCCAGTCCATCGTCGCGGCGCCATCATGTACCTCACCGATCTTGTGTGTCTTGCCGGTGTAGTACAGGATACGCTCGGACGTGGTAGTCTTACCGGCATCAATGTGAGCCATGATACCGATATTCCTGGTGAAAGTCAGATCCCTGTCAGATGCCATCCGTGAAAAAGATTAGAAACGGAAGTGGGCGAACGCCTTGTTGGCCTCCGCCATCTTGTGCATATCCTCTTTCCTCTTGAAAGCGCCACCTTCGTTGTTGTAGGCGGCGACTATCTCCGCACAAAGTTTTTCTGCCATGGAGTGGCCGGAACGTTTGCGGGCATAGCCGATCA
>JAFYYW010000021.1 GCA_017548985.1 Bacteroidales bacterium
CATTTTCTCGGAGAAAGATTTCATGGATATCAAGGGGAGGTTGCAACTTCTGGCATAGGAAGAGAATCGTGAATACAATGCACTGACTTGGGCGCTGTGGTCACATCCCGCAATGATTCCAGAGTCTTCCAGGAAGAGCGTCAAACTGTCGGACTGCTCCCTGAACGATTTGTTCGCGTCTCGGACCACGGCGGGCTCTGTAAAGCGCTTATTACGGGTCAGACGGTCCAACCCTTCAATGACCCAGTTAAAGATGCCAGGAAGCTCGTTTTTGGTGATATTCTTGGCGAGATCCGGGTCCTGCTCATCTTCCGGGATTGTTACTGTAAAAGGGATGATCATAAATCGACGGAAGAAAGCGTGGGTCATCTCCACGTCACTGGGCAAAACGTTGCAGTTAAAGAGCATCCGGGCGTATTTCCGCAGAATGAAAGCCCGACCGAAGATGAACCGGGCTTCCACCGGCTCTCCGCTCGCCAGTTGCTTGAAAAGAGCAGGATCTATCCGGCCGTTGATTTCCGGTGCGTAGTTGAGTAGTTTGTTCCCAAGCTCTGCCCGTTGATACCCTTCCCTTGCCGTCAGGTTCTGCAGGGAATAGGAGCAGACGTTGTCTTCTCCCAGGAGTGCCTTGATGATCTGGAACAAGACGCTCTTCCCATTGGCTCCATCTCCATATAGGATCAGGACCTTTTCAAGTTTGAGAAACGGAGACAGGACGTAGGCGATATATTCGGCAATCAAGTCCTGGCAGTCTTTGTCCGGAAGGTTCCTGTCAAGGAAAGCTTGAAAAATGGGACAGCTGGCATCGGCGTCGTAAGAGAACGGGAGCTGATAGGTCAGGAAATCTTCTTTCTTGAACTCTCGAAGACGGTGTTCCGTAGCATTGTTCTCGAAGGTCCCGTTCTGCAGGTTGATCAGCACCCGGGACGACTGGGCCTCAGGTGTCGGTAAGTCCGCAGCGCTTAGGAATTGCTTGTATAGGTCCTCCTGGAACTGGAAATATTTGGCATATCTGTCAGGAACACCCATCCGTTTGGCCGCCTTTTGAAGAAACCGCTTGAAGCCATCCGCGGACACAATGAGCCACTGCCTCCCGTTGTATATAAAGATGCTAGTGTTCTCCGTCGCGAGGTCCCAATGTCTCTCCCGTGCTGTTTCCAGGATCTTTTCAACGACCACGATGGTATAGACTTGTTTCGACAAGGATTTGCCATGATCGATATGCCCCTCTTCGTAAAAGTCGATGGGCTCGATGATCGTCAGCATCTCATCGAGGATGGCCTTAGCATCAGGACTCCCGGAGCCGGCAATCGCAGACAGCTTTGTTTGGATATCCGCCTGGATATCTTTGATGTCTATGCTCATCGCTTATTCCACATTCGTCCCTTTCTTCCCTTTCATTAGTTCAAGCGCCTTCTCCGCGTCAACGACGATGGTTCTGTTGTACTGGGAGATGGCTTCATCAAGAATACCACTCTTCTTGATCCTATTCGCGGTCGGTTCGCTGCATCCGAGAAGTTGTGCAATCCCTTTGATCCCATAAACATACTTGGGAAGAGGAGTAGCACTGTTGCCCTTTGACGGCGGCTCGACACCTTGTCCTGTCATCGAATTCAGCTCCAGAAACTGCGCTCCTGTCATTAAGACAAGCGGCATCTCCATGAGACTCTTTGTGTTGTTGGCCTGCGCCTCGTTTTTTGTTTTCATAAGCCTTATTGATTGTTTGTTAGTGTTATAGCTCGTCTGTTTTGCTGCAAAGATATAACAAAGGTTTCAAAAAATGAAAACAAAATAACAAGAAAATGATAATGAAAAATGTGAGTAAAACGAAAGTGCCATGATAACACTTTTAATAATAGTGAGTTGCTTAATGTCCTTTGCCACGCAAAGTTTTTTGAGAAAATGATGAAATATTAATCAAATTGTGTTACCTTTGCACCATCGGTTTATTTGGGTAAACAAGTTTAAACCAAACTAAACAAGTTATTATGGAGAAGAACAGCGCACCAGTAATCAGCCCCTCGGAGTTTGACTATTCCTTCAGATTGAAGTCCACGGATGAAATCTGCCGAATGGTTTCTGCTGACTTCAAGTTGAGAGGAATCACCCAGGCGGCGGCCGGCGAGAAACTAGGAGTAAAGAAGCAGGTTGTCACGAATCAGCTTTCCGGACGCCGTCCTTTTGGCAAGAAGACAGCCCGCGCCTACGCGAACGCCTTCGGATATAATGAGGAGTTCCTTCTGCATGGATTTGGCTTGTTGTATACCGATTCCAAGATGAACGACATCATGCTCACCAACGGGAAGAGTGAAGAGGAGAGGAGTTCGGAGTTACTGGCCAGGGAGGCTGAGCTTAGAGCAAGGGTTCAGAGTCTTCAGGAAGAGTTGATCAGGGAAAGGGAAGAATCGAAAAAGAAGGATACAGAACTCCTGTCTCTTCGGGAAGCGTACTCCAAACTGGCAGAGGCTTTTTCAAAAATGTCCCCTTCATTTGCCGCAGGGAGTAGATAATCCCATCAGAATGTCGGGTGTGTCGCTTGTGTCGCTGGAAAGAAATACTTTTTTCAGCGACATTTTCTATCTAATAGAGGTCAACAGCGTCTCGGGAAATCATAAACTATCAGATACAATTAAAGCCCCAAAACAGCCTTAAAACTGGGGCCATTGTTGGGGCTTTTCTTGTAACTAATTGATAATCAATTAGCCTTGCGGAGAGAGCGAGATTCGAACTCGCGATACCCTTTTGGGGTACACACGCTTTCCAGGCGTGCCTCTTCAGCCACTCGAGCATCTCTCCAATGTTTCCGCTGATTGCGGACTGCAAATATACGAATATTCCTGAAATCTGAAAATATCAAGGCAGTTTTTTGCTATATTTGGATATGCGACTCCATCTTATACTCGCCATTTCACTGGCGACTCTTTTACCAATAGCTTCACCCGCAAAGGATTACCACGTCTCTCCAAAAGGGAAAAACCTGGAGAAAGCCATTAAAAGCATCTCTGGTGAGAAAGGAGATGTCCGGCTTATACTCTCTGGCGGGGATTATTTCATTTCCGAACCTGTTGTCCTAAAAGATATCAAGATAGGCAAAGTCACAATTGAAGCGGCTCCCGGGGCCGAGCCCGTTATCCGTGGAGACCGGGTTATCAAAGGATTCAAACCCTTGAAAGACAGGGATATCCTTGATCGTTTGCCCGAGTCCTCCAAGGACAAGGTTCTTCAGGTGAATCTCTATGGCTTGGGCATAAAGGATTTGGGTGCCGCTTGCGAGAAGACCAACCTGACAGACCTTTATTGGAAAGGGGAGAGACAGCGGATCGCGGCATATCCGGATGAGGGGTTTTTGATCTCCGGAGAGACGGTTGGCGCGACTGTGGTTGATGACATCACGAGGAAGGAAGGATTATTCACATATAAAGACGAGATAATTGATTCTTGGGCAGATGAGAAGGACGCCTGGATCTATGGCTACTTCCGTTGGGACTGGAAAGACGAATATGAGAAGGTATCCTCCATAGATTCTGAGAACAAGCGGATTACCTTGGAGGAACCCTGGCATATCTATGGCTATAAGGATGGGTTCAAGTTCCGTGCGGTGAATATTCTAAGGGGACTGGATTCTCCCGGAGAGTACTACATCGATCGTGAAAAGGGGATGCTATATTGGTATCCGCCGAAGGAATATGCCCCAGGCGACGAGGTCACACTCTCGGTCTGTGGCTCTGAGTTTATGATGGAAGTGGCTGATTGTGAGAATATCACAATAAAGGGACTGACTTTTGTCGGGGGAAGACGTTCCGCTATTGGCGTCTCCGGTTCAGAAAGAGTCATCATAGAGGGGGTGAAGGCTTTCCGCTTCGGATCGGACGCCCTTCACGTAGATTCTTCCCACGATGTCAAGATATCCGGTTGCCACTTCGGGACGCTCGGCCACAGCGGAATAAGACTGCTTGGAGGCGACAGGAAGACTCTGACTCCTTCCGGTTATGTGGTCGAAAACACGATTGTGGAGAACATATCCCTTTTCCAGCACACCTACGAGCCTTCTGTCTTTTTCAATGGCTGCGGCCTGCTCGTCTCACATTGCGACTTCAGCAGGTGCCCGTCATCGGCGATGCGTCTGGATGGCAGTGAGGTGCTTGTGGAGTATAATTATTTCCATGATCTCGTGCAGGAGAGCGATGACCAAGGTGGGATAGACGTTTTTTATGATTACAGCCTCCGCGGACTTGTCATCCGCTACAACTTGTGGGAGAACATAAAGGGAGGTTCGCTCCACGGTGCCGCCGGGGTGAGGTTCGACGACATGATCTCAGGACAGATGGTTTACGGGAATATATTCAAAAATGTGGGCGCGATTAATTTCGGGTGTGTCCAGATTCACGGTGGGAAGGATAATGTGGTGGATAACAATGTGTTCTACGATTGCAACATCGGGGTCAGTTTTTCTCCCTGGGATCAGGCGCTATGGGACGCTGCCTTGACTCGTCCGGAGGTGGTTAAGAAACTATTCGAGGATGTTGACATCAATGGGGAACTCTATCAGAGCCGTTATCCGGATCTCGCGAAAGATATCCACGCTGACGTGAACCGTAATATCGTCATCAATAACCTTATGATCGGATGCCGCAGGATGTTCTTAAACGATAGGGGACAGAACTATATGAAAAACAATCACGGGATCTCTACTGGAGATAATCCCGTGATGGAAAGTCTTGATTATTACCTTAATCCGGAAGTCTTAGCGAGTTTTGGTCTCAAGCCTATCCCTTTCAAGGAAATCGGGACAAAGACCCGCAAGCCTTTGTTATAAGGTTCCCTGTTTCAGTTTCTCCACGTAGGCGTCCAGTCTCCGAAGCTCTCGGGGAATCGGGATGCTCTGCGGGCATTTGGAAACGCATTGCGAACAACCGACACAGTGGTCAGCCTGCCGTAGGGTAGGGATGGCCCGGTCATAGCTGACGAGGTACGCCCGGCGCAGTTTCTCGAAGTCTTCCGCCTCCTTGTTGCGCGGGAAGTTCCCCTTGTTGACGCAGGTGTTGTAGTGCATGAATATTCCAGGAATATCAATTCCGTAAGGACAAGGCATACAATACTTGCAGTCGTTGCAGTCAATGGTCGGATAGTTGGCCATCAGATCGGAGATGTCGGTGTCGAGGAAGGTCTTCTCGTCTTCAGTGAGTGGCTTGAAGTCCATATAGGTTCGCAGGTTGTCCTGCAGGTGCTCCATATAGACCATTCCACTCAACACGCACAGAACTCTCGGATATGAGCCCACGAACCTGAAAGCCCAGGACGCGATGGAAGCCTGAGGGTCGCGCTCCTTGAGCCGGTTCACGACATTCTCGGCAGGCTTCGCCAGACGGCCTCCCTGTAGGGGTTCCATAATCACGATCGGGATCTCCCTCTTGTCAAGCTCCTGGTAGAGGTATTCGGCGTTGACATTGCGCCTTCCGTCGGCATGCTTCCAGTCGAAATAATTCATCTGGATCTGTACGAAGTCCCAGTGGTATTTATCGTGGAGTTCCATCATGTCGTCGAAAGAAGGTTGGTCTCCGTGGAATGAGAGACCCAGCTGACGGATCTTGCCTTTTTTCCTTTCCTCAAGGAGGAAATCCATCATGCCGTTATCCTCGAAGCGGGCCTTGAAACCATCGGCACCGCCCCTGCCCAATGAGTGAAGCAGGTAATAATCAATATAATCCGTCTGGAGATTCTTGAAAGCGTCGTGGTAGAGCTGCATGGCCACTTTGCGGTCGTTGCTTTGGAAGTTGGACAGCTTGGTGGCGATGTAGTAGCTCTCCCTGGGGTGACGCTTGAGGGCGATTCCGACGGCTTTCTCCGACTGGCCCTGAAGGTACACCGGGGCGGTGTCGAAGTAATTGACCCCATGGGCAAGGGCATAGTCAATCAAGTTGTTGACATTCTCCTGATCCACGACATCCTTTCCGTTGGAGTCTTTCTTCATAGTGAAGCGCATGCAGCCATAACCAAGCAGGGACACCTTGTCACCGTTGCCGGGGTTGGTCCTGAGCTCCATTTTCCCCGTTTCCAACGGGTCTTTCCCATCGCCTGACGCTATGGCTCCGGCCACCGTCTCAGCTGTCTTCTTGGGAGCGCAGGCTCCGGCTACTGCCACGGCGCCGGCCAGGGCGGCACCTTCTCCTGTCTTCTTCAGGAATTCTCTTCTGTTTATATTCTTGCTCATGGTGTTATCAGGCTTTATGGTGAATCTGGTATCCGTCGACTGTGATGGCGCTGATAGGCCTGGAGGGGCAAAGGTTCTCGCAGGCTCCGCAGCCGATGCACTTGCTCTCGTCAACTGACGGGATCCTGACCGAACGGGGATTATCGGGGTCTTTCCTGACCATCTGGATGGCTCCGGTGGGGCAGTGTCTGGCGCAGTTGCCGCATTCATCGACTGTGCCGTTGTCAACGAGGCAGAGCGAAAGAGCGACCTTGGCGGTTCCGACCTTCCACTGGGTCTTCTCCTCAGGAGTGATCTTCAGGATCGCTCCGGCAGGGCAGACCTCTGAGCATTTGACGCACTCGGGACGGCAGTAACCTCTCTCAAAGGACATCTCAGGCTGCATCAGGTGCTTCAGGTTTTTGGACGGCCTGAGGACGTTGTTAGGGCAAACGGCCACGCAGAGTTGGCAGGCTGTGCAATGGTTGTAGAATGATTTCACGCTCTCGGATCCGAAAGGAGTGATCGAAACTGAGCGTTTGGGAGCGATTTTGGGTATGATGTCGGCGAATCCGCCTTCTCCCTCAATCTCGACAGGGGTGTCATCAGCCGGTTCTGTCTGCGCCAGAGCTTTGACGCTTGACAAGGCGGAACCACCTAAAGCCAAGGCACTTCCGATCATGAACGCCCTTCTTCCCTCGCTGACGGCGGTTTTATCTACCGGAGCTGTCTCTGGCTCAGACGGCTGTCCGGCGGCCTTGCCCCAGGCAAAACGGTATTTGAGAGCGCCGAACTTGCAAGTGTCGATGCAGTTGAAGCAGTCCACGCAACGGCTGTAGTCAATCTTCTTGCCACCGTCAATGTCGATACAAGCCGCTTTGCACTTGTGCTCGCAAAGGTGACAGCTCTTGCACTTCGAGGCGTCGATGACCGGGCGGAACATGGCGAAGCGTGAGAAGAAGCTCAGCGTTGTTCCGACAGGGTAGATCGTGTTGCAATAGGTTCTGCCGTTTTTCCAGGCAAGGACAACCACAGCCACAAGGGTGGCGATGGCGACCAGGAATGTGGGCAGGCTCTTGAGCCAAACCTCCTTGGTGTAGAAGGCGTAGCTCTCATGCTTCTCGGCAATTGACGCAAACAGGTTGTTACCCCATTGCCATACAGGGGCGAGAAGGTTCTGTACGATTCTTCCCCATGCGCTGTAAGGTGCCAGAAGTGCCACGAGGGCATTCACTCCAGCTATCAAGGCAATAACAAATATAACCCACACACCATAGCGGAGCCATTTCAACTCCTTGGAATATGAATATTTCCATTTCTTTCCCTTCTTGCTTAGGTTTGCCACGCCGTCTTGGAACACTCCAAGGGGGCATATCACCGAGCAATAAATCCTTCCGAAGAGGATTGTGACCAGCAGCAGGGCGATGATAACCACGAGGTTCAAGGCCAGTACCGCCGGGAGGAATTGGATCTTGGCGAGCCAGCCCAGCCAATGGTGCAGAGTCCCGCTGAAATCCAGGAAGAGCAGGGTGATGGCAGCGAAGAAGATGACCGCCAAAATGACTCTCAGTTTTTTTAACATTTTGCTATTCTTTTTATCCTTTTGACAAATATAATCAAAAAATAGATTAATCTGTGATGATGAGTACCAATGATTTATGAGAAAAATCAAGATGAATCACATCTTCCGATGTCCGGTTGAGCGTGGCAGGCCACCAATTGTCAAAGACGACCTCATCTGTTGGCCATACAAGGCCTTTTGATTTTATTTTCAAGGAGTTGTCCGGGCTGAATATGGAAACGCGCCGTCCTTTTCCAAGAATGAGGTCGCAACTGTCTGTCACAGTGAAGGCGGTGGAATAGTCGGAGACCATGTCGATGGAGGGATGCCCGGTAGCGACCGGCCATCTCCTGGCATATTCCATCAAAAGACCAAGGTTGCCGATGGTGTGGTCCTCCCGTTTGCCGGTGGCCGCGAGAATATGGATGGTGTCCACATCGGGATAGTGCTCCAGAATATGGCGCAAGGCCTTAGTCTGGTCGTTGTCGTCCTGCTCCTCGATTTTGATTATGCGGTCGGAATATTCCTTGGCGAGTTTCGGCGTCATTGAGTCCATATCGCCAATGATGGTGTCCGGTTCCCGGGCGACCTCCCCAAAAATGGCTCCGCGGTTTCGGAGGAAGGACTTTAAGGCGTTGCCGTCACAGCAGACGATGATGTCCGCCCTACGAATAAGTTCTCTGGGATAAGGCTTTTTGGGGAAAGCTCCGCCTCCTATGATAACCGCGGTGCTCATTGGTCGGCCTTTGTCTTGGCGATCTCGGCTTTTGAGGTGCCGGGAGTGGTGGAATAAGTCTCCGGGTCGCGGAATCCCAGCAGGAACGCCTCGATACCCATTCTCTTCTTGCCAGCCAATTGCACTTCTTTCAGTGAAATAGCCCCATTCTTCGTCGTTATCCACAGATACGACTTGCCATCAGTCACTATCCTGCCAGGCTCTTCGACCGGTTGGTTGGCCTGTCGAACCACCGGCTCGGCGGAGTAAACCTTGAGCTGGATGGGAGCGGAGCCGTCTTTGACGAGCTCTGTGAAGGCGGCGGGATAAGGGCTGAGACCGCGGATCAGGTTATATACCTGCTTGGTGGAATCGTTCCAGTCGATATGGCAAAGCTCCCGGGTGAGCTTCGGGGCAGGTTTGAGAACCTCGGAACCTTGGATGAAACTCTTCTGCACCCGGGTCTCGACATTCTTCTCGATGAGGCCCTGAGTGGTCTGGACAACCATCTCGGCACCAATTTCCATCAACTTGTCGTGGAGTTCACCTGCGGTCTCGTCCTTGCCGATCGTGACATCCTGACGCAAAATGACACCTCCGGTGTCAATCTGCTTGTCAATCATGAAGGTCGTCGCTCCGGTCCTGAGCTCACCGTTGATTATTGCCCAATTGATAGGAGCGGCGCCGCGATACTGAGGCAGAAGCGAGGCGTGGAGGTTGAATGTCCCTAGTCTCGGCATACTCCATACCTCTTCTGGAAGCATCCTGAACGCCACCACAATGAACAAATCAGCCTTGAATGCCTTAAGTTGGGCCAGGAACTCCGGATCCTTCAGCTTAGCGGGCTGGAGGACGGGAATGCCCCTTTCTGTGGCGAACGTCTTAACCGCGCTTTCGTTCACCTTCTGGCCCCGCCCACTGGGCTTGTCGGCCACGGTCACGACAGCGACCACCTTGTAATTCCTGTCAAGCAACTCTTTTAGGGGAGCTACGGCGAACTCCGGAGTGCCCATGTAGATTATCCTGGTCTTCTTGAACAATCCAAGGACAGTGCTCTTGGCCTTCCTCCACCAGTTCTTGATGGAGTCCACATTGGACATGTCTGTGTCATGTATGGCCCTGGAAGTCAAGTATATTCCTATAGCCAGCATCACTACGGACGACGCGAATGCCCCGACCCATGCGCTGACACTTCCATCCCTGGCGAGCTTTACGCCGGTGATGTCCACGATCCAGTACAGGACGAAGAATAGGATGGCCACAATGGCCGAGACCCCGAGACCGCCCTTGCGGATCAAAGCTCCAAGAGGGGCTCCAATGAAGAACATGATAAAGCAGGCGATCGCCTGTCCGTACCTGCGCAAAAACTCCAGGAAGGTAAATCGAAGCTTCACTGTATAGTCAAAGGCTCCGAACTCATAAGTCTGCAGGTTGGATTGGAGTTGTTTGGCGCTGTTAGCCGCCCTGTCCAACGCTCCGGCTTTCGCCGAGGCGTCCGAGAACACCATGAAGTCCTTGGCCTCGAAGTTCCTGGTGATTCCCTTGGCGGTGGTGTCCAACTGGGAATTCAAGTTGAAAAGGTAAGTGGCCGCGGTCGACATCAGCTGTTGGGCCTTGACACTGTCCCTCTCATCCATGAGAAGGACCTTGTTCTCCTTCAGCTGGGCGAGAGGCAGGGTCTTGACCTGGTCTCCGAAACGGGCGCTGTCGGATTTCTGGAAGGCGTAGTTCTCAAGAGTCACAACCATCTCCTGCTTTTTGAAAAGGATTTTCTGAAGCTGGAGGGATGTGTCCCTGTAGGCCTTTTCGTTTGTTTCCTGATAGTTGGTGCCGTCGTACATCTTTATCGTCAGGTACGACTTGTCTTTTGAGAGGCGGATCTCCGCGGAGTCGGCGATTGTCAGCCTGGTGTTGCCTTTCCCGTTGTGGTCGTAGAGCATCACCCCATGCATCATCCCGTTGTCACTGGTGTTGTCGACCCTCAGCACATAACCGTCAACTCCGTCGTAGAAAACTCCATCCGGGATTTTGATCTCGTTTTTGGTTCTCTTAATGTCGTCACGAAGAGTGTAGATCTGGTTATAGGCCACAGGAACCAACTCATTGATAACGAAATAGGTGCCTATACTGATGAAGACCGAGGCTATCATCACCGGAGTCATCACCCGCGCCACCGAGACACCGGCCGCCTTCAATGCGATAAGCTCGTTGTTCTCGCCCATATTACCCAGGGTCATCATCGAGGCAAGAAGGGTGGCCAACGGGAGGGCGAGCGGCAGGATGGTGCAGCTGCCCCAGAAGAGAAATTCGGCTATAACCTTGAAGCCCAAGCCCTTACCGACCAACTCGTCGATATAGACCCAGAGGGTCTGCATCATCAGAATGAAAATGACGACAAGCAGGATCATGAAAAATGGTCCTATGAACGAGGTCAGTATGAACTTGTCTATCTTCTTCATTTATCTGGTGATAGTCTCCACCATTTTATCCAGGGCGTCCCTCAGTCCGGCCGTGTTCCTTCCGCCCGCGGTGGCGAGGAACGGCTGTCCGCCACCTCCTCCCTGGATGAACCTGGCGGCTTCCTTGATATCGTTGGCGGCGTTATGGCCGGCGGCGACAAGATCCGCTGAGTACATCAGCAGAAGTTGCGGCTTACCGTCATGCTCGTAAGCCGCCGCGAGCGCGAAATTGGTCACCTCTCTCTGGAGTATGGCCGCGGATTCGCGGAACATGGCGGGATCAACGTCGCGGTTGAAAGTCGCAATATTTATACCATTGACCTGTTTCGAATTATCGGTCAGGACCCTGGCGAAAGCGGCTGCCTTCTCCTTGGCGTATTCTTCAAGTTTCTTGCGCGCGTCGGAATTCTCTCCGAGCATCTTGGTGACCGCGGCGGTCACATCCGGCACGTTGTTGAACATCTCCCGTATGCCCTTGAGAGTGTCGGTGACAGTGTCGAGAAGATTCTCGGCCGCTTCACCTGTCAACGCCTCTATCCTTCGGACACCGGCCGCGATAGCTGACTCTGAAACGATCTTGAAGAAACCTATCCTGCCGGTTGAGGCGGCGTGGGTACCACCGCACAGCTCGACCGACGGGCCGAACTTCACGACCCTGACCCGGTCACCGTATTTCTCGCCGAAAAGGGCGATCGCCCCCATCCCAAGAGCCTCATCCATCGTGGCGTCTCTCTTTTCCTCCAAATGGAAATCATTGCGGATCATTGAGTTGACAAGATGCTCGACCTTGCGGATCTCCTCGTCAGTGACTTTGGAGAAATGGGAGAAGTCGAACCTGAAGTAGTCCGGGCCGACAAAGGATCCTTTCTGCTCGACATGGGTTCCGAGCACTTGCCTGAGGGCATTGTCCAAAAGGTGGGTGGCGGTATGGTTGGCCGCTATCTTCAGGCGGCGGGCGCCATCGACCTTCAAGACAAAGGTTCCTTCGCAGTCCTCAGGAACACGCTCGGCGATGTGCACCGTCAAGTTGTTCTCCTTGACCGTGTTGAGGATCCTGATCTCCTCGCCGCTGGCGGATATCGCCACACCGGTGTCACCGACCTGTCCACCCATCTCGGCGTAGAAAGGAGTGTGGTCGAAGACCAGCTGGATCATGGTCTTGTTCTTCTGCTTTACTGTACGGTGCTTGAGAAGCCTGACCCCATCTATTTGCAGACTGTCATATCCAAGGAAGTCCTCCTCCTCTCCATCAACGAAGACTGTCCAGTCGCCGAACTCGTTGGCAGTGGCGCTTCTGGCCCTATCTTTCTGTTTTTGGAGCTCAACATTGAAGCCATCCATGTCGACAGTGTAGCCGTTCTCGGCGGCGATAAGGCCGGTGAGGTCGATAGGGAAGCCGTAAGTGTCGTAAAGGATGAAAGCGTCGATTCCGGGAATAGACTTGGTGTCAGCGTTCTTGGCCATATAGTCATCCATCATCCTGATTCCCCTGTCGAGAGTACGCAGGAAGGACAACTCCTCCTCACGTATGACGCTCTCTATAAGCTGGCGCTGCTTAACTAGCTCCGGATAGGCCTCGCCCATATCCTCGATAAGCTGGGGAACCAGGGCGCAAAGGAAAGGCTCCTCAAAACCGAGGAAAGTGTAACCATAGCGGACGGCCCTGCGGAGGATTCTCCTTATGACATAACCCGCCTTGACATTGGAAGGGAGCTGGCCGTCAGCGATCGAGAACGCGATAGCGCGGATGTGGTCGGCGATGACCCTCATGGCGACCTCGGTCTTGGGGGACTCGTGATATTTATGCCCGGATAGTTCCTCGATCTTATGGATCATTCCGGAGAACACGTCGGTGTCATAGTTGCTCGCCTTTCCCTGCAGCACCATGCATAGCCTCTCGAATCCCATGCCGGTGTCGATGTTCTTGGCGGGGAGGGGCTCGAGGGAGCCGTCAGCCTTGCGGTTGTACTGCATGAACACCAGGTTCCAGATCTCGATCACCTGGTCGTTGTCGGTGTTGACCATATCCCTTCCGGGAATCTTGGCGATTTCCTCGTCGCTCCTAAGGTCGATATGGATCTCGCTGCAAGGTCCGCAGGGACCGGTATCACCCATCTCCCAGAAATTGTCGTGCTTGTTACCATATACAATATGGTCTTCCGGCAGATGTTTCTTCCATGCCTCGAGAGCCTCGGCGTCCATCTCGGTGCCGTCATCGGCCGATCCTTCGAAAACAGTGGCGTAGAGCTTGGTCTTGTCAATCTTGTAAACCTCGGTCAGAAGCTCCCATGCCCAAGCGATCGCCTCCTCCTTGAAATAGTCGCCGAAACTCCAGTTTCCGAGCATCTCGAACATCGTATGGTGGCGTCCATCGTGGCCCACAGCTTCAAGGTCATTATGTTTTCCGCTGACTCTTAGGCATTTCTGTGAGTCGGTCGCTCTTTTGGACTTAGGGGCGGAATTGCCAAGGAATATGTCCTTGAACTGGTTCATGCCGGCGTTGGTGAACATCAAAGTCGGATCGTTCTTCACTACCATGGGGGCCGAAGGCACCACCAGATGTCCCTTGGACTCGAAGAAATCCAGGAACTGTTGTCTTATCTCTTTAGCTGTATTCATCGTTTATCTGTCCCTTTGTGGCACGGAAATAGCAAAATTATAACATTTTTAGCGATTTATAGCAAAAAAGGGTATATTTGCGAGCTATGAGAAAATATATTCTCAATCCGGAGACCCTTCTCTACGAGATCAAGGACGTGTCCTTGAAATCGAAATTGATCAAGGGGCTCCTTCTCGTCGCCGGTAGCGTAGGGCTGTCGGTGCTGTATTTGTGGGTTTTCACTTCGGTTCTCGGAATGGATCTTCCCAAGACAGCTCTCCTCAAGGCCGAGATGGCCCGTTGGGACGCCCGTATCGATCTGATGAACACCCGGCTGGACCGTTATGAGAGCAATCTTGAGGCTTTGAGGATAAGGGACGATGACATTTACAGGTCCATATTCGGAATGAACGAGATTCCCGCCTCGATTCGCACCGCTGGTATCGGCGGAGTGGACAGGTACGCCTTCCTGGATGGGTTGGAGCCAACCAACACTTTGAAAAACACGGCTTTGAGGATTGACAAGTTGACCAGGATGACCTATGTCCAGAGCAAATCGTTCGACGAGGTCGTCGCGGTCTCCAAACGTGCCGGTGATATGGCGTCATGCATCCCGGCAGTCCCTCCGATCATTCCTGATCCTTCCAAGTACAACCTCTCAAGCCAATTCGGATACAGGACTGATCCCTTCACGGGAGAGTCGAAGCTCCACACCGGGGTTGACCTCGCCATGAAGATCGGCAATCCTGTCTTCGCCACTGGTGACGGAGTTGTCGAGTCCGTTGAATATGATTTCTTCGGTTATGGCAATTGCGTCAACATTGATCACGGGTTCGGTTACAAGACCCGTTACGCCCATCTTGACAGGATGACCGTGATCGAGGGAATGAAGGTCAAGAGGGGAGACAAGATTGGCGAGAGCGGCAAGTCCGGAAGGGCCAGCGGCCCTCATCTCCACTATGAGGTGTTCTACAAGGGTGAGAGGGTCAATCCGATGAATTATTTCGATCTCTCCATGTCCAAGCAGGATTATATAGCGATGACAAACCGCCAGGAGAAGGAGAATGAGACCGTTCCTACCAGACGTTCTTTCAGTGTGACACGCAGGTAGAGGCTTATGGCAGACGGAGAGAAATACGTATTTGATAAGACCCGGATGGAGTTCCGGAAGGTCACCCGTTCCGTATGGTCTGTGACCAAGAAGATCTTCGGGTACTTCCTTGTCACCGCCTCCCTCGCCGTGGTGTACTATGTCGTGTTCTCCCTTCTGGTCAATACTGACTCTGAGCGCGCTCTCAAGAGGGACATCCAGATGTATGAGCAGATGTATGCCGAGATGCTCCGCAAGGAAGAACTTGTCGGGGATGTCCTGGAGGGTCTTAAGGAGAAGGACCAGGAGATATACAGCCTTTTGTTCAATTCAGATTCGCCTGATCTTGGCAGCATGTATCCCGATGGACTCCTGTCGGCGATAGATTCTGTCGATGACAAGGACATAGTGGAATATGTCGGCAAGAAACTGGACTTGCTTGATGTGGCCTCCGACAGGGTCGAGAATAACCTTGCCAGGGTGATGGCCGTCCTCGACAGCGGCGGAGTCAAGAGACTCCCTCCAATGACCATTCCTCTTGGCTCGTTCTCCTATGCGAGGACCGGAGCGTCTGTCGGCCAGAAAATCAATCCTTTTTATAAAGTCCCGGCCAGTCATGGTGGACTGGACCTTATCTCCCAACAGGGTGAGCCGGTCTACGCCGCGGCTGACGGGGTCGTGAGATATGTCGACCATTCGTCCAAGGGACTCGGGAATGTAGTGGCGATCGACCACGGCAACGGCTATGTCACCAGTTACGCCCATTTGGAGAACACGAGGGTGAGCAGGGGACAGAAAGTCCAGAGGGGCAAGCAGATAGGTCAGGTGGGAATGTCCGGGAATTCTTTCGCCCCGCATCTCCACTATGAGGTCAGGAAGGACTCTTTGAGGATGGATCCGCTTAACTATATGTTCGCTTCGGTCACTCCCGAGGACTATATGAGGATGCTGTTCATGTCTTCCAACACAGGGCAATCAATGGATTAAATATAATATATGGAGAAATTATATTACACTATCGGCGAGGTTTCCGAGCTTCTGGGTGAGAGCACATCCCTGGTGAGGTTCTGGTCCAACTCGTTCCCGAAGTACATCAAACCCAAGAGAAACGCCAAAGGTAACAGGCTGTACACCGTTGAGGACCTGGATTGCCTTAAACAGGTACATCTCCTAGTCAAGGAACAGGGGTTGACCTTGGAGGGAGCTTCCAAGAAACTCGCCGCCGATAGGCAGAAAGTTGAGGGCAGGGTTAAGGTCCTGGACAGCCTCAAGGAAATCAGGAGCCAGCTTGTCGAAGTCAAGAAGTCGCTATGATAGTGAGAGATATCACATCAGCGATCCAGGATTTCGCGCCTTTGCCGATCCAGGAGAGCTGGGACAACAGCGGGTTGATTATCGGTTCCCCTGACCAGGAGGTTAAAGGAGTCCTTGTCGGATTCGATTGCACTCCTGAGCTGGTGGATGAGGCCGTGGCCTGTGGGGCTGATATGATAGTCACACATCATCCCCTTATTTATGGAGGCATAAAGACGATCCAGCCAGAGGATCCGGTGGGGCTTGCCGTGATTAAGGCCGTTTCAGCCGGAATAGCTGTTTACGCGGCCCACACTACCGCCGATAAGGTGATAGGAGGGGTCAGCGGGATCATGGCCAGAAGGCTTGGCCTAAAGGATGTCGATGTCCTCGACCAGGAGTCGGACGGGATCGGTTTCGGCGCTGTCGGAAACCTTCCGGAACCAATGGGGGCTGAGGAGTTCATCGGATATGTGAAGTCCTGTTTCGGCCTGTCTGTCATCCGTTGCTCCCGGCCGGTTGACATCCTTGTCAGCAGGGTCGCCATGTGCGGTGGCTCAGGCTCATCCCTGATCGGGAAGGCCATGGAAGCCGGCGCCCAGGCATATATATGCGGAGATATCACTTACCATCGTTTCTTCACTCCTAAAAACTTTATGGTCATTGATATAGGCCATTTCGAAGGGGAAGTGGAAATTTGCGATGTATTATTTTCTCTCTTAAGGAAAAAATTTCCTACCTTTGCAGTCCGTACCAGCGAGAAGCTAAGGGCGAGCAATCCGGTTTTTTATTATTAGAACAGTCAGATTTCAATAGCTATCATGGCAACCAAGAAAATCAAGAAAGTTGAGACACCTATAGACGAGAGGGAGACTTTCGTCTCTTTGCAGAAGAATTTCGCCGACTCCGAGATAAGTGTCGAGGAGAAACTCAAGACCCTGTACGCTCTCCAGGAGGCCGATTCGGCAATCGACAGGATCGTCCAGCTCCGTGGCGAGCTTCCCTCTGAGGTGGAGGCTCTTGAGGAGGAAGTCGCGGACCTTAAGGCCCGTCTTGCCCAGGGTGCCGCTGTGATCGAAGTGTTCAACCAGACCATCGCCGAGAACAAGCAGAACATCATTGACTGCGACCTCCAGATCGAGAAGTACCAGAAGCAGCTTGACGACATCTCCAACAGCCGTGAGTACGACTCTATCAATAAAGAGATTGAGAATCAGGGACTTCTCCGCCAGATCGCACAGAAGACCATCAATGACACCAGGACCGCT
Organism: Bacteroidales bacterium; assembly: GCA_017548985.1. Taxonomy (GTDB): domain Bacteria; phylum Bacteroidota; class Bacteroidia; order Bacteroidales; family UBA932; genus Cryptobacteroides. The sequence continues at coordinate 17,176 of JAFYYW010000021.1, forward strand.
ATCATGGAGAAGAAAGCGGACCAGGACAGCCTGAAGGATTTCATCGCGATCCGTAGCGAGGATCTCAAGGCCAAGAAAGAGGAACTCGCGACTATCGTCGAGTCCACATCGAAGGAGGAGGAGAAACTCGAGCAGAAGAGGAAAGAGTGCGCGGCCAAGATCGATCCCAGGACCATGAGCGCTTATGACCGCATCCGCGCCAGTGTCCACAACCACCTCGCCGTGGTCTCCGTGTACAATGGGGACTCCTGTGGGGGTTGCTTCAGCACCATCACCCCGCAGCGCCTCGTGGACATCGCTTCCAACAAGAAGCTGATCATCTGCGAGCATTGCGGACGAATCATAGTCAATCCGGATTTCGAATAGACAATAACAGTTATGCCTGACCAGCCTGGAAAATCCTCAAGGAGAAAGGCCCAGGCAGTCAACCTGGACACTATAGGGCTTGAGATGGGGAACAAACCGCCTCAAGCCCTTGAAGTCGAAGAGGCTGTCCTTGGCGCCATGCTCATCGAGCCCTCATCCGTCGATATGGCGCTTGAGGAGCTCAGTCCGTCATGTTTCTATGATCCACGGCACAAGATGATCTATGAGGCGATGTCCGAGCTCGTCAATGAGCACACTTCGGTGGATATCGTCACTGTCAGCTCCAAGCTGCGGGAGAAAGGCAACCTGGAGGCCGTGGGCGGACCTGTCGTTCTTGCCGGACTGTCTGAGAAGGTGGGCGCCGCCGCTCACATCGAGTACTATGTCAAGATCCTCAAGCAGAAGAGCATACAAAGGGACCTGATTACGGCGTCCTACGAGATCCTCAGGGATTCTTATGACGATTCGGTTAAGGTGGACCAACTCATCGACGAGGCCCAGACAAAGGTCTACAACGCCATCCAGAATAACCTGAAGAAGGATGTCCAGGAGGTTGGCTCGATCATCAATGACGCGATGCGCGAGATCGAGCGGAACCAGAACATCCAGGGTCTGAGCGGGGTCCCTTCCGGGTTCCCGACTCTGGACCGTATCACAAGGGGCTGGCAGAAGTCTGACTTGATTATTCTCGCCGCGAGGCCTTCCGTCGGTAAGACCGCTTTCGCCCTTAACCTCGCGAGAAACGCCGCGGTGGATCACAATATGCCCGTCGCGGTATTCTCTCTCGAGATGTCCGCCCTCCAGCTGGTCATGAGGCTTATGACCACGGAGTCCGGCCTCCCGGCTGACAAGTTGAAGGGTGGCTCAAAGCTGGATCCCTGGGATTGGCAACAGTTGGAGACCAGGCTCGCGGCTCTGTCTAAGGCTCCCCTTTATATCGACGACACTCCTAGCATCCCGTTGATGGAGTTCCGTACCAAGGTCAAGAGACTTGTCAAGTCGAAAGATGTGAGGCTTGTGATCGTGGATTACCTTCAGCTGATGCAGGGCCCGGTCGAGCTTCGCGGTCTGCGCGAGCAGGAAGTCGCGGCCATATCCAGGACCTTGAAAGCTACAGCCAAAGAGCTGAATGTTCCGATTATCGCCCTCTCGCAGTTGTCCAGGAACGCGGTCCAGAGGACCGGAGGCACAGGCAAGCCCCAATTGAGCGACCTGAGAGAGTCCGGATCCATCGAGCAGGACGCGGATATGGTCATATTCATCCATCGTCCTGATTATGTGGGTCTTGGAGAGACTCCGGAAGGGAAGGAGACCACTCAGATCATCATAGCCAAGCATCGTAATGGTGAGGTCTGTGATATCGACATGCTGTTCAAGTCCGAGCAGGTACGCTTCGTTGAGCCCGGTGATTCCCTCGCCGCGCAGGCTGCCTCCATGGTCGGCACGGAATCTGCAATGAACAGTGAGTTCGATCAAAACACAGAATTCTGATGAGACTCGCTAGACTTATAACTGTTGTCGCCGCCGCCTTCCTGGCCGCGGGTGTCACGCTTTCCGCCGCGGACAACAAGAAATGCCTTCCGGTCAATCTGGCCAAGGATCAACTCGCTTTCAAGGGCGGTGAGAAACTGGTTTTCACCATCCACTATAAATTTGGCCTTATCAACGCTGATGTCGCCCAGGCCACATTGAGACTTGACGAGACTGTTCTCAATGGCCAGAATTGCTACCACGGATCATTGAAGGGCAAGACCCAGAAGATATATGAGTCAGTATTCAAGCTCAAGGAGGATTTCGATTGCTGGTTCACCACGGACGGCTTCAAACCTATGAAGTTCATCAGGGATTGCCGTGAGGGAAACTATTGGTGCACAAACCTTTACACCTACGCTTCCGACCATATCGACGCCCAGATCAATAATTCCCGCAAGGGAGAGTTCACTGTCGAGTTGCCCAAGGACGAGTGCACCTATGACATCGCCACGATGTTATTCCTCATCCGGAACATGGATCTCTCGAAATTGAGCGCAGGTGGGAGGTATCCCATGACTTACGCCATTGACCATCATATCCGGGACATATATTTCCGTTACTTCGGAGTCGAGGAAAAGAAGATTCCGGGGAAGGGAATTTACAGGTGCCATAAATTCGGCTTCGAGATGCCTAAAGGTGAGGCCTTCGACGGCGAGAGCAGCCTTTACGCCTGGATCACTGACGACGGCAACAGGATTCCTGTCTATTTTGTCGCCCCTTTGAAGATAGGCCAGGTCCGCGGACGCCTGTACAGCGCTGAAGGATTGAAATATGAGTTCTCAAGCGTGGTCCAGTAATGGCTGACGCTGTTTCCCATAAAGGTAGGATTGTTGCTGCGGACAAAGGCTCCGTCAGCGTGGAGATAATCTCTGAATCAGCATGTGCCTCTTGCCATGCCGCCGGTCTTTGTGGCCTCACCGAGTCGAAAAAGAAGACTGTCGTGGTCCCCGTCAGGGATTCATCCGCTTATGAGATCGGACAGGAAGTTGAGGTCTGTCTCGGGACGAAGGCCGGGATGAAGGCTGTTCTGCTTTCTTATGTGCTTCCAGTGCTGTTTTTACTGATTTTAGTATTATCTTTGTCAAAGATTGGACTTGGCGAGCTGGCCACGGGAGGATTATCGCTTCTGGGTGTCGCCGGGTACTATCTCGTATTGTACTTTTGCCGGGATCGTCTCGCTGAAGGGTACGAGTTTTATATTAGGGAAAGATAAATCACCAAATATTATTTATGACAACAACAATTATCTGGACCATCGCGATCATCTCGGGTCTCGGCCTGCTGCTCGCGTTGACCCTCTATCTTGTCGCGCTTCGTTTCAAGGTTGAAGAGGATCCTCGCATAGAGTTGGTTGAGAAGGCCATGCCCGGAGCGAATTGCGGTGGATGTGGTTTCGCTGGTTGCCACGCGTTCGCTGATTCAGCGGTGAAGGCGCCGAATCTGGACAATCACTACTGTCCGGTCGGAGGTAACGAGACTATGAAGAAGGTCGCTGAAATTCTCGGCTACGAGATGACGGAAAAGGACCCGATGGTGGCAGTGGTCCGTTGTAACGGCACTTGCTCCGCCAGACCTAGAACAAGTGAGTACGACGGCACCCTTTCCTGCAAGGTGAAGGCGTCTCTCTATGCCGGTGACACCGGTTGCGCTTATGGTTGTCTTGGTTGTGGGGACTGTGTGGCCGCTTGTAAGTTCGGGGCGATCTCTATGGATCCCGAGACCGGGCTTCCTGTGGTGGACGAGGAGAAATGCACGGCTTGCGGCGCTTGCTCGAAAGCCTGTCCCAAGGCTATCATCGAGCTTCGCAAGAAGGGTCCTCGCGGGATGAGGGAATATGTCTCTTGCGTCAATAAGGACAAGGGACCCGGGGTCAAGAAGGCTTGCGCTTCAGCTTGCATCGGTTGCGGAATATGCGCCAAGACTTGCACTCACGACGCGATAGTCCTGGAGAACAATGTGGCTTACATTGACTTTGGAAAGTGCAAGCTTTGCCGCGAATGCGAGGCGATGTGCCCGACCGGAGCAATTCATGGGGTCAATTTCCCGAAGCCGATTGACAAGGACGCCATAAAAGCCCGTGTCCAGGAGCGTCAGAAGAAGGCCCGTGAGGCAGCCGCGGCAGCCGCCGAGGCAGCCAAGGCCGTTGAGGTCGCTGTCAAGCCGGCTGTTGATGAAGTAAAAAAGGAGGAAAGCAATGGCTAGAAGAACATTCTCGATAGGCGGTGTGCATCCCGCCGATTCCAAGATATCCAGAGGCTGCAAACTGGAATACCTCCCGATACCCCCGACTGTGTATATCGCCCTGTCGCAGCATATCGGCGCTCCGGCAAAACCGGTGGTCGCCGTGGGTGACAAAGTGAAGGTCGGTCAGGTGCTGGCTGAACCGGGCGGTTTCATGTCGGCATATATCCATTCCTCTGTCTCCGGAACCGTGAAGTCTATCGGTCCGAGGAAGGACCTTTCCGGAAACAACCAGATGGTTGTAGAGATAGCTGTCGAGGGAGATGATTGGATGGAGGACATCGACCGCACCGACACTCTCGTGACGGATATTCCTGAAGACCCCAAGTCTATAATCGAAAAGATCAAGCTTGGTGGTGTGGTCGGATTGGGTGGAGCTACCTTCCCGACTCATGTCAAGCTCAGCCCTCCTCCGGGAAAGGTCTGTGAGATGCTGATAATCAACGGTTGCGAGTGTGAGCCTTATCTCACATCTGACTTCCGCACCCTCCTGGAGAAGGGTGAGCAGGTGGTTATCGGTACCGCTCTCATAAAGAAGGCTCTCGGAGTCGCTAAGGCTACGATAGCGATCGAGGACAACAAGCTTGAGGCTATCGAGCATATCCAGAAAGTTGTCAACGACCTTAAGTCAAAAGGTCCGGAATATTCCGGGATCGAGGTTCTGTCCCTTATGAAGAAATATCCGGAAGGTGGTGAGAAACAACTGATTGACGCTGTAATGCACCGCCAGGTCAAGTCCGGAGGCCTGCCCATTGATGTGGGTGCTGTAGTGGACAATGTCTGCACCGCGCTGGCAGTTTATGAGGCCGTCCAGAAGAACAAGCCTCTTATTGACAACTCGGTTACTGTCACTGGCGAGTGCTTCCCCAAGCAGGCCAACCTGATTGTCAGGGTAGGCACTCCGCTCAATTATGTCATTGATTATCTTGGTGGCGTCCCTGAGGAGGCCGCCAAGGTGATTAGCGGAGGTCCGATGATGGGCAAGTCTATCGCCAATCTCGAGGCCGCCACGATGAAGGGCACCGGAGGTCTTTTGTTCCTCACCAGGGAGCAGACCAAGAGGATGCCTGAGAGCAACTGTATCCGTTGTGGAAAGTGCGCTGAGGCCTGCCCGATGGGTCTTGAGCCTTTCCTCCTTAACCGTCTCGCGAAGGCCGGTGACACTGATGCCCTGGAGGCTAACGCTGTCCAGGACTGCATCATGTGCGGTTGTTGCTTGTACTCCTGCCCCGCCGGGATTCCTTTGCTGGACATCATCAGCCAGGCGAGGGGGCAGGTCATGGGTATTATGAGAGCCCGCGCGGCTGCCGCCAAGGCCGCCGCTGAGGCAGCTAAAGCTTCCGCCGGCTCACCAACCGCTAAATAGTATGAGTATGGACAAGATATTGGTTTCCCCTAACCCTCACATCCATTCAGCGACCACAACCAAGGTCCTGATGAGGGATGTCGTGATCGCCCTTTTGCCGGCCGTCATAGTATCGGTCGTCTTCTATGGCTGGAAAGAACTGCTCGTCCTGGCGGTGAGCGTGCTGTCCTGCCTGGCGATCGAGTACCTTATCACAAGGTATTGCATGAAGAAGGCTTCCACAATTGGTGACTGGTCAGCCGCCGTCACTGGAGTCCTTCTGGCTCTCAACCTGCCTCCGACCACTCCCTGGTGGGTAGTGTTCATTGGTGCCCTGGTGGCGATCGGGGTCGCTAAGATGACCTTCGGAGGCCTCGGCCAGAACATTTTCAATCCGGCTTTGGTGGGACGTGTGTTCCTGCTCATATCTTTCCCGACCTACATGACCCACTGGGAGATTCCCCAGGGCCTGTTCGGGGTGGACGCCATCTCCGGAGCCACTCCTCTCGGAGCTATCAAGGAAGGCCTGATGCAAGGCGCCTCGGTGCCTGACCTGATGGCCAGCCACGGTTACACATATTCCCAGATGCTCTTCGCCAACATAGGCGGATCGGCCGGAGAGGCTTGCGCGATCGCGATTCTCGTCGGTTTCATTTACCTGGTGGCCCGCAAGGTCATCAAGCCTTGGATCACCCTGTCGATCCTCGGTACCGTGGCCGCCGTTTCCTGCGTATTCTGGCTCGCCAATCCCGCTCAGTTCACCGATCCTCTGTTCAACCTCCTCACCGGTGGTCTCCTCCTCGGTTCCTGCTTTATGGCGACCGACTATGTGACCAGCCCGATGAGCACCAAGGGTGGAATCATCTTCGGTATCGGAATTGGTTTCATCACATTGATGATCAGGTACTTCGGTTCTTATCCCGAAGGCGTGAGCTTCGCTATCCTCATCATGAACTCCACGGTTCCTCTTCTCAACAACTGGTTCCATCAGAAAAAATACGGGAGGGCTTAGAATATGGCAGCTAAATCAAATCTCACAAATATGGCCTTGTGCCTTACGGCCGTCTGCCTTGTCTGTTCAGCCCTGCTGGGCGGGATGTATGTCCTGACAGCCGAGCCGATCGCCAAAGCGAATGCCGAGATCCTCAAAGCCTCCATCGGAGCGGTTCTTCCTGAAGGTGGGGAACTATCTGAGGCTAAGCCTGTTGAGGTCGGCGGACAGCCTTCTGAATATTACGTCAGCACCGCCGGCGAAGAGGTCAAGGCCTATGCGGTCAAGTCCACTGTCGTCGGTTTCGGAGGCCCCTTGACCCTCATGGTCGGAATCACTCCTGACGGTAAAGTCTACAACACCTCTGTACTGTCCCACACAGAGACTCCCGGTCTCGGGGCAAAGTGTAACACGGACGAGCATTTCCACTCACAGTTCAAAGGCTTCGATCCTTCCTCCAAGATCCTGTCTGTCAAGAAGGATGGCGGGGATATCGACGCTATCACCGCTTCCACAATCACTTCCAGGGCATATGCCTTGGCGGTGAAGAACGCCGTGGAGGCTTTCAAGACCATTAAAGGAGAATAGGCTATGAGCAAGAGAAAATTAGGCATATTCACCAAAGGCTTCTTCAAGGAGAACCCGACCTTTGTCCTTCTCCTTGGATTGTGCCCCACATTGGCGACCACGACTTCAGCCATCAACGGCATGAGCATGGGTCTCGCGACCTTGTTCGTCCTCGTGCTCTCGAACATCGTTATTTCGGCTATAGCGCCTGTGGTCCCGGACAAGGTTCATATTCCTGTCTACATCGTGGTTATCGCGACCTTCGTCACGATTCTCCAATTCGCCATGCAGGCCTACACTCCTGACATGTATAAGACTCTGGGACTTTTCATCCCGCTGATTGTCGTCAACTGTATTGTACTCGGACGCGCCGAGGCCTTCGCCAGCAAGAATGGGATCGTGGACTCCGCCCTTGACGGGCTCGGGATCGGATTCGGCTTCACAATGAGCCTTACCGTTCTCGGTCTGGTCAGGGAGATTCTCGGCAGCGGATCCGCTTTCGGCTGGAAATTCATCTCCGGCGACGGTATCCTGGTATTCATCATGGCTCCCGGAGCGTTCATCGCGTTGGGCTACCTGATGGTTCTTTTCAACAAAATCGCTAAAAAGAGCTAGGCTATGGAATTTTTCCTCATAATCATCTCGGCGATATTCGTCAATAACATAATGCTGGCCCAGTTCCTGGGCACCTGTCCGTTCATCGGAGTCTCCAGCAAGGTCTCGACAGCGACCGGAATGTCCGGAGCGGTGGTATTCGTCATCACCCTGGCAACCCTTGTCACCTACTTGATCAACAAGTACTTGCTTGTCGCATTTGGTTTGGAGTTCCTCCAGACGATCGCTTTCATTCTCGTTATCGCGTCCCTGGTCCAGATGGTCGAGATCGTGCTGAAGAAGATCAGCCCCTCCCTGTATCAGGCCCTTGGAATATTCCTTCCGCTGATCACCACCAACTGCGCCGTTCTGGGTGTCGCCCTTAACGTTGTGACCAAGGAGTTCACATTCGGCGGAGGCCCCGCCCACATGCTCAACCTCGGGCAGGCCCTAGTCTACGCTTTCGCTACGGCAATCGGCTACGGAATGGCTCTGATCCTCTTCGCGGGAATGCGCGAGCATCTCGAGCTTAACGATGTCCCCAAGCAGTTCAAGGGCGTTCCTATCGCCCTGGTGACCTGCGGCATCCTGGCCATGGCTTTTATGGGATTCTCTGGAATGGTGTAGTATGAAGAAGTTTTTGGTTATCGCCATCTCGTTAGTGGCTTTCTCCGTTGTGGTCTCGGCCCAACCCAGGGCTGTCGGACTCCGGGCCGGCAATTACGGGTTGGATGTCAGTTACGAGAATTACGCCGGGGAGTATGACTTCCTGGAGTTTGAGCTTGGTCTTGATGACGCGTTCAATACCAACGCCTTCCATTTCGACGGCATCTACAATATCATGATCGCCCAGCCCGATTGGACCGCTTATGGGCGTTGGGGAATATATGCCGGTCCTGGAGCAAGTGTCGCTGTGTGGACCAATGAAAAAGATGAGAATCTGGTCTATGCCGGACTCCTCGGGAATGTGGGGTTGGAGTACTTTTTCGACTTTCCTCTCCAGGTGTCTCTTAGCATGAGGCCCCGTCTTATGTTCGGCGACGGCAAGATCCGCAAGAACGGGCTTTTCACCCTCGGTCTCGGAGTTAGATACGTCTTTTAGGTATCAACGCTTTTCCAAGGATCTGATATAGAATCCTTTACTGGCCGGAGCATCGCTCCTGCATTGGATGTGAAGATAAGACAGTCCCAGCGGACTGTCTTTCTTTGTATGTGCGCGGGTGACCTGGCGGCCGTCGCATGAGACCACTACCCATTCGGGATCATAGTCCAGTCTTAGAGTATGCCACGATTTGACCGGCAATTGGGAGGATGACAGATCCACTGAGAATTGCGCCTGAAGGTCAACGTAAGGGTCGCACGGATTGAACCAGCAGTCAGTCAGGCATATACGCATCACGTCTTCGGCCAGGAAGAAGCCGATTTCCACCTGCCCGGTGTGACTTGCCGGGAAATTCCAGGTGAGTCCTTGCAAATCATTGAAAAGCCGCTCGTCGGGATGTTTCGACACTTGAAGGACATCGGAATATCCGCCTTCCGGATCAGGGACGAGCAAAGCTCCGTTGGTACGGTTCCAGGCACAGTGACCGTTGCCGGCATAAGCCTCAGCTGAGCCGGAAATGCTCTTGACATACACAAAAGTGCTGAGGCCGCCCAGGCCATCCATGAAGTCTTCCTTCCGGCTATTCTCTTTCAGCCAATCCAGGTCGAATATGAGCAGACGCCTTGAGACGGTATTCTGTCCCAGGGCCACCAGAACCTTGTTGAAAGGCAGCTCGAAAGCCTGGAACTGGTGGACGCTCTTGTCAAGGGAATATAACACACCTCCAACATAACGGAAGTCAGCGTTGTTACGTATCCCGTTGAGGTAAAGCTCCCTGACTCCGGTCCATGTCAGTCCGCCGTCGGCTGAGATCGCCGTATGGGCGGCATCCCTGTTTGTGAACACATCTTCCCAAGTCCCGTTTTTGACCGTCTCCGCCACGGGCGGCATCTGCTTCTCGTGGTCAAGCTCAGGAAGCGGCCGGGTGTTGTTCCAGAAGGTGAGAATGCGGCCATCGGATAGCGGCAACTGAAAAGGAGTCGTTATACATCCTTGAAAAACAGATGGTTCCGGCTCCGACCAAGTTGTTCCTCCGTCTTCCGAGAAGGCCTGGTAGAAGGCGTCTGTCGCATTACGGATCAACATCATCATCTTCTTGTCTGACAGCTCGCAGGCTACAGGTTCGGTTCCGCAGTCGTTGCTCCAGCGGATGCCCTGGTGCGGGAAGACAATCTCCGGTTTAGGCGGGTGGGGGAGTTCAACTATATGGAAGGTTTTCCCGTAATCATCGGTATAGATGAAAGTCGGGACGGACTCATTCCGCTCGTTACGCCGCTGGCCGGTGAAGAATATACGGTCCGAGAAATCCGATTTCGTCGGCAGGAAACAATCTGAATAGCGGAACGGGGATACTTTCACTCGTGTCGGATCTGGATCTTCCGGTCCGATCCGTGATATCAGGAACCAGGTTCCCTCGGAGTCAGTCGTGGTTGTCACATAGATGCCCTTTTCAGGAATATATGTCGCCGCTCTCATTTGGCCGTGTGAGTAGTGAAGCTTCCAGGTCAACCCGCCGTCAATCGAAGAAAGGTAGGCGGCTTTTCCGAGCTTATCCTTCTCCGTCCTGCCAACGGTGCCATAGCAGCGTATTTCCCCGTCCGGGAGTATGCATACGCTCCTGCGGGCGTCCTCGAGAGGTGTGGCGACCACTGTCGGCGCGTGTATGGCCTTCAACATATCTTTCTCTTCCTCAGACATACGGTTTTCCATGGCTTCAAGCCAGGGACGCTGGCGGGGCTGGATTTCCGCTTTGGTTACTCCGGGGCCGGATATTGCCGCTGAGGCGGCCAGACAAAGAATCAAAAGTATTCTTTTCATATAAGGAACTGGTCAATAGAATGTGGTTGTAATAAACGCAAGATACCGATTTTTGACGGTTTTCCTTATATTTGTGTAAACTAAAAGCCAATATCATGATGAAATACACGATCCAAACCTTGGTTGTCATAGCTGTCTCCTTCTTGTCCATTTTTTCAGCGGACGCGCAGGAGGCAAAGAACTATTACTATACCGACGCGTCTGTTTTCCCGATCTACGGGAAGGCGATTGAGAACACTTCCGCCACATACGAGAGGCTTCCCGCCTCTTTGGAAGGAGTTACCCGTCCGTCGGTCTGGAATCTTGCCCATCATTCGGCAGGTATCTCTGTCCGTTTCCGGTCAGACTCGCCTTCGATTAAATTGAGGTGGATTTCTTTTGGTTTGGCGACCATGAACCATATGACCGACACAGGTACCCGTGGTCTTGACCTTTATACCCAGGATCCTGTAGATGGCCATTGGAGGTTCGCCAGGAGCGCCAGGCCGCAGAAAGACACACTCAACGATCAGGTAGTGATCTCGGGTATGGAGCCCAAGATGCGGGAATTCATTGTGTATCTGTCACTTTATGAGGGTGTGAAGAAGCTTGAGATCGGGGTTGAGGAAGGTTCGGTCATTGACCAGCCCGCTCTCGACAGCCCCCGCAAAGGCTCTCCGATTGTGATGTACGGCACCAGCATCCTACAGGGAGGCTGCGCGAACCGTCCGGGTATGGCGTTCACGAATATTATCTCCAGGGAACTGGATAGGGAAGTCGTGAACCTCGGGTTCAGCGGGAACGCTCGTCTTGATTATGAGATCGCCGAGCTGATGGCGGCGGTTAAGGATCCCTCTCTATTCGTATTGGACAATGTGCCGAACTGCGAGGCCTCACTGATTGACGAGAGGCAGGAGAAATTCTTCCGGATCATACGTGACGCGCATCCGGACGTGCCGGTCGTGTTCGTGGAGAACCCGGCATATCCCCACACGGTCTTCGACAAGAGATCTGCCGCGGATGTGGCGGCTAGAAACGCCTCGATGAGAGCTGTTTACGAGAAACTGAAGAAAGCCGGGGAGAAGAGGATTTATTACATAAAAGGCGACAAGATGATCGGTACCGACGGTGAGGCCACCGTGGATGGCGTACATTTCACTGACCTTGGAATGGTCCGTTACACCGAGTATGTCCTCCCGACTTTGAAGAAAGCTCTCCGTAAAAAGTGATATTCACTCAAGGTTAACTCACTTTACCATCTCCCTCAGGACTTCCTCGACGGAGTCAGTGGTTTGAGAGACCATCTTCAGGATGCCGGGGGTGGCGTCGCTCATGGCGACCGGGAAGCCTGCCATAGCCAGCAGGGGAGCGTCGTTCTCGTTGTCTCCGAATGCCATGCATTCGTCCGGGCTGATTCCGAGATGACTTAGCAAGACTTTCATGGCGGTTGCCTTGTTGACATCCTTGGGAGTCATATCGAGCCAGTTTGCCCCGCTGGTCAGGACTGTGCACAAGGAACCGTAACGTTCACGCCAAGGGGTGACATCAGTCAGTCCGGTATCGCTGAACATGGATACTTTTAGAATAGGATCCTTGACTTCCGATATATCTGATATCCTCTCTACTTGCACTCTGACCGTGTCTCTCATGTGATAAAAGAACCTGTCCTCTTTTGGAATCACGTATTGGGTCCAGGCGGTGCTGATGAGCAGTTCCCCTTCCCCGTTCTCAAGTATATCCAAGGATAACTTCTCCGCCAAATCCCTCTCCAAGTCCGCTTCCATAAGAATCTTCCCGTCGCTTATCACCAGGCAACCGTTCTCGCAGATATACAGGATGTCATCCTTGATCGGTTCGAATATTAAGCGAAGATTGGCGTATTGCCGTCCGCTCGCCGCGACGAAAAGCCCTCCCTTGTCAATCCATCGGCGAATAAGGTCACAAGTGCCTTCCTTCAAGGCTTGTGTGCCTAGAGGGTGCAGCAGAGTGCCGTCAAGGTCACTCGCTATAAGTCGTATGTTGCTTGGAATGATCAACTTCCAAGAGTAGAGGCGGCGTTCTCAAGGCGTGCCGCGGTCTCTTTCTTTCCGATTCTGAACACTATGTCGGCGATACCGAGGCCGCTGGCGCTTCCGGCGAGAGCCAGACGAAGCGCGTTCATCACCTTGCCCATCGGCCACTCGTTGGCTTTGATATATTCCTCAATGACGGTTCCGACGCTTTCGACTGTCCATTCTCCGTCAAAGCCTTTGATCACGTCACCGACCTTCATGACTAACTCTACAATCTCGGGTTTCCAGAACTTGTCGACATCCTTTTGGATATACTCTCCCGGTGCGACGAATAGATAGGAAGCGATTGTCCAGAAGTCACTTACGAAAACCGCTCTCTCCTTTGTGAAAGCCACCACGCTCTGGACATAATCCTTTGTGAATATCCGTTTTTCCAAGTCACCTCCGGCCACATTGAACTCGGCTCCTGCAGTCAGGGCGCACTTCGGGCAGTCAACGATGTTGACCCCATGTTCTTCAAGCACAGGCACCAGCAGGTCAGAGAGTTCCTCGTCACTCTTCATTCGGAGGTATTCCCTGTTATACCATTTCGCTTTCTCAGGATTGAACTTCGCTCCGGCCTTCTGAACCTTGTCGAGAGAGAACGCCCCGATGAGTTCTTCCATTGTGAACATCTCACGGTCGTCGCCCGGGTTCCATCCGAGCATGGCGAGCATATTCACGAAAGCCTCCGGGAAATAACCGTCCTCGCGGTAGCCTCTGGAGGTTTCCCCTTCCGGGTTGGTCCAGCGCAAGGGGAACACCGGGAAGCCCATCTTGTCTCCGTCCCTCTTGCTGAGCTTGCCGTTGCCGACAGGCTTGAGGAGGAGTGACAAATGGGCGAAGCGTGGCATCGTGTCCTCCCAACCGAAGGCCTTGTAGAGCATATAATGCAACGGCAGGGAAGGCAGCCATTCCTCACCGCGGATGACCTCGGAGATCTCCATCAGATGGTCGTCCACGATATTGGCCAGGTGATATGTCGGCAGCTCGTCGGCCCTCTTCCAAAGCACCTTGTCGTCCAATGTGCTGGTGTTTACCTCGATATGGCCGCGGATCAGGTCGTCCATCTTGACAACCGTATCAACGGGCATCTTGAAACGGATAGTCCAGCCTGTGGTTTCGTTGAGCAACTTCTCGACCTCATCAGAAGGAAGTGTGAGGGAATTACGCATACTCATCCTCGTGACCTGGTTGTAAATGAAGGTCTCCTTCGAGGCCTCGGCCTCCGAGCGGGCTTTCTCAAGCTCCTCCGGAGTGTCGAAGGCGTAATACGCGTAGCCGTTGGCGATCAGCTGCTCGGCATATTTTCGGTATATGGGTTTGCGCTGGCTCTGGCGGTAAGGCGCGTGCGGATGCCTCGGAGAAGGGGTCTCTACGATCTTCCCGTCCTTGTCCACTCCCTCGTCGGGAATGATTCCGCACCAGTTCAGAGACTCTATGATATATTCCTCAGCTCCGGGGACGAACCTGTTGGAATCGGTGTCCTCAATCCTGATTATGAAATCTCCGCCTTTTTGCTTGGCGTAAAGGTAATTGTAAAGCGCGGTCCTGACTCCTCCCATATGAAGGGGGCCTGTAGGGCTGGGCGCGAACCTCACTCTTGTCCTTCTTTCCATCAATGCTAATCTTTAATTGTTCTCCTTCTCCTGGCGCACAGTCCTCTTGATGGCTGGAACGCTCTCTAACTCACCGATGCTCTCTCCGTGTCCGACGGCGAGGACGGGCTTCTTGTCCAAGTCGAAATGATATCTCTTGACATTGTCGGCCGCGTTGTAACCTATCATTTTCATCCCGCTCGGAAGATCTGAGATATTTACCTCCTCGGCACCGACCATGTTCTTCTTCTCGAACTTGAAGTCCTTCCCGATTATGATCAGATTGCCGAGATCTGTCTTTGTGATCTTTGACAAATCGTTGACTTTGAATCCGGTGGCGATGGCGGTTATCTTCACCTTGTCACCGATCTCAGGATCGGTTTCCCAGACCAGTCCGGTCTTGAACTTGTTGACCACGTTGCCTGTGTAATCGGCGATCTTGGCGTTGATCTCCTTCAGGTCATCCATCGTGAGTCCGTTCTCGTTCTTCCCGCAGGTTATGTTGACGAGGAGATTCTTCGCTGTAGTGAGGTCGAAATCATTAAGCAGGGGAGAATGAAGGGCACCCTGGACCGCCTCTTCGATACGGTTCTCGCCCGAGCCGATCCCGCAGCCCATCAGGGCCATCCCGCTGTTCTTCATCATGGTCTTGATGTCTTCGAAGTCGACGTTGATGTAGCCGGGTTTGGAGATGATCTCGGTTATGCCCCTGACCGCGGTCGCGAGTACCTCGTCCGCCTTCGGGAAGGCATCGTGGATAAGCAGGCCACCGAAATAGTCATAGAGCTTCTCGTTGTTGATTATCAGGAGGCTGTCCACATTCTTCACGAGTTCATGGATACCGTCAATCGCTCTTGAGAGAGCCATGTCACCCTCATTCTCGAAGGGAATGGTAACCACGGCGACGGTAAGGATACCTTTGTCCTTGGCCATCTTGGCGATCTGGGGTGCGGCTCCAGTGCCTGTGCCTCCTCCCATTCCGGCGGTGATGAAAAGCATCTGGGTTCCCTCATTCAAGACTACCTTCTCGATCTGCTCCTGGGCCTCGAGAGCGGCGTTACGTCCTTTAGTGGGATCCGTGCCAGCGCCGAGGGCATTGCGGCCGATATGTATCTTGATAGGGACAGGACTTTCCTCCAGGGCCTGTCTGTCGGTGTTGCACACCATGAAACTGCAACCCTCCACGTTCTCCCGGAACATGTAGTTGACAGCGTTGCAACCGCCTCCGCCAACTCCGATGACCTTGATCATCGACTGGATAGGAGTCCAGTCGCTATTGTCGGCTATGTCGAATTTCTCAATGTCTCCCATGACTATGCTTTTTTATATTTCCTCGTTTTCCATGCCGTCAAATATATCACCGGCGGCCTTACTGATGGTGTTTTGGATATGCTTGAGCCAAGTGAACTTGGGCTTGGGCAAAGGCTTGCGCTCCTTGACCGGTTTCTCGCGCTTGCGGTTCTTGGCCTCCTTGATCTCCTCCGGAGTGTATTCGTCAAACACTGTGGGTCCATCATCTTGCGCCGCTATAACAGACGCCTCAATGGCAGGTTCCGGGACAGGCTCTGTCTCCACGACCACCTCGACAGGCTCAGGAATTGTGTCTCCAGGTCGCTCCATATTGGCTGCCAGCTCCTCCTGGGATCCTTTTTCCATATTGGACGCGGGGCGCGGCGAGGCGAAAGATCCATTGCCCGTCGCCAAGTCGAGGGCCGGTTTCGGGGCTGTCCAGTACCTGTGGGCGGGAGCCTCTTTCACGCAATTCAGGAGCTGGTCGCCCTTGGCGGCCAGGATCATTCCCATAGAAGTCGCCGCCGAAGCCTCGGTGGCTTCCGGACAACCCTCGCAAGAGAAGAATCTCCTCGGATATCCGACCTTTACCGAATATCCAGAGAGTTCCTTGATATAATTGGCGCAATTTACCAACTCGGCGCCCCCGCCGGTCACCACGACACCTGCCCTAAGCAGATCCTCACTCGCGTATCCGCTGGCCTGGATATGGTAAAGAAGGGCCTCGATGATCTCTTTCATCCTCGCTGTGATGATCTCGGAGATATATTTGACACCCACCTGCGCGGTCGGCTCGTCATTCTCATCGACAATCTGTATCGACTTCTCCCCGAGGGCGGAAAGCTTGCCGGGCATGCAAGCCCCATAGGCCTTCTTTATGTTCTCAGCCAGGCCGAATGAGAAGTTGCATTCCGTCTTTATGTCCCTGGTGATACTGTTGCCGCCGAAAGGAATAGCGGCATAGTACCTCATTATCTTGCCTTTGAAAATGGTCACGGAACTCACTCCGGCGCCTATGTCCATGAGGGCCACACCATTCTCCATCTGCTCCTCCTTCAGGACAGCCCTGGCCGTGATTCCTGGAGTGAAATACTTCTTGGCGATGGCGATTCCCATGCTGTTGAAGACGTTGTCGATATTGATCGAATGCCTTCTGCTGCCGATGAAGACCTTGAAATTACCCTCCAGTTTCTCAGCTGTCATTCCCACGATGTCATTCTCGAGCTCATTCAGGCTGTCTTCTGTTGAGAAAGACTGGGCGACGGCACCGTAAATCACCTCATTTTTTGAGTCGCTGAGGGGATATTCCTCAAGCGCCATGGACTTCAGCGTCCTGACCTCTCCATCTTCGATTTGGGTGTCGGGATCCGTCCTGTCCATGCTGGCGGAAGCGTTTTCCTGTCTGACATAGTATCGGGGCAGTCCCACGATAACCTGTTGAATCTTGATCTTGAGCTCCTGCTGGGCTTGTGATAGAGCATCCCGAAGGACGTTCTCCACCTTTCCGGGATTGTTGACGTAGCTGTACCTGATTCCTTCGGAGGGAGACTCCTTGTAGTAGATCACCTGGACATCATGGCCCAGTATCCTCGCCACGCAGACCGCCAGTTTGGACGTGCCCAGGTCGACCGACGCTATGTACCTTTCTTCCATATCTTTATTTTCTGCAGATTATCTGATTGTTATATTTCAAATTGACAGTGGAGTAGTAACCTTCCCCTTTCTGTGGCAATATTGTCGTGTAGTATCTCCCCATCTTGGAGAATTTGTCAGCGAAACCGTCCGGCTGTCCGAAAATGAAAAGCTCCTTGCCCTGCCTGGGTACCATCACAAGATCCCCGTCAGGCCTGACGGAAATCTGGCTGATGTTCTCCGCCCAAGTCTTGGATTCTTGCATAAAGTTCACCAAGTCAATTATTTCCTTGAGCCAAACCTTCTCTTTCTCGGTGACCGGCTCACCTTTGTATCCGCTTTCGAAGGTCAGTGGAACCGATCCGTCGATAATCGGTACTTGGGAGGTGTAATTGCTTTGCAGGGGGAAAAGGAACCCTCTCTCGTCGGCGTAGAATCCGTTGTCACCTTTCTGGAACCTCACCACAGGCTCCCTCTGGAACACCTTGACATTTAGCATTCCGTCGGCGGTGGTGTAGGCCTCGGTCTTAAGGATGGCGCTCTTGCCGTCGAGGATCCGTTCGACCCTGGCCAGGTCGACACTGTCCAGCCTCTGGCCGATGTAGGCTCCGTATTCGCTGTCCAGGTAGCCAGTAATGTCCTCGGCGGTCACGAAATTGTAGCCGTCGGCGAACTCGACATTGACTCCGCCACAGGTCAGCTGGCGCTTACGGCTCCCGTTCATCCCAAATATTACGAGGATGATTAGAAGCAGCAGGCAGGCCGCTCCGGCGATAATGGCTATCCTGAGTCCTTTTCTCATTTCCTTAACCTTTCTTCAAGCATCTTAGCGAGAGGCTCAATGAACCTGTCGATATTTCCGGCACCGAAGGTCGCCAACACATCAAGTGGCTCATCCTTAATATATTCCATCAATTCCTCTTTCTTCAGGAACACTTTCTCGGGAGCTGTCACCTTGTCAA
The DNA here is from genome assembly GCA_017548985.1 of Bacteroidales bacterium. Lineage (GTDB taxonomy): Bacteria > Bacteroidota > Bacteroidia > Bacteroidales > UBA932 > Cryptobacteroides. The sequence continues at coordinate 35,245 of JAFYYW010000021.1, forward strand.
ATATAATCTCTGATGTCACTCCTGGGATCGGCTCCTCACGGGCGGGATAGATGTCAAGCAGTATGAGTTTGTCGACAGCGCTCAGCGCCTCGGCGAACTCGGCGGCGAAGTCTCTGGTCCGTGTGAACAGATGTGGCTGGAATATGGCTGTAAGCTTTCTTCCAGGATACATCGCCTTTATTGAGGAGATCGCGCTCGAGAGCTCTCTCGGATGATGGGCATAATCGTCTATGTAAGTCAGTCCGGGGCTTGCCACGTGGACGTCAAGCCGGCGCTTGACTCCGAGGAATGTGCCGATCGCTTCCTTGACCTTTGCGGGAAGAAGACCTTGGGTAAGGCAAACGGCGGCAGCGGCGACACTGTTCTCCACATTGACCCATCCGGGAATTCCGCAGCGCACATCCTTTATCACACCTTCAGGATAGACGAGGTCGAATATGTAATGGCCCAGCTCGTCCGGTCTCGCCCCGACCGCATGGAAATCGGCCTCGGGATCGTCGTAGCTGTAAGTGAGTATTCTGGCCTTGGTGTCGGCAGGAGTGATGTCCAGTCCCTTTTTCACTATCACTGTCCGGGAGACCTGCGAGGCGAAAGCCTTGAAAGCCTTGCAATACTCCTCATGGGTGCCATATATGTCAAGATGGTCGGCATCCATCGCGGTGATGACCGCTACGGCTGGATGGAGCTGTAGGAAAGACCTGTCATATTCATCGGCCTCAGCGACGAAAACCAGGTTCTGGCTGACGAGCAGGTTGGTCCCGTAGTTCTTGGATATTCCTCCGAGGAAAGCGGAGCATCCGGAGCCGACCTCGGTCAGGATGTGGGCGATCATCGTGCTGGTCGTGGTTTTCCCATGGGTTCCGGCGACCGCGAGGCATGTCTGTCCCGCGGACAACTCACCGAGCATTCTGGACCGTTTCACAAGAGTGTAGCCATGTTCCCTGACATAGACCATCTCCCCGAGGTCATCCGGTACCGCTGGAGTATAGACCACAAGGGTTGAGGCCACATCCTTCGGGATGTAATCAGGATCATCTGTGTAGTGGACATGGATGCCCTCTTCCTCCAGCTCATGGGTGAGGTCGGAAGGTGTCCTGTCGTAACCGGCCACGGGGTATCCCTTGGTCTTGTAATACCTCGCGATGGCGCTCATGCCGATGCCGCCTATTCCAATGAAATATATCTTCGAATACTCTGACATGGCTTATTTTACGAGTTTGTAAACCTCATCGGCTATTGTCATCGCGGCGTCAGGCAGAGCCATCTGACCGGCATTCTCTTCAAGCCTCTTGATCTTGTCGGGATCTTTCAGAAGCTCAAGAGCGGTTGGAATCATTTTCTCCATAGCCTCGGCATCCTTAACTATCATGGCGGCGTCCCTGTTGACCAAGGCCATGGCGTTGTGGGTCTGGTGATCCTCGGCGACATTGGGCGAGGGGACAAACACCACCGCCTTGTGGGCCGCGCAAAGTTCCGACACGCTGCTGGCTCCCGAGCGGGAAATGACCACATCAGCCGCGGCGTAGGCCAGCTCCATTTTCCCTATGAAGTCGGAATATTTGACAGTGTCGGAGAGTCCCGGATTCTTTGTGAGTTCCTCGTTCATAAAGGCGTCAATACTTGATTTATAGTACTTTCCGCACTGCCACAACACATCGGTTCCTTCTCCTCCGGGACAGCCTTTAGTGATCCAGTCCCTCATGCAGGCGTTGAACTTGGCGCTGCCGAGACTTCCTCCAACAATGAATATGTGTTTCTTCGCGGGATCCAGACCATATTCTTTTACCCCGGCCTCCTTCATCTCAGGAGTGCAAGGTACGAAGACGCTCCTGATCGGATTGCCGGACATCACTATCTTGTCTTTCGGGAAAAACCTTTCCATCCCTTCATACGCCACGCAAACGCATTGGACCTTGTCTCCCAGCTTTTTGTTGGTCAGACCGGCGAATCCGTTCTGCTCTTGGATAAGGGAGGGGATTCCCATCCTTGTGGCGGCCATCAGCAGGGGAGCGCTCGCGTATCCTCCGACCCCTATCGCAACCTGAGGTTTGAATTCCTTAATAATATGTCTTGCCTTACGGATGCTCGCGAGCACCCTGAAAGGCACGGTCAAATCGTTGATTATGTTCTTCAGGTTCAACTGGCGCTGGAGGCCGGTGATCGGCAACCCGATGATCTTGTACCCTGCGGCAGGAACCTTCTCCATCTCCATCTTGCCCTCGGCTCCAACGAAGAGGATCTCGGTCTCAGGATTGAGTTCCTTAAGTTTGTTGGCGATAGAGACCGCCGGGAAGATGTGTCCTCCCGTGCCTCCTCCGCTTATTATGACTCTCAACGCTTTGTATTCCATATTCTTATCCGTTGTTTTGGTCGTCAGTTCCGGTGTCCAGCACATCCAGATCGTCGAGCCTGCTCACGATCTCATCATTCTGGTCATGCTCCACGAGAGGGGCCGCTCTCTCCGCTTCCCGGGCTATCTTCCTTCTCGCCATCTTGCTGATGGATAATATTATACCGAAGGCCAGACTGAACATCAGGAAGGATGAGTTGCCGTGGCTCACGAGCGGCAGTGTCTGTCCTGTCAGCGGGCCGAGGTCACAGTTGATCATTATGTGCATCATCGCCTGTCCGGTGATCAGCAGCACAAGGCCTGCCACGGCGGTCTTGGCGAAATGGTTGTCGCAGTTGCGGGCGATGATTGATCCTCGGGCTAAAAGGCTGATATAGAGGATAATGACCAGGATACCTCCAAGGAGGCCGTATTCCTCCACGATAAAGCTGAACATGTAGTCTTCGAACATTATCGGGACGACATATCTTTGGGTGCTGCGTCCGGGTCCTTTCCCGATCAAACCGCCCTCATGGATGGCGATCTTCGCGCTGACCGGCTGCTTCATCTTGTCTAGAGTCTCCTGGAACTTCTTGCTGTTCCGAGGTTCCGTCCTAAGGATCTCTATCTGGTTGTCGATACTGTCGGAAGTGATCCTGTTCTTTGCCGACTCGAGATGGGGGAATGGCTTGTGGTCGTCAGGCGAGATGGCGTTGATCCCGAAACAAGCCGCCAGCACTCCGACGGCGACCACCCCCGGGAGAATCAGCTCTTTGACGCTGATGCCTCCGATCAAGATAGTCACGAACATAATGCCTCCGATGAATATGGTGCTGGAGAGGCTTCCCACCATGATTCCAAGGCAAACTGTGAATATCGGGAAGTAGATATAGACAATCTTCTTCACCAGGGGCTTGTTCCAGAATTTGTATTTCTGTCCGAGCATGTTGGCGATCATGAACTTGTCGTTCCTGTAGGCGTTTACGGCCCATGCCAGGTACATCACCATCGCCACTTTCACTATCTCGAACACATGGACCTGGAATCCTCCTATCTGTACTATTCTCCAGGCGCTGTTGACTAAAATCGGCTTTATCGGGCCGATCTGCTTGTGGGTCGCCAGAATAAGGAGGAAAAACATCGATATGATATATCCAAACTGGGAGAATACCCTGAAGAAACCGATGCTTCTGATGCTGTAGCAAGCTATGATGAAGGCCAACCCGAGGATGGAGATTTTTATCTGCTCCGTCACGATGGCCATCCTGGACGTGTTCTGCGATATGGCCAACTGGGATGTGGAGGAGAAAATGGCCACGATGGAGATCAGCATCAACAACAACGCTATCATCCACACGACCTTGTCCCCTTCGAGATTGTCGAAGAAGTTCCAGAATGTGCTCTTTTTCTTCTCTCCTGCCATATCCTTGAATATTCCTAAAGCATCCTCACGGCCTCTTTGAACTTGCGTCCCCTGTCCTCATAGCTGGTGAACAGGTCGAAACTGGCGCAGCAAGGGCTGAGCAGCACCACATCGCCGGCCTCGGCGAATTTGCTGGCCTCCTTCACGGCATCCTGGGCGGAACGGGTCTCAACGAATTTGTCTCCTCCGACAATGCCCTCGAAAGCCTCGCGGATCTTGCTGTTGTCGACTCCCAGGCAAACGATCGCCTTGACCTTGTCCTTGACAAGACCTTTGAGAACATCGTAATCGTTCCCCTTGTCTTTACCGCCGACGATCCACACGACCGGCTTGCTTTGGCATTCCAACGCATACCAGGCGGCGTCCACATTGGTTGCCTTGGAGTCATTGATGTACAGCACGTCCTTGATGCTCAGCACCGGCTCCAGCCTGTGCTCGACAGGTTGGAAAGTCGCCAGAGACTCGCGGATGACCTGATTGTCAATCCCGGAGGCTTTGGCGGCCAGGGCGGCGGCCATCGAATTGTAGATATTGTGTTTTCCTCCCAGGGCAAGTTCCTTGAGATAGATGTCGCATTCCTCGTCCTCATATTTGACGACGATCTTGTCATCCTTCAGGAAAGCTCCTTGCTCAACTTCTGTCTTCTGGGTGAAGGGCAGACGCTTCGCGGATAAGATGATCTTATTGAGGTGGTCGATAGTGATCTCGTCGTCAGAGTCAAAGATGAAGCAATCATCTGGACTGAGGTTACGGGTGATACGGAACTTGGCCTTGACATAGTTCTCCAGCTGGTAGCCATAGCGGTCCATATGGTCAGGGGTTATGTTCGTGATGATCGCTATGTCGGGATGGAAATCATAGCAGTTATCCAACTGGAAGCTGCTGATTTCCAGTACGTAATAATCAAAATGCTCGGTGGCGACCTGATAAGCGTAGCTCTTTCCGATGTTTCCTCCCAAGCCCACGTTCAAGCCTGCGTTTTGAAGGAGGTAATATATTAGGGAGGTGGTTGTGGTCTTCCCGTTACTTCCGGTGACGCATATCTTCTTGGCGCTGTCGTAACGACCGGCGAACTCTATCTCGGAGAGAATGGGGGTACCTTGCTCCTCCAGTTTCCGGACCATCGGCACGGTGCTGGGGATCCCGGGGCTTTTTATGACCTCGTCGGCATTGAGGATAAGATCCTCAGTGTGGCCTCCCTGCTCAAAGGGGATGTCCCATTTACGGAGGTCGTCGGCATAATGCCCGGCGATCTCTCCGTTGTCCGAGAGAAAGACATCAAATCCTTTCACTTTCGCGAGAACGGCGGCTCCGACTCCGCTTTCTCCTCCTCCCAATACTACAATCCTGCTCATATTATCTGTTATTCTTTTTTATCTAAGTTTCAATAACGCCAAAGTGGCGACAGCCAATATTATCCCTATAAGCCAGAACCTGGCGACAATCTTCGCCTCGGGGATGGCATGGACCGGCTTCTGGATCAGGGCCGGGATGCCTTCTTTCTGGTAATGGTGGTGGAGGGGACTCATCTTGAATATCCTTCGCCCCTCACCGTATTTCTTCTTTGTATATTTGAAATATGTCCTCTGCATGATGACCGAGAGCGACTCCACAAAGAATATCCCGCAAAGTATGGGAAGGAGGAGCTCCTTGCGCATCAGGACGGCGCTAACACCGATGATTCCTCCAATCGTGAGGCTTCCGGTGTCGCCCATGAACACCTGGGCGGGATACGAGTTGTACCACAGGAAGCCCATAAGGGCGCCCACAAACGCGGCCATGAACACCGCGATCTCACCGCTGCCTGGGATATACATTATATTCAGATAGTCCGAGTTGAGGAGGTTGCCTCCGACCCAGGCCAGCACGCCCAGAACGACGCCGACGATGGCGCTGGTGCCTGCCGCGAGACCGTCCATGCCGTCAGTCAGGTTGGTTCCGTTCGAACAGGCGGTGATCACTATGACTATCATCAGGACATATATCGCCCATTTGCAATACCAGCCCCATCTGCCTTTGAAAGGAGAGAGCCACTTGTAGTCGAACTCATGTCCTTTCACAAAGGGAATAGTGGTGGTCGTGCTCTTCACGACATTTTCCATTTTCCAGCCGGAATCCTGCGCCACAAGAGTCTCGGAATCGACATTGAGGGAGTTCCTGTTGCCTTTCTCGATCACATTCTCCGTACCGGCCTTCACCGGGACTTTCTCCCTGATGACTATATCGTTGCTGAGCCAGACCGTCATACCTACCGCGAGTCCGAGTATCATCTGTGCCAGGAGCTTGACCTTCGGATGAAGGCCTTCCTTGTTCTTCTTGAACACCTTGATATAGTCGTCAGCGAACCCTAAAGCCCCACACCACAGTGTCGTGAAAAGAAGGAGCTGGAGGTAGACATTTGTCAGGTCGCAGAACAGCAGCACAGGAATCACTATCGAGATGATTATAATGATCCCGCCCATTGTAGGAGTGCCTTTCTTCTGCATCTGGCCCTCGAGTCCGAGATCCCGGATAGTCTCTCCTATCTGCTTCTTCTGGAGCAAGGAGATGATCCATTTACCGATGAAGAAGGCGATGAGCATCGCCGTGACACTGGTCAACATGGCCCTGAAGGACAGGTAGCCGAAAAGCCTCTGTCCGGGGATGTCGTAACGTTGGAGATATTGGAACAGGTGGTATATCATTATAAACTTCTATTTTTCAATTGTTTCCATTGATTTAAACACTTCCGAGACAACCTCTCTCTCGTCAAAATGGCGTTTTTCGGTTCCGATGATCTGGTAGGTCTCGTGACCTTTTCCGGCGAGAAGGATAGAAGCGCCCTTGGAGGCGAACATAATCGCGGCCCGGATCGCCTCTTTCCTGTCAGGGATGAATATCGCCTTGGACAAGCCGGCTGGGCTGAATCCTGTCTTGATTTCCTCGAGGATGTCCTCAGTCCTCTCTGTGCGGGAGTTGTCAGAGGTCACTATGATCCTGTCGGAATATTTTTCGGCCACGGCCGCCATCTCAGGGCGTTTGGTCCTGTCACGGTCGCCTCCGCATCCGAACAGGCAGATGAGCTCCTTACCCCTGTCGATTTCCCTGAGGGTCTTAAGGACATTGTCCATCGCGTCAGGAGTGTGGGCGTAATCAATCACGACCGAGAGATCTTTCGGGCCTCTCATAACCTCCAGTCTTCCCGGGGCCGGCTCGAGTTTGCTGATGGCCACCAGTGTCTCTTCCGGATCAGCTCCCAGAGCCATCGCCGCGCTGTAGATCGCGAGGATGTTGCTGGCGTTGTGTCTTCCGACAAGCCTTGTCCAGGCTTCCCGGCCGTCTATTCTTAGGAGCATGCCCTCGAAACTTTCCTCAAGCACCCTGCAGGTGTGGTCTGCCAGGCCTTTGCATGAGAAGGTCATGACCTTGGCCTTGGTGTTCTGCACCATGACCTCTCCATGGCGGTCATCAACGTTGATTATGGCAGTGGCCTTGGAACTGAGGTTGTCAAAGAACAGTTTCTTGCAGCGGAGATATTCGGCGAAAGTCCCGTGATAGTCAAGATGGTCGTGGGTGAGGTTGGAGAAAATCCCGACCTTGAAGTCCAGTCCGGCGACCCTCTCCTGCTCGACACCTATTGAGCTGACCTCCATGAAGCAATACTCGCAGCCCGCTTCCACCATTTCGGCCATAAGGGAATTGATTGTGATCGGGTCGGCTGTGGTGTTGGCGGTCTCGGACCTGCGGGTGCCAACGTAATTGGCTATCGTCGAGAGCAGTCCGCAGTTATATCCCTGAGCCATGAAAAGCTGGTAAAGGAGTGTGACCGTGGTGGTCTTGCCGTTGGTTCCGGTGATGCCCACAAGGGAGAGCTTCCTTGACGGGTTGTCATAGAAATTGGCGGCTATTATCGCGACAGCGTGACGGGACGAGGCGACCTTGATGAAAGTGATATCCTTTTCCGTGATGGAATACTCATCATCCTCGTAAACAATCGCCGCGGCGCCAGCCTCGATAGCCTTGCCGATGAAGGCATGGCCATTGGCCCCGTGACCTTTGACAGCCACGAACAGAGCTCCTTCCGACACTTTCCTGGAGTCGTCGGTCACGGCGGTTATCATGACATCAAGGTTTCCCTTGACATCTATGACTCCGCAATCTTTTATGATGTCCCTAAGTATCATTTCAATCCAATTGTCACACTCGTTCCGGGAGCGACCTTCTGTCCGGCCTTGGGGACCTGTGAGGTCACATGGCCTGTCCCGGAATATATGCACCTCAAACCGCTGTTCTCTATCATGTACATCGCGTCCTTCAGTCCAAGGCCCTTGACGTCAGGCACGACAGGTTCCTTCGGGTCGACGTAAGAAGGCAATGTAGCCTGGACCTCCATCTTCGGTATAGTGGTCTTGGGTTCCAGGGTCTCACCCCAAGAGGGATCGAGCGAATAGAGAGCGTCCACGATCTCCCGCATAGCCGCCGCGGGAAGCACACCGCCGTAGACACTGCCCCTGATCAGAAAAGACTTGAGGCAGATTATGGCGCTGTACTTGGGATCATCGGCGGGGAAGAATCCAACGAAGGTCGCCAGGTTGTGGTAGCTGCCGTCCCTTGTCACATAAGGTGAGCTCATCCCGTATTTCTTGATCTCCTCTCCGGAGAGGACCTGCCTTGAGGTTCCGGTCTTTCCTGCCACCTGCATTTTGGCTCCTCCGAGCCTGCGGGCAGCGGTTCCACCGTCCTGGGTCACAGCCTTCATCGCTCTGAGCAGTGTGTCGGCCGTCGCTTTCGAGCATATTGAGGCGTTGAGGACTGATGGTCCCTTCTTGGTCTTCACGACACCATTCTTCTCGATGCTCTCGACGAGGTAAGGCTTCATCATCTTTCCCTTGTTGGCGACGGCGTTGTAGAAGGTCAGGATATGGAGCGGAGTCTCTTTGACAGCGTAACCCATGGCCACTGAGCCCAGGTCGGTGGGACTCCACATCGGGGAGTCCGGATTGGGAATCTCCGGCACCTGGAGACCGTCAAGGTCAAAGTCGAAGGCCTGGCCCAACTTATAGAGATACAGTTTGTCAAGGAACTTCTTGGGATTGTCGGCGTAGTTCTTCACCGCCAGGTAACGGAAGACATAGTTGGAGGAGATCTCGAATCCATGAAGTATCGAGATGTCCTTCATTCCGAGCACATGGTCGTCCTGGGGATAACCCGGGATTATTCCGTTGTTGGTGGGGATACGGTCATCCAGGGATTTGATCACACCGTCCTCGAGCGCGGTCATCAGGGTGGTCGCCTTGAAAACCGAGCCCGGCTCTGAGCTGAGTCCGATCGCCATGTTGTAGGTCTCGTTGAGGCTCCAGTCAGTGGAATCCCTGACGAGATTGACCATGGAGCGGATCGCCCCAGTCTTGACATCCATTATGATGGCGCAACCCATCTCGATGGATTTATCCTCCTCAATCTGCCTGCGGAGGGCCCTGTCGACGATGTCCTGCATCGTGATGTCGAGTGTGGTCCTAACGTCAAGTCCATCCTCGGGCTTGACATAGAGGCTGTCATAGTTCTGGATCCTCTCCTTGTTGTCAGTTGGCCTGAGCCACATCTCTCCTTCCTTCCCGTGGAGGACATAGTCATACTTGCCTTCCAGGCCTATGTGGTTGTTGCCATTGGAATTGCTGTTGTCCTTGACGTATCCGATCGTCCTGACGGCAAGTTTCCCGTAGGGATATTGGCGGGAATCCTTCTTCACGACGATGACTCCGCTGCGGTACTGCCCTTCCTCCATCAAGGGAAGTTTCTGTATGCGAAGCAGGGTCTCCCTGTCGATGGGATGGCCGAGCCGCATGTACTTGTTCCCGTCCTTACGGCCTTTCTGGATCATTTTCCAGTAGTTTTCCCCGTCAGCGTCCATCTCGGCGGCGAGACCTTTGGCGAACTGTTTGGCTTTTGCCTGCCATTCTTCCTCCATCTTCTTGCCTTCAGAGCCCTGATCCTGGAAGTAATCCTTGCGGACAGTGCAATCCATGAACAATTCATATAGGGGAGTGGACATCGCCAGCAGTTTCCCGTCGCAGCCGATTATCGCGCCTCGCTCAGGGTCGATGACAGTTTTTGAGCTTGCCGGCCTGAAATATTTCTCAATTGTCTTGTCCGGTTTCCAGAACCACTGGATATAGGCGATCCTGCCGACCAGGATCACCGAGAGGATCAGGAAGGCGGCATAGAGATAGTACAGGATCATTCCAATCCTGTCCCTCTCCTTCTTCGTCGAATTCTGACTCTGTGTCGCCATCTCTTTGTCCTATTTTAACTTATCGGCGGGTTTCTGGGGGATGGTAAGTTCCGAACCCTTCTCCCGAAGCATGTCTTCAATCTTGCTCATTTTGCCCATCGAGGCTAGCTCGACGGTCTTCTGGGCGTGGTATATCTCAGTGTCCTGCAGGACCTTCCGGTTCTCCTCCACTCTTGTCAATGTCTTCTCTATCTTGAGGCTCAGCCATATACTTACCCAGAAGAGGAAGAAGGTGTAGATAATGTGGATGAAGTACTTGCCCACATGCAACCTCAGGAGGAACTCACCCCTGATGGCCGCCAGGAAAGCGTTTTTCAGCCACAGGCCCACATCGGCCAGTTTCCATTTCCTATGTTCCTTCTCTCCCAGCATCTTATCTTCCAACGTTTCGGGTTATCTTCCTGGCCACCCGGAGTTTGGCGCTCCTGGCCCTGGTGTTGGACGCTATCTCGTCCTCTTCCGGGGTGACAGGCTTCCTGTTCACAGCTTCCATAGGAGCGATAGCGACTCCGAACATGTCCTTGTTCTCCTTCCCGTCAATCCTTCCGCACTTGATAAAGTTCTTCACCATCCTGTCCTCCAGGGAGTGGTAGGTGATGACCGCCAGCAATCCTCCTTCCTTCAGGGTGGCGGGAGCGCCCTCGAGGAATTTCTCCAGGGAGCGCATCTCGTGGTTGACCTCGATCCTCAAGGCCTGATAGACCTTGGCGAGGTACTTGTGCTCGGCGAATTTCGGCAGGACCGGGGCGATCGCCTTGTCAAGTTCCCCTGTGGTCTCAATCCTGGCGTTTGACCTGGACGAGGCCACAAGAGCGGCGACTTTCCCTGAGTTCTCGACCTCGCCGTAGATTCTGAATATCCTTTCCAAATCTTCTTGCGGATACTCGTTCACCACGTCGGCTGCTGTCTGTCCACCTTCCTGGTTCATACGCATATCCAGAGGAGCGTCATACCTGAAAGAGAAACCCCTTCCCGCCGTGTCAAACTGGTGGGATGAGACTCCGAGATCAGCCAGGATACCGTCCAGGCCTTCCTCAAGCCTCTCTCTGAGATCCTCCCTCTCATGGGCGATCTGAAGAATGAAGTTCCGGATGAAACGGAAATCTCCCCGCACCATGGTCAGCCTCTTGTCGTCGATACTGTTCTTTAAAGCGTCGGCGTCACGATCGAAGGCGATGACGTGACCGTCTTCATTTAAGCGTGAAAGGATTCCGGCGGTGTGACCACCGCCTCCGAATGTGACGTCAGCGTATATTCCTGAAGGGTTTTTGACGAGAGCGTCAAGCGTCTCGCCAAACATGACCGGAGTATGGTAAACAGACATTTCCGACCCTCCTACCTCTCTTGAGACAGCTGGCCGGCAATATTCAAGAATTCCTCGTTCGAGATCTCGCTGGCCTCGTAATTTTCCTTGGCCCAGATCTCTATCTTGTAATCGTTGCCCGAGAAGACCACCTCTTTCGTTACACCAATAGACTCCAGAAGCTTCTTGGGGATAGAGACGCGTCCGAGCTTCGGGTCAGGTTCGACCACGGCGCGGCCACGCATGTACTCTCTCCAGAAAGCGGCGTGAGCACGATTAAAGATATTAAGTTTCGACTTGACCTTCTCAGATTGGCGCTCCCACTCCTCGAAGGTGTACATCTCGAGGCAGGAAGTGAAGATGTCTTTCTTCACAACGAACCTCATGTCACCTTCGGGATCCATCAAAGATTTGAACGGCGCCGGGAAGACAACTCTTCCCTTGTCGTCTATCTTCGAAGTGTATTCGCCGATGAATGTGATCATGTCTTAAAATTCGCCTTTCACGCTGACCACAAAGATAAGAATAATTTTCCACTTTATTCCACCGGCTTACATTTTTTTCCACAATTTTATTCACATCCCATAACAAAAAACCTCCGCCTTTTCAAAAGCGGAGGTTTGTGACTTTGGAATGATGCTTTATTGTATGTCTTTAATCTTGACTATCTGGTACACCAGGTGGGACTGGCTGCCTTCGTAGAGGATTCCTACGGTATCATCGTCTATCATAGCCATGCAGGAATATCCCCAACCACCTTCCTCGTCGAGGAGGAGCGAGCGGTTCCAGGTCTTGCCTAAATCGTCGCTCGCTTTGATAGTGAACATGTTCCGGGTCACTTTGGATTCAGGATTGGCGAACAGGAGGACATCTCCGGCCTTCAGGATACTGGCCTGGCAGACCGGCTCGATCAGGGTGTTGTTGGAGACATGGGGAGTCCAGGTCTTTCCCAGGTCGGAGGAAACATAAACTTTCCTGGCGCGATCCTCACTGCCATGATTGCGCATATTTAGCATCAAGACCCCAGGAGAAATCTCGGCTACCTGATCCTCACAGACATGGTTCACGGCCATGCTGGACACATGCCAGGTCGCGCCGTGATCCTTGCTGTAGATTATTCCGGCGGAAGGGACCTTGTCTTTGTCCCATTCCTGGATCGGCACGACAAGAGTCCCGTCTGACATCGTGATTCCGCAACCTGGCCCTTGGAACAGGGTTGAGCTGGCGGGATCCTTCACCAATGGTGTAATGCTGACGGGCTTGGACCAGGTTTTACCCTCATCGGTGCTCTTGGCCATAACCAGTTGGGCGACATCAATCGGATCAAAACCGGTCGCGGACGCGAATATTGAGGATTTGCCCTCTAGACCGTGTGACCAGATGGCGAACACATAGATATCTCCTGTCACTTCATCGACAAGGACGCAGGGATCTCCGGTGCCGTTCTGATCCTTTGGCAAGCCGCCGTATTCACCCATATCCAGCGCCACTCCCATCTTGCTCCATGTCCGTCCGCCGTCCTTGCTGGTCTGGAAACCGATGTCAATGTCCGCTTGAAGGTCATAATACGTGTTCCAGCGGATGTCATAGACCGCTATCAGGTTCCCCGATTTCATCCTGGCCAGGCCGGGGATGCGATAAGTGTCGACCCCGTCATCGCCATGATTGCGGAAAGCCTGGGCGTAACGCCTGCCAGAAGATGGGCCATTCTCATCTATGGAAACCTTTGTCCCGTCCAGGGTTATTGACTTCACCCCGCAGGAGAATGTGCTGGCCAGATCAACTTTTTTGGAGGCGATATTAAGGCTGATATAGAAGTGGTTATCCCCTTTGATCAAAGGCCTGTCGAAAGAAAGCCTTACCAAATCTGATTTCGGCTTGACCTTGCTTTCGATGAAAGTCGACCTCGGTGAGTACCAATCCTCCTGCCCCGCACCCCAATAATTGTAGTGTGACTTCATCACGTTTGACTTGGTCCTTGACATAATAGGGGAGATAGTGCCGATATATACAAGGCGGATGTCCTTGATCGCGTTGAGTGGAATGCCCTCCAACGCGACCTCCACCTCACCGGAGGCCTGCCGGGCGCTCTCGCTCGGGATCACGATCTCTGAAACCACATTATACTCACGATCCACTATGACCGGAACCCTTGGATTGTACACGCCGACGGTCACCGCCGCCAGAAGTGTGGAAAGAATACAAGTTATCATGGTTTAAAAATAGTAAAAATTCTGGCGAATTCCTATCTTTACATATTATGAGTACTTCTATCCCCAAGAATTCCAATGTCATTCGCCCGTTAATGACGGGAATGGCCTTCCTGTTATGTTCGCTTCTTTCCGCCCAGACCTTTGAGAAGGGTTTTGACGAGTTGTATGAGAAGAAGGCGGATTTCCTCTCCGAAGCCGGGAAGACAGTCTATAAAGGTGTCGTCCAACCGGTTTGGAGAGACTCGGGTTCTTTCTTGTTCAGCACTTCAACCTCTGACAGCGTGAAGGTCTTCGATGTCGATCTTCAGGGCAAAACCATCAAGGAAACGACTGAAAATGAGCTTGATGAGCTTCGGAAAAATCTTCGTAGGGGGTATTATGACCCTTCTGACGAGAGCATGTACGCGAGGGGTGAGAAGAGGCCGGTGAAATCTCCTGACGGGAAGTTGGAGGCCGTTTTCCGGGATAACAATATCTGGATCCGGGAAGCGGGATCCGATGAATCCGGCCGGCAGCTTAGTTTCGACGGAACGGACCAGGACCGCTATGACAGGGTGCTGTGGTCTCCTGATTCCAAGAAACTCGCCGCATTCAGGAAAGAGGTCATAAAGGAGAGGCAGATCCTTCTGAGGAATTCCCGTCCCACCGAACAGGTCCAACCGGAATACAAGTGGCTCGACTACGCCAAGCCGGGCGACGCGCTTCCGCAGGTGACACCGGCGTTATTTAATGTGGAATCGATGACATGGATTCCTCTTGAGACAGGCAAATGGCCGAACCAGTATTTCTTGACCATGGGCCGCTGGTCGCCTGATTCAGAATTCTTCACTTTTGAATATAACCAAAGAGGTCACCAATTGTACCAGCTGGTAGCGGTTGATGGCTCGACCGGGAAGAGCCGGGTAATCGCTGAGGAGAAATCCGGGACCTTCGTGTATTATTACGACCTTTACCGCTATTATTTCAAGGACGGGAACCATATCCTCTGGATCTCAGAGAGGGATGACTGGCGTCATCTCTACATGATCGACACCAGAACCGGCTCCGCCAGGCAGCTCACAAAAGGGGAGTGGAACGTCAGGGAGATACACAAGGTGGATGAGGATGGAGGATATGTCCTGATGAATGTTAACGGACTCCATGCGTCTGAGGGGGAAGATCCTTATAATAAGCACCTTGTTCGTCTTGATCTCTCCACCGGACGGATCACGGACCTGACTCCTGAGAACGCGAACCACACTGTGAGCTTCAATAAGGAATTCTCCTCTTTCGTGGACAATTATTCACGGCCGGACAGTCCCAATGTGTGCGTCGCGCGCTCAGCGTCAGATGGTTCCGTGATAATGGAGATCCAGCGGCAGGACATCTCAGGCATCCTTGCCAAAGGTTACACGATGCCTATCGTGTTCAAGGCCAAGGGAAGGGACGGTGTGACCGACATCTGGGGCACGATTTATCTCCCGTACAAGTTCGACAAAAAGAAGAAGTATCCTGTCATTGAATATATCTATGCCGGTCCTCATGACTCCCATGTTGTCAAGGACTTCCGTCCGGAAATGCGTTTCTCGAAACTTCTCGAGCTGGGTTTCGCCGTCGTGAGTATTGACGGGATGGGGACTGACAATCGATCGAAATCTTTCCAAGATGTATGTTGGAGGAATATCAAGGATGCCGGCTTCCCGGACAGGATACTATGGATAAAGGCCGCCGCGGCGAAATACAAATTCTTGGACATCAGCGAAGTTGGAATATATGGTTATTCGGCCGGAGGACAGAACACCCTCTCTGCCCTACTTTTCTATCCGGAGTTCTATAAGGTCGGTGTGGCTTTGTGCGGTTGCCACGACAACAGGATGGACAAGATGTGGTGGAACGAGCAGTGGATGGGTTATCCGATCGGTCCATGGTACAGTGAGAACTCAAATGTTGACAACGCCTGGAGGCTGGAGGGCAAACTTTTGCTGGTCAATGGGGAGATGGATGACAATGTGGATCCCGCCTCAACGCTTCAGGTTGTGGCTGAGCTTGTTAAGCACGGGAAGTATTTCGAGCAGATGTTCCTTCCTGGTCATTCCCATAACCTTGGATCGGATTATATCAACAAACGTGTATTTGAGTTTTTTTGGAAGAACATTCCTCGGAAATGATTAAATTCGCGTAGTATTGACCCGGATGAACAAAACAGCGGACTACGAATTTACGATTATCGTTCCCGTATTCAATGAGGAAGATAACCTCCAGAGGCTGGAGGAACGTTTGTCCGCCTTCCTTCCGGAAAGTTCCAGAAAAGCTTGCGTATTGTTTGTGGACGATGGGTCCCATGATGGGAGTCTGTCTGGAATAAAGGACATCTGTTCGAGGCGACAAGATTTCTATTATATCTCATTTGAGAAGAACGCCGGTCTCTCCGCAGCGTTGAAGGCCGGTTTTGATTATGCTGAGTCAGGACTTGTAGGTTATATAGATGCCGATCTACAGACAGATCCTGAGGATTTCAACTTGTTGCTTCAGGAAATAGATGGTTATTCAATGGTCATAGGGATACGGGCTGGAAGAAAAGACTCCTGGTTCAAAAACGCCCAGTCAAAGATAGCCAATGGTTTCCGCAGGATGATGACACATGACGGGGCTGCCGACACAGGTTGCCCGCTGAAGGTGATACACACCGATGTGGCGAAGAGGATACCGATGTTCAACGGGATGCACAGGTTCTTGCCTGCCCTGGTGCTCCTTCAAGATGGCGCGTCTTATAAACAAGTGCCAGTCAAGCACTTCCCCCGTGTGGCTGGCAAGTCAAAATACCATCTCTGGAACAGGTTCTGGGGACCATTGGCAGATTGTTTCGCTTACCGTTGGATGAAACGCCGATATCTTTATTATAAGGTCGCTGAAAGCAGTATTGATTGACGGATGAACGGAATAGCGCATTGGATAGTATACTCGATCGGCTTTGCCGCACAGTCCTTCTTCGCCGGAAGGACCGCGTTCCAATGGCTTGATTCCGAACGGAAGCATACAGTGACTTCCCCCTCCGCTTATTGGGGGCTCAGTGTGGCCGGCGCTTTCCTGATGTTCATTTACGGAGTCTTGAGGGATGATTTCTCAATAGTCCTCGGGCAACTCATATCCTATTCCGTTTATTTGTGGAATCTGGATATCAAGGGTGTTTGGAGGCGGATCGGGAAGTTGGTAAAGGTGGTTTTGCTCCTGACACCGGTCATCGCGATAGTCCTCTTGCTCCGCGATGCCGGGAGTGTATTTGACAATATGTTCAGAAATGAGAGCATACCTCTCGGTCTTGTCATTTTCGGATCCGCCGGGCAGGTGATTTTCACCTTACGGTTCGTCTACCAATGGTTCTATTCTCATCGCCGCCAAGAGAGCATACTTCCGGCCGGCTTCTGGTTAATCAGTTTGATCGGTTCCGGAGTGATCTTGTCTTATGGTATATTCAGGAAAGACCCTGTGCTGATCCTGGGTCAGTCTTTCGGGTTTGTGGCTTATGTGAGAAACCTTATGATAGGTTTCAAGAAGAAAGGTGAATATGAGCAGGCCGTCGTTTGACAACATATTGACCCGGAATCCTTTGGCGGTCACCTTCCTCTTCATCACCTTGTGCCTTCTTCCGGTGATGATGATGAGGGATTTCTCTCCGGACAACGAGCTGAGATACCTCCAGATAGCTGACGAGGCGATAGAGAACGGCAATGTGTTCGCCTTCACTCTTGACGGGGAAGCTTATGCCGACAAGCCGCCACTTTATCTTTGGATAGTGATGCTTTGCAAGCTCATTCTGGGTAAGCACTCAATGTTCCTTCTCTCGCTGTTCTCGCTGATTCCCGCTTTTGTGATCATCTCGGTGATGGACCGCTGGTCCGCTCTCGAGAAGGTGACGGACAGGATCGCGGTGGCGTTCATGATGATGACCAGCGGATTCTTCCTCGGGCTTTCTTTCTTCCTACGGATGGACATGCTGATGACAATGTTCATCGTGTTGGCGTTGAGGTCGTTCTGGCTGATGTACACTGGCGCGGGGAACTTGCGGAAGCAATCTTTCCTGTTGCCTGTCTGGATATTCCTGGCCCTGTTCACCAAGGGCCCTGTAGGGCTACTGATGCCCGTTTTGGCGATTGTTTGTTTTCTTCTGGCCAAACGTCAAGGAAAGGAGATCGGGAAATATCTCGGTTGGAAAACCTGTGGGATAATCGCCGGTCTGTGCGCGCTTTGGTTCGCTGGAGTCTATCTTGATGGTGGCAAGGACTATCTTGAGAACCTCCTTGTCCATCAGACGGTTGGCCGGGCGGTCAATTCCTTCTATCACAAGGCCCCCTTCTGGTACTACTTTGTCGCCATCTGGTACATCGCTGTCCCGTACACCTTCCTCGTAATAGGCGCGTTGGTCGTCTCACTATTCCAAGCGGGCGACGGCAGGCAGGACTCCGAGCTGTTCTTCGCTGTCACAGTCGTTTCCACCTTGGTGATGCTGTCCGTCTTCAGCTCCAAACTGGCCATCTACCTGATCCCGGTGATGCCCTTCATGACCCTTCTGTTCGTTGAAGTCCTTCGCCGTACAGGTTGGAAGAAGTGGATGACTTGGGCGTTGGCCGCGCCAGTCGGACTTATCGCCGTTTTGGCCCTCGCTGTTTTCCTCGCCCTGTGCTTCAGAAACTCTATTCCATCATTGTCAAGGTTTATTGAACCATATTCATTCTTGAATTCCTGGACTTTGAAACTGGCCTTGCTGCTGCTTCTTTCGGGAATGGTGTTTTCCTTGTGTTACCTTCTCTCCAAGAGAAACCCCAGCATATCTTTGATGTTTGTGGGCGCTTCGATGCTTCTGGCCGGGTATACTGCCTCATCCGCCATTCCGAAAGCAAATGACTGGATTGGTTACGGCAATCTGTGCGAGACCATCCCAGCCGATGCCGAGGTGGCGACCTTGCGGGTCCGCAGGCCCCTTCCGATGAAAGTGTATCTTGGAAGGGATGTGTCTGATTACCAGAAAGATTTCAATGCTTTTAAGGAGACTGAGATTGATGGACGTGAGGTTTCGGATGGTCCTCTTGTCCTTGTGACCAGGACCGGAAAGATCGATTCTGACGAAGGACTCGCCGCTTTCGTGGAGAATAACAACCATTGGTTTGTCGGCCCGTATTGTGCCGTGTCATATAATCCTGAGAATATTAATCCCCAACAATTAAACGAACTAAAAAATTATGAGTATTGACAGATTCGCTCTAGTGAGAGAGTCCTTCGAGAAGAAGGTGGTTCCTGCGGAGAAACCGGAAAAGAGACCGTCAGAGTATTTTGGCGAGCTGGTTTTCGACCGTCGTAAGATGGCCGAGTATTTGGACGAGAACACTCTCGCCGCCCTTCTTGATTGCGTCGACAATGGCAAGCCTTTGGACCGTGACACGGCCGACAAGGTGGCCGAGGGCATGAAAGAATGGGCCTTGCGGCATCATGTGACGCACGTGACCCACTGGTTCCAGCCGCTGACTGAAGGTACGGCTGAGAAGCACGATTCCCTCATCGAATATGACGGGAAGGGTGGAGTGATTGAGAAATTCGACGGCAAGTCATTGGCCCAGCAGGAACCGGACGCCTCCTCTTTCCCCAACGGAGGCATCAGGGCGACTTTCGAAGCCAGGGGCTATACCGCCTGGGATCCCACATCACCTGTGTTCATAATGGACGACACCCTATGTATCCCCACCGTGTTCATCTCCTACACGGGAGAGGCTCTTGACTACAAGACCCCTCTTAAGAAGGCTTTGAAAGCAGTCAGTGACGCCGCGGTGCCTATCTGTCAGCTTTTCGATCCCTCCGTCACCAGGGTTTTCTCATATCTTGGCTGGGAGCAGGAATATTTCCTCGTGGACGAGTCGCTATATGCCGCTAGGCCAGATCTGATGATTACCGGACGGACGCTCATGGGACACGCCTCGTCGAAGAACCAGCAGCTTGACGACCATTATTTCGGAGCTATCCCCGCCAGGGTCGCCGAGTTCATGAGAGATCTCGAGATCGCCGGCCACAAGCTCGGAATCCCGATAAAGACTCGCCACAACGAGGTGGCCCCCAACCAGTTCGAGTTGGCGCCCATCTTCGGTGAGACCAATCTCTCGAACGACCAGAACCAGTTACTGATGAATCTGATGAACACCATCGCGCGGAAGCATGGTTTCGTGGCGCTTCTCCACGAGAAGCCCTTCGAGGGGGTCAACGGTTCCGGCAAGCACAACAACTGGTCTCTCGGTACCGACACCGGGACTTTGCTCCTGGCCCCGGGCAAGGACTCCATGGGCAACCTCCAGTTCGTGACTTTCTTCGTCAACGTGCTGGCCGCCGTCCAGAGACACAACGGCCTGCTCAAGGCATCGATAGCCTCCGCTACCAACGCCCACCGTCTTGGCGGTAACGAGGCTCCGCCGGCAATCGTGTCGGCATTCCTCGGAAGGACTATGACTGGAGTCCTGAGGAAGCTTTTGGAGGTACCCTCGGACACCCCTATCGAGATTGCCGGAAAGAAGGGCCAAAGCCTTGGACTTGTGGAGATTCCGGAAATATTCGTGGACAACACCGACCGCAACAGGACTTCACCTTTCGCTTTCACGGGCAACCGTTTTGAGTTCCGCGCTGTGGGATCTTCCGCCAATTGCGCTGGCGCGATGACAACTCTTAACGCTGCGGTGGCTGAGCAACTTATAGAGTTCAAGGCCAAACTGGATGTCGAGCTTTCCGCGGGGAAGCCCTTGAATGTGGCTGTCTTGGATGTGTTGAAACCTATCATCGCCTCGATAATCGACGTGGTCTGTTTCGATGGGAACGGTTACGCTCCCGAATGGCAGGAGGAGGCTCGCATGCGTGGTCTCAATGTCGAGACCAGCGTCCCTGAGATGATCAAGGAGTTCACCAAGCCCGAGTCGGTCGAGATGTTCAGCAAGACAGGTGTATATTCTTTCAAAGAACTTGAGGCTCGTAATGAGGTCAAGTGGGAGATGTACATCAAGAAGGTGCAGATCGAGTCTAGGGTGATGGTCAGGATGGCTATCAACCACATCATTCCCGCTGCCCTTGATTACAAGCGCAGGTTATTGAAGGAGGTCGCGTTGAGCAGGGCTGTGTTCGAGGACACGGCAGGCTGTTCCGTGGAGCTTGGGCTTATCAACCAGATCAATTTCTACATCGAGGAGATTAGCGCCAAGGCTGAGGCGATGAAGAAGGCCAGGAAGATGGCGAACAGCATAGAGGATCTCTACGAGAGGGCCGTGGCGTACCACAAGATCGCCGAGGCGCTGAACGACCTGCGCCGTCCCATCGACAAACTCGAAGAGAGGGTGGATAACCGTACATGGCCCCTCCCGAAATATCGCGAGCTTCTGTTTATCAGTTAGTTCCCGTTTTTAAAGCAGGGGAGAGAAGAGTCGGACGACAGACTCCCCGATTCGACGGTACCATGGGCGGAGTGACCATTCCTGGAGAGCCAGCTCATGGCACCGTTCGATGTCGGTCTCGAAAATGTCCTTGCACCGGAGAGCCGTCTCCTCATCGAAGATGTAAGTGTTGATCTCATAGTTGATATCAAAACTGCGGCTGTCGATGTTGGCGGAGCCTACGCTGGAGAGGTAATCGTCACAGACGAAGGTCTTCGAATGGATGAACTCTCCCTGTCGCAGGTAAAGCCTGACCCCGGCGCGGAGTATCTCCTCATAATGTGCCCTGTTGGCGGGTCGGGTGATGAAATTGTCAGCCCGCTCAGGCAGCATCAGGCGGATGTCCACCCCGCTCAAGGCGGCTATCTTCATGGCGTCGAGGACAGGTTCCGGGGGTACAAAATACGGAGTCTGGATCCAAATGTATCTTTTGGCCCGTTGTATGGCCCACTCATAACTGTACAACAGCATCGGCCTCGGCCTGTCCGGCTCATCCGGAACAATCTGCACCAGTTTGTCCCTCATCACCTTGTCCCCGCTGATTGCCGTATCCTCCGGAGGGAATTGTTCCGGGTAGTAGTCGATAATCGGGCGGTCGATGGTGCCTCGGCTGGTGAGCCAGGAGTCGAGGAAGGCATACTGAAGCGTGGACACGGCCGGTCCGGTCAACCGCAGGTGTGTGTCCCGCCACAGTTTGAAATAATTGTCGTTGATATTCATCCCTCCGGTGTACCCGATCTTTCCGTCTATTACCACTATCTTCCTGTGATTGCGGTAATTGAGTGAAGTCACCAGTTTCAGGATGTGGGCCCGAGGGTTGGTGAACCGGATCACCTCGACCCCCGCTTCCCGCATGTCATTGTAGTACCTGGCCCGGATAGGGATATTGGCGATGTTCTCCACGATGAACCTCACCTTCACCCCCTCACGGGCCTTCTTCATCAGCGCCTCCTTCACCGATTTGCCGCTCTCGTCGTCCCCGAACCGGAAATATTCCATGTGGATATATTCCTTGGCCTCGAGGATGTCTTTGATAAGCAGCTCGGCCTTCCTCGCCCCGCTGGTGATGATCTCGAGATCATTGCCGGAAGACACGCAAGGGTAACCCTCGCTTCCCAGCATCGTCGCCAGTGGACGGAAGTCCTCCCGTACGAGGGAGTCCGCTCCGTGACCGAAGAGGAGGTGTTTAAGAGTGTCATTGGAACCCTTCTCGAAGACTTCCTTGTACTTCTGGTGGCGTCTGTCGAATATCCAGTGGTGACGATAGTTGATCCCGCAGAGGAAGTACAGGACTATCCCCACCAGCGGCAGGGCCGCAATGATCAGCAACCAAGCGAACTTCCTTCCCGCGTCGCCTTTGTCTACCAGGATGATGACAACGACTGTCAGAATCAGTAGGATGTACAGGATGGAGACGATCAGTTGCAGCATGTTTCAGATCTAGAATACGAGAAGGTAGATTCCGGCGGCTATGACGCATCCGATCATAGGACCGGCCACGGGAACCCAGCTGTAGTCCCAGCCGCTGTCACGCTTGCCCTCAAGCGGGATCAAGGCGTGGATGCAACGGGGACCAAGATCCCTGGCGGGATTAAGGGCATAACCTGTGGTTCCTCCCAGTGACATGCCGAGTGACATGATTATGGCCGTCACGGGGAAGGCTCCGATACTGCCGAGGCCGACAGCCGGAGTGTTGCCCTGGGTGCCGATGGCGAGAATCAGGAACACAAGCACGCAAGTGGCCAGGATCTCGCTGAACAGGTTGGCCGGCTTGTGATCGATGGCAGGCATGGTGCAGAATGTGCCGAGGATACCATCAGGATTGTCCGTGGAGGCTTTGTAATGATCTCTGTAATAGAGATATACAAGTCCGGCTCCCACGAAGCCTCCGAGCATCTGGGCTACGCAATAGGGGAGAACCTCATTCCAAGGGAAGGTGCCGGCGACGGCGAGTCCGAGGGACACGGCCGGATTGAGATGAGCTCCTGAATATGGTCCGGCGATGAATACACCGGCCATCACCGCGAAACCCCAAGCGAGGGTAATGACGATCCATCCGGCTCCTTTAGCCTTGGATCTCTCCAGGGTAGTGGCGGCGCAGACACCGTCACCCATAAGCACTAGCACAAGCGTTCCGATGAACTCGAAAACGCATTTTGTCCATAAAGTCACTTCCATATTCCTAAAGATTATTGATTGTCCTTCTTATAGCGTCGGCCCAGCCCTCCTTGAGGGTATGAACCTGATTCTCACTTGCTTCCGGAGTAAATGTCCGCTCGGCTAGCCATTGGCTCTTGATGTCTTCGATGCTGTCCCAGAACCCTACCGCGAGTCCGGCGAGATAACACGCTCCTTTCGCTGTGGTCTCGGTGACTTGGGGCCGGATCACATCCGCTCCGAGAATATCCGCTTGGAATTGCATCAGGAGGTTGTCCCTGGAAGCTCCTCCATCGACCTTCAACTCGGCAAGGCGCACTCCAGCGTCTTTTTCCATGGCGTTCACGATGTCCATCGTCTGGAAGGCGATCCCCTCCAGAGCCGCGCGGGCGATGTGTCCGGCGGTCGTGCCTCTTGTTATTCCATGGATGCAGCCTTTGGCATATTGATCCCACCAAGGGGCTCCCATACCGGTCAGGGCTGGAACGAAATATACTCCTCCGTTATCCGGAACAGTCTTGGCGAGTTCCTCGACTTCGGCTGAGCTCTTTATGATTCCGAGCCCGTCCCGAAGCCATTGAATGACCGATCCGCCAACGAAGATGCTGCCCTCAAGGGCATAGTTGACAGTGTCTCCGATTTTCCAGGCTATTGTGGTGAGGAGATTGTTCTTCGACATGATAGGTTCGGTTCCGGTATTCATCAGAAGGAAGCATCCGGTGCCATAGGTATTCTTGACAGAACCAGGCTCAGTGCACATCTGCCCGAACAGGGCGGCCTGCTGGTCACCGGCTATTCCGGCCACAGGGACTCCCTCCGCGAAACCATATCCGGAAGTCACCCCGTAGACTTCGCTTGAAGATCGTACCTCAGGCATCATTGAGATGGGAATATTCAGAAGCTCAAGAAGTTCCGGATCCCATTGCAGGGTGTGGATGTTGAATAGCATGGTCCTGGAAGCGTTGCTGACATCTGTGACGTGTGTCTTTCCGCCGGTCAGGTTCCATACCAGCCAGGAATCCACTGTCCCGAAACGGAGCTTTCCTGCCTTGGCCTTCTGCCTGGCTCCGGGAACGTTGTCGAGGATCCAGCGGATCTTCGTGCCGCTGAAATACGCGTCGATTATAAGGCCGGTCTTCTCACGGATCTTTTCCGTCAGCCCGGCTGCCTTGAGGGAGTCACAAAACTCAGAGGTCCTGCGGTCCTGCCAGACGATAGCGTTGTGTACAGGGGTGCCGGTCTCTGCGTCCCATACGATAGTGGTCTCTCTCTGGTTGGTTATGCCGATCGCGGCGATATTGGCCCCGGTCAGTCCCAAGGTGGAGATGGCCTCGGCCGCCACTCCTGCCTGGCTGGACCATATCTCCATGGGGTCATGCTCCACCCAACCTGGTCTGGGGAAATGCTGGGTGAACTCTTTCTGAGCGACCGACACGGCATTGCCACCGCGGTCGAAAACGATTGCCCTGGAGCTGCTTGTGCCCTGATCCAAGGCTAGTATGTACTTGTCCATATTATTAAGCTATAGTTTCAGTGTCATTCCACTATCTGTCCGAGAAGAGTGGCCGAGGTGCAAGACTCGATCTTCACCTGGACATAGTCTCCAGCTTTGTGGCCAAGCCCGGGAAAGACGCACATCTTGTCACTGCCGGTCCTTCCGCAAAGTTCCTCGGGGTTCCTCTTAGAGGGACCTTCAACCAGAACCTCGAAAACCTTACCCAAATCCCGGCGGTTGCTCTCCAGGCTCAGTTGGTTCTGGAGATCGATTATCTCATTCAGCCTGCGTGTCTTCACATCCTGGGGGACATCGTCCGGATAGTGCCTGGCGGCAAGGGTTCCCGGCCTTTCCGAGTAGCAGAACATGTAGGCATAGTCGAAGGCGGCCTCCTTGAATAAGGATAAGGTGGCCTGGTGGTCTTCCTCCGTCTCCGAGCAAAAGCCCGCGATAACATCCGTGGTTATCCCGCAGCCAGGGATCAGCTCCCTGATCTTACGCACCCTTTCCATGTACCACTCCCTGGTGTATCTTCTTCTCATCTTCTCCAGCATCCTGTCGCTTCCTGACTGGACGGGAAGGTGGATGTGGTCGCAGATATTCTCTCGCGCCGCCATGGTCATGATCAGCTTGTCGCTGATATCCTTAGGGTGGTTGGTGGCGAACCGGACCCTCAACGAGGGGTCGATCGCGGCGACGGAATCCAGAAGATCCGGGAAATCAACATCCTTATCTTCTGATTTCCAAAGATATGAGTCAACATTCTGTCCCAGAAGGGTAACTTCTTTGTAGCCTTTGGAAAAGACATCTCTAGCCTCGGCGATTATGGTCTCGGGATCCCGGCTGCGCTCGGCTCCTCTGGTGTAAGGCACCACGCAATATGAGCAGACATTGTTACAGCCCCTCATAATGGAGATAAACGCCGAGACCCCGTTTTTGTCCGTGCGGACAGGAACGATGTCGGCATAAGTCTCTTCCCGGGACAGCAGGACGTTGATTCCTGGTTTCTCCGGGGAGATCTCCTTGATCATGTCCGGGATGGTCCTGTAGGAGTCCGGTCCGGCCACAAGGTCTACCTTCCCGGTCTCTATCAGCTTGTCCTTCAACCTCTCAGCCATGCATCCCACAATCCCGATTATCGTCTCGGGCCTGCTCTCTTTCCGCTTGCGGAACACCTCGAGGCGTCCCCATATCCTCTGCTCCGCATTGTCGCGGACCGAGCAGGTGTTGGCGAGTATGATGTCGGCGTCATCCATTGAGGTGGTCCTCTCGTAGCCCTCTTTCCTCATTATCGAGAAAATGACCTCCGAGTCCACCACGTTCATCTGGCATCCGTAAGTCTCTATGTATATCTTTTTGTCCATCCGGTTCGCTATATTTACAAAGATATGGATTTTTCAGCGAATAAGTATTTTTTCCTATATTTGTAGGACTTGAAATGTGTTCAAGATATGAGAAAGTATTGGTCCAAATCGCTCCTGATCTTTTTGGCGGTCGTGTCGTTGACTCTCTCGGGCTGCGCCAGCCTGAAGAAGGTCAAGGACATCAAGATCACATCCGTCGGAGTGGAGTCATATTCATTCAGCGGGCTCAGATCCATCAACGCCTTGCTCGCGATCGGGGTTGACAATCCCACCTTCGCTTTCAAGGTGACCCGGCTGAACGGGATATTGAAATACAAGGGCGAGGACTTCGCTTTTTATTCGGCCGACACTCTCAGTGTCGACAGGCAGTGTGTCAAGGTGTATGACCTTCCATGCTCCGCCACCTTGAGCGAGGGAGTCAGCCTGATGCAGGCTATCCAGATCATGAGAAACGGCACCCTGGAAGGTTTCACCACCGATGTGGAGGCCAGGGTGAAACTCAAGAGCGGGGCTGGTACAACCTTGAAATACAAGGATATCGACCTTCAAGAATTGTCCGAGAGAAGATGAGAAGATTATTAGATTTGTTTATAGTTCTGGCTTTGTGCCTTGGCTCGGCAGGGATCGCCGCCGCTCAGGATAACACTGTGGATCCCTCCTTGGGCCCCGCCGTGGACTCGACACTTATTGGTAAAAGCATATTCAACTTGATGCCGAACGTGACTGTCCATCAGTCACAGAGCATATTGAACTCAATGAACCGGCAGATATCCTCCAACTCTTCCAGGAAGGTTTCCGGTTTCAGGGTCAGGATTTTCAATGACAACAAGCAGAACTCCAGGGGAGCTTCCGAGGCGGCGATGGCCCGTTTCAAGGGGATGTATCCCGGAGTGGCCGCTTACAGGACATATTCGAATCCGTTCTTCAAGGTCACCGTGGGAGATTTCAGGACCAAGTCCGAGGCTATGCAGCTCATGCAGAGCATCAAAGGTTCATTCCCTTCGGCTTTCATCGTGAAGGAGACGATCAACTATCCTCCTGTGGGATCAATCTATTAGGCGATGCTCAAGCAAGGACTCGAACTCAAGCAGACGCAGAAGCTTTCTCCGCTCCAGATCCAGACGATCAAATTGATCGAGCTGCCGATTCAGGAGCTTGAGCAGCGTGTCAAGGCTGAGCTCGAGGAGAATCCGGTGCTGGATGATTCTCCGGCCCCCGAGAAGGAAGACGGAGATGACGAGCCCAGGGATGTGTCTATCGATGAGATGGACGCCGATGATCCCATCCCGTCTTACAAGCTGAGAGTCAATAATTACGGCAAGGACGAGCGTCCCCAATACAATACTTTCTCGGTCAAAGAGAGTTTCACCCAGAGCCTTATGGACCAGCTGGGTTACCGTAACTTGTCCAAGCATGATTATGATGTCGCCGCTTTCATTATCGGCAGCTTGGATGAGGCCGGTTATCTACGCAGAAGTGTGGACAACATCGTGGATGACCTGGCTTTCAGGGCTAACATAGAGTCCAGCCCCGAGGAGGTTGAGCGTCTGCTCACACTCATCCAGCAGTTCGAGCCGGCGGGTGTAGGTGCCAGGGATTTGCGGGAATGCCTTCTTCTCCAGCTCAGGGCCCAGAATCAGACCAAGGAAGTCCAGATGGCCGAGACTGTCCTGCGGGATTATTTCCAGGAGTTCTCCAACAAGCATTTCCAGAAGATAATCTCGAAACTCGGCTTGTCTGAGGATGATATGAAGGCGATCATATCCAGGATCGTCAAATTGAACCCTTCTCCGGGAGGTCAGATTGACGACTCCTATAACGACCAGGCCCAGCAGATCGTACCGGATTTCGTGCTGGATATCGTTGACGGTGAGATGAAGCTCTCGATGCCCAGGTTCTCTATTCCGGAGATCCGGGTCAACAGGAAATACGCCGACCTTCTTGCCGAGGCGCAAGGCTCTACAGACCGTCAGCAGAAAGAGGCCGCCACTTTCGTCAAACAGAAACTGGACTCCGCCAAATGGTTCGTTGAGGCTCTCAAGCAGCGTCAGAACACTTTGAGGAGTACGATGGAAGCTATTCTCGAGTATCAGCATGATTATTTCTTGGACGGGGACGAGACCCATCTCAAACCGATGGTATTGAAGGACATCGCCGAGAAGACGGGTTTCGATATCTCTACCATTTCCAGGGTTGTCAACAGCAAGTACATCGAGACCCATTTCGGAATATTCCCTCTCAAGGAGTTCTTCTCGGAAGGTCTTGAGAATCAAGATGGTGAGGAAGTCTCGACTCGAGAGATCAAGAAGGCCCTTAAAGACTGCGTCGAGACGGAAGACAAGCGTAAACCGCTCACCGACGACCAGCTTGTGACCGAGATGGGGAAGAGGGGCTACAAGGTGGCCCGACGCACAATCGCGAAATACCGCGACCAACTGGATATCCCGAAGGCGCGGCTCAGAAAGGAATTATAGGATTAACCGACCTTCGCTCCGAAGGCAAGGTCTCCGGCGTCTCCGAGGCCGGGGATAATATAGGATTGGCTGGTCAACTCCTCATCGACAGCGGCTGTCCATAGGCAGGTGTTGTCCGGGAACCTCTTCTGGAGGTACTCTATCGCGTAGATGCTTGAGATAGGGCTGACGAAATGGGTGAATGAAGGCTCACCACCCTCGTCAACGAGTTTATTGTAAGCTATTTCCATAGACGCTCCCGTCGCGATCATAGTATCGGCTAGGACAAGGGTCTTCCCGGTCAGGTTCGGGCAGGTGCAGTACTCGATGGCGATGTGGAACTCATCGATTTTGTCATATTTCCGGTAAGCGGCTATGAAAGCGCTCTCAGCGCCGTCGAAAATGTCCATCATACCCTTATGGATGGGAAGACCTGCCCTTAGGATCGTCGCGGCCACGATTTTGGTGTCGAATGTCTCGATGGTGGCTGTGGCGAGCGGGGTCATCACCTCCTTCGGGGAATACTCAAGAGTCTTGCTCAACTCATATGCGAAAATCTGTCCGAGCCTCTCGAGATTGAAGCGGAAGCGGAGGCTGTCTTTCTGGATCTTCCTGTCGCGGACTTGCGCGATGATGTTGTTCAGGGCCGAATTGGTCTCCCCGAGGTTGATGACTTTCATGGTATTCAGTGGATGGTTGTTACTGAATCCAAAAGTAAAGATTTATTTCTGATCAAGCAAATTTTTCGAGACATATACCCTGTCGTCGGCGAAACTGTAGTACCTGTCGTCGCAGATGATCACATGGTCAGTCACGGATATGTCGAATGTCGAGGCCGCCTTTTTCATCGCGGCTGTCTGTGAGAGATCCTCCATTCCCGGCATCGGGTTTCCGGAAGGGTGGTTATGGACCATTATTATCCCGCACGCCCTCTTGTCAAGGGCTTTCCTGACCACCAACCGGGGGTCCACAACGGTGGCCGACATGCCTCCCAAACTGAGCATCTCCTTGTGGATCACGTAGTTCGCACGTGTGAGATATATGATCCAGAATTCCTCATGGTCCAAGCCTTTCATTCTGGGGAGCATCATCTTGTAAACCATTGCCGGATCACATAGCGGCACTTTCTCCAGTCCGGGATCCTCAAGGCAACAGCGCCTCCCCAATTCAAAAGCGGCGGCGATGGACGTGTATCGGCCTTTTCCGATCCCGTCCATCGCCATCACTTCAGTCCTGTCCATGTCCGCTATACGGGAAAGATTCCCACCCGCTGATGAAAGCAGCCTGTTGGCCACTTCCAGGACATTCTCCTTTCTTGTTCCGGAGCCTATGAGGATGGCCAGCAATTCGGCGTTGCTCATCGCTCCCGCTCCTTTGGAGAGCATTTTCTCGCGTGGACGTTCGTCCACGCATAAATCTTTGATTCTCATAGTTTTGTTTAGTATTAATAGTAGAAAAAAGGATGTTTACTTCCTTTCTATGACCACCCTGGCCGCCTCAGCGATGCCAGCCGCGTCGATTCCGTAAGCCGCGAGCAACTCGGAGGGTGTGCCGCTCTGCCCGAAGGTGTCCTTGCCATTGACGAACTGGATGGGCTTGGGAGAAGTGGTCGCCAACACTCCGGCTATCAGTTCACCGAGACCTCCGGCCATGTTGTGCTCTTCGGCCACGACAACGGCTCCGGTCTTGATGGCGGAGGCGAGGATAGTGGACTTGTCGAGAGGCTTGATTGTCGCGACATCGATCACTTCGGCGCAAATTCCCTCAGTCTCAAGGGTTTCCGCGGCTTTTAAAGCCTCCCAAACCATGTGGCCGGTGGCGATGATAGTCACATCCTTACCCTCGTTGAGAACATATGCCTTGCCGATCTCAAAGGGCTCATCCGGCATGAAGTCAGCCACCTTGGGCCTTCCGAAGCGCAGATAGACGGGACCATCATATTTGGCCGCGGCTATCGTGGCGTTCTTGGTCTGGGTCCAGTCGCAAGGATTGATCACCACCATGTCGGGAAGAACGCGCATCAGCGCGATGTCCTCCATCGTCTGGTGAGTGGCTCCGTCTTCTCCAAGGGTGATTCCGGCATGGGATGAGGCGATCTTGACGTTGGTCTTGCCATAGCAGACTTCCATCCTGATCTGATCGTAGACACGCCCGGTAACGAACTCGGCGAAAGAGCCGGCGAAGGGAATAAGGCCTGTCAAGGCCATTCCGGAAGCGGTTCCGATCATGTTCGCCTCAGCGATCCCGCACTCAAAATACCTGTCCGGGAACTCGGCGGCGAAAGCGTCCATCTTGAGCGATCCCTTCAGGTCGGCTGTCAGGGCGACCACCTTGGGATTGGCTTTACCAGCCTGCAGGAGGCCTTCACCAAAGCCGCTGCGGGTGTCTTTCTTTCCTCTGTCTGTATATTTCTTCATGATGATCTCTATTTTAGAAGTCTCCCAATGTCTCCTCAAGTTGGCTGAGAGCGATACCGCACTGGTCATCGTTCGGGACGCTTCCATGCCATTTGTGTGTGCCGGCCATGAAATCAACGCCGTGACCCATCTCCGTATTGAAGAGGATCATCACTGGCTTGCCCTTTCCGCCCAGTTCCTTGGCCTTGGCGAAAGCCTCGAGAATCTTGTCCATGTCGTGGCCGTCGGCGGAGATGGTCTCCCATCCGAAAGCCTGCCATTTGGCCGCCAGGTCTCCCAGTCCGGCCACATCTTCGGTAGTACCGTCGATCTGCTGGCCATTGACATCGGTCATCGCCACGAGATTGTCCACTTTATGGTGGGCGGCGAACATGGCCGCCTCCCAGATCTGTCCTTCCTCACTTTCCCCGTCTCCGCAGAGGACATACACGGAATGGTTGTCCTTCGCCAGTTTCTTGCCGAGAGCCATACCCACGGCCACAGAGAGGCCCTGGCCAAGGGATCCGGCTGCCTGGAACACTCCCGGAAGGCCCTTCCTGACTGAAGGGTGGCCCTGGAGCCTGGTTCCGAATTTGCGGAAACTCGCCAGTTCAGAGGTCGGAAAATAACCGGCCCTTGAGAGGATGGAGTAATACATGGGGGTCAGGTGTCCGGCTGAGAGGATGAATGTGTCCTGGCCGTTACCTTCGCGGGTCCAAGTGGCGGGGTCCTGGTCCATGACTCCGAAATAGAGGGCAGTCATGAAATCAGTGCTACTCATCGATCCGCCCGGATGCCCGGATTTTGCCAGGGATACCATCCGGATGATGTCTCTTCTGACTTGAGAGGCAATCTTTTTCAGATCTTCAGTTGATCGCATTTTGCTGTTTGATAATTTTAGTTTGAATTATGCTTTTTTGAGTAAAGCATACAAATATAATCCTTTTTTATGTCAACAGGAAATTTTAAATTCGCGTAGTCTTTTATAGGCTGGTTTTAAATTCATAATTGATGGCACAAGTAGTGATTATGCCCAAGCAAGGGCAGTCTGTTGAAAGTTGCATTGTAACGGAATTCAAGAAAAAGGTCGGAGACAAAGTCGCCGTGGGTGACATCCTGTTCAGCTATGAGACCGACAAAGCCTCTTTTGAGGAGGAGTCCAAGTTCGAGGGCACCGTGCTGGCCTGTTTTTTCAATGATAATGACGAGATTCCCTGTCTGGAGAATGTGATGGTTATCGGTGAGCCGGGCGAGTCCTTCGAGGAATTCGCTCCCGGCGGAGCTTCCGCCGCTGATGCTGCTCCGAAAGAGTCTGCCGGTGAGGGTGTCCCCCAGGGCACCACTGCCACCCTCGGCACGTTAAGAGGGGGGACCGGAGCGGAGCGTAGCGAAGCGAGCGGTGGGGTCGAGCGTAGCGAGACGGTGCCTGGGGGAGCACCCTCATCGGCAGGAGTCTCTCCCAGAGCGAGAAGACTTGCTGCCGAGAAGGGTGTGGACCCGAGTCAGATCGCGGGTTCCGGCCCTGATGGAAGAGTCATCGAGAGGGATATATTAGCCGCGGCCGCGTCACCCAGATCCGGCCTTGCCAAAGCGATGTTGGCCCAGGGGGGCCTGCAGGCCCCTGAAAGCGGTACTGGTCTTGCCGGGATGGTGAAGGGAGTTGACCTCAAGACATGGAAGCCATCCCACACCGATATTGCCGGGGAAGGCTCCGAGTTCCAGGTCGAGAAGATGTCCAACATGCGCAAGCTCATCGCTAAGAGCATGTACAATTCTCTCCAGAATTCCGCCCAGCTCACCCATATGCTCGGAGCGGACGCCAGGAAGATCCAGGCTCTGCGCAAGAAAGCCAAAAAGGCTCTCGAAGAAGGCAAGATCGACGCCAATGTCACTATCAATGACTTTGTCTGTTTCGCCGTCATCAAAGCCCTCCAGAAGTTCCCCAAGGTCAACTCCCATTGCCTGGGCGATTCCATGAGGCTTTTCAATGCAGTTAACCTGGGTTGCGCTGTCGATACGGAGCGCGGACTCATGGTCCCGTGTGTCAAACATGCCGAGAGTCTATCTATAACAGAATTGAGCAAGGCGCTCAAGCAGGTGGCGGACGACTGCCGCAAGGGCAGCATCAATCCTGACTTGCTCTCCGCGGAGGCGGCTTCGTTCACGGTCTCCAACCTCGGTGGTTTCGGAGTCGAGTGGTTCACTCCGGTCTTAAACCTTCCCCAGAGCGGTATACTCGGAGTCGGCACGATCGTTCCCCGTCCGAAGGATCTCGGCGGTGGAGTCTACGCCTTCGTCCCTTACCTAGGCCTGTCGCTGACTTATGACCACAGGGCCCTGGATGGAGGGGAAGCCACAAAGTTCCTGAAACAGGTTGCGACTGAGATAGAGAATCTTGACATTGTTTTTTAATCAGGATATCAATTAACTCAATATGTACGATTTAGCGATTATCGGCGGCGGTCCCGGTGGATATGTGGCCGCAGAAAGGGCAGGGGCCGCGGGCCTCAAAGTCGTCCTCTTCGAGAAGAAGTCTCTCGGTGGAGTTTGCCTTAATGAGGGCTGTATCCCTACCAAGACCCTCCTTTACAGCGCGAAGGTTTACAATTATGCCAAGACAGGAGACCATTACGGTGTCTATGTCAGCGATCCGACTTTCAAGTACGATGAGATCGTGGCCCGCAAGAACAAGGTGGTCAAGAAACTTGTCGGAGGTGTCAAAGCCGCGATGAAGGGTAACAAGGTCGAGGTTGTGGCTGAGAGCGCCACGATCCAGGGCCGTGACAACGAGGGTATCAAGGTCGAGGCCGGCGGAAATGAATATGTCGCCAGGAACCTTCTGATCTGCACAGGATCAGAGGCGGCCGTCCCTCCGTTCCCCGGACTTAAGGAAGCCGGAGAGAGGATCGTTACCAACCGTGAGATTCTCGCGATGAACGAGAGGCCGGAGAGCCTGGTGGTCATCGGTGGTGGTGTCATCGGTATGGAGTTCGCCGCTTTCTTCAGCACTCTCGGGACCAAAGTCACAGTGGTTGAGATGCTTCCGAAAATTCTTGGGCCTCTGGATGACGAGATAAGCGAGATGCTCCAGAAGACTTACGAGAAGAGGGGAGTGGAGTTTTGCCTGCGCTGCAAGGTCACTGGAATCGAGGGCGACACTGTCGTCTATGAGGATCCCGAAGGCAAGGTCTGCCGTGTCAGCGGGGACAAGATTCTGGTGAGCGTGGGACGCAGGGCCAACCTCCAGGGCTTCGGACTCGAGAATATCGGTGTTGAGCTCGCTCTCAATCCTGCCGGAAGGCCTTACGGAATCAAGGTGGATGAGAAGATGAGGACAAATGTTCCGGGTGTCTATGCGGCCGGAGACGTCACAGGATTCTCGATGCTTGCCCACACCGCTTCCAGGGAAGGAGAGGTCGCTGTCAACAATATTCTCGGAAAAGAGGACAGGATGCGCTACAATGCCATTCCTGGTGTTGTCTACACGAATCCTGAAGTCGCCGGAGCAGGTATCACTGAGGCCGAGGCCAAGGCTAAAGGCATCGACTACAAGGTCGTCAAGCTCCCGATGGCTTACTCTGGCCGTTTCGTGGCCGAGAATGAGAGGGGAGATGGTATCTGCAAGATCATTGTCGGAGCCAAGTACCATGAGGTCCTCGGAGTCCACATGCTTGGAAATCCCTGCTCGGAGATCATCCACAGCGCTTGCCTCGCCATCGAGGCCGAGATGACTCTGGAACAGCTCCAAGAGATAGTGTTCCCTCACCCCACCGTATCGGAAATATTGAAAGAAACCGCATTCACAATCAAATAAAACAGAACAACCATGCCTAAAGCTCTATACATAGATCCTGAAGTCACCCTGCGCCCGCAAGAACATGAGCTTAAGCTCCCGGCCATTCCGGTGATGAAGTACAACAAGACCGTCAAGCAAGAGATCGAGGACGGCCGTTTCACCAAGGAGGACCTGCTCCGCATATTCCGCGACATGTCCTATATCCGCGAGTTCGAGACGATGCTTAACCTCGTCAAGACCACCGGAGGATACAATGGTGTCGCCTACAACAACCCCGGTCCCGCCCACCTTTCCGCGGGTCAGGAGGCCGCCGCTGTCGGTATGGCATATGCCCTCGACACTGACGACTTCATATTCGGAAGCCACCGTTCCCACGGCGAGATCCTCGCCAAGGGACTCCGCTCGATTGAGATTCTCCCCGAGGCTGAGCTCAAGAAGGTTATGGAGGAGTTCTGGGGTGGCGCCACTTTGGATGTCGCCAAGAAGGCATATTCCGGAACTGACACTAAGGAGCTTGGTATCCGCTTCCTTCTCTACGGTGCCATGGCGGAGATTTTCGCCCGTACAACCGGTTTCAACAAGGGACTCGGAGGATCGATGCACACTTTCTTCACTCCTTTCGGAATATATCCGAACAACGCTATAGTCGGCGGTAGCGGCTCTATTGCTGTCGGCGCGGCGTTGTATAAGAAAGTCAACAGGAAGAAGGGTATCGTCGTCGCCAACCTTGGTGATGGCGCCATGGCCCGCGGCCCTGTGCTTGAGGGAATGACCTTCGCCTCAATGGATCAGTTCAATACCCTTTGGGAGGGTGATATGAAGGGCGGTCTGCCTGTCCTGTTCAACGTCATGGACAACCAGTACGCCATGGGTGGCCAGACAAAGGGCGAGACCATGGGTTACACCTTCCCGGCCCGCCTGGGCGCCGGATTCAAGGCTGACGCCATGGACGCCGAGAGAGTGGACGGTTACAACCCTCTCGCTGTCATTGACGCTTTCTACCGCAAGAAGGCTTACCTTCTTGAGAAGAAGGGACCGGCCCTTCTGGATGTCGTGACTTACCGCTATAGCGGTCATTCCCCGTCCGACCAGAGTTCATACCGTACCAAGGAAGAGATCGAGGCTTGGGAGAAGGAAGACTGCATTGTCGCTTTCGGAAAGAAGCTCATTGAGGCTGGTGTCGCGGACCAGGCCGCTCTTGACGCCATCCGCGCTGAGGTCAACGCCAACATCTTCGAGTGCTACAAACTCGCCATCGACGAGGAGGTTTCTCCCCGTATGGATCTGGTGAAGCAGGATGAGCTGCTCGGTGAGATGATGTTCTCCAACCAAAGCGTTGACTCCCTTTCCGATGCCACGCCCGATGTGCTCATGCCTCTCGAAGAGAATCCGAGAGTCAAGCAGATCGCCGGGAAGGAGCGTTTCTGGCTCGACAAGGATGGCAAGCCGGTCAGCTCGATGAAGTCCTACAACTTCCGTGACGGAGTGTTCGAGGCTATTGTGGACCGTTTCTATAAGGACGCTTCCCTTATCGCCTATGGCGAGGAGAATCGTGAGTGGGGTGGCGCCTTCGCTGTCTATCGTGGTCTGACTGAGGCACTTCCGTACCACCGACTGTTCAATTCTCCGATTGCTGAGGCCGCTATTATCGGAACCGCTATCGGTTATGCGATGTGCGGAGGCCGGGTGATTCCCGAGATCATGTACTGCGACTTCCTGGGATGCTGCGGAGACGAGATATTCAACCAACTCCCGAAGTGGCAGGCGATGTCCGGCAATATCCTAAAGATGCCGGTCGTGGTCCGTGTGTCTGTCGGATCCAAGTACGGTGCCCAGCACAGTCAGGACTGGACCAGCCTTTGCACCCATATCCCTGGCCTGAAGGTATGCTTCCCTGTCACTCCTTACGACGCCAAGGGTCTCATGAACGCCGCTCTTCAGGGCACAGACCCTGTCATTTTCTTCGAGAGCCAGCGTCTTTACGGAATCGCCGAGAAGTTCCACGAAGGTGGAGTTCCTGAGGGTTACTATGAGATTCCTATCGGTGAGCCTGATGTCAAGCGTCCTGGCAAGGACATTACGATCCTGACCATCGGCGCCACCTTGTACAGGGCTCTTGAGGCCGCCGATATTCTCAAGGAGAAATACGGCATGGAGGCTGAGATTATCGATGCCCGCTCGCTGGTGCCGTTCAACTACGACAAGGTTATAGAGTCCGTGAAGAAGACCGGTCGCATCATTATCGCCGGTGATGCCTGCGCCCGCGGTTCCTATCTGAACGAT
This sequence comes from Bacteroidales bacterium, assembly GCA_017548985.1. Lineage (GTDB taxonomy): Bacteria > Bacteroidota > Bacteroidia > Bacteroidales > UBA932 > Cryptobacteroides. The sequence continues at coordinate 72,164 of JAFYYW010000021.1, forward strand.
CTCGCGGCCAATATCTCCGAGATGGCCTTCGATTACCTCGATGCCGCTCCCGTGGTACTTGGCTCCCGCAACTGGATAACTCCTTGCCACGAGCTGGAGGAGGCATTCTTCCCTCAGCCATCATGGTTCCTTGACGCGATCAATGAGAAGATCGTCCCCCTTAAAGACTATGTCCCCACGAGCAACCAGACCGTCGCCCAGATGCGTCTGCACGCCCGTAAAGGTATTTAATTAATTGAATATGAAAACAAAAGCGGTACGCCTCTATGGCAAGGAAGACCTGAGGCTGGATGAGTTCGAGCTTCCGGCTATGAAGGAAGACGAGATCCTGGCCAAGGTTGTCAGTGACAGCATCTGCATGTCATCCTACAAGTCATCCCACCAGGGAACCGATCATAAGAGGGTCCCCGACGATATCGCCGAGCACCCGACCATAATCGGCCATGAGTTCGCCGGAGAGATAGTGGAAGTCGGCGCCAAGTGGAAGGACCAGTTCAAGCCCGGAGACAAATTCTCCATCCAGCCTGCCCTCAATTATGAAGGCGGCCCGGTCGGAGTGCTTTCGGCTCCCGGATATTCCTACAGGTTCATCGGCGGAGATGCCACATATATCATAATTCCCGCTGAGGTGATGGAGCAGGGTTGCCTGTTGCCTTACAAGGGCCCCGGTTTCTATCCCGCGTCATTGAGCGAGCCTCTTTCCTGCGTGATCGGCGCGATGCACGCCTGCTATCACACGACTCCCGGATCGTACGTCCATAAGATGGAGATCAAGGACGGAGGAAAAATGGCCTTGCTTGCCGGTGTGGGTCCGATGGGTCTCGCTATGATCAATTATGTCCTGCGCCGTGAAGACCGCAGGCCTTCGCTGTTCGTCGTGACCGACATCGACCAGGCTCGTCTGGACAGGGCGGCGACTTTGTATACCAAAGAGTTTGCCGCGTCCAGGGGAATAGACCTTCGTTATGTCAATACAGGTGTTGTTGAGAATCCGGCCGAATATCTGCGCGGACTCACTGGCGGTACCGGATACGACGAGGTCGTTGTCATGGCTCCGGTTCCAGCGGTCATCGGGCAGGGTGACGATATTCTCGGCCAGGACGGCTGCCTGAATTTCTTCTCAGGTCCCGGTCGCGCGGATTTCAAGGCCCCTTTGAATTTCTACAACGTCCATTACGCCTCCACCCATATCGTGGGTACAAGCGGCGGTAATACGGATGACATGAAGGAGGCCCTTGACCTTATGGGCAAGGGAATGGATCCAGCCGGTCTCGTCACCCATATCGGAGGCTTGAATGTTGTTGCTGAGACCACTCTTCACCTTCCTGAGATCAAGGGTGGGAAGAAGCTTATCTACACGCATATAGACATGCCTCTGACCGCTATTGAGGAGTTCGGTGAGAAGGGCTTGACAAATCCTGTATATGCCGAGCTCGACCGTATGTGCAAAGCTCATCATGGCCTCTGGAATGTCGAGGCTGAGGAGTATCTCCTCAGTCACGCCGACCAGCTGTAGAGCGTTATTTGTAATGGATTAATACTGAGATAATTATGTGAAATGGGCAGCTTATCGGGCTGCCCATTTTTTGTTATTTATCGGATTCGGTAAAACGTCATATTCACGGCTTTTTCAGATATATTTAGTACATTTGTTTATCTATGGATACAACTACAAATTATAACAAGACGCTCTCCGGGGAGCAACGGGAGAGACTCCGTAAGATCAGGCATTTGGCGCTTGACATGGACGGGACAATATATATGGAGAACAATATATTCCCGTTCACCATACCGACGCTGGACGCTCTCAAGGCCGCGGGGGTGGGACACTCCTTCCTGACCAACAACCCCACGAAGTCTGTGGGAGACTATGTCGCCAAACTGGCCAGAATGGGCATCGAGTGCGCCTGGGAGGATATGTATACAACTCCTATAGCCACGATAGACTACATCAAGAAGACGTATCCGGAGGTTAAGAAGCTGTTTATGCTAGGCACTCCAAGCATGAGGGAGCAGTTCGTTGAGGCAGGGTTCATCTCATGCGAGGATGACCCCTCCGACAAGCCCGACATGCTGATAGTGGCCTTCGACACGACCTTGGTGTATTCAAGGCTGTGCAGGGCGGCATGGTGGGCGAAGCAAGGAATCCCTTATATCGCCACCAACCCTGACTGGGTCTGCCCGACAGACGCCGAGACCATCCTTGTGGACTGCGGCTCCCTTCAAAAATGTATCGAGGCCGCCACAGGCAGAAAGCCTGACAAGGTGATGGGCAAACCCGATCCCACAATGCTGGACGGAATCCGCGACCGCCACGGACTGAGACCAGAAGAGATCGCCATGGTCGGGGACAGGATATATACCGACATCGAAATGGGCCGTAGGGCAGGTGCGGTCAGCGTTCTGGTCCTTTCTGGTGAGACCACGTTGGAGACAGCTCTCCAAGCAGGTACAGCCGACTTTATCGTCAGGGACCTGGAGGAACTTGGATATCTTATTCTCGAGAGCAGGAAATAACTGTAGATGAAGGTATTATTCATACATGGCCTGGCCTCTTCGGGCGCTTATAAAATGGCATCGTCCCTGCGGATTCTCCTGAAGGGAAGTGAGGTGATAGCACCTGATGTGCCGATTAAGCCTTCCGAAGCTTTGCCCATGCTTGAAGGAATATGCTCAACTGAGAGACCGGATCTCATCGTGGGTCACTCCCTGGGAGGGTTCTGGGCGCAGAAACTCCGGGGCTTCCGCAAAGTCCTGGTCAATCCTGATTTTCATGTCTCCCGCCTCCTTAGAAGCAAGATCGGAATTATGGAATATCTTTCCCCCCGGCGGGACGGGGAGTTGACATTCGAGATCACGGAGGAGGCATGCCAAGGATATGAAGAACTGGAAATGATTCAGTTCGAGAATCTTGACAGTGTTGAGATAGAACTCACGACTGGCCTGTTCGCGGATCACGATGAGATGGTCGATTGCTTCGATGAATTCAACTCACACTACCCGGGGAGAGGGCACCGCTATCCGGGGACCCATCTCCCGAACTATCCCCAGGTAAAACAGTTTTTTCTCCCGGTGATTCTCAATGAGATATCTTCTCAATAACTCCACGGACCCGTATTTCAATATGGCGTTGGACGAGTTCTGCCTCGAGAATATCGTCATTGACGAGCCGTATTTCTACCTCTGGCGCAACCGTCCTTCGGTCATAATCGGTCTCAACCAGAACGCGTATTCGGAAGTCAATCTTGGCTATTTGAATGCGAACGGGATAACGCTTGCGAGGCGTGTCACAGGAGGCGGAGCTGTATATCACGATCTCCAGAACATGAACTACACCATAATCGGACGGTCTGAGGGGAAAGACAACGGAGAGGAAGGACTCACACCACAGCCCATAGCGGACGCCTTGAGGTCAATCGGGGTGCCAGCCGAGCTTACGGGCAGGAATGACATATTCGTGGATGGAAGGAAAGTCTCAGGCTATGCCAGAAGGGTATCCAAGCGGCAGGAGATTATTCACGGGACCCTGATGTATGATGTGGATATGGAAACCTTGATCAGGGTTCTGGACACTCCGGAGTCTAAAATGCGCGCCAAGGGCATCAGCTCTGTCAAGAGCAGGGTCGCAAATCTGAAAGATTATATGCCCGGTTTCCACTCTCTTGACGAAGTCCAAAATGAACTCCAAAGAATCCTGGCGGGCGATGATAGTCAATTGGAACTAACTGAGGATCAGCTCTCTGAGGTACGAAAAATGGCGGAAGAAAAATTCTCGACCTGGGACTTCATCTATGGCCGGTCCAGACAGACCGACTTTGTCCGTAAAGCCAAACTTCCCTGCGGAACTGTCGAGGTTTCCATTAATCTGGACCATGGCCTTATCACAGATATCTCCTTCAGTGGAGACTTCCTTTTCGACGAACCTGCGGAAGGACTTGCCTCGGCACTTGTCGGGTGCCGCTTCGAACAGGACGCTATCTCCTCCGCTTTAGGAAACGTCGAAGTTTCCCGTTATTTCCGCGGCACCTCTCCGGAGGATTTGTTGACAATAATAACCAACTAATAATCAAAGTTTATATGAGAAAAGTAGCATTCCTTGGGACTCTGGTTATAGGAGCACTTGTCTCCCTCATTTCCTGTAATAGGGAAATTCGTATCGATGACAATCTTCCTGCGGGGAACATCATTGTGGAAAAAATGTCAGGAGACACGGTTTATGTCAAGCCAGACTTGAGAGACACGGAAGGCGAATGGTTCTATTGGGCTATGAGAGTGCGAGGAGCGCAAGGGAAAACCCTTGTGTTCAAGTTCCCTTTCGCTTGCGTGGGTGTGCGTGGAGCGGTTGTATCTCTTGACAAGGGAAAGACATTCTCCTTTGCTGGGAACGAGACAAGGTATTGGTATTCATTCACTTGGACTTTCGGTCCGAAGGACAGGGAGGTGTTTTTCTACGAGTGTCATCCCTATCTTTTGGCCGACTGGAACTGCTTCGTAAGTTCGATAGACAAGAAAGATATCTCGCTTGGAGTCCTTTGCCAAAGCAGGGAGGGCAAGGATGTCCCCTATGCCACAATAGGTTCAAAAGGAGAAGATTACAAGCACCACATAGTGATATCCGCGCGTCATCACTGCTCGGAGACTATAGCCTCTTATGTGATGGAGGGTGTCACGAGCGGCTTCCTTGCGGATGATGATACCGGTAAATGGCTCAGGGATAATGTGGAACTGACCATAGTGCCTTTCGTGGACTATGACGGAGCGATGAATGGTGACCAGGGGAAGAACCGGCGTCCCCACGACCACAACAGGGACTATACGGATTTCCTTTATCCGGAGACCCGGGCGCTGACTGAGCTTTGGAAAGAAAAGCGGCCTGAGATTATTCTGGACCTGCATTGCCCCTGGATCTATGGAGAGGAGAATAACGAGCATGTTTACAGCCCCCGCGGAGACCCGGCGATCACTCCGAATCTGGAGGCGGAGAATCATTTCTTGTATCTTGTCGAGAAAGAGGCGAAAGGATTACCCTATCAGGTTTCAGGCAACATACCGTTCGGGACCAGCTGGAACAACAACCAGAACTATATGCAGGGTTTATCAAGCCTCCAATGGGCGAGGATGAACGCTCCTGGAGCTCAGGTGTGCTGCTGTTTTGAGATTCCTTTCGCCAATGCCAGAGGAACTGAGGTCAATCCGGAGTCAGCCCGCGTATTCGGCAGAAGCCTCGCCGCCGCCATAGCTGATTATTACCAAGAATCCGATCGATAAATACAAGGTATATCCAACTAAAGTCGGAATTGACTATATTTGTGAATATGGACCAGAGTATCAAGAAAAAATACAACTATTGGCAGTGGAGGACGCTGATCATCCTGATGATCGGTTACGCCCTGTTCTATTTTGTGCGGAAGAATTTCAGCATCGCTATGCCGGCGTTGAAATCCGAATTGGGACTGGATGAGACACAGCTAGGTATATTCCTGACACTGAACGGAATAGTCTATGGCGTGTCCCGCTTTATCAACGGGTTCATCTCAGACAGGGCCCGTTCGAAAAAGTTCATAATGGGTCTCGGGCTTCTGCTCTCTGCGGCGGTGAACTTCATTATCGGTTTGAGCCCCCAGATGAACGGGCTGTTCCACTATATGGACGCGAGCGGGAAAGCCACAGTCGGTCTGGTATATTTCATCGGCTCTCTATGGCTGATCAATGGTTTCACCCAGGGAATGGGTTATCCTCCTTGCGGCAGCCTTATGGCTCACTGGATAAAGCCTTCCGAACTGGCTACCAAGCAGAGCGTTTGGAACAGTTCCCACTCCATCGGAGCGGGTCTGGTGGCCGTCCTGATCGGAACCTTCATCCTCGGGCGTTTCGGCTATGAGGCCTGGCAGTGGTGCTTCTTTATCCCCGCCATCCTTGCGGCAGCCGGCAGTTTCCTGCTCTTCTTTGGTCTGAAGAATTCCCCTTCCGATGTGGGTCTTCCTAGCCCTGAGCTTCTTGACGAGCATGTTACCTCCAAGCCTGTCGAGGAAAAGACCGAGACTCCTGAGCACGCCCATGCCCTGTACAAGGTGCTTCTGAAGAAGATGGTTTTCCGCAACCCGATGATCTGGATCCTTGCCGTGTCCAACTTCTGTGTCTATGTCATAAGGTTCACGATTCTTGACTGGGGATCAATGTTCCTTACTGATTATAAGCAACTTCCGATTGCGACGGCGGCTAATGTCGTGGCGGCTTCGGAGATTGTCGGAGGTATTATCGGAACCCTTTTGGCCGGTTGGGCGACAGACAAGTTTTTCAAGAGCAAGGCCCATCACACCTGCCTTATCTGCATGATCCTGGCCACCTTGAGTTTCTTCGCGTTCTGGAAGATGCCTCAGTCCAACACAGGCCTGGCGATATTCTTCCTCATCATGTCCAGTTTCTTCATTTATGGGCCCCAGGCTCTTACCGGGATCGCCGCCTCCAACCAGGCGACCAAACGAGCGGCGGCTTCCGCCAATGGTGTTCTCGGAATATTCGGATATGCCAGCACGACTGTCTCCGGTCTCGCTTTCGGTATGATAGCCAAGTCATTCGGCTGGAATACGGTGTTCGCCGTGGCGATCGCTTTCGGCATTCTGGGCTGCCTGGTGTTCGCGGCCATGTGGAAGGCTCCGGCTGATGGTTACGCTAAGGCCGAGAAGATAATAGAGGAATTCGAAGCCGTAGGAGAATAATGGACATCAAGAAAAGGCTCGCCTCCCTGGACATCCTGCGAGGGATGGATCTCTTCCTACTGTTGGTGGCCGGGCCAATTATCCATAAATTCCTTGAGATCAACTCTTCTCCTGTATGGGATGGGGTACGCCGTCAGGTGACCCATGTCTCATGGGAAGGCTTCGTTCTTTGGGATATAATCATGCCCCTCTTCATGTTCATGTCAGGGGCTACAATCCCATTCTCTATGGCGAAGTACAGGGAAGGGGAGAGGCCAGGAAAGGCTTTCCATCTCAAACTCCTTAAGCGCTTCGCCCTGTTGTTCTTCCTCGGGTGGATCGTGCAGGGGAATCTTTTAAGCCTGGATTTCAAGCAATTCCATCCATTCGCCAATACCCTTCAAGCTATAGCTGTCGGCTATGTTTTCGCCGCCCTGGCATTTGTGTATCTGGGCAAAAAAGGGAGTTGGATCTTCGGCTCAGCTTGTTTCGGTTTGTATATTCTCGTGTTCGTCCTCTTCGGGCACATGAACCTTGATCCTCAAGGTAATATCGCCATGGTCATCGACAAGGCGGTGTTAGGAGCTCACCGGGATGGTGTGATATGGAATCCTGACGGGTCATGGGTATGGAATGAAGGCTATCAGTATACTTGGATCCTAAGCAGTCTCAATTTCATTGTGACCGTGATGCTTGGCTGTTATGCCGGTGGGCTTCTGAAGGATGAGACTCGCCCGAAGAAGCTGAAAGGCTTCATTCTCGCTGCCACAGGGGTCTCCCTGGTCATATTCGGCATCGCTTTAGACTCCTGGTTCCCTGTCATAAAGAAGATATGGAGCAGTTCCATGACCTTGTATTCGGCGGGCTTTTGCAGTCTGGCCTTGGCGATTGTCTATTTGATTGTGGATGTCTGGGGGAAAGGGAGCAAGGGTCTCGGGTGGTTCAAGTATTTCGGAATGAACTCGATAGCGGCGTACTGCATCGGTGAGGTGATCAATTTCTCTTCCGTCAGCAGATCCCTGCTGCACGGTTTTGACCATATTTTAGGGGAGTATTACCCTCTCCTCATCACATTCTGCAACGTCACCATTCTCTTCCTGATCTTGAGATTCATGTACAAGAAGGGAGTATTCCTTAAAGTCTAGAGATGGATCTCCAGATTGAGCGACATCCATTCGAGCCTTTTCTTCCGGAGGGTGCCAGAGTGCTGGTTCTGGGGAGTTTCCCTCCTCAGAAAAAGCGCTGGAGCATAGAGTTTTATTACCCGAATTTCATCAATGATTTCTGGCGAATAATCGGACTTGTTTTCTTCGGGGATAAGGATTGGTTCGTCGATAAGGTCGCCAAAAAGTTCAAGCTACAGGAAATAAAGGAGTTCTGTACCGATAAGGGAATCGCGTTGTTTGACACCGCCACCGCTGTGCGGCGGCTTAAGGACAACGCTTCGGATAAGTTCTTGGAGGTTGTGGAACCTACTGATTTACCAGCGCTTCTGCGTCGCATACCGCATTGTGAGGCGGTCGTGGTCACAGGTGAGAAGGCTGCCCAGACGCTTTGCGAGGCTTTCGGCACCGAGGCTCCATCTGTCGGGGAATACTCAGAGTTTGTTCTTGATGGCAGGAATATGTGCCTCTACCGTATGCCATCCACATCCCGCGCGTATCCTCTCCCCATACAAAAAAAAGCCGACGCTTACCGCCGGCTCTTCTTTGATCTTAATATCCTTTTTTAATCACATATTGAACTGTTCGACTTCGCTTAATCAGCTTTCACGTTAATTGAGAGGGTTTTGAAAACAAAGTTGGTTCCGTCCGATGTGTCCGCGACACTAAGGGGAATCATGCCGGCGGTTTTGATTTTGATCAGACATTCGGTTTCGGTGTATGAGTTCACCTCCGCACGCGTGTTGGAAGAATACAAGGTGACCTTCCAGTCCGAAGTTTTGAGGAAGGAATCAGTCGCTTTGTCAAATACACTGATTTTGACCAAGTCCCCTGGCTTAGTCCCAAGACTGTATGAAAGAATGCTGGTCCCCGGATCCTTGCCTTCGAAATAAACTATATAATCAGTCACCTTTACGTCGAATGTGCGTCTGAATTCGCCATAACCCAAGGTTATGGTCGCTCTGCCCGGACCTTTACCCCAAAGACCCCATGTGTAGCTAAAACCATAGTTGGAAACAATATTAGCGACCTTCTTATCAGATGTTTCGTACATAACCGAGTCATCATATAAAACCCGGGTTTTATTTGTCAAATCAAATAGATCCAAAAAAGTGTAGCCGGTAGATGGATTTATCCTGACCAAACTACCTTCCGCAATCTCTAAATCCTTAGACATCGGATCTATGCCTTCTACTGAGGTATGCGTATAAACCCCGAATTCCGTAGGTTTGAGAAGCACATTCAAGGTGATGGAACCAATTGTCTCTTTTCCATAGGTGAAGGTCAAGGTGGATAATCCATCGCTTACTGCCTTCACAAAACCGGAGCCGCCTTTCTTCCCTAAATATGTCGCCACCTCCTTTGATGAGGATGAGATCTCAAGATTGTCCGCGTCAACGAAAGCTTCGGTTTTTTTGTCAAACAGCTCGAAACTAAGGGAGTCACCAGGGGATGATCCCAATTTGTAGGTGAGAGTGTCGCCTACCTCTTTGCCGTCGTAGTATACCTTGATAGCTAGCGGCTCTTTGACAGTGATGGAAGCTGAGGCGGTCAGATTGCCGTCTTTAGTGATGACCGAGATAGTTGTGGTGCCTCCTTTGAGCGCTGTGACCAGGCCTTTTCCGTCGACATCCGCTATGGACGAGTTGTCGGTCTTCCAAGAGACGCTCTTCTCTGTGGCGTTGGCTGGTTCAACCGTGGCGGAAAGCTGCAAGGTCTCTCCAACCTTCAATTCCGCGGATGTCTTGTCAAGTTTAACGCCGGTGACTTTGACGACTTGCGGAACCGGATCCACCGGAGTGGGATTATCCGGGCTGTCCGGTTCTTTCTTGTCGCAAGAGACAGCTAAAAAAGCGAGACACAGAATGTTGAATAATAGTAGTTTTCTCATGATCGGATACGAAGCCCAAACGTTATAATTATCTCAAATATACGCAATAAATGCCGAAATTCAAAGGATCATGTACTTGGTACGAGAGAAACAATAATGGAGACCTTCTCGTGGGGCAGGACATTCTTGATCTCGAAACCCACAAGGCAGGTTCCGGGGTTGTCGGCGTCGAAGTCATGTCGTGGAGTCGTCGGCCAGATTCTCGGACTGGCGTAATGCTTTGTGGATATCCTTAAAACCTTTGTCTTGCCGTCCTTCCTCAACTCAATCGCCGCTGGCCCAAGGATCCTTGCCTCAGCCTCAGTGCACATGGTCCAGAACAGATTCTGTTTAATCTCTCCTCCTATAAAATAATCCTCAACATGTAGGTTGTCTTTCTTGTCGAGATAAACCTTCCGGTAACAGGAGTCAAGGTCACCGCCGTAGAAAGCGGTCATTGGTAAACCACAGCCCTTCCTTGACTTCTTTTTCCAAACATCATGGATAGGAACCCGTGTGTCGACAATTGGTCTTTTCCCTTTGACAGTCAGGATGTTGTGGGACTCCGCGCCGATCCTGAACACATCCCAGCGCTGGCTGTCCTGATCCATGGCCCAAAGGTTCACGCCCTGGCTTTCCAGGGAGTTATAGTTCTGGCTGCCCAGGTCAACCGCCCAGCCGACCCCATCGCTTTCAAAGAAGAAGGATCCCGCGTCGATATGGCCATGATTGTCAGCCGCACGGCCGCCTTTGACGGCGAGATATGTGTCGGTCTGGCTGTCCCACCCGTTCCGGTAGATGAATATCGGCTCAAGTCCTGAGCAGACGTAGTAATTGTCCTCAGGCTTCGGAATGGCATTGAAATCTATTCCTTTACCGGCGATGAGGAACATGGGGAACAGCCTGTCCTCATCGTTCATGATAAGTCCCCGGTCGGAGAGGAAGGTGAGTTCGGGATAAAGCACCGAAGTGTCACCGGTCTTTGCGGCCATCCAGGCTTGGATGTGCTGGAAATTCTGTCTCCTTCCACCGTCGAAATAGCTGAACACATTGTGCTTAGGGGTACTCATCATGCTGATGAAGCGGGAGGAATTGTAGAATCTGTCCTGCCCGTCCATGAGCCCAAGGTCGCTTCCGAAAGCGCTCTCCAGGGCGGCGATAAGCATGATCTGGAAAGATGTGCCATACGCCCAATAGCCATAACCCTCCGGATAGCAGCCTTCCTCAGAGTAGCTTGCCAAACTTATAGGGTTGGAGTCCAGACATTTGGATATCATTGCCCGGGCCTCTTCAGGAATGTCCTCGAATATGGCCAGGGCTCCGAATACCATTCCCGCGTTACAGACCTGGTTCCAGTTGTTGTTGGAGGTGAAGAACCACTGCCCTTCCGAGGTCCGTAGCCCTTTATTAAGGATTGACTCCCGTATCTCCGCCCTCTCGTCATCGCTCAAAACGTCATACAACCAATCGTAGCCAATAGAGACCGCCATTGTCATCTCGCCCACATCCAGGAAGTGAGAGGGGTTCCAATCCTGGAAACGGCATAGGGCCAGCATCTCGCTCACAGCCCGGTCGGAATACTTCTTGTCTCCATCCAGCCTGTACAAGGTAGAGAGGTGGAAAATCCTCTTGAGAGCCTGACGGGAGACACTCAGCAGCCGTCGTCCTGTCATCACCCTTTCCAGAGGCGGTTCCGAAAAGAGATTGTCGGAGAAATCCTTGATGTAGGAATATGCTTCTGACAACACCTCGCCTTTCTCAACCGCTTCTTTTACAGCGATTTCCTCTCCCGCCCTCAACACGAGACGAGGGTGGTCGCAAGGTTCCGGAATATCCGCGGGAGATCCGTATACCGAGACGGAGAACAGGCATATTATGACCAGCGCCGAGATTTTGCTTCCCATGATGGACAAATGATTATATAGTGGCATTTAAAGATAGTGAAAGATAGCGAAAAATAAGTATATTTGTAAGATTGTAAAAAAGAAATAACAACAGCATATGGCAAGAGAAATCAAGTTCTCCCTGGTGTACAGGGACATGTGGCAGAGCTCAGGCAAATACGTACCCAGAGTTGACCAGCTTTGCGAGGTCGCCCCAGCTATTGTGGATATGGGCTGCTTCGATAGGGTTGAGACCAACGGAGGCGCCTTTGAGCAGGTCAATCTCCTTTTCGGAGAGAATCCCAATGTCGCTGTCCGTAAGTGGACGGCGCCTTTCCATAAAGCCGGAATCCAGACCCACATGCTTGAGAGAGGATTGAACGCCCTCAGGATGAACCCCGTCCCGAGAGATGTCAGGGACTTGATGTTCAAGGTAAAGAAAAAGCAAGGCACCGATATCGCCCGTTCGTTCTGCGGTCTTAATGACCACCGTAACCTCCGCGTCTCGGTCGAGGGCGCGAAGAAGGGCGGGATGATTTCCCAGGTTGCCCTCTCGATCACAAACTCCCCGGTCCACACTGTCGAGTATTACATGGGCATCGTCGACAAGGTCGTGGAATACGGCTGCGATGAGATTTGCCTTAAGGATATGGCCGGAATCGGCCGCCCCACCTTCCTTGGGGAGCTTGTCAGAGACATCAAGAAGAAATATCCCCACATTGTCGTCCAGTATCATGGCCACACCGGCCCTGGTTTCTCTCCCTCCTCGATGCTGGAGGTCGCCCGCGCCGGAGCGGACTATCTGGATGTCGCCGTGGAGCCTCTTTCCTGGGGAAAGGTCCATCCGGACGTGATAACTATCCGAGAGATGATGAAGGCTGACGGGTTCCTGGTGAAGGATCTGAACATGGACGCTTACATGGAGGTCCGCCGCCTTACCCAGAAATTCATAGATGATTTCCTGGGGTATTGGATCAACCCGACCAACTCCCAGATGAGCTCGCTGCTAGTGGGATGTGGCCTGCCCGGAGGAATGATGGGTTCCATGATGGCTGACCTCAAAGGCTTCCAGGGTGCGATCAACGCCGCCCAAAGGGCTCACGGCCGTCCCGAGATGAGCCTTGACACCTTGATGGTCAAGCTCTTCCAGGAGGTCGAGTACGTGTGGCCCCGCCTGGGTTATCCGCCCCTCGTGACCCCGTTCAGCCAATATGTGAAGAACACGGCCCTGATGAACCTCTTCAATATGCTCAATGACAAACCCCGTTGGACAACGATCGATAAGGACACATGGGGTATGATTCTGGGCAATATGGGCCAGCTTCCCGGACCTCTGGCTCCCGAGATTATCGAACTGGCCAAGGAGAAAGGTCAAGAGTTCTCTGTCGGTGACCCGCAGGACAATTATCCTGACGAGCTTCCGAAGTTCAGGAAGATAATGGACGAGAATGGCTGGGATTACGGTGAGGATGACGAGGAACTATTTGAGCTCGCGATGCATGAGCGCCAATACATGGATTACAAGAGCGGAATCGCCAAGGAGCGTTTCAACAAGGAGCTTGAGGACTTCAGGGCGAAGGCGGGAGCGCCTATCGTCGTGACCCGTCCTGTGGTTGAGATGCCCAAGTTTGATGTCGAGGAATATGCCAGGAAGTATCCTTCCGCGGTGCCTGTTCAGGCTCCTGTCAAGGGACAGCTGCTCTGGCAGGTCGATGTGGATGACGATTCGGCCGCTCCCGTAGCCGGGACCGAGGTTAAAGCTGGAGTCGGAATGGGCTTCGTCCAGACTTATTACGGTATGGAAGAGCTGGTTCCGGCTATCGATGGAAGAGTTGTGGCCGTTCTCGGCAAACAAGGTGAGAAGGTTGTCAAGGGTGAGATTGTCGCGTTCGTCGTCCCCAAGGAGTAGTTTATATGAGAAGAGTTCTCCCGGTTGTGGTTATTATGCTGTCTGTGGCCTTGTTGGCCACGGGCTGTGATTTCTTCCGTGTTTTGGCCGGGAGGCCGACTTCAAAGGATATTGAGGCGAAGAGGTCCGCGATCCTTCAAGAGTCATATGCGGCCGCCACTGAGCAAAGCGAGGAGGTTAAGGAAGAGGTCAAGGAAGAGGTCGTGCCCAGTGTTCCCGCTGATAGCCAACCAGTTGTCAAGACCGGAGAAAAGAAGCGTTTCTATGTCATAATGGGAGCGTTTTCCAGTAGGGAGAACGCGGACAGATATGCCGCCCGGATTAAAGGCTATGGTTACGAGCCTGAATTCTTCGGCTTCACTGAGGGTCGCACGGCCGTCGGAATCGGCGGGACTGATGACCAGGAAGAAGCAAAAGCTTTCATGAGAGAATTGAAAGGGCAGGATTTTTGTCCTGAGGGCGTCTGGATTTTAGACAGGAAAAAGAAATGATCAGGAAATCAGCGCTTATAGCCATCATCACCGTCTTGCTGACATTGTCCGGACAGGTGCATGCGCAGTACTTGTCAGGTTATTCGGAATTGGGAGACACAGAGACGGTTTCCTCTCTGAAGAGGCATATCTCCACCGTTTCATCGGCGATGATGGAAGGCCGTAAGGCCGGGTCGGAGGGTGAGAAAATGACAGCCGAGTATATCACCGAAGTATTGAATGAATACGGGATAGATGTTCTGTCGGGTGAATCCGGAGATCCTTTCGGTATTCGTCAGGAAAACGGGGATACGCTTGTGTCAAGGAATGTGTGCGGTTTTATCCAAGGATGGGATAAGTCGCTTAGGGACAGGTATATTGTCATAGGCGCCAGGATGGACAACCTTGGCACCGGCTCAATGACTGTTGACGGGAACAAGGTTGAGAAGATCTATTACGGAGCCAATGGCAACGCCTCTGGAGTCGCTATGATGCTGGAACTCGCAAGGATGCTCAAGACCAACAAGGCTTTGCTCCGACGCTCTGTCCTTCTATTGGCTTTCGGGGCCTCGAAAGAATCTTTCGCCGGTTCGTGGTATTTCCTTAACAGGTCTTTCTCGGATGTTTCCAATATAGACGCTATGATCAATCTGGACATGCTCGGGACAGGTTCAGACGGTTTCTTCGCTTTCACGTCCTCTAACGCTGACATGAACGCGATGGTTGAAGCCTTGTCCAGTGAACTCCAGCCCATCAGACCGGTCATCACCACGCAGGAGCCTTATCCTTCCGACTATATCGCGTTTTACGACAAGGGAATTCCCTCGGTCTTTTTCACTACCGGGCGTTATCCTGCCCATGACACGGAGAGGGACACCCAGTCGATAATCGATTACGACAACATGGAGAAGGAACTGGAGTATATCTACAACTACTCAGTCGCTCTCGCGAATGGACCCAAACCGATATTCAACCCTACGGATGTGGTCAAACTGACTGGGGGAGTCTCTGATGTTGTCCCTTATTATGACTGTGATGTCAAGCCTTCGTTCCTTGGCAGCACCGATCCTACGGTTTTCCTTCAGAAGTGGGTGTATTCTTACATGAAATATCCTGAAGAGGCCATCAAGCAGGGTATCCAGGGAAGGGTGCTTGTGGATTTTGTCATTGGGGAGGACGGCAAGGTCAGGGATGTGAAGGTCCTTAAAGGCGCGGACCCTCTCCTTGATGACGAGGCGGTCAGGATTATCAGCGGATCTCCGGCGTGGAAGCCGGGAAAGGTCCGGGGAAAGAAGGTTAGTTCCGAGATGTCTTTGTACGTGGAGTTCCGTTTGGAAAAGAAGGGGACAAGGAGTTTCGGATTTAAGAAGCATAATACTTAGAAATAGCTTATAGATAATGGATTACGATTTTAGGCAAATTGAGAGGAAATGGCAGGCCCACTGGGCGGAGAAAGGGACTTTCAAGACGGGGACTGACCCGTCCAAGCCCAAATTCTATGTCCTTGACATGTTTCCGTACCCTTCGGGGGCGGGCCTTCATGTGGGTCATCCGCTGGGCTATATAGCGAGTGACATATTCTCCCGCTACAAGAGGTTGAAGGGTTTTAATGTGCTCCATCCGATGGGTTACGACGCTTTCGGCTTGCCTGCCGAGCAGTACGCCATCCAGACTGGTCAGCATCCTGAAGTCACGACCGTCAAGAACATCAACCGTTACCGCCAGCAGATGGACAGGATCGGTTTCTCTTATGATTGGGACCGGGAGGTGCGGACATGCGACCCGTCATACTACAAATGGACACAATGGGCCTTCCTGAAGATGTTCGGCAGTTGGTACGACGCTGATTTGGGGAAAGCCCGTCCGATAGAGGACCTTGTAGCCGCGTTCGAGAAGGGCGGCAGCGGAGCTGTGAACGCATCATGTTCAGAGCACGACCCGTTCACTGCGGGACAGTGGAAGGCTTTCTCCGAAAAGGAGAAGTCAGACATGCTCATGAACTACCGCATAGCTTACCAGGGAGAGACCTCTGTCAACTGGTGCGCCGGTTTGGGAACAGTCCTGGCCAATGATGAGGTAAAGGACGGGTTCTCCGTACGCGGTGGTTTCCCCGTGGAGCAGAAGAAGATGATGCAGTGGCAATTAAGGGTGTCCGCCTATGCCGGGAGGCTCCTTGATGGCCTTGACAAGATTGACTGGACAGACTCCCTTAAGGAGATGCAACGCAACTGGATCGGCAAGTCCAATGGTTGCGAGGTCGTATTCAAGTGCTATAATGGTGATGAGGAACATGATGTCACCATTTTCACCACGAGGGTGGACACCATCTTCGGTGTGACCTTCATGGTTCTCGCCCCTGAGAGTGAGCTTACACAGATCCTCACCACCGAGGCCCAGAAGGCCGAGGTTGAGGAGTATCTCACCTATGTCAAGAAGAAGACGGAGAGAGAGAGGATCGCCGACACCAAGACCGTCACCGGAGTGTTCTCCGGATCTTATGGCGTCAATCCGCTTACAGGTGAGAGGGTTCCGATCTGGATCTCTGAATATGTGCTCGCGGGCTACGGTACCGGTGCGATCATGGCCGTTCCGGCCCATGACAGCAGGGATTATGTGTTCGCCAAGAAGTTCAACCTCCCGATAGTTCCTATCATCGAAGGTTGCGATGTCAGCGAGGAGAGTTTCGACGCCAAGGAAGGGAAGATGGTCAACTCCGGTTTCCTGGACGGGATGGAGGTCAAGGATGCCATTCCCGCGGCTATCAAGTATGTTGAGGCTAAGGGACTTGGACACAGCAAGGTCAATTACAGGCTCCGCGACGCAATATTCAGCCGCCAGAGGTATTGGGGAGAGCCTTTCCCTATCTATTACAAAGATGGCATCCCTACTCCCGTGGCGTTTGAGGATTTGCCTCTGACCCTTCCTGAGATCAGCGAGTTCAAGCCTACTGAGAAGGGAGAACCGCCGCTCGCCAGGGCGAAGGACTGGACATATAAGGGATATCCCCTGGAGACCAGCACGATGCCGGGATTCGCCGGATCGAGCGCTTATTATCTCCGCTACATGGATCCCCATAATGATAACGCCTTGGTGGACAAAGAGGTGGATGCCTACTGGAGGGATGTTGATCTTTACATAGGCGGTACCGAGCACGCTACCGGTCACCTCATTTATTCCCGTTTCTGGAACAAGTTCCTTTTCGACTTGGGGTATGTCTGTGAGGATGAGCCTTTCCGCAAGCTTATCAACCAGGGAATGATCCAAGGCCGTTCCAACTTTGTCTACCGTATCGTCGGGACCAACAAGTTCGTCTCCCTCGGTCTTAAGAACCAGTACCAGACTACTGAGATCCATGTGGACATCAGTCTGGTGCGTAACGACAGGCTGGACTTGGAGGCGTTCAAGGCATGGAGGCCGGAATTCGCTGATGCTGAGTTCGTTCTTGAGAACGGGGAATATATCTGCGGATGGGCTGTGGAGAAGATGAGCAAGTCGATGTTCAATGTGGTCAATCCTGACAATATTTGCGATGACTACGGTGCCGACACGCTTCGTCTTTACGAGATGTTCCTTGGGCCTCTGGAGCAGAGCAAGCCCTGGGACACAAAGGGAATTGACGGAGTCAACCGTTTCCTGAAGAAGTTCTGGAGGATGTTCTTTGAAGAGGACAACCTGGCTGTTTCAGATGAGGAGCCCTCACCGGAAGAGCTTAAGGTCTTGCATAAGTTGATCGGTAAAGAGGAATATGACATAGAGCATTTCTCATTCAATACCACCGTCAGCGCCTTCATGATCGCCCTTAACGATCTTAGCGCTTTGAAATGCCATAAAAGGGCTATTCTTGAGCCTATGGTCATCCTTCTCTCACCATTCGCCCCTCATATCGCCGAGGAACTCTGGTCATTGCTCGGACATGAGGAGAGTGTCTCATTCGCCTCCTTCCCGGTTTTCAATCCCGCCCTGGCAGCTGAGGACACTATCAAGTATCCGGTGTCTTTCAACGGAAAGATGAGGTTCACAGTGGATCTTCCCAAATCCATGGCTCCCGCTGACGTCGAGGCCACTGTAAGGGGGATGGAGCAGACCATCAAATGGGTAGGTGACAAGTCGATAGCCAAGGTTATCGTGGTTCCCGGCAGGATTGTCAACATAGTCATCAAATAGCGGAGATGGTCCAAACAGCTAATAATAAGAGAGGCGCTTTATTGAGTATCCTCAGTGACTATGTGGTCATCACAATAGGAGTATTGTTCTACACCTTCGCTTGGGCAGACATGTTGATCCCGAACGGAATCGCCAGTGGAGGCCTGACTGGAGCGTGCACGATCATCAATTTCGCCACCGGCATTCCGGTCTATCTTTCCTATGTGGTTGTCAACGGTTTGCTTATTTTGGCCGGCAGCTTTATTCTCGGGAAAGGATTCGGGTTCAAGACTCTTTACGCCATTGGTCTTTCCACTTTAGGCCTGGATTTCTTGGCTGGTATGGAGTTCCTGCATGTGTACTTCGACAACAAGCTCCTCCTTGTGGTAGTGGCGGCCATTATCGAGTCCATAGGCATAACATGTATCCTGGCAAGAGGGGGAAGTACCGGAGGAACCGATATAGTCGCGTTGATAGTCAATAAGTTCTGGCCGGTTTCTTTGGGGAAGGTCTTCCTTGCCGTGGATATGTTCATCATCGCGTCGGTGCTTTTGGTCCCCGGGAAGACCGTGGAGGATATGGTATATGGTTATGTGGCCATGGTCATATTCTCGGTCTTTGTGGACTGGGTCTTGCTGGGACGTAACTCCACATGGCAGATCATGGTGTTCTCCGACAAGTATAAGGAGATAGCGGACACGGTCATCAATGACCTTGAGCGCGGGGTCACGGCCCTTGAAGCCCAGGGTTGGTATTCCGGGGAAAGCAAGAAGGTGTTGCTGATCCTTGTCCGCAAGCCTGAGCTCCATACTATCACCAAGTTAGTCAAGGAAATAGACCCCAGAGCTTTTGTCACGGTATCCTCCGCGAGCACTGTCTATGGGGAAGGCTTTGATGAGATGAAGACCGGAATCAAACTGAAGTTGAAAAAGAAGAATAATAATGGCAACACAAGAGAAGAACCTGGTTCGGGCGATTAAGGAATATATCCTCATCACGCTCGGTATTTTGATCTACACCACCGGGTGGACCGTTTTCCTCACTCCCAACAACATGTTCGGTGGCGGAGTGTCCGGTATAAGCGCCATCATCCAGTTCGCGACTGGAATCAAGATGGGTTACACCTATTTTGTGATCAACGCGTTGCTGCTGCTGATATCGTTGTTCATTATCGGCCCTTCCTTCGGTGTAAAGACAGTTTACGCCATCCTGCTGGCGTCATTTTGCTTGAATATTGAGCAGACGTTGATCCCTACGCAGTTCATACAGGATTTCGCCTTGTCGAATGGTAAGCTCCTATGTTCCATTATCGGAGGCTCCATGGCTGGATTCGGGATCGGAATGTCGATCTCGCAAGGAGGAAGCACGGGAGGAACAGATATTATAGCCCTGATTGTCACAAAGTACAGGAACGTTTCTCCGGGCAAGGTTATTCTTCTGATGGATGTGTTCATCATCGCCTTCTCGTTGCTTGTGCCATCCTATGACTCTAACGGACAGGCGCTTCCGTTCGTTGACAAGTTCATCACGGCTGTCTATGGTATGATCACCGTCACTGTTTGCGGCAATGTCGCTGACCTTTACCTTTCGGGTTCCCGTCGGAGTGTGCAGCTTTTCATCCTTTCCCACGAGCATGTCGCTATAGCTGACATGATCACCAAGGATTTCCATAGGGGAGTCACCGTTCTTGACGGAAAGGGGTGGTATACCAAGCAGCAGGCCTCTGTCCTGATGGTAATCACCAGGAAGACAGATGTGAATATCCTTCTCAGGGCGATTAAAAGGATAGACCCTGACGCCTTCCTTTCAATTTCCTCTGTATCTGGTGTGTACGGAAAGGGATTCGACTCTATTAAAGAGAATAAATCTTAATTTCTGTTTTTAACATCGTTTTTTGGAAAGAAACCCCCGGCTTACCCATCCGCCGGGGGCTTATTGTATCGTTTTCATGGCTAACTTCGACTCCGAAAAAGAAAAACTCAAAACTAAAACCATTCTTGAACAGTATGTCGACAGTAACAGCTATTTTTCTTATCGTCGAATATCTTTCTTTCCTTTTTTATGACTTATATAAAAACCGCTCAAAAAAGACCCTCCAATTGGTCATAAGGTTGTTGGCGGGTCTGACCGGTATGTCCCTTGTCGTTCTGGAGATTTTGAGGCAAGGGCCGGTCGAGATCCGCTATCTGGTCCTGGATATCACGGCTGTGGTTGAGATACTGCTGCTTTTTCCCTGCTCTTTCGAGAAGCCCGGTTTCTCCCTCAGTGCCACGCTACTGCTAGAGATCGCCCTCGTCATATCATTCGTGTTCTCCCTGTTCGTGCCTGCCGGGAATGTCGTTTTCCGCTCTGAGAGGATATTTTACTCCTATATCGTGGTACTTGTGGTTTTCTCGTCTTATTTTTCCATTGTCGCCGCGAAGAGGTTCAGCGGGATCAGGTTGTTTTTCCGGAACTCCGCTGTCTGGCATAATCTTGAGGATTACTCACGGTTCATATATTCGTTGATATTCATGGGTCTCGGGATGTATTCCCTTTGCGCCGTCCTCCTGCCTGGTGACGCGGGTGAGGTTATGACCTTCACGAGCCTGTTTTTATTCATGATCCTTTACGCCATCCTTTATCTCAGGGATATGACCGGGAGGACATATGTGCTTAACCAGAGCACCGAACACAAAGTGAAAGAGATAATAAAAGGCAACCTCAGGACATCGTTCGTCGACAAAGCGGAGGAAGACAAGAAGATGAACAATCTTTACCGAAGGGTGTTGATGTACATGAATGAGAAGAAACCGTTTCTTGACCCGACTTTCAGGATGGAGGATATGGCCGAGGACCTTTACTCGAATAAACTATACTTGTCACGCACGATTAACCTGCTGTCGGGCAGGAACTTCCGTCAATTCATCAATTATCACAGGGTACAGTATGCGATCTCATTGTTCAAGAAGGATCCCAGGTTGAAAGTGGGTGAGGTGTCAATGATGTCCGGTTTCCATTCTACAGTCTCATTCAATATGGCTTTCAAGGTTAACACCGGCCAGACCCCTTCCGATTGGCTGCGCGATCATGCCTATGACCGGATGTGATAAAAGTGAAGATTTTTTTATATTCGCGTTATGAAAAGATTCCTATTATCCATTCTTCTGGGTGCCATGGTGTTAGTCCCCGTCGCCGCACAGAGCAGGAAAGCCGTGAAACAAGCGAAAAAGGACACCAAGATTGAGGTCAAGCAGCTTAAGGCCGATGGTTACAAGTCTCTTGACAATGTCAAGCTCGATGATGTGGTCAACCGTTACCTTACCTCATTGTATTCCACTAAGAACTCCACCGAGGTGATAGGGAAAGCGGAGAACAAAGATCTGAACATAGCGAAGGCCGAGGCACGGACCGACGCGCTATATGGTTATCCTGAGGATGATATTG
This sequence comes from Bacteroidales bacterium, assembly GCA_017548985.1. Taxonomy (GTDB): domain Bacteria; phylum Bacteroidota; class Bacteroidia; order Bacteroidales; family UBA932; genus Cryptobacteroides. Next base: position 93,726 of record JAFYYW010000021.1, read on the forward strand.
TCGATTCGTTTTTCGTTTACAGAAAAACCAGGAACAGGTATGAGGTGGTATGTTATGCCGTTTTGAAAGGCAGGTCAGCCAAGGATGCCTCCAAGGACAGGACCCAGATGCGCAGGCGTGCCGAGGGAACAGAGGCTACGATAGCCTCCGCGAGATCGGAGCAGGAGGCTAAGGAAACCAAGGCTAAGGAGGATAAAGCCAGGGCCAAGGCGGAAAAAGAGGCCAAGATGGCTGAGAAGAAGGCCGAGAAAGCCAGGAAAGAGGCCGAGTCCGCAAGACAGAACGCGATTTCAGCCAGAGAAAAAGCTGATGATTACAGGTAGGGTTCTATCCCTTTCCATGAGCTGGGAGGTGGCGCTATAATCGTCATCTCCTCTTTTTTTACAGGGTGGATGAAACGTATCTCCCTGGAATGGAGACATATTCCTCCATCCGGATTGGACCGTGGAGCTCCATATTTCAGATCCCCTTTTATGACACAGCCCATCGCCGCCAGCTGGCATCTGATCTGATGATGCCGGCCAGTCAAGAGCTGGACAGACAGGAGGTAATAACGCTCTGTCTTTCCGATCAGCTTGTACAGGAGTCTGGCCTCTTTGGCTCCTTGGGCCGAACTACCGTTCTTCGCCACAAAACTCTTGTTCATCTTCTCATTCCTGACAAGCCAGTCCACAAGTTCCCCGGATTCTTTCTGGGGAGCGTCAAGGCAAAGCGCCCAATAGGTTTTGTGGATATCCCCGGTCCTGAACATCTCAGAGAGCCGAGAGAGAGCTTTTGAGGTTTTCGCGAAGACGACGATACCGCTTACAGGCCGGTCCAGCCGATGGGGGACACCCATAAAGACCTTGCCCGGCTTTGAGTCCCTCTGGGCTATGAAAGCCTTCAGGGTCTCAGCCAGGCACTCATCCCCGGTCTTGTCCCCCTGGACTATCTCGCCGGGGACTTTGTTGAACACGAGGATGTGGTTGTCTTCATGGAGAATCCTCGAAGAGAGGTCCTCGAACTCATCGGGATCCAGTCTTCTGTACTCCATTTTATTCCTGGATAGGGATTAAGGCGAATGAAGGCATTCCCTTGCAGCAAAGTTTCCCGTTCACCTCCAGTTTCGCGGAGCAGAAGAAGAGCAAGCCGCGCCTGTCATCGAGACTGGCGGTCACCTCACAAACGTCTCCGGGCTTTACCGAGTTCTTGAAACGGACTTTGTCCAGCCCCGCATATAGAGTGATATGACCGGGGATCTCGTCCTTGACCAATATGGCGCAGCTTTGGGCCATGATCTCGCACAGGATCACGCCGGGAACCACGGGATTGCCCGGGAAGTGGCCTCTGGTGAAAAACTCATCTTCCTTGATAAGGTATTTGGCGTGTGCCAGACCGTTATCGTCTATATAAGCCTCCTCGATAAGGAGCATCGGCTCCCTATGAGGCAGGAATTGTTTGATGTCGTCTTTGTTAAGAACTTGTGACATGGCTGTGAAAAATTAGTCCTCGCATTTCCTGAAAGCGACGCAAGCGTCGTGCCCGCCGAATCCGAATGAATCGGATATACCCAGGGTCAAGTCGGCCTTGACCGCTACATTCGGTGTGTAATCAAGGTCGCACTCGGGATCCGGAGTGTCAAGATTGATTGTGGGAGGGCAGATCCCATCACGCAAAGCGAGGATGGTCGCTATCGCCTCGGCGGCGCCGGCGGCGCCGAACATGTGTCCGGTCATCGACTTGATGGAACTGATGTGGGCTTTGTAAGCGAAGTCTCCGAGAGCGTTCTTGTAAGCCAAAGTCTCGGCGGCATCATTCAACTTGGTGCCGGTTCCATGGGCGTTGATGTAGAGAGTGTCTTTCTCCTCGTCGAAGTTGGCCTCCTTAAGGGCCAGCTCGATACATTTGGCCTGAGTGGTTCCGTCGGGCCTGGGGGCGGTGGAGTGGTAGGCGTCGCAGGTGTTCCCATAACCGACCATTTCTCCAAGTATAACGGCTCCACGGGCTTTCGCATGCTCATATTCCTCAAGGATGACGGATGCTGAGCCATCTCCCATGACGAAGCCGGCTCGGTTGGCGTTGAAAGGCAGCGACGCGTACTTGGGATCTGTGGATCTGGAAAGGGCTTTCAGGTTGGCGAATCCGGCGATTCCAATCGGGATTGTGGCGTTCTCGCTTCCTCCGGTTATGATGGCGTCGGCATAGCCATGTTTGATGGCCCTGTAGGCTTCTCCCATGGCGTTAGTCGAGGTCGCGCAAGCTGTCACGATATCGAGGCAGGGACCTTCCGCATGGTTGAGGATGGCTATCTGGCCAGCGGCGATGTTGGAAATCATCGTGGGGATGAAAAGCGGGGATATCCACTGTCCGGAAGGATCATCAATCATTTTGGCCATCTCCCTGTACTGTGTGGCGAAACCACCGATACCTGATCCGAAATACACTCCGAACCTGAGGGGATCAATATTCTGCCCCTCGCCGGTAGAGATAAGACCTGATTGTTTGACGGCCTGATATGCGGCCGCGACACCGAATTGAGTGAAAAGGTCCTGCTTACGGATGAAGGGTTTGTCCATCCCATATTCCTCGGCGTGAAAATCCTTGACCTTGCCGGCGATCCTGACAGGAAGCTGCTCGGTGTCTTCGCTTTCGATCACCTCGATTCCGCAATAACCGTCGCAAAGGTTTTTCCAGAAAGTGTTGACATCATTCCCGACGGGGGAGATGACACCCATTCCGGTTATAACTACTCTTTTCTCCATATTGATTGTATTATTTTTCTGATTGTCAATCCGTAAATATAACAATTATTGTTCAGATCACCACTCAAGAACCGCGGCTCCGGACAGAAGCCCCGCCCCGAACGCGCTCAGAACGATGATGTCACCTTGCTTGAATAGCCCCTTGCGGTTGCACTCGTCAAGAAGTATGGGGCAAGAAGCGGATGATGAGTTACCATGATCCTGGATATTGACAGGGAATCTGTCTGAGGGCACTTGCATGAAGTCGATGATGGAGTCGATAATCCTTTTGTTGGCTTGGTGGACCATGAACCAGGAGACATCGTCTTTACTGATGCCCACCTCGTCAAGAAGACTCTTAACGCCATTGGTGCAAGCGCCCACGGCAAAACGGAAAACCTCGCGGCCCCGCATCTGGAGGGGGATGTCAAACTCCGCCTTTTTGATGTAAGGGGTTGATTCCAAGACCCTTCTCATATAAAGCTTGTCAGTGTCGGGTTGTGCGTTGAGCTTGGTTCCTTTGATATTGTCTCCGGCAGTCAGCACAACGGCTCCGGCACCGTCACCAAAAAGAACACAAGTGGCCCGGTCATCCCAGCTCGCCATTCTTGTGGGTTCCTCAATGCAGGCTATAAGGACATTCTTCACTTTTCCGGCCTTGTAATATGCCTCGGCCATGTCAAGGGCATAAATAAACCCTGGACAGGCGCAGTTGATGTCGAACATGGGGCAACTGAGACCGATTTTCTCGGCCACTACACAACTCACACCAGGGGTGATATTCTCAGAGACAACGTTGGAAACGATGAACAGATCGATATCCTCGACTCCCAGGCCGGACATCTCCAAAGCCTTCATGGCTGCCTCGGCTCCCAAGTCTTCTAACTGCTCATCGGAAATGACATGCCTGGACTTGATTCCCGTGCGGGTGGTGATCCACTCATCACTTGTGTCCAGGAATTCGGAGAGCATTTCGTTGGTGACTATTGTTTTCGGAAGAGCGCTTCCGGTTCCAATGATTCTCATACTATTGTTTGGTTTTCGAGCGCGAAATTACCAATCTTCCCGCCGGGTTCAAAATAATTGTGGTAAAAGACCCCCTTTGCGCGTATTAATTAGTTAGAAGTGGTGAACTCGCGTTATTTGTGGTGAAATACAAGTATGCCTTTATTCCGAAATAAGTGTTATATTTGCAATCCTTAGGAAAGAACATGGCGATCACCAATCAGATTCCGGATTATTTCAGGGAGAAAAACCAGCTGATCTACACCGTGACATTCGCGGCGTTCTTCTCCATAGTGTTCCTGCTGCTCAGCCTGCCATTCTCCCACAATAGCTGGATGGCCCTCGGGAATTCCAAGTTTTTCGCTTTCACTGTCCTTTTCGCCACAGGATCCCTCACATTTGTCGCCTTGAGCCGTTATGTGATGTACAGGACAAGGAAATCATTGAGAATGACTTACATAGGCTATGTCGCATGGTGTGTGGCGGAAGTCCTGGTTATCTGCCTGGCATATTCGTTCATCACGGTTCCTATCACCGGGATCGGATGGGACCAGTTCCCGGCTACTCTCGGCAAAGCCCTTCTTTACGGTATCTCGTCACTTATCATCCCTTACATTCTCGCGGGCATGTATTTCGCCTTGCAGGACAAGAACCAGACTATCCGTCTGATGAACTATGGGAATGTCGTCCTGGATGAGAACGTGCTCCCTTCCCGTCTCGAGAAGATAACGCTGTTCGACAACAGCGGTAACTTGAAACTTGTCGTCAGCGCTTCCAGTTTGTATTATCTGGAGTCTGATGACAACTACATCATTGTCCGGTACACCGATAGCCGGGGAGACCTGAGGCGCTATATGATCCGCAGCAAGATGAAGACTGTGGAGGAGAGTTTCCGGGGCAGCAGTCTGGTGCGTTGCCACCGGAAATACTTGGTGAATATGGATAAGGTGAAGGTACTGAGGAAGGAAAAAGACGGTTATGAGCTTGACCTGGACAATGACACGATCCCTCCTATCCCTGTTTCCAAGACGTATGAGGGGAATGTCCTCTCGAGCTTCAACAACGCCATATTATCTCGTCAGCCTGTCAAGTGACAGTTCCACCAACGAACGGACCATTGCCTTGTAGTCAGGATTGCTGCTCTTGAGGAAGCGGTTGGCTATCGCGCAGCAGATTGTGCCCGCCTCGTGGCCCAAATGCTTGGCCAGACCGGCGACGGCTGAGCCTTCCATCTCGAAATTCGTGATCTTGTAATCTCCGAACCTGAAAGTCTCGAACTTCTCAAGCATGTCCGGCATAGCCAGACCGAGCCTCACGACACGCCCCTGAGGGCCGTAGAAACCCGGGGCTGAGAGGGTAACGCCCTTGACGGTACAGTCCTCGAACTTTTTGATCAACTCTTCGCTCGCCTTCGCGAAATAAGGGGCAGGGAGATTCTTGTCCCAGCCTGTGTGCTTAACAAAAGCGTCCTCCATCTCCTGGTTAGTGATCAAGTCCCTATTGGCATACCAATTAAGGAGACCGTCGAGACCGATGGAGTAATGTGAGAAAATCGGGGATCCTATTGGGATGTCCGGTTGGATGGCGCCGGTAGTGCCGATCCTTAATATCGTGAGGGTTCTGTGGATATCTTTCGGCTCCCTGGTGGCGAAGTCAATATTGGCGAGAGCGTCCAGTTCTGTCAAGACGATATCACAGTTGTCCGTACCGATGCCTGTGGAAAGGGCGGTCAGGCGCTTCCCGTTATATTTTCCGGTGATGGAGACAAACTCCCTGTTGGCATGGCGGAATTCTTTTTCGGAAAGATAGTCCCCAATCATGTCAACCCTTCCGGGGTCTCCTACAAGAATCACTATGTCAGCTAGTTCCTCCGGTCTCAAATGGATGTGGAAAGCAGATCCATCGTCGTTGATGATTAGTTCTGATTCAGCTATTCTCATGATGCCTTTTTTTATGTGGAATTCAAATATAAGAAAATTCGATGGAATTAACTATTTTCGCGTCACTATGTGGCAAAGAATCCAGACATTGTATCTCGCGATCGCGACGGCTTTGGTCGTGACGCTTTTCTTCTGTGTGAAGTCTTTTATGTTGGGCCCCGGCGGCTCTCATATTGATGAGGTCAAGTACATAAGTTTCATCCCATACGCCATCCTTCTGGTCATTGTGGCGATTCTCCAGGTTATCGCCCTGTTCACTTTCAATGTGAGGGTGCTTCAGATGCGCACGGCTGTCCTGTCCGCGCTTATCCTGCTCGGACTCCAGGGTTGGCTGGTGTTTGATTATATGACAGCGGCGGACGGGGTTCTGTTCCGATGGACGGCCATATTCCCGCTGTTGGCGGCGATTCTTGATTTCATGGCCGCCAGGCGGATATTGAGGGATCAACTCCTTGTCGAGAGCATTTCCCGCCTTCGCTCCCGGAAGAAGAACGGCAAGCTTTAATCAGGGCACAGGGTCGTATCCGCTGCCGCCCCATGGGTTGCAGCGAAGGACTCTCCATACAGTCAGGTATAATCCTTTGAAAGGGCCCCATTTGCGGAACGCCTCGATGGCGTAGGTCGAGCATGAAGGCTCGAAGCGGCAGGTCTTGGGAATATATGGGCCGATGCACTTGCGGTAGAACCATATAAGGGCCAGGAATGGGGCGGAAAACACGTCCCTCACTACCTTGCGCCAATGCGGTATGCTATAATTGTCTTTCATCAGCCACTTTTTTCAGGATCTCGGCGACTTCTTCCTTAATGGTCTGGAAATCGCTTATTTCCTTAGAGTTATACAAAAACAGGATATCTGTCGAGGCTGGCACCAGGATAGATTTTTGAGTCCGGTATGCCTCTCTCATCCGGCGCTTGAGGAGATTCCTCTTCACCGCTCTCTTGAAGAGACGTTTCGGCACGGAGACCATTATTCTGTTTGGCCCCTCGGGGGACTCGTTCCGCAGATAACAATACTTCAGGCCGCGCGAGAAGCCCCAGCGGCCCTTTGACATCAGAGCCGAAACCGCGGCCTTTCCTCTGAGGCGCTCGGATTTCGGTAAGGTGTCCATTTTTGTCTAGTTCAGTTGCTGCAAATATAGCTCTATGGCTCGAGCTACAGAGGGAGCCTCCGGGGTGGGAGCCTTAACCTCTATTGACAGACCCGCCTCTTCCATCGCCCTGACGATGGACTTGCCGAAAGAGACGAACTTGATGTCACCTTGCTCAAAGTCGGGGAAATTCTCAAAAAGGGACTGGACATCAGAGGGATTGTAAAAGACTATCATGTCATATTCCTTCAAATCCATGCCCTTCAGGTCTTGAGGCACGCTCTTGATGAAAACGGCTGTCTGGTAGGAGATTCCCTCAGAGTCGAGAAGGCGGGTGAGTGTCGAGCTACCGTTGGAGTCCGACTGGGTCACGAGGAATTTCTCCCCTTTATGCTTGGTGCCGATCTGCTCAATGACAGATTCGGGAGTACCGTTGCCGAAGAATATTTTGCGTTTGCGGTAGACTATGTGTTTCTGGAGATACATCGCAACAGCCTCTGTCGTGCAGAAATACTTCATAGTCTCCGGCACCTTGACTCTCAATTCGTCGCACAAGCCATAGAACGCGTCAATGGCGTGGCGGGAAGAGAACACTACCGCCGTATAATCCAAAATGTTGATTCTCTGTGCCCGGAACTCCCTGGAGGTCAGAGGTTCCACAACAAAGAACTGATGGAAGGTGATGTCCACACCATATTTCTCTTTCAGAGCGACATAAGGGGCGTCCTTCAGGGGGGCGCGTTGGGAGATCAATATCTTCTTGATAGTCATTCGTTTTCTGTTTACAATCCGACCGAGCCTTGCTCACAGAAGCCTCTCGGAGAGGATGAGAGCGGCCGTCGGGAGTAATTCAAGGCTGCAAAGATACAAAATTGTCGAAAAAGGATTGCAAACGGATGCGAAAATCTGTCCTCTGCGGAATATATAGATGAGATAAGTCACCCCTGTTTCCCAGAGCATGACAGTCCTCACAGTTGAGTGTGAACCTCCCAGGAGCTTTATAATTCCGGCGGTCAGGAACAAAAGGAAGAACAACAGGACGCAATAGTTATAGAAAGACCTGTTGGCCGCGGTGAATGTCGCTGATCCATAATTATGCATCTCCAGCTGCCAATTCAAGAAAGTCCTCAACAGAAGGTACACGAGGAAAACTCCCGCGACGATAGTGAACTGCAGGGTCTGTGGCAACCACCGCAAATAATCCGGGGAATACAGACCGTAATAGTAAACAAGCAGACAAAACGGAATGAAAAGGATCGCCGCTATCCAGTTGCGGCTCCTGCAGAGCTGGATGCTGTCCTCAAGATCCAGATTGCCCTTCCATCTGGTGGCGCAATCCATCAACGAAGGGGTGATCTTCAGTAAACTCTTCAGGTTCAACAGGAAGAGTAGCGTGAAGAACACTACCAGCGCGCAGAATACAGGATTGTCCAGCAGCTCAATCATCTTGAATCACTTATCAGTTACCCCTTTTCGCGTTGTAACCTAGCTGTCTCAGCAATTCGGTGACCTTGTCGCGGAAATCCCCCTGGACAGTGATTTCCCCGTCCTTGGCCGATCCTCCCACTCCACACTTGACCTTGAGGGTCCTTCCCAACTCGGCCAGATCCTCCTGGCTGCCCTGGAATCCGGTCACCAATGTCACCTGCTTTCCTCCTCTGTTCCTCCTGTCGATTGACACGATAAGGCGTTGCTTGGAAGGCGGGAGTGTCTCCGTAGCGTCTTCCTCCGATGATGAATATTCAAAATCGGGATTGGTCGAGTAGACTACCCCGAGACGTTGTTTCCAATCGTTGTCCGGCTTCATTTTCTCGTGTCAATTTTTGCAAAGATAGGCATTCCTTTTGTATCTTTGTCCGGAATATGCCTTATTATTTATGGACAGTAGAAAATTCAGACAATGGAATCTCCTGACCGCGGCGGTGGTCTTCCTCATATCCGCGTTCACATATCTTTCGACAATAGAACCGACCGCGTCATTCTGGGATTGCGGAGAGTTTATCGCCTCATCATACAAGCTTGAGGTGGGTCACCCTCCGGGAAACCCTGTCTTCCAATTGATCGCCAGGTTTTTCACCATGTTCACCGGCCCTTCCAAGGCTGCCGTGATGGTGAATTGCATGAGCGCGCTTTGCTCAGCCCTGACCATATTCTTCCTGTATCTGACAATCGTCTTTTTCACTAAGAGGCTGATTATTCCGAAGAAAAGACCTGACGGAAGCGCCGGCGATTATTCCACCGGCGAATCTATAGCGATATTCGGCAGCGGCGCCGTGGGAGCACTCGCGTATTGTTTCTCGGACACTTTCTGGTTCTCTGCCGTGGAGGGTGAGGTCTACGCCATGTCATCCCTTTTCACCGCTATTGTCGTGTGGGCGATGACTAAGTGGTACGAGTCCGAGGACCGCAGGTACGCCAACAGGTGGATCGTGCTTATCTCTTTCCTTATGGGACTGTCGATCGGAGTCCACGTGCTGAATTTGCTTGCCCTTCCGATGATCGTGTTCATGTATTACTACAAGATCAGGGAAGACAAGCCTTATTCTTTCTGGGAGTGTGTGAAGATCCTCGCGCTATCGGCCGTCATCCTCGGGATCCTGTTCTTCATAATGATCCCTTGGCTTCCTAAACTGGCCGCGTATTTCGACCTGATCTTTGTCAATGGCTTCGGGTTGCCGTACAACACAGGTGCCGCCTTCTTTGTCCTTGCCATCATCGGGCTTTGCTTCTGGGGCCTTTTCAGGACACTGGAGAAGGGGAAGGTGTTTTGGAACACGGCTTTGCTATGCTTCACGACCATATTGATCGGGTTCTCTATTTTCAGCGTCGTTATCATCCGCTCCAGCGTCAAGCCACCGACAAACGAGTACCAGCCGGATAACGCGTTCACCTTGGTAAGGTATCTTTCCCGTGAGCAGTACGGATCCGTCCCGCTTGTCTATGGCCAGTATTTCGGCGCTCCTTATGATCTCAAGCAAGGAACCTATTGGGCTCCTTTGAACGGGAAATACAAGAAGGTTCCCAGTCCGGTCGAGCCGATCTACGAGGCCTCCGGAAAGATGCTCTTCCCCCGAATGTACAGTAATGATGACCGTGCCATCAAGTTCTATCAAACCTATATGGATGGCAAAGGCATTACTGTGCGCGGGGCCGAGTACAAGAAACCTACCTTTGGGGCTAACTTGAAGTTTTTCTTTGACTTCCAGCTCGGATGGATGTATTGGAGGTATTTCATGTGGAACTTCGTGGGTCGCCAGAACGAGATACACGCTCCTTCTGCTGACCTCTTTACGGGCAACTGGGAAAGCGGAATCAAGTTTATTGACAGGATACATCTTGGCGATCAGGATAACGCTCCCACCTGGCTGAAGGAAAACAAGGGAAAGAACCACTTGTTCTTCCTGCCCCTGCTTCTCGGCCTGCTTGGTTTGCTGTTCCAGTTCGACAGGGACAAGAGAGGATGTTGGCTTACGTTCCTGCTCTTCTTCCTGACGGGTATAGCTGTAGTTATGTACCTCAACCAGCCTCCTTTCCAGGTCAGGGAGAGGGATTACGCCTACGCCGGTTCCTTCTACGCTTTCACGATATGGATCGGTTTCGCCGTAGCCGCGATATATTCTTGGATATCCGGGGCTTTGAAAGACAAGAACTCTACGGCCGTGGCAGCCGCCACCACCGTTGTATGCCTCTTTGTCCCCGCTCTCATGTGCGCCCAGGAGTGGGATGACCACGACAGAAGCCACCGCCGGACAGCTGTGGAAGTCGCCTATAACTATCTGAACTCCGTAGGCCCGAACGGCCTGTTGGTGACTCACGGTGACAATGACACCTTCCCTCTATGGTACGCCCAGGAGGTTGAGGAGATCCGGAATGATGTCAGGATACTCAACACCTCCCTGCTCGGAACCGACTGGTACATTGACCAGACGAGGTACGCGATCAACAACACCGCCCCCTTGACTCTTTCAATCGGGCAGGAGCAATACCTCTATGGCACAAACGATTGGGTGCTCATCCAGGACAGCAGGAACCAGGCGGTTCCTATCTCTGAGTGCATCAAGGTATTCAAGCATCCGGACGCCAAGCTGCTCACGCAGGATGGCCGTAAGCTGGATTACTGGGTCTCGAGGAAGATGATCGTTCCGGTCAACAAGGAGAATTGCCTCAAGTACGGGATTGTCAGCCCCAAGTTCGCTGACATGATTCCTGATTCGATCGTGCTTGAGATACCTCAAGGCAAGACCGGACTGACGAAACCGGAGCTTTTCATGCTGGATCTACTGGCTAACTACAATTGGGACAGACCTCTGAACTTGCTCAACCAGGGAGGAGATCTCAATATCGGCATTAAGGATTATTTGATGTATGACGGGTTCTCATACCGTTTCATCCCTATCAAGAACAAGGTGGAATCCTTCAGGATCGGACTTGTCGACACGGATGATCTTTACAAAAAATTGACGGAGACCTTCAAGTTCGACGCTGTTGGAGCGGATAATTATCTGGTTGATTATCAGAATATTTACACCTTTATGGGAGTAATGTCCCTGCGTAACCTCTTCATTTCTTCCGCTGACGCCTTCATGGAAGCTGGGGAAAATGACAGGGCGGAGACGGTCCTGGATATGTGCCGCAAGATAATGAGGCCTGACAGGTATCCTTACGACAATACCCTGTTCGGCTGGAGTTCCAACGCCTTGTTCCCGATCGAGATGTCCCGTTGTTACTATGGTCTCGGCAAACCGGAGAAGGCCCGTGAGGTGATGGGCGAGATTGACAAGGAACTGAAAGAGTCGATAGCCTTGTTCCTCGATTTCTATCCCGACTACAAGGACGAGTTCGAGTACAACTGCCAGTTGATATATTACATTGCTAGTGAGGCCGAGAAGTGTGGTGACAAGGAATTCGCCAACAAGTTGGAGTCCGACCTTGCGGCTTTCCTCAACTCAAACAGTTGAGATTACCGTCTTAGCCTGACAAATATGGAGAGGGGAAGGATTTTCCCGAACCTGTCCTTGAGAGCGAGCTCCCCTGAATCAAGGGGAGCTTCCGGTTTCAAGTCAAGAGCTTGCCTAACAACCGTCTCACCAAGTACCGCTGAGAATCCGTTGGAATACAGGTTAAGAACCATGAAACTGTTCTCGGGTGCGAGTATCTGGCCGACATTGCGCATCATTTCGAAAAGGCACTCGTCCAATTTCCATTTCTCCCCGTCAGGGCCATGTCCATAAGCCGGGGGATCAAGGATTATCCCGTTATAGAGATTTCCTCTGCGGGCCTCTCTTTTGGCGAATTTCATGGCGTCCTCGACGACCCAGCGGATACCGTCCAGGCCGCTGCGGTCTTGATTCTCATGCGCCCATGTCACGACTTGGCGTACCGAATCAAGGTGAGTCACATCGGCTCCCGCGGCTCTCGCTGCCAGCGATGCGGCCCCGGTATAAGCGAAAAGATTGAGCACCTTCGGGCGTTGATCCATGGAAGCGGCAATCTCTGAAGTGTTCCGGAATATATATTCCCAATTCGCCGCCTGCTCCGGGAACACTCCGACATGCTTGAACGAAGTCAGTCCCAGCCGCAGGTTCATGGATAACGTCGCAGGCTTTGGCGGTTGTTCTTCCGGTGAGCATTTACCCGGATAGGGCGCGAAGCGCAGCGAGCCTGAGGAATCACCGCCAAAGCCGCCGATGTACTTGATCCACCACTGGTCAGGCATAGCCTTCAGACGATTCCAAGTGCCGCTATCTTCCTTTCCGGCCTTGCCGAAACCGGCTCCCGGAGTGAAAACCACGTGAGCTGCGGAGTCCCATTCCTTCTGGGACAACTCCTTGTTCCACAACGCCTTGGGCTCCGGCCTTGAAAGCGCGAAACCACCGAACCGCTCGAGCTTCATCCCGTCACCGGAATCCAGAAGCTCGTAGTCTTTCCAACTATCTGAGGGAAACTCTGTCGCCATAGTGGTGCAAAGATAAAAAAATAGTATCTTTGCTCCGGAAAAAAACGATAACAAAATATTGATTACTATGCAGCAGCACATTGACTCTTACGATTTCAAAGGCAAGAAGGCCATTGTCAGGGTGGATTTCAACGTTCCGCTCGATGAGAACTTCAACATCACTGACGACACCCGTATCCGCGCCGCCCTTCCTACTCTGAAGAAGGTCCTCGCCGAAGGTGGCTCTCTCATTCTCATGTCCCATCTCGGCCGTCCGAAGGGAGTTACGGAGAAATATTCTTTGAAGCATATCGTGGCTCATGTCTCCGAATGCCTCGGAGTACCTGTACAGTTCGCTCCTGACTGCCAGAAAGCTGACGAGCAGGCTGCCGCGCTGAAGCCCGGAGAGGTGCTGATGCTCGAGAACCTTCGTTTCTACGCTGAGGAGGAAGGGAAGCCCAGAGGACTCGCTGAGGACGCCACGGATGAGGAGAAGGCCGCCGCCAAGAAAGTGGTCAAGGAGAGCCAGAAGGAGTTCGTGAAGAAACTCGCCTCCTATGCTGACTGCTACATCAACGACGCTTTCGGAACCGCCCATAGGGCCCACGCCTCTACCGCCCTCATCGCGAAGTACTTCCCTGAGGACAAGATGTTCGGTTACCTGATGGAGAAAGAGATCAAGGCTATTGACAATGTCCTGAAGAACGCCCGCCGTCCTTTCACCGCCATCATCGGCGGATCCAAGGTTTCCTCTAAACTCGCTGTTCTTGAGAACCTTCTGGGTAAAGTCGACAATCTTATCATTTGCGGTGGAATGGGTTACACCTTCATCAAGGCCGAGGGTGGAAACATCGGTAATTCTCTCCATGAGGACGATCTTATTCCTCAGGCTAAAGAGATTATGGAGAAGGCCCAGGATCTTGGTGTCAACGTCTCCCTGTCTGTCCAGACCCGCGTCACCCAGGAGTTCGCCAATGATACTCCCGAGATGGTTGTTCCTTCCCACAAGATTCCCGACGGATGGGAAGGCCTTGATTGCGGCCCCGCTTCGATCGAGAACTGGGCCAGGATCATTCTCGCCTCCAAGACCATCCTCTGGAACGGTCCCGCCGGAGTGTTCGAGTTCCCCAATTTCGCGACCGGTACCGAGAAGATCGCTGAACTTGTCGCCCGCGCGACCGGACATGGGGCTTATTCCCTCGTCGGTGGCGGTGACTCTGTCGCGGCTGTGACCAAGATGGGTTTCGCCGACAAGGTCAGTTATGTCAGCACCGGTGGTGGAGCGATGCTGGAAGCTATTGAGGGCAAGACTCTTCCCGGAATAGCCGCCATTCAGGAATAATAACCCGAAGCCATGGATCTTCTGGTAGTGCATTGGAATATGAATCCGGAGATATTCCGGATCGGAGGCTTCGCCGTGCGTTGGTACGGGCTCCTGTTCGTCTTGGGTTTCATCCTGGGCTACTGGATATTCACGAAGTTCTGCGAGCGGGAGAAGGTCAATAAAGATTTCCTCGACCCGCTGCTTTACACGCTCCTTCTAGGAACCCTTGTGGGAGCGCGTCTGGGGCACTGCCTGTTCTACGGATTCGATTATTATTTCACCTCCTGGAAAGGTATAATTGAGATATTCAAGGTATGGGAAGGCGGTCTGGCCAGTCACGGCGGCACCATAATGCTGATTCTCTGCATGTGGTGGTTCGCCAGCAAGTTTGGCAAGAAGTACCACATCGACTTTCTTTGGATCCTTGACCATCTTTGCATCGCGGTGGCTTTCGCAGCTACCTTTATCAGGCTTGGAAACCTTTGTAACTCTGAGATTTACGGTGACGTCACGAATCTCCCTTGGGGCTTTATCTTCGAGCGTAGGGGAGAGACGGAGCCGAAGCATCCGACCCAGATTTACGAGGCTCTGAGCTATCTTATCCTCGGATTGATCCTTGTCTGGCTCTATATCAAGAAACTTGACAAGATGTACAGGGGAACCTTCATCGGGTTGTTCTTCATCGGCTGTTTCGGGATGCGCTTCCTCATCGAGTTCATCAAGGAACCTCAGGAGGCCTTCGAGGTCAATATGGTCTTGAATATGGGGCAGAAGCTGAGTATCCCGTTCATTATATTGGGCATCGGACTTCTTATATACGCGTTCAGCAAGAAGATTCCCGCCCGGGCGGTCATCCCTGACACCAAACCGAAGAAACGGGAACCAACGCATTTTGCCAAAAGTCTGAATTCCTGACGCGTCTTTGGCTTTTTATTGTTGACCATCATTTGCATATATCGAATAGTTTGATATCTTTGTGAATGATGGTTTTATTGTGCCTATCAGTATGAAAAAGTTATTCGTTTTTGTCTTAATGGTCGCCATGGTGATCGCCTGCGGCCCGAAGGAAGACCCCGAAATCGCCGTGACGGGTGTTTCGCTGAGCCCAACAACTGTCGCCCTCGATGTCGGCGGCACATCAAATCTGACGGCTACGGTCCAGCCGTCCAATGCCACTAACAAGTCGGTTAACTGGTCGACATCCAACCAGTCCGTAGCCACTGTCAATAACGGGACGGTGACAGCCGTGGGAGAAGGCACGGCAACTATCACCGCGACAGCCGGAGGCAAGTCCGCTACCTGCTCTGTGACAGTCAACAAGAAGGTGGTCCCCGCCACATCAATCGCTCTTGATAAGACCGAAGCTGAGATGGAAACGGGTGAGACCCTGAAACTTACAGCTACCGTTAAACCTGATGACTCGACGGATAAGACTTTTACATGGACGACCAGCGACAAGAAAATAGCTACCGTTAAGGACGGGACAGTTACCGCTGTCGCCGCCGGCACGGTGACTATAACCGTTAAGGCCGGTGAAAAGGAAGCGGTTTGTTCAATTAAAGTAGTATTAAATGAAGAAGACAGGATCAAGGCGGCGCTGATGAAGATATATGACTCCATGGACGGCCCTAACTGGAAGATAAATAAGGAGAAGAGATGGAGCCGTTCAAAAGATCTCAATTCATGGCAGGGTGTGGAATGGTTCAAATGGGAGGATAAACAAGTGTTCAGGTTGTTATTCGATGAATTTGGCCTCAAAGGTGAGTTCCCTGACTGTTTTGATGATTTATCTTCCCTTCAGGAGTTTACGATTGAAAAAGAGCCGGGATTAACCGGAGTCCTTCCACCTAGTTTCGGTAAGCTTAACCACCTTGAGAAACTGGAAATAATTGGCACATCCATGACAGGCCTCCCGGATCTATTTAGCGGCATGCCTCTGTGGCGAGTCTATATCGGGGGTAATTTGTTGATGACAGGCCCTGTCCCCGAGTCTCTTGGCGAAAGTGATGACCTGCTGGGTGATGAGTTTGACGGTAATACCCCTGGGCTCACATTATGGTGGAATGGCTTTACTGGGGACCTGCCTAAGTCCTGGATGCGGCTTGGCCATAATCTGACCCTTTATGCTCATAGGCTGTCTGGACAGATTCCTGACTATTTCTATTCTTCGAATGAGTCAGGCTATCTGATCAACCTGTACATCAACTCGGGATTTTTTGATGAGAATTATCGGATGACCGATCCATTCAGTGTGATGGATCGCGGTATTCCGGGATATTGGCCAGTCCGCGGACTTAATGATGTTGTCACAGGAGAACCTATCCCATACGACGATATCGTTTCCGGAAACAAAGCGACTGTCGTTCTGAAATGGGCTCCTTGGTGCACTTATTCGGCGGTTATATTGCCTCAGCTGATCAAGATGCATGATAAGTACAATAAAGCTGGCTTGGAGATCATAGCGAGGCCCTGCCTAGGCGATTTCAATGAGGATAAGGCTCAAATCAAGGATTATGTTTTGGAGAAAGGATACGATCGATGGTACAACTTCTCGAATAGCGATATAACTATCGCGGAATCCGATGCCTTGGGCGATCATGCCACTCCATTCGCCAACGTGATTGACAATAAGGGGAATATCATATACTCTACTTCAAAGAGTGTCGTCGACCCTTCAGGCGGCAGGTTCAATCATGTGGCTTCAAACGACTTGATCTCTTTCCTGGAGGATATTTTCGGTCCTCTGGAGGATGGTGAGGTTTATTCCTCAACTGATTACTCCCAAGACGGGAAGGTGGTCACTCTTCAGAAGGCCACAGTCGGCAAGGGTATCAACATCGTGTTCATGGGTGACGCTTACACTGATAAGGATATGAACAACGATACATATCATAACTTGATGCGACAGGCGATGGATGAGTTCTTCAAGATAGAGCCTTACAAGACGTTTAAGAACAGGTTCAACGTTTACGAAGTCAAGGTTGTCTCTAAGAACGGCAGGACCGGAGACGGCTATTTGACAGCTCTCGGCGCGAAAGTCGTCGGCACTTCGATTTCCGTAAATACAGCAGGGGAGGACAAGAGTCTCGAATATGCCTTGAAGGTTCCCGGCATCAAGGACAAGAAGAACCTTTTGATATGTGTGCTGGTGAATTCCAGTGGCCTACGTGGTATCACATCTATGATCGAGTCCCTGCAGTCCGGAGTGGCGTGGTGCGCTTCCGGCTCAAATGTCCCTGAGGCTTTCGGCTCCTTGATCCGTCATGAGGCAGGTGGTCACGGTTTCGCATTCCTGGGTGACGAGTACTCCACCAGTAGCGGTACTCCCAGCAAGGCCGAGATCGATGAATTCAACAGGTTGTATTCCAAATATGGTTGGTATTCCAACCTTGACTTCACCAATGATCCTTCGAAGGTGAAGTGGAATTACTTCCTTACAGACGAGCGGTATAAGGATCAGGTCGGCATCTTTGAGGGTGCGGGTGGTCCATTCTCCACAGGTATTTACAGGCCTTCGGAGGATAGTATGATGAATCACAATGTCGAATACTACAACGCTCCTTCAAGATGGGCGATCTACAAGAGGATTATGGAACTCTCCGGTGAGACCGCCAGCTTCGAGAAGTTCCTGGAGTATGACGCCGTGAACCGCGACAAAAAGCAGTCCTCGGCACCCAGGACCCGCTCCATCGTCGAGTGGGAGCCTGATGCCCCGCCGGTCGTGAGGCCGTAGTATAAACTAATGATGACAGATAAAACGATAAACCGGAGAAATTTGAGTTTCTCCGGTTTATTTTAGTATAACATTTGTAGTGAAAAACCAGTTTTGTTTAATTGGAAAGAGTAGTTTAGAATATGATAAAAAAGAGACTGATAATGGCGGCCGCGCTGATGGGGATAGTCACCGTGGCGTCAGGGCAATACAGGACCGACTCTGTCCCTGTCGAGGCCCAGTCTGACACTTCCACGGTTGTCATAACCTTGGATGACGCGTTGAAGATCGCCTTGAGTGAGAATGTGGCTGTCAAAGTGGCGGATAAGGAGATCGAGAGAAGCCAGTACGCCAAGAAAGGGACATATTCATCCCTTTTCCCACAGGTGAGCGGCTCCGGTTCCTATCAGAGGACCATCAAGAAACAGATAATGTACATGGATTCCGACAGTGGAGATGATGAGGAAGGTGGCGGAAGCTTCGGAATGCTATCTTCATTAGCTCCTTATTTCGTCAGGATCAATGAATTGTCCGCCATGCAGGGGATGCCTTTGATCATTCCTGGGGAAAGTGAGGGATCCGATTCCAACAGCGGGTTCTCCGTTGGACGTTGGAACACATACAATTACGGCGTGTCCGCGACCCTGCCTTTGGTCAATGCCCAGCTTTGGGAGAGCCTGAGGATTTCCGGACAGGCTGTGGACCTTGCCGTGGAGAAAGCCCGCTCCTCCAGGCTTGATATGGTCACCCAGGTCAAACAGGCCTACTATGCTGTCCTTCTCGCGAAGGAGGCCTTCTATGTCTACAAGGAAGTTTACGAGAACGCTGTGGAGAACTTTGTCCAGACCGAGAGGCGTTATAATGCGGAGAAAGCCTCTGAGTTGGAATATACCAGGGCCAAGTCTGTGGTGGCGGGAGCTATCCCTAATGTCTACAATGCGGAAAGCTCGGTTATGCTGGCTCTTTGGCAGCTGAAGGCTGTTATGGGAGTTGACCTTTCCAGGAATATCGATGTGGCGGGAGCCCTTGATGATTATTCCACCCAGATGTTCAGGGATATCCATGACAATGATGACCCTTCCCTGGATTATAACACGACCCTGCGCCAGCTTGAGATCCAGGCGGACCAGCTGGCCTCTACCGTAAGGATGTACAAGGCGGCCTACCTCCCGACCTTGTCGGCGGCGTTCTCCTACAGCATGATCGCCATGACCAACGACTTCAAGTTCAGCGAATATAAATGGTCACCTTATTCTTATGTCGGCCTGAGCCTTAACATCCCTATTTTCACCGGCTTCAAGCGTCATTACGATGTCCAGCAGACCAAGGTGCAAGCCGTGGAGCTTGACCTTCAGAGGATCGAGACGGAGCGTCAGCTCAAGATAGCCATCCGCCAGTACCTCAACACTATGGAGACCAGTATGAACAGCTACAATGCCGCTACAGAGGCGGTAGGTCTGGCGAGGAAGGCATACGACATCGCCGCCAAGTCCTACAAGATCGGCAAGGGCACGATAACGGAAATGAATGATGCCCAGCTGACTTTGACTCAGGCGAGCCTCCAGCAGAGCCAGGCTGTGTATAACTTCATCGTGGCGAAGTCAAATCTCGAGAAGACACTCGGGTATGACTTTATCGATGATAACGGTCAGACCGATCTTGACAATATGTGATGAGAATATAAAAAAAACGAGAATATGAAGAGAGTTTTCAAAACTATCGCGCTCGCCGGGGTGGCCGCTTTTCTGGTCGCTTGCGGAGGCAAGAAGACCGCGGCGGTCGAGCCTATGGATGAGGATAGGGCGACCTTGGTCTCCACCGCTGAGGCGGTGATTATGGAAGTTCCCCAGACAGAGATATATTCATCGACTGTCGAGGCGTACGCCATCAATAATATCGCTCCTCAGACGGGCGGCAGGATCCAGAGCATAAGGGTCGATGTGGGCTCATTTGTGGGGAGGGGACAGATCCTCGCCACCATGGACGCCGCCCAGCTCGACCAGACCAGGCTCAAGCTGGTCAACGATTCCACGGAACTGAGCAGACTCAAGAGCCTGTATGAGGAGGGTGGGGTCTCCAAGTCAGACTATGACGCGGTCGAGATGGCTTACAAAGTCAGCCGCCGCTCATATAACAATCTGGCTGAGAACACATATCTCCGTTCCCCTATCAGTGGGGTTGTGACCGCGAGGAACTACGACAAGGGAGACCTCTACAACGGTCAGCCCATATTCGTGGTCCAGCAGATAACACCCGTCAAACTCCGTGTGGGTGTCTCGGAATCCGACTATACCAAGGTGAAACTGGGCAACCAGGTGGAGATCACTGTGGACGCCCTTCCGGGCCAGACTTTCACCGGCAAGATCAACAAGATTTATCCCACGATGGATGCCACCACCCACACCTTCGTCACCGAGATTCTCGTGCAGAACTCCGACAGGGCCCTGCGGCCGGGAATGTTCGCCAGGGTTAAGGTTGAGTTCGGTGTCAACAACAGCGTTGTCGTCCCCGAGGAGTCCGTGGTCAAGATGCAGGGCTCCGGGCAGAGGTGCGTGTATGTGCTCCAGCCGGACGGAACGGTGGAGAGCTCCCTGGTTAAGCTCGGCCGCCATATCGACGGTATGTACGAGATCCTCGAGGGGCTGTCTGAGGGCCAGGTCGTGACCGTCAAGGGAAGCGCCAGTCTCAAAGACGGGAGCAAGGTCCAGATCGCTAACAACTAAACCCGCCGGAGATGAGCCTGATCAGATCAGCGGTAAGCAAACCGGTCACGACAGCCTTGGTGTTCACGGCTTTCGCGATATTCGGAATATATTCATTGATAAACACTTCGGTGGCTTTGTTCCCTGATTTCGACGCCAATGTGGTCTTGGTGATGTCGTCGTATCAGGGAGCCAGCGCGTCCGATGTGGAGAACAATCTCACCAAACTGCTTGAGAACACCCTCAACAGTGTAGCCAACCTTAAGAATCTGACCTCAAGGTCCAGGGAGAATGTCTCCATAATAATGCTTGAGTTCAAATACGGTACAGACATAGACGAGGCCAGTAACGACATCCGTGACAAGTTGGACTTGATCAACTCGTCCCTGCCGGACGGGGCCACCGTTCCTGTGCTGTTCAAGTTCGGTATGGACGATATGCCGGTCCTGATTCTCTCGGCGACAGCCGACAAGAGCATGGACGGATTGGACAGGATTCTGGACGACAGGGTGGTCACGCCTCTCGGCCGAGTGACCGGAGTCGGAACAGTCTCTGTGGCGGGAGCGCCCGCGAGAGAGATCCACGTCTATTGTGATCCGGCCAAGCTTGAGGCCTATGGCTTAAGTGTGGCGGGAATATCCCAGACTATAGCCGCCGAGAACCGCAATGTCCCCTCCGGAAGCATCGACATTGGCTCCGAGTCTTTCTCCCTGCGTGTGGAGAAGGAGTTCAAGGATCCTTCCGAACTGCTGGACATCGTCGTCAGTTACCGTAACGGGCAGGTCGTTTACCTGCGCGATGTGGCCAGGGTGGAGGACGGTCTTGAAGAGAAGTCCCAGATATCCTACACCAACGGTAGGCGTTCGGCCATGATAGCCATCCAGAAGCAGTCTGGAGCCAACACGGTCAATGTCGTCAAAGCCGCCAAGCAGAGGATCGCGGAGATCGCGCCGACCCTTCCCTCTGATATCCAGATCACCGAGGTCGTGGACAATTCCTCGGAGATTCTGAACACCATCGACTCCCTGAAGGAGACCATCATAATAACCTTGCTGGTGGTCATGCTTGTGGTGTTCGTGTTCCTGGGGCGCTGGAGGGCCACTTTCATAATCGTGTTGTCCATCCCTATCGCCCTGCTCGGATCCCTGGTGTATCTGTTCGCGACCGGGAACACGCTGAATATCATTTCGATGTCGGCCCTTTCCATAGCGATCGGTATGGTGGTGGACGACGCCATAGTTGTGTTGGAGAATATCTCGACCCACCTCGAGAGGGGAGAGAAACCCAAAGAGGCGGCTGTCCACGCCACATCGGAGGTGGGTATCTCCGTCATCGCTTCGACACTCACGATGCTATGCGTGTTCATTCCCCTGACTATGGTCTCCGGTATGGCCGGAATCCTGTTCAAGCAGCTTGGATGGATCGTGAGCATCATCATGATCATCTCCACCACAGCGGCTTTGACCCTGGTGCCGATGCTTTGTTCCCGCTTCCTCAAGAGCGGCCCCAAGACAGGCAAACTCCACAGGGCCATATTCGATCCTATCGAGAAGTTCCTAGCATGGCTGTCTGACGCTTATTCCAGACTTATAGCCTGGGCGGTATCCCACAGGGGAGTGGTCGTGGCTTTGGCTTTGGCGGTGTTCGTGGGCGTTCTCGCCTTGCTCGCCCCTGGTCTCCAGACAGAGTTCTTCCCTACCATGGATGAGGGACGACTCTCTGTCTCCATCGAGTTGCCGGTCGGTACCGAGCAGTCCGTGACAGGTGAGTTCGCCAGGAATTTCGCTGACAGAATGGAGAGGGAAATACCTGAGATTCAGGTCCTTCAGTATCGTTTCGGACAGGCCAGCTCGGAAAACATCATAGGTAGCATGCAGAATAACGGCTCCTATGTGATCTCGATGAATGTGAATATCGGGTCGATGGAGAAACGAGAGCGCTCATCAACTGAGATTGCCGACATAATACGCCGGGATCTCGCGGAGTATCCGGAGGTTAAGAAAGCCACCGTGTCCGAGGGTATGGGTGGTGTTGGCGGAGCCTCGTCAGTCCAACTCGAGATTTATGGCTATGATTTCGATGAGACCGAGCGTATCGCCAAGGAGGTCCAGGCCAAGATGATGGAGGATCCCGCTTTCACCCAGGTCGTCCTCAGCCGTGATGACTACACTCCCGAATACCAGGTCGATTTCGACCGTGAGAAGCTCGCCCTGAACGGCCTTAACTCCACCACGGCCGCGGCCGCTTTCAGCGCCGCGATGAGCGGTTCGGTGAACTCTTTCTATCGTGAGGAGGGAGACGAGTACAACATCCGCGTTATCTACGACAAGCGTTTCCGCACAAGTGTTGAGGATATTCAAAACATATTGATATACACTCCTTTAGGCGGTGCTGTAAGAGTTAAGGATCTGGGACGGGTGGTTGAGGCCAAGGTTCCTCCTACCATCGAGAGGAAGAACCGTGAGAGATACATTTCCGTCACGGGTATCGTGGCCAAGGGCAAGGCTTTGAGCGAGGCTGTGGATGCCACCAACAGGATTCTCAAGGCAACTGACATCCCGAACAACATTTCCACCGAGATTTCCGGAGATTATGAGGACCAGCAGAACATGTTCAAGGATCTGCTCATCCTGATCGTGCTGATCGTCCTCCTGGTCTATATGGTCATGGCCTCCCAGTTCGAGTCGTTCATGAGCCCTCTCGTGATCATGTTCTCCGTGCCGTTCGCCTTTATAGGAGTTATTATGGGCCTCCGATTCACCGGGACTCACCTCGGGGTGATGGCGATGATCGGTATCATAATCCTTCTCGGTATAGTTGTCAAGAATGGTATTGTTCTTATCGACTACACTATTCTCATGAGAGAGAGGGGAATGAGCATCGTGAACGCGTCGGTAACGGCCGCGCGAAGCCGTCTGCGCCCCATCCTTATGACCACCCTTACCACTGTGTTGGGTATGGTTCCTATGGCCGTTGGCCGGGGAGAGGGATCCGAGATGTGGAGATGCCTTGGTATGACGGTGTGTTGGGGATTGTCGTTCTCGACCCTGATCACGCTGGTGTTGATTCCCACACTTTATTGCATATTCGCCTCCATGCAGGAGAGGCGCCGCGCGAAAAAAGCGGCGTCAGCGGCTTGATGAGTTTATTATTCAATTCAATAATATGAAAGCGATATTCATAGCATATAACCAGGCCTATGGCGAGGAGATTGTTGAGCTCCTCGACGAGAAAGGGCAGAGGGGTTTCACCCAGTGGATGGACATCCAAGGCAGGGGAGGCGAGGAAGGAGAGCCTCATTATGGCAATCATGCCTGGCCCACCCAGAATTACGCCATCTTGACTATGGTAAAAGATGACGCCAAGGCTTCGGAACTGCTTGAAGCCTTGAAGGATAAGGATGCGAAGTATCCGGATTTGGGCCTTAGGGCATTTTGTTGGACTGTCGACAAGATGGTTTAGTGATTTTGCTTGAAACAATGATTTTTTTAAATTTGTATTCTGAACTTTAATCAAGAATAAAATGGAAATTACTGCCACTAATGAGAATTTCGCGGGAATCATTTCCGCCAATAAGGTTGTTCTTGTCGATTTCTGGGCCACTTGGTGCGGTCCTTGCCGCATGCTCGGCCCCACAATTGAGGTCGTCGCGGGAGAATATGACGGGAAAGCCGCCGTCGTGAAGTGCAATGTCGATGACTGTGAGGATATCGCCGTCCAGTATGGTATCAGGAATATCCCGACTCTCATCTTTTTCAAGGATGGACAAGCTGTCGACAGACTTGTAGGTAACGTCCCTAAGGCCGAGATCACGGCGAAGCTTGATGCTCTTCTTTAGTATTTGACAATCAAATTATTACAATAGATATGAAGAGAATGTTTATTGTGGCTGCCATAGCCACCCTCGCTTTCAGCGTTGGCGCCGCTGCCCAACGTTTTGACTATACCAGGTTCGGTATCACTGGTGGTGTGACTTCTTCTTCCAGTAAGGTGAAGAATGTCGATTCCAAGTCAATCTCCCTGTACCACGCCGGTCTCGCTTTGGAGATTCCTCTCGGAGGCGGCTTCGCCATTCAGCCTGAGGCCCTTTACCAGGTCAAGGGAATGTCTCTCAACAACTGGGGTGATTCCACGACTGGTGAGATAGGCAAGTCTTTCGAGACAAAGGTCGGCTTTGTGGAGATTCCCGTGCAGATCCAGTGGGGACCGGACCTCGTCGCTTTCCGCCCCTATGGTTTCATCGAGCCTTTCATCGGCTACCAGATCTCATCTGGCGGTGACCAGACCTTGAAATCCGAGCTTCAGAAAGTAGAGTATGGAATGAGCCTCGGCGCCGGTATCGACATCTGGAGTCTCCAGGTCTCGGCCAAGTATTTCTGGAACTTCGGTAATGTTTACAAGGGAAGCATCAAAGAGACCGGAAACACTATCGCCGGACTTAAAGATGGCAACACCTTCAATGGCTTCGCCATTTCCGTCGCCATTTTCTTCTAATGGGAAGTGAGAAGGTTCCGGAGCGGAAGATAGTTTTCTTCTGCTCAGCTAGTTTCGATATAGACGATAAATACAATCAAGCTGCGCGGGAAGCGACCCGCGCGGCTTGTTCGCTTGGATATACAGTGGTTTCCGGCGGGACGGTCAAAGGCACGATGGGGGTTCTCGCTGATGAGGTCGTCAAATGTGGCGGGCGTCATGTGGGTATCATTCCCCGTTTTATGAATGATGTCGTCTATCCGTCCCTTGACGAGACTGTATGGACTGACACGATGGCTGAGCGTAAGGAATTGATGAGGGAGGGGACTTGCGTCGCGGTGGCCTTGCCAGGCGGGATAGGCACTCTTGATGAGTTGATAGAGACATTGACTCTCGCGAAACTCGACCTTTACAAAGGCAAAGTCATAGCCCTGGATATCGACGGATTCTACGAGCCTTTGAAGACCCTTCTCGATCATTATGTCGCGACAGGTATGCTGGACATCCGTTCGAGAGGGCTTATCGCTTTCCCGAGAACTATTGAAGAGTTCACCGGACTTCTCAGATAGATTATGCTTGACCGGATAAAGACACTTCTCGGACAGGACTGGACAGCGACCCAGGACATGATCCGTTATTCCCTCAAAAGTGATATAGAGCTTCTGGACGCGACCAATTCGGCTATTCTCTCCACCGGAGGGAAGCAGTTGAGGCCGATTTTGTCCCTACTCGTCGCCCGTGCCTGTTCCGGGGGCAGCGCCTCTGAGGACAGCATCCGTTTCGCCGCCGCGTCGGAGCTCCTCCACAACGCCACCCTCCTCCACGATGACGTGGCGGACAATAGCGCGGAGCGTCGGGGTGTGCCGACTGTCATGTCTCTGCTCGGAGGTCCGGCGTCTGTGCTTATCGGGGATTTCTGGCTTGTGAGGGCAATGGAGATCATCCTGTCCTCCGAGACCCGGGGGACGAGGGCGATCCGGATATTCGCCAAGACTCTCAGTGATCTGGCTGAAGGGGAGATGCTCCAGCTCCAGAAGGCGGAAAGTTGCGACACTACCGAGGAGGACTATTTCCGGATAATCTACAATAAGACAGCCTCCCTTTTCGAGGCGGCAGGAGTCACGGCCGCACTCTCCGTTGATGTCCCGGAAGATGTGGTTGAGTCGGTGAGGGAGTACTGCGTTTGTCTCGGAATAGCGTTCCAGATCAGGGATGACATGCTGGACTACTCTGACGGTGAAGGGCTTGGAAAGCCTGTGGGAGCTGATCTGGACGAGCGGAAGATAACCCTTCCACTTCTCGGAGCCTTGCGGTCAGTAGGCGATGATGAGGCGTCCAGGATCCGTTCACTGGTGAAAGATATTCCGGAGCATCCTGAGTATAAGTCTGAGATACGCGGTTTGGTATTCGGAAATGGAGGGAATGAATATGCCACTTCACGCCTTGTCGAATTCACTGGGAAAGCCATCAAAGCTATTGAAAAGCTTCCGGATTCTGAGGAAAAAGAGTATCTTGTGAAAATCGCGCGTTTCACCGCGGACAGGAACAAATGACACTTGGAGATATCATAGGCAACCGAGACGCTGTCAAGGCTTTGGGAGGGATGATCCGTGAGGGTCGGATCCCTCATGCCATGATGCTTTACGAGAATGACGGATGCGGGGCTATGGCCATCGCACTGGCTTTCTTGAGCGAGTTGTTCTCCAGCGAGCATAAGGTTTCCGGCTTGATACATCCGGATGTCCATTATGTCTATCCTGTCGCCACCGGATCGAAGGTGTCTGAGAAAGTCGACAAGCTCCGGGCTGAGTTGTTCCTGGGCTATTGGAGAGACTTGATGAAGTCCAACCCATATTCGCTTGAGAGTGAGATTAATGACGCTTTCGGGATCGAGGGGAAGCAGACTGTCATTAACAACGCTGAAGCCAAGGAGGTCCTTGAGACAATTTACCTGACACCGGTGGAGGGTGGCTGGAAGGCTGTGGTCGTTTATCTCCCTGAGAAGATGAACACCACGGCGGCTAACCGTCTGTTGAAGGCGGTTGAGGAACCTCCGGAGAAAACGGTTTTCCTTATGATCACCCATTCTCCCGAGAAAGTCCTGCAAACCATCACCTCCAGATGCCAGGCGTTGAGAATTCTTCCGGAGACTAAGGATGAGATTGTGGAGATACTTGTCTCGCGTTTCGGAAAGGATGAGGCTGAAGCCGCTTCAGCCGCCCAGATAGCGGGCGGAAGCGTGGGTGAGGCACTCCATTACCTTTCCGGCAAAGAAGATTTCGAGGGGCAGATGGAGATCTTTTCCGGGTTGATGGAAGCTATTGATTCAAAGGATCTTATTACCGCGCTTTCGTATGGCGACGCTTTGGCCGGATTGGGGTCGCGGGAAAAACAGAAAGCTTTTTGTAAATTCGCGTCGGAGAACCTCCGTAAGATATTCCTGATCCAGCAGAAATTGCCTGGGATCGCGGGCCTGTCCTCGGATGAGGAAGAATCCCTGACCGGGATCGCCTCAAAGTGCAAGAAGAGTTTCCCCAGGCAGGCGCTTTCCTGCCTTGACCGGGCCAAACTGCTGATAGACAGGAACGTCTCGCAGAAGATACTTTTCTGTGAACTAGTCGGGAGGTTGTATTCATTATATTGACGACCACGATGGAGAATATAGACAACGAGACCATCAAATTCGACTGCAGCCGCGGATGCACTGTCACACGTGACAGCGAGTCCGGAGAGTACGATTGCAACTACCGCCAGGGATGTTGCAAGCTCGAGGCGTACAACTGGCTCAAGGGTGTGAACCAGGAGCAGTACAAAGATTTATTCGAGGTCCGTTTCAAGAACACCCGTAAAGGAATATATGTCAACGCCTCTGGCCAGGGAATCAAGACTGGGGACCTGGTGGTTGTCGAAGCCGCCAACGGTCATGATCTCGGGATCGTGACTCTTGAGGGCCCTATTGTCGGGCGCCAGATGAAGTGCAAGGGTGTCGACATGGATACCACTGTATTAAGAAAGATATATCGCAGAGCCAAACCTTTTGATATCACCAAGTGGCAAGAGGCTATCGCCCGGGAGCAGGACACGATGATCCAGGCCCGTCGCATCGCCGCGGAGCTGGGCCTCGATATGAAGATAGGGGATGTTGAGTTCCAGGGGGATGGGACAAAAGCGATATTCTATTATATAGCTGACGGCCGTGTGGATTTCCGGCAGCTTATCAAAGTCTATGCGGAGGAATTCCGTATCAGGATCGAGATGAAGCAGATCGGTGCCCGTCAGGAAGCCGGTCTCATAGGAGGACTTGGAGTTTGCGGAAGGGAGCTGTGTTGCGCCAACTATATCACCAATTTCCAGTCGATTTCGACTTCTGCCGCCAGGGTTCAGGATCTGTCGTTGAATCCTCAGAAACTCGCCGGCCAATGCGGCAAGCTCAAATGTTGCCTCAATTATGAGGTCTCCAATTACATGGATGCCCAGACCAGGATTCCCAAGGTCACCGAGCCGCTTGAGTTCGAGGACGGGCCGGTTTATCTGGTCAAAACCGATATCCTTCAGGAGATGATGTACTTCTCCTACGAGAAGGGTTCTCTCACAAATATCTACCCGCTCACCGCTAGCGAGGTGCGGGAGATTATCATGATGAACCGTAATGGGGAGCGTCCGGATTCTTTAAAGAGCGATCCCGAGCCGATAGGACCTCAGTTCATATCCGCTGTCGGGGACGATAGCATCACCCGTTTCGACAAACCGAAGAAACAGAAAAGCCGGAACAGAAACAGGAATCGTGACAATCGTGGCGGCGGACGTGGCAAGCAACCCCGTAAGGATCAATCATAAATCGTGATGAGAGGACGTCTGTGGATATCCGTCCTGGCGGTGGCGCTCGCATGCTGTTCCCGTCCTCCGTCCAGGGAGTTCTTCGTTCTCCGGGAGAACGCTGAATATGGAGACACTTACTCTTTCTCCCTGGACCTGGATGACTCCACACGGACATATTCTTTGGATTTCTTCACCAGGCTCGAGAGGGATGCTTTCAGTGAGTTTCCGCCAGAGGATATAATCTTGGATCTCAGGTGGTTCTCTCCTTCAGACTCTATCTTGACGGACACCGCTTTCGTCAAGGTGAGGGATCTTGCGGGCTCCAGTTATTATTCTCGGGACCTGATAACCCCTTTCAGTCCGGATCTGGATCTTCCTGAGGTCGGGGAGTGGAGGCTCAAGGCCAAGATTGTCAATGATTCTGAGGAGATTCTGGGTTTGGGTATTGTTTTGAGATACGACTGATGGGACACGATAAACTCAGGAAATTCGCCGAGAATGAGACTTTCGCCTGCTTGTTGCAGCCGGATGCCTCCAAAGTTTTGGATAAGAGCGGGGATCCATCAGAGGGTCTCAAACTTCATGACCATCCGATAAAGGGACGCTGGAACGAGATGATGTTCCATAATGACCAGCCTATCGTGCTGGAGCTCGGTTGTGGGAAGGGAGAATACACGATCGATTTGTCCAGGAGGATTCCGGAAAGGAATTATATCGGGGTCGATATCAAAGGGGCTAGGCTTTGGCGAGGGGCCAAGACCGCCACTGAGGAAGGGATTGGGAATGTGGCTTTCTTGCGTACCAGGATCGAGTTCATAGAGGCGTTTTTCGGGCCTGGGGAGGTGAGTGAGATTTGGTTGACGTTTTCTGATCCGCAGTTGAAGAGCGAGAACAGCCGTCTGACCAGTCCGCTTTTCCTCGATCGTTACCGCAAGTTCCTCCGTCCCGGCGGAATCATCCACCTCAAGACCGACAGCCGTCTCCTCCATGAATATTCCAAAGCCGTGGCCGTTGAGAACGGTCTTACCATACTTGCCGCATCGACCGATCTCTATGGCTCCGAGGGAGTATTCCCCCCGGCAACCGTGGCCACCCTCGGCTCCGCCGAGGCTTGTTCTACCCCCCAGTCGCTTTGCGACAGCCCCCATCGTGGGCAAATCCCCACCTGTGGCGGGGCCCCCTTGGTAAGAGGGGGGACCGCCGGCGAAGCCGGTGGTGGGGTCCGCGGAGCGGACGTTGAACGGGGGGAATACTCCCTTGGAGCTGAGTTATTCGAAGTGCAGACGTTCTATGAGAGAATGTTCCTGTCGCAGGGGTACAAGATCACATATCTGGCGTTCACTATCGACCATGAGGGACCGTACAGGCACCCGACAGACTTTGACTCGGATTATTGGCGCTCAATAGAGGGGCCTAGGCGCTTCGTTCACTCACCGGCCTCTTCCCAGAGGTAGAGACGGTCGCCTCGACGAAGTTTGCGGTCACCTTTCCAGTCTTCCGGGAAAGAGACCGGAATAGAGCACAAATCACCCTTCCTGGCCTCTTGGACAGGTTTCAGATCAACCCTGATCTCTTTCACACTACCTTCGTAAACACCAGTGGTGGCCCCGATGGCGATATACTCGTCACCCACTTTGAAAGATCCCGATTCGACCAGGACTTCAGCTACCCCCAGGCGGTCATACCAGTTGGTGACTTTCCCGAAATAAGTTTTCCGGCGGGAAGCGTGGCTGCCGTAGATCTCGCTCCATTCCCCAAGCCTGGCACCTTGGTAATAACCATCCCAGAAACCTCTGTTGAACACCTCGGACAGCTGCTCCTTAAGATTTGAGGCAAGTTCATTTGTAAACGTCCCGTCGCAGACGGCGTCGGCTGCCTTCCGATAGCAGGAGGCGGTCCTTTTCACATATTCAGCTGACCTCGCCCTGCCCTCGATCTTAAGCACCCGGACACCCGAGTCTATGATCTTGTCCATGAACTCGATGGTACAGAGGTCCTTCGGGGACATGATGTACTTGTTGTCGATATTCAGTTTATATCCGGTCTCGAGGTCGGTAACCTCATAACCCCGGCGGCAGACTTGGTAGCATTCGCCCCTGTTACCGGACTTCCCGTGGGCGTGGAGGCTCAGGTAGCACTTTCCGGATACAGCCATGCAAAGAGCCCCATGGGCGAACATCTCGATTCGCACCAGGCTTCCGGACGGCCCGGTAATCCTTTCTGTGTCAATTGCTTCCTTAATGGCTTTGACTTGCCCGAGGTTCAGTTCCCTGGCAAGGACGACCACGTCGGCGAACTTTGCCCAGAATCTCAGCGCCTCGATGTTAGAGACATTAAGTTGTGTTGAGGCGTGTACTTCCAGTCCGATCTCCTTGCAGTACGATATAGCGGCCATGTCAGAGGCGATTATGGCATCCACCCCGGCATTTTTAGCCGAGTCTAACGCTTCCCGCATCGCCTCGAGATCCTCATCGTATAGGACGATATTGAGGGTCATGTACGTCTTGACCCCTGCCTCACGGCAGATTCTTGTGATTTCAGGCAGATCCTCCGGACGGAAGTTATTGGCCGAGTGGGAACGCATGTTGAGCCGTCCGACTCCAAAATAAGCAGAGTCCGCTCCACCCTCAATCGCTGCCGCCAGGCACTCGAAATTGCCCGCCGGAGCCATTATCTCAATTTCCTTCCTATTCATGGATTACCGATTGTGCTGTGCAAAGATAGCCATTTTCGGATATTTTGGTTATATTGCGATTTAGTTGCGGATTAAGACCGCCGTGTTATAAGTTATGCGTTTAACTATCAGTATTGAGTATTACACAATTCCGGGAGAGTCCCTCTCCGTTGTTTTGGCCGACGGGAAAGAGTTTCCCATGCGTTATGCCGCTGACGGGATGTGGGTGACGGAGTTCGGTGTCCCGGTTTCATGGAAAATCGTGGATTATGGTTTCGTGGTGAAGAGGGATGGACAGATTGTCCGTCGCGAATGGTCCGGACATGTTTTGAATATTCCATCGTCGAAGAAATTATCCTCAGTTGAGGTTAGGGATCGTTGGAATGAAAGGCCTTCCGACGCTCCATTCTGGACAAAGGCCTTTACGGATGTGATTTTCGGCGGAAAGGACTCCGCGGCTAAGAGATCATCGGGTGATTCGGTGCTTTTGGTGGCCGCTCCGCAAGTCCGCAAGGGAGAAACTCTCGCGGTGACTGGATCCGGGAAAAAGTTCGGCGACTGGAAGAGATTTGTCCCCATGTCGAGGAAGGGCGTGATTTGGAAGATTTGTCTCGACTCAAGGGAAGTCTCTGAATATAAGTTTGTTATTATTGACTCGAAGACAGGGGAGCCGATAGCTTGGGAGGCTGGTCGCAACCGTCGTTCCCCTGGTTATGTCGAAGATGGTTCCCTCCTGGTTGTACGTGAGGCGGAACCGGTTTTTGACAGGGCTCCCTGGAGGGGAACCGGAGTCGCGATCCCGGTATTCTCGCTCCGTTCCGAGGATAGTTTCGGTGTCGGAGAGTTCAAAGACCTCAAGAAACTTGTGGACTGGGCTGTGGCTACTGGCCAGAGCGTTATCCAGATCCTTCCGATCAATGACACCACGATGTCCCGGACTTGGACGGATTCATATCCTTACAACGCCAATTCCACCTTTGCCTTGCATCCTCAGTTTATTTCCCTTCCTGAGGCGGGTGTGAAGAAGACAAAGGAATACAAAGCTCTCCAGAAAGAGCTTAACTCCCTTCCTCAGATCGATTACGAACGGGTGAATACTGAAAAGACCCGTTTGCTGCAGGAGACTTTCAACGCCATTGGACCGGGAGTCCTTGCTGGTGAGGAATATAAGTCTTTCTATAAATCTAACGAGCATTGGCTCGTCCCCTATGCCGCTTTCTGTGTGCTGAGGGATTTGAACTGCACTCCTCAGTTCGGGAAATGGACCGAGCTGAGTGTTTATTCCCGGAGTGGCGTGGAGGCGTTCAGGAAGGTTCATGGTGAGAAAATGGATTTCTATTGCTGGGAACAGTTTTGTCTCGACTCACAGTTGAAAGATGCCGTCGATTATGCCCATTCCAAGGGCGTGGCAATCAAAGGTGACCTGCCTATCGGCATAAGTCGTGATAGTGTCGACGCATGGCAATATCCGGAACTGTTCAATCTTGATTCCCAGGCAGGCGCGCCGCCGGACGCTTTTTCAGAAGATGGACAGAACTGGGGCTTCCCGACTTATAATTGGGAGGAGATGGCAAAAGATGGTTATGGTTGGTGGAAGGCCCGTCTCGGGAAGATGAGCGAATATTTCGACGCCTTCAGGATCGACCATATTCTCGGCTTCTTCCGTATCTGGGAGATTCCTCTTGGCATAAAGTCCGGTCTGCTCGGTCATTTCAATCCCGCCTTGCCATATTCGGCGGATGAGCTCCGTGGCCGCGGGTTCAATCCCGATACGGATTTGTTTGTCCCTGACCCGCATCGTCCGGGTTGGTATCATCCTCGTATATCTTCCCAAAAGACAGCCGCTTTTGAGGCTCTCGAACAGTGGAAGAAAGATGCCTACAACGATCTGTACAATGATTTCTTCTATCGCCGTCACAATGCTTTCTGGAAGGAGACCGCGATGCGCAAGCTACCCGCCTTGCTGGATTCAACCGGCATGCTCGCTTGCGGAGAGGACCTTGGTATGATTCCGGCTTGCGTGCCTGAGGTGATGGATGAGCTCAAGATCCTTTCGCTTGAGGTGCAGAGGATGCCGAAGTCTCCGAAGGACGCTTTCGGCGATCCGGACAAGTATCCGTATCTTTCTGTATGTACGACCGGGTCGCATGACACTTCGTCGCTTAGGGCTTGGTGGGAGGAAGACAGGGAGTTGACTTCCAAGTATTTCCATGAGATGCTCCATTGTGAGGGGCAGGCTCCGGCGTATTGCGAGCCATGGATTTGTGAGTTGATATTGAAGCATCATCTCGCGTCTCCGGCCATGTTCTGCATATTGCCGCTCCAGGATTGGCTGTCAATCGACGGGTCGGTCCGTTACCAGGGTGATCCGGCGGACGAGAGGATCAATGTACCGGCTAATCCACGGCACTACTGGCGCTGGAGGATGCACACCACGCTCGAGGACTTGCTCTCCCACACAGATTTCAACACCCGCCTCCACAACCTCATTTCCATCTCCGGCAGGTAGCGAATTCCATCACGGTCTTCCACTATCATATTGATACAAAAAGGGGCGCCAGTTCAGGCGCCCCTTTTACAATGTGAACATGCCACTATTCGCCTACGAGCTTATAGAGCTGTATAGGCTGCTGGTTCTTATAGGATGCGTCCTTGTAGAAGCGGAAGAATCCTCCGGAGTTGGTGTTGTTGAACCTCAAATGGCTTCCACCTTCCGTAGCTTTGATGTCAACACCACCCTCGCTGGAATCATAGGATATTGAGTTGGTGTAGGTGCCGCTCTTGGCGCAGAGGAGGTTATTGCTGTCTGAGGTGTTACCTATAGGGAATCCAGACTTGCTCTTAATCGTATAAACGCTGCCGCTCTTTGTGATTGTGAACGTGGCTGCGGTAGTAGTGGTTGTGGCGGCAATAGTGTTGCCGGAAATGGATACCGAGATCACGCAAGGAGCTTGCTGCGTTCCCTTCAAGTTGTCCTGGCTTCCATCAAGAGCAAGTTCGCCATCCTCGTAGACGATCAGGTACTCGCCGGACCAGTCGCTCAGGTTGGAAGTGACCTTCTGGAACACCTGGCCTTCGACAGGCTCGCCAATGTCACCGCCGGGCTCATCACCGCCACCACCTTGTCCTTGTCCCTCGCCGATATACTCGTAGAGGTAAACAGCCAAGGCACCGCTTTGAGCGGTCGCATAGGAACCGAAGGAGGTGTGGTTGACAGAATATTGAACGTACTTATTGACCGAAAGGTTAGTGATTGTGGCTTTCCCGTCGCTGGCGATGGAGATGCTCCAGTACTGTCCTTCAGATGGAGAGGCGTCAACATTGAAGCTGTCGTACGTGCCCTTCTGGTACAGGAGCTTGCCGTCGGACTGAGCGATGGTGTATCCGTTGGCAGCCGATGTGATCACATACTCGTTGCTTCTGGAAGGCATCGAGATGACACCGTTGTTGTCAGTGGCGTTATCATCATCGATATAACCAAAATTCTTCGTGATTGTCTTGCCGACATAGGCCTTGCTGCCATCCAGCGCGACGAGGATGTAAGACTTGCCGGAAGTCACGCTTGTGGCCTTCTGGTAGTTGTAGACAATGGTGGAGGAACCGCCGCCACTGACTGAGAGGATCTGGGCATCCACGACCTCGTGCTTGCTTTCCTTCTCGTAGTACTGGTACTTACCGAGGAGGGTGACGGTACTTCCATTCTTGATCTTGCTGGACCATTCGCTCTTGTTGGTGACGGTGTAGACGTAGATCGTGCCGGTCTCGTCGGTCAGGTCGAAACGGCAGTTGCTCTGGTTGTAATTGCTGACCGTACCGGTGAGTTTCAGCTTGATGTCAGTCCTGGCCGCGCTAATGAACTGGGCGACAGTCACTTCGTCACCTTCCGTCATTGTCACGCCATTGCTGGTGTAGGACACGGCGATTATGTTGATCGCTCCGTCAGACTCGCCGTAGTAGATACCTGTCAGGTTGATGTTGTAGCCAACGTAAGAGGCGAGGCCTGTGTAGTTGGCTGGCTTGTAGACGATAACCTTCTTGGTGGCTCCCTTGACAATCAGGTTATAGTTGCCGGAGTTGTCGAGAGTAAGGTCACCGGTCACCTTGACAGCTGTCGGGACACCCGTGCTGTAAGTGTTGATCTTTTTGGTGATGTCGGTTCCGGACACCTTGACAGTGTTCTTCTCGGAAGCGGTGGTATAACCGGAGACTGAACCAAGGGCCGGGAGACCGTTGAACTTGGTGGCGGTAGCATTGAACTTCACGGAGTCACCTGCCCACTGGGGAGCGTTGGAGGCATCCTGGACGAAGATATAGCTGCCACCTCCGGCAACAACATATCCGTCAGTCGTGACAGCGACCATCAGAGAGGTCTTGAGCTCGATCTCTTCACCCTCGTCAGAAGCGGCGGCTTCTGCCACATCCATCGAAGGATCGCCCTCGAACACAGCCTGATTGATCGTGCAGGTCTTAGTGATGTCGTTTCCTGAGAACTCAACTTTGGCCGTTCTTTCAGCCTCGGTCTTGTTTCGCTTGGCGGTGAAAGTGAATATCTTCTCTGTCAAGCCCCTGGTCGCGGGGGTAACGGAGAGCCAGTCGGAACCTTCGGTCACGTTGGCCTTAACGATGATATTGGCGTTCACCACAAACGCGACAAGCTGACGCCTTCCGTCGATATTGATGACCTCCTTGCTGAGAATCAGGGCATCCTCGGTGATCTGGGTGATGGTCACGACGGTGCCGTCCTCGAGGGTGACTTTTGCGGACCTGCGGTCGTAAGACTCGTTTTGGGCCACATTGACAACCACCTCGTCTCCGACAGAGACAATCTTGACCCAGTCGGCGTCAACCTCGGCGGTGGAAGACATGATAGGAATGGTCAGGTTACCGCCCTGGTAATCGCTGGTGTATTCAGTCTGGACGACAGGCTTGCCGGACTCGTTGAGACCAATGTTGATGATCTTGATAAAAGATCCGCCCTTGTCGTCGGTGAGCAGGAAAAGAATCTTGGTCGGGGTGACCTTGGCGGGAGCCTTGATAGAGATCCTGCCGGTCCTGGTGTCATTCTCGTAGAATTTGACAGTCCAGCCGTCGCTCTCGAAGGTCTCGAGTTCAACTTTGGCACCTTCGGGGGCAGTGATCGTGTAAGCGGTGCTGAGGAGCTCTCCGTTACGCATGGAGGCGAAAACTTTCTCGTCGAAAATGAGCTGGAGCTTCTGGGCAGCGTTGGTTAGAGGAACGGTGATAACGGTGCCGTCACCAAGAGTGAAAATGGCGTTGTTGGGATCCGTGGTCACTTTCTCGAACACACAAGTGGCGGAAGCTCCTTGACCCTCGACCTTAGTCCATGTCCCGCCATTGTCATAGGAAACCATCCACTGGTCATCCTCGATCTTGACCTGAGGTGTGTTGCTGGTGGACACTTTCTTGCCCGCGGCGTCGAGAAGCCACGAGCCATTGACGGTCCAATAAAAATTGCCGTCAGAGTCGGCCTTGGCTCCTATCACTGGAGTGACGCCATCATTGCCGTCTTTTCCGTCTTTGCCGTTCTCACCATTCTTGATCCTTGCGATGTTGCCGTCGGAAAAGGCGATCAGGTAACCGTTCTCGGTTTTTGTGACGGAGTTGATGGTCACCTTGGACTGAACCGCGTTGATAAGGGACTGAAGAGAGCCGATGTTTGAGTTCATCGAGGCGACAGTGCCTTCAAGATTGGCGATCTTCGCTTTCTGGGCGTTGACCTCGTCCCAGAGGCTGGTGTCGTCATACTTGCAACCTGCCAGCATGCATGCGAAAGGCAGGAGTAAAAGCAGTAATTTCTTCATTTCGTTGTTATTAAATATGTCAGATATTGTGTGTTATCTAATGTAAAACATGCTAAATTAGACAGAAACCGCGAGAGGAGCAAGCAAGGTCTCCCCTTTGGGGGAGAAAAGTTATCAACAAGGGTTGTTGATAAGACGTAACCTCCGATTAATGTGTTATATTCGCGTAAACCTTTTTTTTGAATATACCATGTTGTCATTTGAGAGCGATTACACCGAGGGAGCTCATGAGAGTATCATCCGCCGCCTCGCCCAGACCAATTTGGAGCAGACTCCCGGCTATGGTCTTGATCCGTATTCCGAAAGCGCTAAAGATAAGATAAGGCAGACCTTCGGGATCCCTGAAGCCGATGTGTTCTTCCTTGTGGGTGGCACCCAGACCAATTCGACGGTCATCGCCTCTATGCTCCGGGATTATGAAGGGGTTATCGCTGTCAGGACCGGTCATATCGGCGTGCATGAGAGCGGTGCTGTGGAGTACACGGGGCATAAGGTCCTTACACTTCCGGATCATGACGGCAAGATGGACGCCGGAGAGCTTGAGGATTATCTGAAGGCTTTTTACGCTGACGGTACTTATGAGCACATGGTGATTCCGGGAATGGTTTATATCTCTTTCCCGACAGAGTACGGGACGATATATTCCAAGGCGGAGCTTGAGGCGATACATTCTGTCTGCCAGAGTTACTCGATGCCTCTTTTCGTCGATGGCGCCAGACTCGGCTATGGCCTTATGAGTGAGGCTAATGATATTGATGTCAAAGAATTGCCAAAACTGTGCGACGTGTTTTACGTTGGTGGGACAAAGGTCGGAGCCCTTTTCGGCGAGGCTGTTGTTTTCCCGAAAGGGAACGCTCCGGCACATTTCTTCACCACGATCAAGCAGCACGGCGCCTTGATGGCGAAAGGCAGGATGCTTGGGCTCCAGTTCGACACCCTTTTCACTGACGGTCTGTATTTCAAGATCGCCCGTCATGCCGATGAGATGGCGTCCAGGCTCAAGGGAATATTCCTGGAGAAGGGGTATGAGATATTCATAGATTCTCCCACCAATCAGCAGTTCTTCGTTATGACCC
The DNA here is from genome assembly GCA_017548985.1 of Bacteroidales bacterium. Taxonomy (GTDB): domain Bacteria; phylum Bacteroidota; class Bacteroidia; order Bacteroidales; family UBA932; genus Cryptobacteroides. The sequence continues at coordinate 132,016 of JAFYYW010000021.1, forward strand.
GTGGCAGGGCGGCCGAACTCCATACGAAGGTCCGGTTCGAGGATTGGTGCCCGGTTGACGAGGATAGGATCGCCGTCCGGTTTGTCACCAGTTGGGCGACTCCTGAAGAGAATGTCCAGGCCCTTCGGGATATCTTATAAGGCTTTTTTATGTACGGGCATTTAAGAGAAGATCGTTGGAAAGAGGCCGTTCGCCGGTTGAGGACTCATTTTGAACGGGAGCTTTCCGATGCTGAAGACTGTTATCTTGACCTCGGGGGCGTCAAGACTGTGCGCCTGGTTGTAGCCGATCCTGAGGCTTGGAATATGATACGCCGGGAACTCGGTTGGGTGGTAACCGATCCTGTTGCCTCGCCAGACGCCTCGATCACCCTTCTCAAGTATGATTCTCCCAAGGATTTCTTCCGTGACGCGATGGGTTTGCCATTCATCCATAGCGAGGAAGCAAGGTTTGAGACAATCTGCCTTATACCGGAAAACGGGGAAGACGGAAAGCTTTTCCCCACGGCGCAATACAACAGGGATGACCAGACGGTCCATCTTCGGGATGATAACTCATATTATTATGTGACAAAGAGTTACAGACCAGAGGACTGGATAAATGAAGGTCATGTTTTCGTCCAGATGCTCTTCCGCATACTCAATACGGAACCTTCAACTTGTCTTGTCCATGGCGCTTGTGTTGGAGCCGGGGGACATGGTATCCTGATGTGCGCGAGGGGGAACATGGGGAAGTCGACTTTAGCTGTGACCTCCATGCTTAACGGAATGGAATACGTTTCAGAAGACTATCTGATTCTTTCGCGGGCTAACCCCGAGGGAGAGTTGAGAGCCTCCCCGATATATTCGATAATCACTTTGTCACCAAGGATGTACAATGTGTTGTACGAGAAGATGGACAAAGCCCGGTTTGTCGGAATCAGTCATTTCAAAGGGAAATATGTGTTTGACATGTCAGCCTACTCGGACAGGCTGCGCCGGGATTATCCGATCCGGGCTTGTGTCTTTCCAGAGATAAATCTTTCGGCCATGGAACCGGCTGTGGAACTGGTTTCCGGCTCGGAGAAGAGCCGGGCCATCACCCAAATCGCCCATTCAACCATTTTCCAGATGTGGAGCTCCGGCTTGATAAGAGAGCAGCAGGACGCGAAGACTATCCTCAAGATTATCGGCATGGTCAGGGATCTGCCTTTTTATAGGATAACCTTAACCACTGATCTGGACGCCAACTCCGGATGTCTTAGGAAATTGGTGTCATCGTTATGACTTGATAAACAGTCATCGTATTGACTGGCTCCGAGTTTTTTTGTTATGTTAGAAAGTCACATTATCGGCAATGATTTAAAAGATGTCTAAAGACTGGGACCTTGTCATAAAACCCGAGAAACGTCTCCTTGATGTTGACTTGAAAGGGATCTGGCGGTATCGCGACTTGTGGTACATGTATGTAAAGCGCGACATCGTCACCGTTTACAAGCAGACCATCCTTGGCCCGTTATGGTTCTTTATCCAGCCGATATTCACGACTGTCATGTATATGTTCGTGTTCGGCGGGTTGGCCGGCATTTCCACCGATGGTGCCCCACAGCCTCTGTTTTACCTTTCCGGCATCATGCTGTGGAACTATTTCAGCGAATGCTTTAATGGGGCTTCCAACACATTCACCGCGAATGCGGGCATATTCGGTAAGGTATATTTCCCGAGGCTGGTTGTCCCGCTCGCGTCCTTGACATCGAACCTGGTGAAAATGCTGATCCAGTTGCTGCTATTCGTGGCGGTATATATCTACTTTGTCGCCACAGGCACTCCTTTGTCTTTGAACGCCGCGGCCTTCCTGTTCCCGTTCCTGGTGTTTCTCCTGGCCTTCCATGCCCTCTCCTGGGGCCTGATAGTGTCGTCCTTGACTTCGAAATACCGCGACCTTAAGTATCTGGTGAGTTTCGGGCTGCAGCTTTTCATGTACGCCACACCTATCATCTACCCCTTGAGCGCCGCCGGGGACAAGTATCGCTGGGCTCTGGAGTTGAATCCCTTGACTCCGGTTTTCGAGGCATTCAAGTATGGTTTCCTGGGTTGCGGCTCTCTCTCTTGGGGAGGTCTCCTTTACAGTACGGTCTTTATGATGGTCGCCCTGTTCTTCTCGATCATCATTTTCAACAGGGTCGAGCGTAATTTCATGGACACGGTATGAGCGCCATTCCGGTGCGGTACAGGTTAAGATTCCAAGCTGTCTTCACATGATATTCAAAGTATACAAAATACATTTATGAAACAGATTCTTGTGACCGGAGGGGCCGGGTTTATCGGCTCCCATCTTTGCGAGAGACTTGTCAAGGAGGGTAACGCTGTTATTTGTCTTGACAATTTTTATAGTGGATCCAAAGAGAATATCTGGCATCTTATCGGCCATCCAGGATTTGAGCTGGTGAGGCACGATGTGACTCAACCATACAGGGTGGAGGTGGATGAGATATATAATCTCGCGTGCCCCGCTTCTCCGGTATATTACCAAAACGATCCGATCCAGACCACCAAGACATCCGTCTTCGGGACTTTCCATATGCTCGGCTTGGCCAAAAGGACGAAGGCCAGGATATTACAGGCTTCGACCTCTGAGGTTTACGGTGATCCCTTGGAGCATCCTCAGGAGGAGAGTTATTGGGGGAATGTCAACCCGATAGGCATACGTTCCTGTTACGATGAAGGGAAAAGGTGTGCGGAGTCTCTGTGCTTTGACTACCATAGGATTCATGATGTGGACGTTAAAGTCATAAGGATTTTCAACACGTATGGTCCCAGAATGGCGGTAAACGATGGACGTGTGGTTTCTAATTTCGTGGTCCAGGCTCTCCGTGGTGAGGATATCACCATCTACGGCGACGGAAGCCAGTCAAGGTCGTTCCAATACGTTTCGGATCTTGTGGAAGGAATGATCAGGATGATGGCGTCTCCTGAAGGTTTCACCGGCCCGGTCAATCTTGGAAATCCTGCTGAGTTCACCATTATCGAGCTGGCTGAGAAGGTTCTGTCTAAAGTGGGAGGCAGAAGCAAGATTGTTTTCAAACCGCTTCCTCAAGACGATCCCAAGATGCGTCGCCCGGATACTTCCTTGGCAAAGAAAGTATTGGGATGGGAGCCTGAAGTGTCTCTGGATGACGGGTTGGATGAAGTTATCAACTATTTCCGGTCAAAGCTGGGATAGTGTGGGGATCCATAATGATCGTTTATATCCACCCTCCACTTTTATTATAGAGAAGATAAAAAAATCTGCTATATTTGCAGTCCCGTCCGCGAGTGTGTTGGAATTGGTAGACAAGCCAGACTTAGGATCTGGTGCTTAGGCGTATGGGTTCGAGTCCCTTCACTCGCACGAAAGACCGTCATTGTGGCGGTCTTTTGTCATTCTGAGCGAGGCGAAGAATCTTTTTCCTCCACCGCTTCCAGTTCCTTTACTTCCTTCTCTGACAGATCCTCGGTCAGGTCAGACGAGTATGCGACCTCGGCCTTTTTCTCCTCGATCGCTTGCTGGGCCTCCTCATTACGTCTTATCGCGTGTTCGATGCCTCGGTCGAAGATGTTGTGGATCGAACTGACCAGGTTGAGCCGGAGGCCGTCGATCTCATCATCGAAAAGAGGAATCTTCGTGCTTTTGAACTTGGCCTTTCCAAGTTTCCATCTCCAGTCAGCGAAATTACCCCCGAGATTGACTCCGAACCGGAACGGGATAGGGGACTTGAGAGCGGCCACATGGTATTTGAAATTCTGGTCGAAGCCTTGCAACCCGTCCAGGGCAAGAGTGTACCTGTCCACTTTCAGGATGAACGGGAATACCTCCAGCTGATTCTCCTTGACTATTCCCCTTACCGACATCTTATCGATATAGCTGGAGTCCCTGTCCTTGAATCTCAGGGTTTTACGCAGTTTGTCAAGACCCTCGCTCTCAGAGAGAGTCAAGTCTTTCCCATCTATTTTCACCATTCCGTTAAGGGTCGGCAGCATGATGTTCATGGCCGTGTCTATGGACGCTGTGGCGGCAAGCTCGCAGTCCAGCATCCCGGAGAAGGCCTTGAGCATAGGGACGATGCTGTCGACAGCGGGGAAGAGCTGGATGACCTTCTCGGCGGTAATATTGGAAAACATCAGGTCGAAACCTGTCGTGATGTCCTGCTTGCTGCGTGTGGCGTAGAAGCCCTCCATGAAGACTTCGCCCATGTTGGTCATTGCCAGGGTGTTTGACACCTGGAGGCACCTGTCCTTCATCTCCAGGTCGGCGGAGGCGAAGGAGGTCTCGAGATCTGAATATCGGATCGTGCCGGCCTGGACATTGACTTTGGCGTTGAGGTTGCCGGGAACCACGATAAGGGAAGACAGCGATACGGAATCAGCCGCGGCTTCTTCTTTAACCACCTCCATATATTCGTTATCATCGACCCCGGACAAGGCGGCATTGCCTTCGGGAGGGGTGAACTGCCTTCCGGCGTTGATCGCGAGCAGGAGCTCATCAACATCAATGGTGTCAGAGCTCAGTCTCAGGTCGAGGTTCAACATTCCTCTTCCGGACGACAAGGCTCTCCGGAGGCCGGACAATGTGCCTCTCGCGGATATGTCTGACGAGCCGGAGCGCAGAGTCAGGCTGGAAAGGTCTATCTGGTTGTTGGTGAATTTGCCCTCAAGCCCGGCCAAACTGTTTTCCAAAGGCATGTAGGGGGTGATGACTTTCCCGTTCCCGACCGAAAGGTTTCCGGATATATTCCATTCCCGAATGAATTTGGAGAATGATTCTCCGAGGCTGATACGGATGTCTTTCTTATCGAAGTCTCTTTCGTGAGCTGGTCGGATAGGGCGCCTTTGACCAAGAGAGTCCCTGCGAGGCCTCCTCCCTTCGGCGAATCCAGGGCCGCGATTCTGTCGTGACGATTTCACAGGGCTGGCGGTGACGGCCAAGGCGGCATCCTCCATGGAATACCTGTTCACACTCTCCCTGACGAATATCCTCTTGTTCTGGCTGCTGATGTTAAGGTAAGGAGTATTCTCACCATCTTTTGGCGCCTGATAAAGCTTGTACGTGTTCATGGACTCTCTCACCCCAACGAAGCAGGAGTCAAGATCCATCATTCCGATAGATGTGATGTCGATTCGTCCGGTCAGGGGGTGACGGTTCTTTGTCCCTTTGACTGTCTCTTCGGAATTGCGAGCGGTCAATCTGATTCCTCTGCCCCTGAAATATGTGGAAGGCCCGTATTGCGCCGACAGGCTGTCAACGGAGGCGGTCAACCCCACATGTTTTGAGGATGAGTCGGAAGGTGATGTCTTGGATAAGGGACCTAATGAGACAGCGGTGCGGCCAAGGAATGCGGATAGAGAGTCCCCGAACGCCCGGATCCTGATCCCGGGACTTGTCAGGGAACCTTGTAGACCGATCTTGTCAAAATTATAGAGATCCAGTTGGGAAAGCCTGAAACTGCCTTTCAAATACCCGTTCAGGTTGCCTCTGGCCCGTATGTCTGTCCCTTCTGGCAAGAATCTCATCAAAGAGTCAAGGACAAGGTGCAGGCGGCTGTCTACCTTAAGCAAAGGATCTCCGTTCAGCAAATCCTCAGAGGACCCTTTGAGCTCTACATCAGCCCCCTTGATCTTCAGACATAAATCTGGAACCTCGGCCGAGAGAATCCCGTCACGGATGTATGCCGTGGCGTCCAGATCGAACCGGCCTTTCTCATCCAGCCCCTTCCAGGCTATCTTGGAATCCGGGACAAAGGCATGTACGGTCAGTTCCGGCAACTTGCCTGTCTTCGGGTTGTAGAAACCGTCACAGTCGGCGTCCAAGGAAAGCCTGGCATCCGTGTCCAATTTCTTGAGTATAGGGAAATTCTCTCCGAAATATTTGGTCACGTCCTTCACCGGCTCATCGTCCATGGCGGCCGAGGCCTTGATGTAAATGCTGTCGGCTGACATGTCGACCATGCCGTCGGCTTGGAGGTCCAGCATTGCCAAGGATGCCTTTAAATCCTTGACAGAGAACACCTTCCTGTCGAAGTCCGGGAATACCTCAGATTGGATTTTTACAGGCAGGTCCATCTTCCCCGTGGAGACCATGTCAAGTGAGATCCTCGAGTCCAGATCAATCCCGTAGTGGTCTCGGAGGTTGTTAATTGTCAAGTGGTCCACGCTCACGGCGGCGGCGATGGAATCCGGATAGTTCTTATATTCAACAAAGGGTGATTTCTCCAGGCTTACCTTCCCGACAGATATCGGAGGCAACGCGAAGGACGATGTGTCCTCGCTGGAAGGTATCTTGATAATGTCCCAACTGGCTCTGGTCGAGTCGTATTGGTGGAGGAATATCCTGGGGTGCTCCAGGATGGCGTGCCTGACCTTGACCTTGCCTCTCAGAGCCTCCATATAGTTGACGGAAAGGCTCAGGCGGTCGAAACTGGCCAGTGTGTCAGGCGGATCCTGGCCGACGACGGAGAACCCGTCCGCGGTCACGTTGAGGTTGGGGAAGCTCTTGAATACGGATGCCTTGATATTCGAGAACCTGACCTCCCCGTCCACATATTCCGCGGCGTACTTGTTGGCCAACCTGGTCAGGACCTTCGGGCTCAGCACCACTTGGACCGCCACTGCCAACGCCACCGCCAGCCCGAGGATGGACCAGAGGATAATCTTGAGGGCCAGATGCTTTCCACGCTTGCTCACATCTACAAATTTATAACAAAAAAGACAAACCCAGATGGATTTGTCTTCTAAAAATATAAGCGTGTGATTACTGCTCGTCCTGGAGCTGGAGGTGCTGGACGTAGATGGCTTTCATCCTCGCCGCTCTCTTCTTCACAGAAGGCTTCTCGAAGTTCTTGCGGGCGCGCATCTCGCGGACAGCGCCGGTCTTCTCGAACTTTCTCTTGAATTTCTTAAGAGCCCTTTCGATGTTCTCGCCTTCCTTGATTGGAACTATGATCATAACTAATTTACCACCTCCTTTTTATCAAAGCGGGTGCAAAGATATGAAAAATTTCTTAATTTTGTCAAAACAAAAATGTTATTTCAATGGACAGCCCGTTTTTGTACAATAAGTATGTTACAGGCCAGCACTTTATAGGCCGCAAAGAAGACTGCGCCATCCTCGCCAACCTGCTCTCGCAGGGAGAGAATGTGGTTCTCTGGGAACCGGTAGGAACGGGTAAGAAATCCATTGTCCATCAGGTCTTGACCAAGATGAAGGTCTCCGGCGCGAGATTCGTCACCGGGGAGATCACAGCGCTTGACATCCGGTCGAATGAGGCTTTGGCAAGGAGGTTGGGCTCGGCTGTCATCAGACTTGTGGCCTCAACCCCTGATGAGTATGCCCAAGTGGTTTCCAAGTACCTTTCTGGGACCCATTTCATTTTCGATCCTGCGGCTTACTCGTCTTCTGACGCGATCCTGTCCACTAATTGGGAAATCAATGACACCGACATCAAGGAAGTGCTCAGGCTCCCATACCGTCTGGCTGAGGACCGGCATGAGAAGATATTCCTGATCATTGACGAGTTCCAGAACCTTGATCTCACGGATGACGGGGAAAAGTTGTTCAAGCTGATGGAAGAGGTGATCGATGAGGGCAGGCTTGCCGGGAACAAGAGTTTCTCATATATCTTCCTGGGGTCGATGTTCAACGCCATGAGAGACATTTTCGTGAGGCGCCATTTCTTCTACCGCCGTGTCGAGCATTTCGCTCTAAGCAAGGTGGACGAGCGGGAGATAGTCGAGCATATCATCAAAGGCTTCCTCGCGAGCGGGAAGGTTATAGATCGTGACCTGATTGGTGGAGCATGTCGCTTGTTTAAGTGTAATCTGTTCTACATCAATCATTTCACTTCAATCTGTGATTCCCTTTCCAAGGGATATATCATGGAGCCGGTACTTCTGGAGGCGTTGGATACCATAATATCCATCCACCGGGGGAGGTTCATCGCCACGATGAATGATCTCACCACTTTCCAGGTCAGCCTTCTCAAGGCGATCATTGACGGCTACACCAAGTTCAGCACGGCGGAGGTGATCCGTAAGTATTCCCTCAATTCCTCCGCGAATGTCCGGAGACTCAAAGACGCGCTTATGAAGAAAGAGATCCTCACATTTGTGGGAGACGACGAGCGGCCGGTAATCTTCGATCCTCTCTTTGAGTATTGGCTTAGAAACACCTATTTCAAGAATAACTGATATGACGAAGAAGAAAATTGCTGTCCTGACCGGCGCCGGGGTCAGCGCTGAGAGCGGGCTCGCCACATTCAGGGGTTCAGGAGGCCTTTGGGGGGAGTATGACCCGCAGGAAGTCGCGTCTATTGAGGGATGGTACAGGAACAGGGGACTGGTCCTGGGTTTCTATAACCAGTTGAGGGTCCAGCTTTCACAGTCGAAACCCAATGCCGCTCATCTCGCGATAGCCGGTCTTGAGAAGGATTATGATGTCACTGTCATCACCCAGAATGTTGACAATCTTCATGAGAGGGCGGGCAGTACCCGTGTAATACATCTTCACGGGGAGGTCACCAAGGTCCGTCCAGAAGACGGAGTATATGACAGGACATATTCCGAGAAAGAGGTTATAGATGTCGGATACGAGCCGGTCAATCTCGGAGATCTGGCTCCCAATGGAAGCCAGTTGCGGCCCCATATCGTGTTCTTCGGTGAGGCCGTGCCCAAGATAGAGAAGGCCATTGACGTTGTCGCTGACGCCGATATCATGCTGATTGTGGGCACTTCGCTGAATGTTTATCCGGCGGCCGGTTTGTATCGCTACGCCAAATCCGGCACCCCGGTTTATCTTATCGATCCGGAGGATGTCGCCATTTACGACCCTAAGATCACCCATATCAGAGCGGTAGCGACTAAAGGTATGGAGATATTCATAAGCAAACTGTGAGAAGATGTTTCTTTTAGGTTACGACGTGGGAAGCTCGTCGGTGAAGGCGAGCCTTGTGGATGTTGACAGCGGCAAATGTGTCGCCAGCGCCTTTTATCCCAAACATGAGAGCACGATTATTTCTTTGAAGGCCGGTTGGGCCGAGCAAGATCCCGAGAGCTGGTGGGAGAATCTCAAGCTCGCCACGCGGGATGTGCTTGATCAGATCCGCGCGGTGAACCCTGGTCAGTCGCCGAAGGATATAGCCGCGATAGGCATCTCTTACCAGATGCATGGACTTGTGTGTCTTGACAAGAACGGCAAGCTTCTCAGGAATTCTATAATCTGGTGCGACTCCAGGGCTGTTCCTTATGGGGAAGCCGCGTTCCAGGCTCTCGGGAAGGAGAAATGTCTCGGGCATCTGTTGAACTCTCCCGGCAATTTCACCGCTTCGAAACTGGCCTGGGTAAAGGATAATGAGCCTGATATTTTCGATCGTATCGCCACGATCATGCTTCCGGGAGATTATATAGCTTATAGGTTGACCAGGGAGCAGAGGACAACGGTGAGCGGCCTGTCTGAGGGGATGTTGTGGGATTTCAAGGAGAATCGTCCCGCTTCATTCCTGATGGATTGGTTCGGGTTCGATGAGGATTTGCTTCCGGAAATAAGCCCAACCTTCTCAGAGCAAGGCAGAATCGGTTTCGAGGTGGCCCAGGAACTTGGCCTTCCGGTCGGTATCCCGGTCACGTACAGGGCCGGTGACCAGCCTAATAACGCATTGTCACTTAATGTGTTTGAGCCTGGTGATATAGCCGCGACGGCCGGGACATCCGGGGTGGTTTACGGAGTGGGAGGAAAAGTCTCTTATGACCCGGAATCCAGAGTAAACACCTTTGCCCATGTCAATCATACTCCGGACGCCCCCCGTCTGGGGATACTCCTATGCATCAATGGAACCGGCATAGCCAACGCCTGGATCAGGAGAAATGTCGTTCCCCGCGGGATGTCTTACGTCGAGATGAACGAGGCCGCCGAGGAGACTCCGGTGGGATCCGGTGGAGTATCGGTCTATCCTTTCGGAAACGGGGCTGAACGCATGCTCGGCAACAAGGAGTTGGGTTTTGGAGTGTCCGGACTCAATTTTAACGTCCACACATGGAAGCATCTTCTCAGGGCCACCCAGGAGGGAATAGTGTTCTCCTTCAATTACGGGATTGACATTATGAAGAAGATGGGGATGGACGTCGGGGTGATTAGGGCCGGCAAGGCCAATATGTTCTTGAGCACAATCTTCAGGGACACACTTGCCGCCGTGACAGGATCGACCATAGAGCTTCTCGACACGGATGGAGCCGCGGGTGCCGCCAAAGCGGCTGGAATCGGGGCCGGTATCTACAAAGATCATAATGAGGCCTTCGCCACTCTAGAGAGACTCGCTGTGGTTGAGCCGCCGGCAGACCGCTCTCCCTATCTGGACGCTTATTCAATCTGGTTTGACAACTTGAAAATATAATTGATACAAAAACACAAATATCATTATGAAAGAATATTTCCCGCAAATCGGAAAGATCCCCTTCGAGGGACCTCAGGGCAAGAACCCTTTGGCATTCCACTATTATGAACCAGATCGCGTCGTCCTTGGCAAAAGGATGGAAGACTGGCTGAAATTCGCCATGGCTTGGTGGCACACCCTTGGACAGGCGAGTGGGGACCAGTTCGGAGGCCAGACCAGGGAGTATGAGTGGGACAAGGCTGACTGCCCGATCCAAAGGGCGAAGGACAAGATGGACGCCGGATTCGAGATCATGGAGAAGCTGGGTATCAAGTACTTCTGTTTCCATGATGTGGACCTTGTCGAAGAGGCTCCCACAATCGCCGAATATGAGGAAAGGATGAGGGTGATCACAGATTACGCCCTCGAGAAGATGAAAGCGACCGGCATCAAGCTTCTTTGGGGCACAGCCAATGTCTTTGGTCACAAGAGGTATATGAACGGTGCCGCCACCAACCCGGAATTCGGTGTTGTCGCCCGCGCCGCTGTACAGATCAAGAACGCCATTGACGCGACGATCAAGCTCGGCGGAACCAACTATGTGTTCTGGGGAGGCCGCGAGGGTTACACCTCTCTTCTTAACACCCAGATGCAGAGAGAGAAGGACCATCTCGCCAATATGCTTAAGGCAGCCCGAGACTATGCCCGCTCCAATGGCTTCACCGGCACTTTCCTCATTGAGCCGAAACCGATGGAACCTACTAAGCACCAGTACGATGTGGACACCGAGACCGTGATAGGTTTCCTGCGCGCCAATGGGCTTGACAAGGATTTCAAGGTCAATATCGAGGTTAATCACGCCACCTTGGCCGGCCACACCTTCGAGCATGAGTTGGCGGTCGCGGTGGACAATGGCCTTCTGGGTTCTATCGACGCCAACAGGGGTGACTACCAGAACGGATGGGACACCGACCAGTTCCCTGTCGACCTGTTCGACTTGACTCAGGCCATGCTCCAGATTATCCGGAATGGAGGTCTCGGTAATGGCGGCTCCAACTTCGATGCCAAGCTGCGCCGCAACTCCACTGATCCGCAGGACATATTCATCGCGCATATCTGCGGGATGGACGCCATGGCCAGGGCCTTGCTCGCCGCCGCCGCTATTGTCGAGGAGTCTCCTATTCCCGGAATGGTCGAGAAGCGTTACGCCTCGTTTGATGAGGGAGAGGGCAAGAGATTCGAGGAAGGGAATATGTCCCTCGAGGAGCTCGTTGAATATGCCAAGACCCATGACGAGCCTGCCCAGAAGAGCGGACAGCAAGAGCTCTATGAGACTCTTCTGAATTTGTACATCAAATAATCGCGGGAAAATTTTGCAAGATTCGAGGAATTTGCTAATTTTGCCGTCCATTTATGGCCCGGAGGCTCCGGAAGACGTACGCGGGGTCGTACGCGCCTCAGGCTGAAACTTATAAAGTTTTGTTTTTTATGTACGCAATTGTTGACATTGCAGGCCAGCAGTTCAAGGTTGAAGCCGGTAACGAGATCTTCGTGAACCGCCTCGCGGCAGCGAAGGATGAGTCCGTTGAATTCGACAAAGTCCTGCTGATTGACTCCGAAGGGCAGATCCAGCTCGGTAATCCTTACGTTCAGGGTGCCGTCGTGAAGGCCACCGTTCTCGATGACGAGGCGAAGGCTGACAAGGTGCTCGTCTTCAAGAAAATCCGTCGCAAGGGATTCCAAAAGCTCAACGGCCATCGCCAGAAGCTTTCCAAGATTCGCATCGACGCTATCGCTTAATTTCAAAAGTCACTCGATTATGGCACACAAGAAAGGACAATCAAGTTCGAAGAACGGCCGTGAGTCCCAATCCAAAAGGCTCGGACTCAAGAAATTCGGCGGTGAGGTCGTGAAGGCCGGTAACATCATCGTAAGGCAGAGGGGCACTGTCCACAATCCCGACAAGAACGTTGGAATGGGCAAGGACCACACTCTTTACGCTCTCGTGGACGGAACTGTCAAGTTCACCAAGAAGAAGGAAAACAAATCCTACGTCTCGGTTATCCCTTTTGAGAACTAGACTCGGAGGATTGATAGAAGAAAAGAGGACTGGCTTCGAGTTGTCGAATAGGTCCTCTTTTTTTATTGGAAGATAAATTAGTAAAAGAATATGCTTACACTCAAGATGCTCCGCGAGGATCCGGAGCGCGTCATAGCGAAACTCGCGGTCAAGAACTTTGACGCGAGGGAAATTGTAGGGAAAGTTCTCGAGTTGGACGCTAACAGAAGGGCTCTTCAGACCGAGAGCGACGCTCTGCTCTCAGAGCAGAAGAAACTCTCCGCGAAGATCGGAGGCCTCATGAAGGACGGGAAGAGGGAAGAGGCTGAAGAAGTGAAGAGGGAAGTGGCCGCTTTGAAAAACAAGTCTTCCGAACTCCTTGCCAAGGCTGACGCCAATAACAAGGAGTTGGACGAGACCATAGTCTTGCTCCCGAATATTCCTTGTGACCTTGTTATTCCCGGCAAAGGCGCTGAGGACAACCAGGTTGTCAAGATGGGAGGCCCGGAGGTCCATCTCCCGCAGGACGCTTTGCCTCACTGGGAACTCGCCAAGAAATATGACATCATAGATTTCGACCTTGGTGTGAAGATCACAGGCGCCGGATTCCCTGTCTATAAAGGCAAAGGCGCCAAGCTCCAGAGGGCTCTGATAAACTATTTCCTTGATTTCAACACGGCCGCCGGCTACAAGGAGGTCGAGCCTCCGGTGGTTGTGAACGCCGCCTCTGGCTTCGGTACCGGCCAGCTTCCTGACAAGGAGTCCCAGATGTACTATGTCGGCCTGGATGACTTTTATCTTGTCCCGACTGCCGAGGTGCCTGTGACTAACATCTTCAGGGACGTTATCCTTGAGAATGAGCAGGTTCCGCAGAAGCTCACCGCATACACTCCCTGTTTCCGCCGTGAGGCCGGTTCATATGGGAAGGATGTCAGGGGGCTCAACCGACTGCATCAATTTGACAAAGTCGAGATCGTCAGGGTCGAGAAACCTGAGAACTCTTATGCCGCCCTGGATGAGATGGTCGCCCATGTGGAGAAGCTTGTTAACAGCCTGGGACTCAAATACAGGATACTTCGCCTGTGTGGCGGGGACATGAGCTTCACCTCGGCTATCACTTACGATTTCGAGCTTTGGTCTGCTGCCCAGGGACGTTGGCTTGAGATTTCTTCCGTGTCTAATTTCGAGACTTACCAGGCTAACAGGCTCCATCTCCGTTATCGTGACGAAGAGGGCAAGATCCAGCTTTGCCATACCCTCAACGGCAGCTCTCTCGCCCTTCCGAGGGTTGTCGCCGCCTTGCTTGAGGACAATGAGACTGAGGACGGGGTCAATATTCCCGAAGTCCTGCGTCCCTACACCGGCTTTGACAAGATTTGCTAGCCAGACCCCGAACTGATGGAGAAACGCACTATAATCGGCATCGACCCCGGAACCAACTTGCTTGGTTTCGGGGTAATCGATGTCGTGGATGGGAAGCCGTTTTTCGTGGATATGGGTGTCTTGGATATCCGTAAGGAAAAGGACGCGTATTCCAAATTACGCCAGATTTACGATACCGTGAGTGAGGTCTGCAAGACCTACCATGGTACGGAAATGGCTCTTGAGTCACCTTTCTACGGTAAGAATGCCCAGGTGGTCCTGAAACTTGGCAGGGCGCAAGGCGCGGCCATGATAGCGGCTATGGAGCAGGGAATTGATGTGGTATGCGAATATGCTCCGAGAGAAGCCAAGCAGGCCATCACCGGTAACGGGGCCGCGTCCAAGGAGCAGGTGGCGATGATGATCCGGAAAACCCTTGATGTGGAGATCAAGGCTGAGCATCTGGACGCAACTGACGCTTTGGCCATAGCCTTATGCCATTATTACTCGACATCCAGCCCTCTGGCTAAAGTCAAGTCCTCCTCCAGTTGGGAAAGATTCATCCAAGCCAATCCTGACAGGATCAAATAGACATTATTTGTTTTTTTATTGCTCCGGTATTAAACCGGAGGCCGCCATTCCTGTCAAAAGAATGTTTGAATTAAATTGTTTATATGGATTTTAAAAAGTTTATAGCGATCCTGGTCGGCGTGATGTCGATTATCGGAGTCGCGTCAGCGCAGAACAGCAGTACGGTCAAGGCTGTCCTTAAGGATGAGAACGGCGAGCCTGTGCCTTTCGCCACCGTCTCCATTTCCAAGCATGGCAGTTCAAAGCCATATAAATATGTGCTCAGTTCCGCGGATGGAGCGGTCACGATCGAGAAGGTCACCCATGGAAAATATGTCTTCAGGGCTGAGCTCCTTGGTTATAAGGAGTACACCCAGGATATAGAAGTCAAGAATTACCTTGATCTTGGTACCCTCAAGATGGAGGAGGACAAGCAGGTCCTCGACGCGGCGAGCGTATCCGCTACAGGAAATCCTATCATTATCAAGAAAGATACCGTCGAGTATAACGCGTCTTCATTCAAGACGACTGAGAACGACATGCTTATCGACTTACTGAAGAAACTCCCTGGCATCGAGATCGGGGATGACGGATCTGTCACGGCAAACGGTGAGACTATCTCCAAGATCACCATTGGAGGAAAGACTTTTTTCCTGGATGATCCCCAGATCGCCACTAATAATCTTCCTGCCAAGATGATCGAGAAGATCAAGGTTATACGTAAGAAGTCCGAGCAGGCTGAGTTCACTGGAATCGAGGATGGCAACGAGGAACAAGTCATAGACCTTAGCGTCAAGAAGGGCATGATGAACGGCTTGGTCGGTAATCTTTCCGCTGGAGGCGGAAAGGATCTCCCCAAGACCACCACCACACTGGCGAAAGACGATGACTTCCGTTATCAATCCGGCGTTTTTATAGGACGTTTCACCGAGAATAGCAATATCAGTATCGTATTAAACGGAAACAACACGAACGGCCGTGGCGCCACTGACATCTCCGGAAATATGATGGGTGGAATGATGGGCGGCATGGGAGGCGGCGGTATGCGCGGCGGCGGAGGCGGCTTCGGTGGCGGCGGCGGAGGCGGCTTCGGTGGCGGAAGCGGAATCAACACCTCATGGATGGCTGGACTCAATGGTGCCTGGGATCTCTTTGATGATAAGATGAACGCCGGCGGTAACTATGTTTACAACCAATCCAGAAGAGATGTCCTTCAGAGAAGCACCCAGTACGACCGGTCCTTCCAGAACGGTGACTATATGATCACCAAGAACGGCGTTGATGATCCTGGAATTAACAATAACACCTCTTATGGTCATCGCTTCGGAATGAGGATGGAGCATAAGTTCTCTGAAAACACCTCTATTCTCTTCCAGCCCCAGGTCAATTTCGGAACCGGAAACTACCTTCAGTTCTCTGATTTCTCGACAGAAAGGTACAATAGCTCCAACACTCTGACTAACTCCAGCGACGGTTTCTCCAACAACACCGGTGACAACAAGAACTGGCAGACCAACGGTTTCCTGCTCTTCCGCCAGAAGTTGGGTATGCCCGGACGAACTTTGTCCATCCAAGGCAATTATAGTTTCAGCCATAACCAGATGAATGGCTTCAACCAGTCCCTCACCAACAGCTGGAATACTATGTCCGGAGACGCTCAGGATATCGTCAACCAGAGGATTGACCAACTCTCCAAGAATGCTTCCCTGTCTGGAAGGATTGTTTACACCGAGCCTCTCGGAGGCGGTTTCTACGCTTCGGCAAATTACAATTATTCTTGGAACAAGAACACATCCCAGAAAGATGCCTATGACAGCGGATCGAATGTGATCGGTGATAAATCATTGGTTTACGATCCTAGAGGAGAGGTCAGGAATGAGACTTATTCGAGCAACATACTGAACAAGAATAATAATCAGACCGCCGGACTTGATCTCCAGTACCAGAAGGATAAGATACACGCGCAGTTGGGTTTCTCCGTCATGCCTAACCACATGCACAACGAGACCAACAAGGAAGTGTACGACACGACGGTCATCAATATCGCTCCTACCGCGATGTTCTGGTATGATATGGGAGAGACCAGCAACATGAGGATCTTCTATCGTGGCCGGTCGCAGCAGCCTTCCACAACCCAGCTCATGAGAGTTCCGGACAACTCGAATCCTAACTCCATATCCAGTGGTAACCCTGGTTTGATCCCTTATTTCAACCATAACGTCAACACTGAGTTCAGGATGACGAACAGGCAGACGTTCACATCCTTCAACATCAACCTCAATGGAGGTATGGTCCAGAATCCGATTGTGACAGGAGTTATCAGGGATGATAAGAACAGGTCATATTCCATCCCTTACAACGGTCCCAATTCCTATAATGGCGGCGCCAGGATATTCTTCAATTCCCCGATCGCCAAGTCGAATTTCTCGGTCTTCTCCAACACCAACCTCAACTTCTCCCAGTCAACTTCTTACACTGACGCCGGCTCGAAGATCAATATGGACAAGTACCGTAACGAAGACGGCGCTTTCACCAAGTACAAGGAGTTCCTCGCTGATTATCCTGATCCGGCCAAGGCCTCTATCTTCAAGGAGAACGTGACCCGTAACTTCTCGTTCAATCAAAGGTTGAGGCTCACTTACCGTAGCGACGCTATTGAGATTATGGCGGGTGCCAGCGGCCGTTACAGTCATATAACATATTCCGTGAACCAAGGCAATTCCTCAGCTATCGGAGGTGTCAACAACACCGAGACCTGGACCAACAGTCTTGATGGTTCCATCAACTGGACGTTGCCTGCCGGCCTTACTTTCAAGACTGACGCCACTTACAACTGGTACATCAATTACACGTCAGAGATAGATCCTACGTTGATTGTCAACCTTGACATCCAGAAGCTCCTGTTCAAGAATAAGGTGACACTCGCCTTGAGGGCGTATGACCTTCTCGACCAGGCCAGGACTATCGGAGTAAGGGAAAGCAATGGTGTGATCACCGAGAGTTGGAGCAACACGCTCGGCCGTTATGTTATAGTCGCCTTGACCTATCGTTTCGGAACCTTCGGAGGCAGAAGAGGCGGTGGAATGAGAATGGGTCCTGGAGGCCCCGGTGGCGGTCCTGGCGGTCCCGGAGGACGTGGCGGCGGTTTCGGCGGTCCGCCTATGGGCGGCGGTCGTCCTCCGATGTAGAAGAAACGTATTTACGCCATTTGGCGATCATCGACTCCATGTCCTCCGGGATTATGGAGTCGAATCGCATTATCTCCTTGGTAGAGGGGTGGACGAAACCCAGAGTCTTGGCGTGCAAGGCCTGCCTGGGGCATAATTCAAAGCAGTTCTGGATGAACTGTCGATATTTGGCGTAGATTGTACCCTTACGGATATCAGCCCCTCCGTAGCGCTCGTCGTTGAACAATGGATGGCCGATATGGCTCATGTGGACCCGGATCTGATGGGTCCTTCCGGTCTCAAGACGGCACTGCACGACTGTCACATAACCTAATCTTTCCAGGACTTTGAAGTGGGTGACCGCATGTTTCGCTCTTTCGTCGTCTTCGGGATAGACCTTGAACCGTAGCCTGTCGTTAGGATCCCTCCCGATGGCTCCGTTGATAGTGCCTTCGTCTTCCTTTATGTTGCCCCAGACTACCGCCACATAGAGCCTCTCGATACTGTGCTCGAAGAATTGCTTGGCAAGATTCATCTGAGTCTCGTCATTCTTGGCCACGACCAACAGCCCTGAAGTGTCCTTGTCGATCCTGTGGACCAATACGCCCATCCTCTCGCTCTCCGGGTCATCGGGTAAAGCAGAAGGATTAATACCCAAATGAAATGCCAACGCGTTGACCAGTGTGCCATTGTAATTGCCGTGTCCTGGGTGTACGACCATCCCGGCGGGTTTGTTAACCACCAGAAGGTCATTATCCTCGTAAACTATGTCAAGAGGGATATTCTCAGGCAGGATCTCGGTTCCCCTTCGCCGGTATGGCATCATGAACCGTATCACATCTCCGGGCCTCACGATCAGGTTCGCCTTCGCGATCTTGTCTCCGACCCTGACATAACCTTCTTTTATGGCGCATTGGACCCTGTGACGGGAGGTGTCCTCCAGGTGCGTGGCCATGAATTTATCCACCCGCATGGGGGTCTGCCCTGGATCGACGTTGAGCCGGAAATGCTCGAACATTCCCTGCTCTCCGTCTTCAGGGAGATCAGTTTCCTCAGGATCGATAATCGGGAGGTCCTTATCCACGGCTAGTAGTTCTCCTTGATGTCCAGGGAAAGCTGGATAGTCACATCTGAGCCCATCAGGATAGGGCTCTTCGAGGCGGCGGGAGTCTGCTTGTACACTGTGGCGTTGAGCGAGTCGGTATAATTCTTCACCGTCTTGTCAAACACGACTTTGCCTAAATTGAGGGAGTTGTCGTGGATAGCGTCGACAGCTCTCATGTATTTCATTCCCTTTACATTAGGGACATAAGTCATGTTGTCGGAAGGATTGAGGCCGACTTGGAGATCTATCGCCGAGCCCGTCTCAATCTGTACGCCAGGCCTGATCTCCCGGTTGCGGTAGATTTGCCGGAGCACGTTGTTGGTGGCTATGTCATTGACATAGATAAGCTTCCCGAGTGCCAAACCGCGGGAGTTAAGCTCCGCTTTGGCTTGTCTCATCGAATATCCGACAAGGTTGGGCATGCTCACCTTCTTGGCATGCTTGGCGTTGATTGTCAGCATGATCCGACGACCTTTCTTGACCCTGGAGCCGGCTTTGGGATTCTGGCTATATACAGCACCCTTCTCCATCCTTCGGACATAGATGGAATCGGTCACCTCGACCCTGAGGTGATTCTTGGAGGCTTCTCTGGAGGCCTCTTGAACGCTCATGCTAGTGAGATCCGGAACCTCTATGCTCTGGCCGTGATGGGTCACTATGCTAAGGACTATGGTGGCCCCGAGCACCAGCAAGGCGAAAAAAACCGAGGCGCCTATCAGGTTTTGGACGATCCAGTTTCCGAGGATACCTTTCTTATCTTTTTTGACTTCAGATTCTTCCATGGCTATTTGGCTCTGATGAAGATTTGTACCGGGCAACCCAACAGGTCGAAGTGCTCCCTGATCTTGTTCTCGAGGAACCTTTTGTAAGGCGCTTTGACATATTGCGGCAGATTGCAGAAGAAAGCGAACGCCGGGAATTTCGTGGGCAGCTGGGTTACGTATTTGATCTTGATGTATTTACCCTTCCATGCGGGAGGGGGATAATTCTCTATCTCCGGAAGGAGCGCCTCATTTAGCCTGGCGGTGGGCACCCTGCGGGAGAAGTTCTCATAGACGTGCGCGGCGGCGTCGAGCACATCCATGATCCTCTGTTTGTTGATGACTGAGGTGAATATGATCGGGACATCATCGAATGGCGCGATACGCTCACGAAGGGCCTTCGTGTATTCCTTCATCGTGTTGCTGTCCTTCGTGAAGAGATCCCACTTGTTGACGACCAGCACGCAGCCCTTACGGTTGCGTACGATGAGATTGAAAATGCTCATGTCCTGGGCCTCCATGCCGGCGTTGGCGTCGATCATGAGTATGCAGACGTCGGCGTGCTCAATGGCCCTTATGGCGCGCATGACGGAATAGAACTCAAGATCCTCGTTGACCTTTGTCTTTCTCCTCATTCCGGCGGTGTCCACAAGCATGAAATCGTGTCCGTACTTGTTGTATCGTGTAGAGATGGAATCCCTTGTGGTACCCGCCACCGGTGTGACAATGTTCCTTTCCTCGCCGAGCAGGGCGTTGGTCAGGGACGATTTCCCGACATTGGGCTTTCCGACAATGGCGATGTGTGGTAGTTCCGGATGGTCATCCTCGGCCTGCGTGTCCTCCGGTAGTATCCTTAGGATCTCGTCAAGAAGGTCACCGGTTCCGCTTCCGTTGGCGGCGGATATGCTCCATACCTCTCCAAGGCCCAGACTGTAGAACTGGTAAGTGTCATACATCTTCTCTCCAGAGTCCACCTTGTTGACGCAAAGGACAACGGGCTTACCGCTACGGCGCAGCAGGTCGGCTATCTGCTCATCGTAATCTGTGATTCCGGTGGCGGCCTCGACCATGAACAGGATCAGGTCGGCTTCCTCTATCGCTATAACGACTTGTTTGCGGATGGCGTCCTCGAACACATCGTCCGATTTGCTGGTCCATCCACCGGTGTCCACTACGGAGAATTCCTTCCCGTTCCAGTCACATTTCCCATAATGGCGGTCACGCGTCACACCGGCGATCTCGTCTACTATCGCCTGACGCATGCCCACCAGACGGTTGAAAAGGGTTGACTTGCCGACATTCGGCCGTCCCACTATCGCTACCAAGCTCATATCGTTCAGTTCTTATATAATGCGCAGCTTTTGCAGGCATCAGTGTAAACACCTGTGCAAGAGCTGTTTTTCTGGCGTCTCAGCCCGGAGCGTTCCTTCTCCTCCTCGTTGACACACTTAATCCCCAACTTGCGCATTTCCTTATTCCTGCTGATCTCGGTCTCCGGGAAACGACCCTTCACGATGATTCCCACGCACATCAGGGCGATGGCGATGGAGAGAATCAGTATGGCCGCAAGGAGAGTGCGCATAAGTAAGGGGATGATTTAGAAGATGAATTCGGTGCTGATCGGCTCGTAATTGTAAACTTTGTGTATGATCGAGGCGAAAGTCGAGGTCATCGAGACCACCTTGATCTTAGATTTGTCAGCGTCGCCCTTGAGAGGGATAGTGTCGGTCACATAGACCTCCTTCAGGGACGAGGCGTTGATCCTGTCGTAGGCGGGACCGGACAGGACAGGATGGGTCGCGCAGGCCCGTACACTGGCGGCGCCTTTCTCCATCAGCAGGTCGGCTGCCTTGGTGAGTGTGCCGGCGGTGTCGATCATGTCATCCACGATGACGATGTTCTTGCCCTCGACGTCACCTATGGCTGTCATGGATCCGATCACATTGGCTCTCTCTCGGGTCTTGTGGCAGATAATGACGGGGCAGGCGAGTTCCTTGGCATAGGCGTTGGCTCTCTTGGCTCCTCCCATATCGGGGGCGGCTATAGCCAAGTTCTCAATATTCAGGGACTTAAGGTAAGGAATGAAAACCCTGCTGGCGTAGATATGGTCAACCGGGATATCAAAAAAGCCCTGGATCTGGTCGGCGTGGAGGTCGCAGGTCATGATCCTGTCAACTCCGGCGGCGGTGAGCAGGTTGGCCACAAGTTTCGCTCCGATTGAGACTCTCGGCTTGTCCTTGCGGTCCTGGCGCGCCCATCCGAAGTAAGGCATGACGGCGATAACCTTGTCGGCGGAAGCGCGTTTCGCCGCGTCGATCGTCAGAAGGAGTTCCATAAGGTTCTCTGTAGGCGGGAATGTGGACTGGACCACGAATACCGTGGCGCCCCTGACACTGTCGGTGAATGAAGGAACAAACTCCCCGTCGCTGAACTGGGTCACCTCGGATTCGCCGAGATGGTACTTCTCACCATAACGCTCCCCGATCTTGTTCAAGCCTTCGACAACCTTGCATGCGAAGTTCCTAGAGGCCCTGCATGCGAATAATTCCATTCTGTGTTCGATGTACATGGTTATATATATTGTTCAATATAATCAAGTATTTCCTCCTTGCCGGCCCCGGTCTCAGCGCTCGAGGCGAACATAGGAGGCAACTCTTCCCATTGTTCGGAGAGAATCTGTTTGTTCTTCTCTATCTGGGCTTTGAGGGCGTTGGGCCCAAGTTTGTCTCCTTTAGTGAATATGATGGCGAAAGGAATACCGTTCTCCCCGAGTCCGGCGATAAACTCCTGATCGATTTTCTGGAGGTCATGCCTTGAGTCTATGAGGACGAACAGAAGCGTCATCTCCTCAGAGTTGAGAATATAGTCGTTGATCATCAGCCTCAGAGCTTCCCGCTCTTTTTTTGAGATTTTGGCGAATCCGTAACCAGGGAGATCGACTATGTACCAGCTGTCATTGATGAGGAAGTGGTTGATAAGCTTTGTCTTCCCGGGAGTGGAAGATGTCTTGGCCAACTTGCTGTTGCCGCAAAGCATGTTGATCAGCGATGACTTGCCGACATTAGAGCGCCCGATGAAAGCGAATTCCGGAAGTTTCCGGCTTGGTTTCATCGCCACCGCGGGGCTGCTGCCAACGAATTTTGCTTCGGAAATCCTCATAGTGCAAAGATAGTGGATTTTTGTTAATTTTGTAAGAGAGAACAGAGAGTTTGAAGATGGATTTGGAATACTTGGAGCTATCGGAACTGACCGCCTTGTTGCGGGACGAGGTTGAGACCTCGTTCCCCGCGCCAGTGTGGGTAAAGGCCGAGATAAGCAGCCTCAGCCACAAGCAGAACGGCCACTGTTACCTCGAACTGTCACAAAGTGAGCGGGGAGTGGTCGTGGCTAAGGTGCGGGCTACCATCTGGGCCGCCAGATGGAATTATGTCAACCAGTATTTCAAAGCGGTCACCGGATCTTCCCTGGATGTCGGGATGGATGTCCTTTTCCGCGCCCAAGTCAATTTCCATCCGGTCTACGGGTTTTCATTGAATATAGATGAGGTCGATCCCGAGTTCACCCTTGGGGCTAACGAGAAGAGGAGGCGGGAGACTGTGGAGAGGCTGACGAAAGAAGGCTTGATCGATCTTCAGAAACAGTTGTCCCTGAGCCAGTTGCCATATTCATTAGCGGTCATATCCGCTCCAGGCGCCGCTGGCCTTCAGGATTTTCGGCGCCACCTTCTGGAGAATGAGTATGGCTTCGTGTTCGACGTGGAGCTTTTCGAGGCGCTTATGCAGGGAGACCAGGCCGCCGACTCCATGATAATCGACCTGGAAATGATAGAGGCCTCGGAAAAGCGTTACGACGCCGTTCTCATCATGCGGGGAGGCGGTTCAGACCTTGACCTGGCCTGCTTTGACGACTACGACCTTGCCGCCGCGATAGCCCGTTGCCCGATTCCTGTGTTCACCGCGATCGGCCACGACAAGGATTACCATGTCGCTGACATGGTGGCGAACACCTTCGTAAAGACTCCCACGGCTTTGGCCGACCTGTTCCTTGATTGCCTCATCGCTGAGGACCAACGGATTTCGTCTTTTGAGACCAGACTCCGTCTGGCATTCTCAGGACGCTTTTCGGCGATGCTCTCAAGGCTTGACCTTCTCGGCAAGAGTGTACTCCATGCCGCTGACATGCGGCTTTCCGACGCTGGTCATGCTCTTGATATGATTGAGGCGAAGATCGTTGCCGGCGACCCCAGGCATATCCTGGATAAAGGATACGTTCTCGCTTTGGACGCCAGAGGTGTGAAACTGTCCTCCGCATCCGGAGTGAAGCCGGGTGATGCCTTCCAAATGATGTTCGCCGACGGCACCGTCAAGGGTACAGTCACCGATGTCGTTCTGAGCGAGGAGAAGAATCTATAACTAATTGAAACAAAGTATAAAACGAATATGCCAGAAGAGAAATTTGATTACGCCAAGGCGATGGCCGAGCTGGAAGGGATCGCCGCCAAGGTCGAGGATCCTCAGACCAGCCTCGACGAGATTGGCGCTCTCGTGAGCCGCTCCACTGTTTTGATAGGGCAGTGCAGGAACCACCTGCGCTCTGTACGTGAATCCATAGAGGAGGAGGCTGGAAAATGAAAGAGATATATCTTGCGGGCGGCTGCTTTTGGGGCGCCGAGCATTATTTCAGGAATATTGAAGGTGTCGTTGACACTGAGGTCGGCTTCGCCAACGGTGACATTCCGTCTCCGACCTATGAGCAAGTCTACACAGACACGACAGGATATGCCGAGACTGTCCGGGTCATTTACAACCCTGACGCCTTGCCCTTGGCCGAGCTTTTGAGAGATTACTTTTGCGCCATCGACCCCCTCAGCGTGAATAAACAGGGCGAGGATGAGGGAACCCGCTATCGCACAGGGGTTTACTATACTAATCCTGACGATTTGGCCGTGGCTCGTTCAGTCTTTGACGAGGTTGAGGCCAGCCTCGGCGCGTCTCTTGCCGTGGAACTTGAGCCTCTGCGGAACTTTTATCTTGCGGAGGGCCGTCATCAGGATTATCTGGTAAAGAATCCTGACGGGTATTGCCATCTGCCGCTAAAGATATTCCGTTATCCGAGACTAGTCAGCGACCTTGGGCACCTTCTCGGAGACGAGCCTGACATGACCGCCAGGCTGTCAAACGCCACCGCCCTCCTCAAGGAGAAGATGGGTTTCTTCTGGGTAGGGTTCTACCTGGTGAAGGATGACCAGCTGATCCTTGGGCCGTTCCAAGGTTCCGTCGCATGTATGAGAATAGGTTACGGCAGGGGAGTATGCGGCACGGCGTGGAAAGATGCCCGTACGATTGTAGTCCCTGATGTTGAGGAGTTTCCGGGACATATCGCATGCTCCTCACTTTCGAAGTCGGAGATCGTCGTTCCAATATTCAATGAAAACGAAATCGTCGCTGTCCTTGACATAGACAGCGACGAGCTCGCCACTTTCGACTCCGTCGACGCCTTCTGGCTCGAACGTTTCGTCAAGGTGTTATAGGAGGTATTCAGTCCTTAGGTTTCCTGGCTACGCAATGGAGTTTGTGGACCGGCCTTTCTTCAAGCTTCTCCGATTTGAGGCCGGCTTTCCGACAGAATCTGCGGACCTTCCGGAGCGAGTAGAATCTGATGTCTCCTAAATGGTATCTCCTGCGCCATTTGGGAAGGAAATAAAGGTTGGATTTCAATATGAACCAAAGTGGTCCGGTGTTGTCCCTCAAAATGAGTTTACCTCCCGGACGCAAAACACGTCTGACGCTGTCGAAGAATTTCTGGGGATTAGGATAATGGTGGAAACTGTGTGAGCAGATGACAACATCGAAGCTATTGTCCCCAAAAGGCAGGTTCTCACAGTCTCCCACGATAAAGTCGACGGAGTCTAAACATCTGGACTTCGCCACCTCTATCATCTTCGGTGTAATATCTATTCCTGTGAAATGTCTCTCTGGATACTTCTCAGAGAGAGAGACTAGCATAGCCCCGGTCCCACACCCGCAGTCAAGAACGTTTCCGAAAGGCTCTGATCCAAGTTCGGCGATAATGTCCGGATAGTCCACAGACACCATAGTGTAATGGTTGTCATAGTACTCAGCCTCAGCCGTGAACTGGTCCACGGTCATTCTCTTCAACTCCTCTCTTTTCATGCTCAGTCTATCTTGAAGGCTGCGATTTCCTTGTTGAGGGACTCGAGGATGGAGATCTTCGTGTTGTAGAGGTCCTCCGAGATGTCGACTTTGTAGTAGTGGGGATTGATGAGTCGCCGCTCGGAGGGGCTGAAATGGTTCAGCGTGTCCTTGAAGAAAGTCCGTTTCTCATCCAGGGTGTGCTTCACCGAGCAATCCTCGCCATCCTTGATGACCTGCTCCTGCAGCGCCCTCCACGAATATGATCCGGCCTCGAAAGTCTTGTGCTTGAAGCGGTCATCCTCAGCGAAGATGGTGAACTCCTCACCGGCCTCGATCTTCCTCGCTATGGAGTCGCCTCTGAGACAGGTGACGTCAGCCTTGTACAACTCTCCCTGATCCGGATCGTTCTTGATGATCCTGTAGGTGAGCTGGAATCCGGGATTGATAAGCTTTATCGTGTCCTCGGAACGCTTCAGGACAGGTTCTCCACCGATTTGGACGAGTTTGTAAACATTCCCGAAGCAAGGGGCGGCCTTGCTGGTGGCTATGGCGTCGCCCACTCCGTAAGAGTCTATGCAGGCCCCCTGGCGCTCAAGGTCTGTGATAAGGTATTCATCCAAAGAGTTGGTGGCGAATATCTTGCACTTTTTCATCCCGTGGGCGTCCAAGACTTTCCTGACTTTCTGGGACAGGTAGGCAAGGTCGCCGCTGTCGAGCCTGATTCCGTATCCGGGCGCGTAGTTGTCGTCGATCCCGCACTCCCGGAAAGAACGTATCGCGTTGAGCACTCCGCACTTGAGAGTGTCATAAGTGTCTATAAGAAGGATCAGGTTCTCTCCCTTGTGTGTATTGCAATAATCCACGAAAGCCTTGTGCTCACCCTCTACACTGCTGCCGTACGAAGTCACGAAACTGTGGGCCATGGTGCCGGTCGATGGGACACCGTTCATTACCCCGGTGAGGATATTCGAGGTGCTGGCGCAGCCTGCGATGATGGCCGCCTTGGCCCCGTAGGTGGCCGCCCAGGGACCATGTGCCCTGCGCGAGCCGAACTCGCTGACCGGATGGTTGGTTGCCCTGCAGACCCTGGAAGCCTTCGTGGCCACGGCCATCTGGTGGTTCATGATGCAGAGCATGGGGGTCTCGAGAACCTGGGCCTCGATAAGGGGAGCCTCGACAATGATGATGGGCTGGTTCGGGAACACGATCTCGCCTTCCCGCATGGCCCAGACATTGCCGGTGAACTTCATGGTGGACAAGTACTTCCGGAATTCGGCATATTCATCTCCCGGCAGGAATCTGGCGAAGAAGTCCGGCTCGGCCTTGCCAAGATTGAGGACGCATTCGATGATTTCCTCCGTGCCGCTGCACACGGCCCAGTTGTTATTCTCCGGGGCCTTCCTGTAGAACATGTTGAACACGGCGATGACGTCCTTTCGGCCTGTCTCGTAGAAGGACTTTCCCATTGTGTACTGGTACTTGTCCGAGCAATAGGAATTGTTTAGCATTATTGTTGGTTATTGATAATCGTCTCGTAAAGCCTCTTCGCGATAGTGTCGTCCCCGGAGGCGACTATTCTCACATCCGGGAGGGACGGTCCTCCGTCCTCGCATATAAGGCCATCATCCGTCATGACATGAAGCAGGTGTCTGGCGACAGCCGGGGCCGGGTCTATGACTTGAACATCCGGTCCGGCTATCCTTTGTATGACATCCCGCAGGAAGGGGTAATGGGTGCATCCCAGGACTATCCTGTCTGCCCCGTCATCCAGAAGTGGCTGGAGGCTTTGACGAACAGTCTCCTCGGCCTCAGGACCATCGAGAACCCCTCTTTCGACAAGTTCGACAAAGCCCTTCCCGACTCTTTCCGAGATCTTCACGTCATCCTCGTATAAGCCTCTGGTTTTGAGATATTTGGAGGCTTTAAGGGTACCTGCGGTGGCCAGCACTCCTATCACTCCGGTCTCGGAACTCAAGGCGGCAGGTTTCACGGCTGGTTCCATGCCGATGAACTTGACGTCATATTCATTCCTCAAAGTCGCTATGGCGGCGGCTGTTGCGGTGTTGCAGGCTACCACGATAATGTCTGCGCCCTCACCAATAAGAAAGTCAGTGATAGTTCTTCCTCTATCTTGGATGAATTGTGGAGTCTTTTCCCCGTAAGGGCAGAAGGCGTTGTCGGCGAAGAACAAATACTTTTCCCGGGGGAGTACCTTTATGATCTCCCTCAAGACGGAAAGTCCGCCGGAACCGGAGTCGAAAATACCGATCATATCACAAATATACTCATAATCCCGGATAAATATGTTAAATTTGCATAGTGTTTGCTCTTTTGCGAGCCATGACGATTGATATAGATACAGATAGTATGAGAAGAGTTTTCCGTTATTTCGCAATATCGCTGCTTACCTTTGCCTCGTTGATGGCATGTGGACCGAAGGATGAACCTATCACAAATAACAACAACCAGAACAATAATGGCCAGGATCCTGTGACCCCGGTCTCCACAAAGCCGTCAAGGCAAATCCAGCAGGCTGACCAGTTCGCTATCGATGCTCTGGCCACTTATTACCTATGGAGCAAAGAGATTTACAATGATCTTGGGAAGCTTGACCCTGATTCTTGCACCGATCCCATAACGGTAGTTCATGACATCCGTTACCATGCCAACAATAAGGAGGTTGATCACTGGACACAGCTGACAGATGACTTGAAGTCGATGACCAACTCCGTGGAGGGGCTTGGTCTGACGTATGGTTACGACCTCCAGGCGGGCCGTATCTCGAACAGGGAGGGGGTTTATTTCTTGATTGTCACCTATGTCACAAAGAATAGTCCCGCCGAGAAGGTCGGATTAAAAAGAGGAGACATCATCATGAAGATTGATGGCAAGGAAATCACATCCGATAATATCTACGACGCGTTCAATACGGCAAATGTGACTTTGGGCATATCACATCTCGTCATTGAGGGTACTAATCAATTCATTGGTGATATTGAGTATGACGTCTCCATGACCGCAGAGGACATGTGGGAGGATCCGATCCTTGTCGACACAACCTACACCATTGGGGAAAAGACTGTTGGCTACCTTGTCTATAACTCCTTTGATATCAAATCCATGGAGACTTTGCCTGTGGTGTTCCGGAAGTTCAAGGAAAAGGGTGTTGAGGAGCTTATCCTGGATCTTCGGTACAATGGTGGCGGTTATGTGAAGACGGAGTGTGAACTCGCTTCTTTGATAGCCCCTTATGCCAGTGTGGTCGCGGGGGATATCTTCCAGACAGAGGTCTTCAACCAAACTCTCACCACAGCATGGGCTGATGAGGATTTCAACACATATTTCTCTACCAAATTCGAATATAAGTCCGGAGACTACAATATCAGCGAGGACATCTCGGACGCCAACTTGGATCTTAAGAAGTTGTATGTCATAGTTACCGGCGGCTCCGCCTCGGCTTCTGAGGGCCTGATTGTAGGCTTGACTCCTTATATGGATATCACCTTGATCGGTGAACAGACCTATGGGAAGTATTGCGCCGGTTACATGATGTCCCCGGATAATCTCTATCCGGCGAGCATGAATGTGGATCACTCGAAAATCAATAATTGGGGTATCTATGTGATGGTCAGCACGTTCGCTGACAAGAACGGGCACAATCCGGCTATGCCTGACGGTATTCCTGTCAACATTGAGGTTGATGACAAGATATTTGACGGATGCCAGTTCGGTGATGAGAATGAGACCATGCTGAAAGCGGCCCTGAAGGCTGCGGGCAAGGTCTATACGAAGGCTCCGGAGCGTTCATTCAAGTCTCTTCCCACCGAGATTCTTGAGCATGGGGCTCCTCGAGGGATACTTATCAATAACCAAAGACCTTTGCCTGACCTTTCTAACATCCCGCTCAGATAATGACCTCCAAAGAACAGATTGAAGCCTTGCGGGAACGCCTTGAGACTCTTGAGGCGTGCCTGGATATTCCTGGAAAGAAGAACCAGGTGGAATCCCTCCAGAAGAAGACGGAGTCGCCTGATTTCTGGAACGATCCCAAAGCGGCGGAGGCTTTCATGAAGAATCTCAACGGGATAAAGTCTTGGGTCAACGCTTATGATAAGGCATTCTCGGAGACCGAGGATCTAGAGGTGCTGTACGAGTTCGCCAAGGAGAGTCTTGACAACAGCGTTGATGAGACTGGCATAACCTCTGAGACAGAGGAACTTGACAAAGCATATGAACTGGCTTTGAGAGATATCGAGGCCATCGAGATGAGAAATATGCTCGGATCGGAAGGCGATAATCTCGGAGCGGTTCTGACAATCAATTCCGGCGCCGGTGGCACCGAGGCCAATGATTGGAGCGCTATGCTGATGAGAATGTATCTCCGTTGGGGCGAGCGTAACGGTTACAAGACTGCTGTCACAGACATCCAGGATGGGGATGAGGCGGGGGTCAAGTCGGTCACTATCGAGTTTGATGGAGATTACGCCTACGGTTATCTCAAAGCTGAGAACGGAGTACACCGTCTTGTCAGGATTTCTCCGTTCAACGCTCAGGGAAAGCGACAGACCACATTCTCCTCTGTTTTTGTGTATCCTCTTGTGGATGATACTATTGAAGTGAATGTCGATCCTTCAAGGCTTTCCTGGGATACTTTCCGGGCCGGAGGGCATGGTGGACAGAATGTCAACAAGGTCGAGTCAGGAGTTCGTCTCCGCTATCTTTACCAGGACCCTGATACCGGGAAAGAGGAAGAGATATTGATTGAGAACACCGAGACCCGTGACCAGCCGAAGAACAGGGCGAAGGCCCTGCTGCTGCTCCGCTCAAGGCTTTATGACATCGCCATGAAGAAGCGGCAGGAGGAGAAAGACAAGATTGAGGGACAGAAGAAAAGGATCGAATGGGGCTCCCAGATCCGCTCCTATGTTCTCCATCCATACAAGATGGTCAATGACCTTAGGACCGGCTACAAGACCGCTGACACCCAAGGGGTTCTTGACGGGGATCTTGGCGAGTTCATGCGCCGCTACCTGATGCGGGAAGGGGCAGGTGGTTCTGTCGAGCCGGTGGAAGACATTGATTAATATCAAACCTAAATATGATTTTTAACTAAAACTATTTAATTATGGTTATGGCAGAGTTCAAATACGCTCCGATGTTCCAGTTGGGACCGGACACGACAGAGTATTACAAGGTCCCTGGGTCTGAGCAACTTGTCAAGACCACCAAGTTGGCTGATGGAAAGGCTATACTCGAGGTTTCTCCCGAGGCGCTCACGCTTGTCGCCCAGCAGAGTTTCCACGATTGCCAGTTCATGCTTCGAAGGGCTCATAACGAACAGGTAGCGGCGATACTGAACGATCCGGAAGCCTCCGAGAATGACAAATATGTCGCCCTCCAGTTCCTGCGTAACGCTGAGACTTCCGTGAAGGGTGTTCTTCCTTTTTGCCAGGACACCGGTACCGCGATCATCCATGGTGAGAAGGGCCAGGGAGTCTGGACGGATTTCGAGGACGAAGAGGCTTTGAGCCTTGGTGTATTCAATACATATACGCAGGAGAATCTCCGTTATAGCCAGAACGCTCCTCTGAATATGTACGACGAGGTCAACACCAAGTGCAATCTTCCCGCACAGATTGACATCGAGGCGGTTAGAGGCTCCGAGTACCGTTTCATCATGGTCGCCAAAGGGGGTGGATCAGCCAACAAAACATATTTCTATCCGATGACAAAGGCCACAATCCAGAACGAGGGTACTCTGCTTCCTTTCCTTGTCGAGAAGATGCGCTCCCTCGGCACCGCGGCCTGCCCTCCGTATCATATCGCTTTCGTGATCGGTGGCACTTCGGCCGAGAAGAACCTTTTGACAGTCAAGCTCGCCAGCATCAAGTTCTATGACAATCTGCCCACGACGGGAGATGAGACCGGGCGTGCTTTCCGTGACATCGACCTCGAGGAAAAACTCCTTGTCGAGGCTCAGAAAATTGGCCTCGGGGCACAGTTTGGCGGCAAGTATCTGGCACACGATATCCGTGTCATCCGTCTTCCCCGTCACGGTGCCAGTTGTCCGATCGGCATGGGTGTAAGTTGCTCTGCGGACCGTAATATCAAGAGTAAGATCAATTCCGACGGAGTTTGGATCGAAAAGATGGATTCAAATCCCTCAGAACTTATTCCTGAAAAGTACCGTCGTCCCGGAGAGGGACCAAAGGGTATTGTCATAGACCTGGATAAAGGTATCGATTCCGTGCGTGCCGAGCTCACCAAATACCAGGTCGGCACCAGGGTCAACCTTAACGGCACTATCATAGTGGCCCGAGACATCGCCCACGCCAAGCTTAAGGCCCGCCTGGACGCGGGGGAAGAGATGCCTGCCTATTTCAAAGACCATCCCATCCTCTATGCGGGTCCGGCCAAGACTCCCGAAGGCTATCCTTGCGGCAGCATGGGGCCCACTACGGCCAATCGTATGGATCCTTATGTTGATGAGTTCCAGGATCATGGAGCGTCTCTTGTCATGATCGCCAAAGGCAACCGCTCCAAGGTTGTCACGGACGCCTGCCTCAAGCATGGTGGCTTCTACCTCGGCACTATCGGCGGCGTGGCTGCTGTCCTTTCGCAGAGCAGCATCCGTTCAATCGAGTGCGTCGAGTACCCGGAACTCGGCATGGAGGCGATCTGGAAGATTCGTGTTGAAGACTTCCCTGCCTTCATTCTTGTGGACGACAAGGGTAACGACTTCTTCAAGAAGCTGGGCCTGTAGGAGTTTTATCCGGTATTGACTGACGAGGGTGACCCATTCGGGCCACCCTCGTCAAGATTATAATCTATGTACGGGACTATTGGACAATCAATCCTAATGTCGCGGATTTGCCGCTGTTCTTGTCACGGCAGATTAGTTGGATATTGCCTTTCGCGACTCCCCGAACCGTGCAGGATTTCCCTGAATAGCTGACTACTGTCGCGATACTTGTGTTCGGAATTACCCACTCGATACCGCTTAGATCAGCTGCGCTTGGTGATATTGTGGCTGTAACGGTCGTTGTCTTGCCAACCGATACCGGAGTCGAGCGTATCCCAGTGATATTTGAGACCTCATATGAACTGAAATCGATCGAGGTGATGGCTCTGGGATTGACGATAGTCAACTTCACGCTCCCGATCACCTCTCCATTATAGGTGAAATTTATAGTGCCGGAGCCATAATTCTTAGGCTTGAGCTGGAAGTATTCGCTAGTATAACCAAGATAAGCGACCAAGGATGAACTCTGGATACCAAGCTTGTCTTGATGAGCATACGGCGAGACATACTTCTTGTCCACGGTGTCATAAAGCTTGAAACTCACCCAGTCTGAGCTATTCTCCCAGTTGAAAGAAATACTGGAAGGGAGAGAGGAATTATTGTAGCGTATCTCATAAGTGTGGGATACAGTGACCTTTGTGGTACCAAGCGTGACTCCCTTGTACTTGAAGGTAAGGGTGGCTGTCCCTTCGCCATTCACATAGCATCCTCTTTCATAATCTGTGTAATTAGTCGCGTCTCCTACCACGTTTTTGTTGTTCGAGGTAATCACAACGTTGGCTGCCAGAGTAGATGTGCTGACATCCACGGGTCGGTTGGTGGTCTTGTCGATCAATCTGAAATACAACATGTTCCAACCATTGACCATGAAGTAGTTTATTGTCGAAGGAAGTGTCTTGTCGGAGACTATCTGCTGGTTACGGTAAACTATATGATGTACTTCATATGACTTGACCGTGACTGAGCAAGAGGCTTGTTGGTTGCTGCCGTCTTTGGCCTTGCAGGTAATTACCGCTGTTCCTGATTTGATGCCTGTGACCTTTCCATTAGAGTCGACAGTAGCGATGGAGGTGTTGTTGCTTGACCAGGTCACACTCTTGTTGGCCGCGTCGGAAGGGGTGATTGTCGGGGTGATCGTGAAGGTCTCGCCGAAATCAATCGTTTTCGAAGTGACGTTAAGTGTTATCTTGGTGACCAACTTGCTCTTCACCGTGACGGTGCAAGTGGCTGTCTTGCCGTTGTGGGTCTTGACCGTGATGGTCGCCGTGCCAGCCTTCACTCCAGTGACGTTTCCGATCTTGTCGACTGTGGCGACAGAGGCGTTGGAGGAAGACCAGGTCACCTCATGGTTGGTGGCGTCAGAAGGCTGCACGGTGGCGGCCAACTGGCTCTTGTCCCCAACAAAGATTGACAGGGCGGTCTTGTTGAGTTTCACACCCGTGGCGGGGACAGGCTTGTCTGTCACGGTCACGTCACAGGTAGCTGTCTTGCCGCCGTCCGCTGTTGTAACCGTTATCTTGGCCGTGCCGGTCTTCACAGCGGTCACCTCACCGTTCTGGTCGACCTTGGCGACCGCCTCATTGGAGGAGTTCCACGTGACTTTCTTGTTGGTGGCGTCCTCGGGGGACACGGTGGCGACAAGGACCGCTCCTCCTCCCACCGTTAGTGTAAGGGCCGTCCTGTTGATAGTCACGCCTGAGACCGGGACGGGCTTCTTGGTGACGGTGACCGAGCATGTGGCTGTCTTCCCGCCGTCCTCGGTAGTGACTGTTATCGTGGCGGTTCCTGGCTTCACTCCAGTCACGTTGCCCTCCGCGTCGACCTTTGCGACAGTCTCGTCAGAAGACTTGTACGTCACATTTTGGTTCGTGGGATTCTCGGGGTTGAAGGTCACGGAGACCGTGGTCTTCTGTCCCTCGGCGACGCTCACACTGGCATCGGTGAAGGAGACCTCCTCGACAGGGACATATTTTGGTGTCACGGTCACGTCGAAGGTGGCAGTCTTCCCTCCGTCAGCCGTGGTCACTGTTATAGTGGCTGTTCCGGGAGCGACACCGGTCACGTTGCCCTCGGCGTCAACCGTGGCGACGCTCTCGTCTGAGGAGGCGAAAGTGACGTCCTTGACAGTGGCGTCCTCAGGGGTGATCTTGACGACAACGGCCGCGGTCTCGCCCTCGACAACCTCCACTGTCTCAACCTCGACAGACACACCCTCGACCGGAATAGGCTTGGGATTTACCGTCACGGTACAGGTCACTGTCTTTCCGCCGTCCGCGGTGGTGGCTATGATCGTCGCTGTTCCGGGGGCCACGGCGGTGACGACACCGTCTGCCACAGTGGCGACCTCAGCGTTGGAGGTTGTCCAGTTGACTGTCTTGTTAGTCGCGTCAGCCGGCTCCACGGTCGCCTTGATCGTCCCGGTCTCACCCTCGATAATCTCCAGGGTCTCGATATCTATCTTGACTCCTGTTACAGCGACCTTCTTCGCCTCGACGGTGACCGAGCATGTGGCGGTCTTGTTTCCATCAGCTGTCGTCACGGTGATGGTGGCGGTACCGGCCTTTACAGCCGTGACCTGGCCTCCGCTGACCGTGGCCACGCCAGTGTTGGAGGATGACCAGCTGACCGCGGTGTTGGTGG
>JAFYYW010000022.1 GCA_017548985.1 Bacteroidales bacterium
CTCGATGGCTTCCCGGTTGGCCTGGATATCTTCCTCGGAATAATCATTATTGGCTCCAGAGGCCACCACAATACAATTCTCGGCGTTCTCGTCAACAGTGATGAGAGCCACCCCTGAAGGTTTTGATGAGATCATCACTCCTGACGGGTCGATTCCTTCTTCACGGAAATGACGGATCGTGTTTTCCCCGAATATGTCTTTACCTACCTTGCAGATGAAACTCACGTCGCCCCCAAGCCTTTTAGCGGCCACAGCCTGGTTGGCTCCCTTTCCTCCCGGGCCCATGACGAAATCTTTCCCAAGAACGGTCTCTCCGGGAGCGGGCATCTTTCCGCAAAAGGCGGTCATATCGGTATTGGTGCTGCCTATCACCAAAATCATTCCTTTCATATTGGTTATTAGCTTTAATTGTCTTATTCAGAACTATTTCCTATTAGCGGGAGGAGTCGTGATAATCTTAATGAAATGATCCCTGATAGCATCTGCCTGGGCATTGTCGACAGTGAGGTAGCGCCTTGTGCCATCGGAAGATGGAGTGAATATGGTTCCCCCTTCCTCGGTCACCTTGATGAGACCAGGCTCTGAGACTGTGAACCACTTGTCTCCTTCCACGGCATAAAGCACGGCGGTCGGATCCCAGGTCTCCCTGTCATAAGGCATTTGCTTATACGCTTTGTAAGCCTCAATCATGGGATGGGGGCCGGCCCAATCGAAATCGTTCTCTATGCTCTTGGCAGGAAATTTCACAGCGCATCCGACATCAAAGGGAGACGTGACTATCGGTGTCGGCCACTCGGAAAACACCTTCTGGGCGGCTGGAACATCACGGATGATATTATACTCGTGATACTCAGGATCTGAGACCTGGCCAGCCATCGTGACAAGCAACTTGACCTTTTTCTCCACAAGCGATTTTCCGTCCAGCTTGGAATACTTGTCAGGCCCTGTCTCCAGGAGTCGGGACAGGTTTGTTGAGAAACCTACGGACGCTATTGTGACAGATTTGTCTTTCGCTTTTGAAAGGATTTTCCTGTAGAGTTCCACGGCCTCTGGAAGGGAATCATATTCTTTTAATGACCTGGCAAACAACGGTTTCCCATTGTCGTCCTTAAGGTTGACCACCGCCTTGGCGTAATTGACGCCATCATTCTCGCAGAAAGCGCCGCTTCGGATGATCCCTATCGGTATTTCAGGATGGCCGTACCAAGTGTTGAGAATATCCACGAACTCCCCCGGGGCGGGACCTTCTTTGTTGACACAGACCGCCAGCAGGTTTATCGTGCCAGCCTCGTGGTATTTGTAAAGCAGATCCATCGCCAAGGCGTCGTCAACATCATTTCCGATGTCCGTCTCCATGATGAAGTTAATTCCGGAAGGTTTTGAGCATCCCGCAAGGAGCAATATAGCCGTCGCTATCAATAAAAGGATCTTTTTCATCGTGTTATCTGTGGTTATCAATTAGTTCCGTTATTTACTTATGTCATCCAACCCGAGTTCCAGCCGCGCTTCCTCAGAAAGCATAGACTGATCCCATGGCGGTTCGAAAGTCAATTCCACCTCGCAAGCCGTTATACCTGGAACGTCAGCGACATTCGCCTTGACTTCAGCCAGTACCTCGTCGGCCATCGGGCAGGTGGGGGCGGTAAAGGTCATCTTTATGAACGCCTCGTGTTTTTTGTTGATAATCAATTCGTAAATGAGACCGAGGTCGTATATGTTGACAGGAATCTCCGGATCATATACTTGCTTTAGGGCCATCACCACATTATCATATAAAGGTGCCAACTCTTTCGCGTCCTCCGCCGTAAGTACCTCGTCTCCGGCTTTGGAGATGCTCTCCGTCGCCAATTCCTTGATTCTATCAATCATCGAGACCAAGCCGTTTGCCCTGGTCGGGGAAAGGTTCTCTTTAAGGCCAATCTCACCTATAAAGCCGAAATCATCTCCGGCGATCTCTTCCGGAGTTCTACCTGAATACACGCTGATCAAGAGAGAAATGATTCCTTTTGTGATTATAGCGTCGCTGTCAGCCTTGAAACATATCTTGCCATCTTCGAGTTTCGAGTCAAGCCAAACTCTTGATTGGCAACCTTTTATCAATTTGTCGTCGGTCTTGTTTTCCTCGGGGTACGGTTCAAGGTTTTTACCGAGTTCGATGAGATACTCGTATTTATCGAGCCATTCATCGTACATCGAGAAGTCTTCTATAACAGCCTTCTTGGCTTCTTCAAGAGTATTCATCCTTTCTGTTTTAAACCAACATCTTCACGGCTTTTTCAAGCGCTTTAATGAAGTATTCAACCTCCTCAATGGTATTATAAGGAGCCAGAGAGACCCTTAGCATGCCCGTGACTCCAAAGCGGTCCATAAGCGGCTCGGCACACATCTGGCCAGACCTGACGGCTATTCCCATCTTGTCAAGGATCAAAGCCAAATCCTCGTGGTGAGCGCCTTCCACGACGAATGAATATATCGGCGCTTTCCTTTCTGTTCCACGTGGAACGCCGAACATGCGCACAGGAATATCGGCACTGTCCAGCAACTGGTACATTCTATCCTCCACAAGCCTCATTTCTTCCCGCAACTCACTATCCCTCAATAGTTTCAACAAGGAAATGGCTGATTTTAACGTAGGTATCGCATTAATATTCTGGGTCCCTGCCTCAAATTTGCCGGGAATAGGAGCATAGGTTGTGCCGGAAAAATTCACGTTCTGGATCATCTCTCCGCCGCCCTGGTACGGAACCATACGTTCAAGCCATTTCTCTTTCCCGAAAAACACACCTGTGCCCGTCGCCGCATATATCTTGTGCCCTGAAAAAGCATAGAAATCGCAATCCAGGTCTTGTACGTCAACCTTCTCATGGACAATTCCCTGAGCACCGTCCACCAAGACCGGGCAACCCTTTGAGTGACAAATATTTACAATTTTCTTAACAGGGTTGGTTATCCCAAGGACATTGGATATGTGAGCCACAGCGACAAGCTTTGTCCGGTCAGTGATAAGGTTCTCCAGCTCATCAATTTTAAGATGACCATCATCGTCTACTCCAAGGACTTTGAGAGTAGCGCGCTTGCGCTGGCAGAGCATCTGCCAAGGAACAATATTCGAATGATGTTCCTCTTCAGAGACTATTATCTCATCGCCTTCACCAACGAACACTTCCCCGAAAGAAAAGGCGGCAAGGTTGATGGAACCCGTTGTGCCAGAAGTGAATATGATTTCTTTTGCGGATTTCGCATTGATATATTCACGGACCTCTTCCCTGGTGCTTTCATATTCTTCGGTCGCATCTGCCGCAAGCTTATGGACGGCTCGGTGGATATTGGCGTTTGTCCCCAAGGCGAGGCTC
>JAFYYW010000023.1 GCA_017548985.1 Bacteroidales bacterium
CGTATCCGAGCGGCGGCGGTGCCGTAATAAAAATGTCGCGAAAATGTGTATCTTCGCGACATCATCGTAAACCGATAACAGGACTATGATGTCCTATCTACTTATTGTTCAATATCGGTAAACCTATTTCAGGACTAGACAATTGCTACTTAATTCCTCGATTGGCTTCTTCGAGGAAAGCGGCTAGTTCGGCGTTCTGCCGGATATTCTCCCGGAAGCGTCCTCCGAAACGCTCCGCAAAGGACTCTGCTGTCAGGCCCTTGTAGAAATCGTCGGGCAAGTCGGTACGGACGACCCCGCCGCCGTTGTTGCTGGCGGCCCAGCCCGGGGTGATGACGTCCTCCAGCAGGTAAGGGCCTTCGTCCGAGAAACACAGGGTTAATCTCGCATACTCGAAACGCTCTTCGTCTCTATGGTCTGCAAGGAAAATGGCTTTATGCAGGTGTTGTTTTTTCATGGCTGAGGAATCTCGCGCTGTCACGCAAATATAGCAAAAACCGGAAAACTGTAAGTAAAGCAGATTCTGCTTTCCTTACCGGTGAGATAGTGGAACATCTTCTGCCCGGTTTTTGTGTTCTTAAAGTGGCCATAGTTGATTTTGCCAAGGCTCATACCGCTGGTTCTGATCAGATGGTTCAATATGCCCTCTGGCAATTCGGTGATGGAAATATCATCAACAGGAATAAGTTGCGACTTGCCGATGTACGTGCTCAACAGGATCTGGTCGTTCTCGTTGACTGAGATGCACTTGGGCCAATAGGCCAGCATTACACCCACCACGACAAAGAAAGTGACAGCGATAATAACGACAGTAACTATCATAGCAGTACGAGGCGATTTAAGAGCCATTGTATAGTGTAAATTCCGATTTGTCTGACACAAAGATAGGAAATCTCCACAAAGCAGCTGTGCTCTATTGTCAATGCGACTTATAAGCGACCGTTTTGTAGAAGTCGCTGATTTACAGTATCTTGAGCAATAGTGGGTGGTCTATATTTCCTTGTATCTTAAACCAAGCGCTTGACAATTAGCTACTTACGAAAAACGCCAAGGTAACGCGCCAAGTGTTGCCCTTTTTCTAAATACACGGCTTCTAGACACGTATGCCGTAATTAGGGCATCGTTTCACCCAGGTCTGCCTTTCTGACTTGGAAACGCGTTGGAATATCTCCAAATAGATTATTTCTTCTTGCTTATAGTCTTTGCCGCGGGTACATACACAGACCATATAATCTTTCGACAGGACAACCAGCTTTCCGTGCCCGTGATATGAACAATACCACGAGGGAATGACGATTGTGTTTACTGTAGCGTCATATTCGAAAAAATCCGTCTCATGGCTACCTTGATCTTCCCCATAAAAATCGAAAAAAGTCACTTGCTGTCCATCATCAGAAAAAAGCATATAATTCGGGGTGGTCTCATTTCTGGCTGAAGAAATCACGTTGCCATCGGTAACCAACACAAACTCCTTAACCACTTCCTTATCCAAATTGAGCTGGTATAAAGCGATAGTCTTCCATCCTTGTCCGCTCACTGTATTAATGACAGTAGATTCAGGAATATTGTTATGTGCGACAGGTATCAGATACTGGTAATTGGATTGAGTGGTTGTGTATTCCAAATCAAAATATGGCAGAAGCGATTTCAACGGTGGGACCGGTCCTGGATCCGGCTCAGACTTAGAGCAGGAAGACAGAGCTGACTGCATAATCAGCGAACACAAAAGAGCTAAAACAGTGTATAACCGTGTTCTCATTGTTATAAAATTTAAATTATGAATAACACTCTAATTATTAAATCCACAAAAACAAAAATCTTGCATATGATAATGGGAAAAAAACTTTATCTGTCACAAATATAGTAAATATCAACAAAGCCTTTATTGTCAATTTGACCACAAACCAACCTGAATTCTTACAATTCAGGTTTGATTCATTGTCGAAACGTAGAAAAACAGGTTGAAATCAACCTTAAATCATACAAAACGAGGTTGAAATAAACCTAAACTCATAAGATTAATAGAGGTAATAATCGTATCTTTGAGGTACGCACGCTTGAAAAGTGACGTATTTGCGACCAAATAAAAAACACTCTGAGGAAATGCTTGAGAATGAGTAGGGTTTTATCTTGGGGTCGAATCCCAACCGAATCACCTGAAACAACTCAAACCGCCTCAGAGAAGCCTCCGGGGCGGTTTTTTGATTGACAAAAAGAGGTTCTCTGAATATCCCGGATGGTAACGTGGAAAAAAAGATATGAGACGATTTCGCTGGGTTTTGGCTGTATTGCTGATGATGGGCGGCGGTGCCGGGTTTGGACAATACGCCGGAAATCAATATTTTTGTGGTTTGTAACTGAATAAAAAGAAATATCTTATGAGCGACAACGGACAACGTTACGAAACCCCTATCGTTGAGATTTGGAAAATGGACATTATGAATGGCCTTCTGCAGGGCAGCATTGAGGCTACCAGGGAAAGTTACGGCAAAGCCGAGGAAACCACATGGGAATAATAATCCGGACAAGACATGAATACAAAACATCTATTCAGATTATTAGCCGTCACTTCCTTCATGGCCTTGCTCTCCTGCTCCAAGGTTGAAGAGACTCAGGTACTGGACGAGAATCCGGGCGTTGTAGAGAATCCTTCGGCGGAGAAGGTGTACTCATTCAGCATAAGAGCGTCAAAGTCCGCGGCCGAGCCTGGCTCCAGGGCGCTTTCGCTTGACGGCAAGGTCCTCAATGCCTTATGGGTGGAAGGTGAGGAGGTCACGGCATACAACGAGACCAAAGGCGCGGCCCTCGAAGGGTCACTCGTGGCCCAGACCAGCGGCGGGAGCACCACCCTGAAAGGCAACCTCACCGGAACTGTCGCCCCTGGAGACGCTCTCACCTTGAAGTTCCTCAGTCCTAGCTATGAGACCCAGGACGGCACTCTCACGGGTGGTGCCACAAGCATCGATAAGGTGTGCGACTACGCGACGGCCTCCGTTACCGTGGACGGAGTGGACGCAGACAACAATGTCACCATCAAGGGGGAGGCCAGTTTCACCAACCATCAGGCCATAGTGAAGTTCACCCTCTTCCAGGAGGACGGCACCACTGTTGTCCCGGCCAACCCTCTCAAGGTAATGGTGGGTGACGTGACATACACCGTGACTCCGGCATCCCCCACAAACGAGCTGTTCGTGGCCGTTCCGGCAGTCGCCGGAAATAAAATAATATTGATCGCAATCACGGATGACGACGAGTTCACCTTCGTGAACAACAGCGCCACCTTCGAGAGCGGCAAGTATTACGCCATCACCGTGAAGATGACGGACTGGACCATCGTGTTCAACGAGACCGAGCTGAACGATGCCGTCGCGGCGGGCAAGACCAAGATCCGGCTGGGGTGCGACATCCCTCTCCAGAATTATTTCCTCGTCGCCGACAGCAAGAACATAAAGCTCGACCTGAACGGCAATACGCTGAGCCGCAGCCTGACTGCCGCGGATGTCAACGGCCACGTCATCGAGATTTACTCCGGAGCCACCCTCACCGTGATTGACAGCGGCGGCAGCAACACCCGGAGCGGTGACGGCGGCGGCAAGCTCAGCGGAGGCTGGGCCAACAACGGCGGCGGAATCTGCAACTACGGCACGCTCAAATTCGAGGGCGGAACCATCACCGGCTGCAAGGCCACAAATGGCGGAGGCATTTTTAACGGCGGCATCCTCACTGTGGGTCAAGCCTCCATCACCGGCTGCCAGGCGACAAATGGCGGAGGCATATATCTGAAAAACGGAAGCCAATCCGCTCTCTCCGGCGCCACCATCAGCGACAACACCGCATCCGATGCCGGCGGCATATATGTTGAAAATACGAGTGAGACCAGCTTGGCGGATTGCGTGGTCACAGGGAACAAATCCGCCGACCACGGCGGAGGCGGCATCGTGAATTACGGAACAGTGAGTCTCAACGGCTCCACCATCACCGGCAACACCTGCCATACGAACGGTGGCGGCATCTGGGACAACGGTACCCTCAATGTTCAAGGAGCGGTCACTGTCAAGGACAATTCAGGAGACGACATTTATGTGAAGTCAGGAAAGGTCATCTCACTCTCCGGAGCGCTTACCGGAGGAGAGGGAAGCATCGGTATCAATATGCAAAATGCAGGAACTTTCACTAATCGTTACAGCGTCTCCGGCACCGGGACCAATCCTTTCTTCTCCAACCATCCCGTCAACAGAGTCACGGAAGGCGGCGGGGAATGCAAGATGTCGTACGGCTATTATGAGTGCTCCTGGGACGACGCTTCTGGGAAGGTGACGCGTACCGCCAAGGTGATTCCCGCGGCAACCGCCGTCGATAACCTCTGCAGCTCCAAATACTCCAGTGGCGGTGACCTGTGGGGCAATTCCTATTGGTTCGTGGTTGACGGCACAGCCACTATCCCCAATGGCATCCAAGCCAGGAACGATGTCAACCTCATCCTATGCGACGGGGCGCAACTCACCCTCAATAAAGGACTTGTGGTGAACAGCGGCGCGACGCTCCGCATCTTCAGCCAGTCTTTCGGAGATAACATGGGAAAACTCACTTCCTTGAACTCCGAGGTTGACTGCGCCGGCATAGGAGGCAGCGTCGGGAACAATACCGGTACCATCATTATCCATGGCGGAATAATCGCCGCCAAGGGAGGCAAAGGCGGAGGTGCCGGAATAGGTGGCGCCGATTATAAGGCCAGCGGCGATATCACCATCTTCGACGGCTCCATTCATGCTATCAGTTGTGACACATATGATGAGAACGCCTCCGGAGCCGCCATAGGTGGCGGGCAGGACGGTCGTGTCACCAGCATCACCATCTACGGAGGATCCATCACAGCCGACGGCCAAGGCTCAGCGGCCGGAATCGGATCCGGCGCCCGGGCTTCTCAGGGTGGCACCATCACAATCAAAGGCGGATCCATCAACGCTACCGGTGGTAACAGGCACGAAATGAGAGGTGGTGGCGCCGGTATAGGCACAGGAGGAGACGGCGCGTACAATGCGATGGGAGCAGTCGGAGGCAGCATCACCATAAGCGGAGGCACTATCGTGGCGCACGGCGGTGATGGAGATGGTTACTGGGGATATTCTCCCGGCGGCGGCGCCGGCATCGGTACCGGCGGAAGGACGGCCGGCTGGGCTGACGGAGCAGTCATCACCATCACCGGAGGAAACATTGACACGCAGGGAGGAATCAACGAGGGCGACACTGACGACGACGGAGCGGGAATCGGAGGCGGTCACCTCTGCCCCGGAGGCAATGTGGTCATTTCCGGCGGTGTGATCAAGGCCAAGGCCGGAGCCCAGAAAGCGGCGGCCATAGGTGCCGGTGACGAATGTCAGGAGCAGCAAGGCTCGCTTACCCTCAATCACATGAAAGTAAGCCTGGGTTCAGGCAATACCTACACCCCGGTCATCAGCATCATGCGTACGACTTATTGCCGCGAGATCAGCGTCCTCGTGGAACCCTGCGACCATTCCAGTGTCAATAACAACGTCTGCGACTGGTGCTCGTATATGATCCCCTAGTGATTGGTTGAGATGATTGACAAACTCTCCGCCCGGATTCTGGCCGCCATAACCCTCCTCGCCCTGTTCTCCTGCACCAAGGTTGAAGAGATTCAGGACGAGGGGCAGGGCGCCCCTGGGCAGCCGGCGGCGGAGAAGGTGTACTCATTCAACATAAGCGCGTCCAAGTCCGCGGCTGAGCCTGGCTCCAGGGCGCTTTCGCTTGACGGCAAGGTCCTCAATGCCCTATGGGCGGAAGGTGAGGAGGTCACGGCCTACAACGAGACCAAAGGCGCGGCCCTCGAAGGGTCACTCGTAGCCCAGACCAGCGGTGCGAACACCACGCTGAAGGGCGATCTCACCGGCACGATTGCCGCTAACGATATCCTCACGCTCAAGTTCCTGAGCCCCGCATATGGCACCCAGGACGGCACTCTCACCGGCAATGCCACCAGCATCGACAAGGTGTGCGACTACGCCACGGCCACCGTGACTGTGGATGCGGTGGAAACTGGCAAAAACGTGATTATCAAGGAGCCCTCGGCCAGCTTCACCAATCGGCAGGCAATCGTGAAGTTCACCCTATTCCAGGAGGACGGCACCACGGTTGTCCCCGCCAACCCTCTCAATGTGGTGGTGGGTGACGTGACATACACCGTGACACCGGCATCACCCACAAACGAGCTTTTCGTGGCCGTGCCTGCGATCCAAGGAAAGAAAATCATGCTGACCGCCAGCACG
The DNA here is from genome assembly GCA_017548985.1 of Bacteroidales bacterium. GTDB lineage: Bacteria > Bacteroidota > Bacteroidia > Bacteroidales > UBA932 > Cryptobacteroides. Next base: position 6,288 of record JAFYYW010000023.1, read on the forward strand.
GAAGGCGATGAGTACTACTATGTTAAGAACAGCGCCACTTTCGAGATCGGCAAGTATTACTCAATCACCGTGAAGATGACGGACTGGACCATCGTGTTCAACGAGACTGAGCTGAAAGACACCGTCGCCGCTGGAAGGACCAAGATACGGCTGGGCAGCGACATTCCCCTGACATCCTGCTTCCATATAGGCGAAAGCGTCGACCAGACTGTCACGGTTGACTTGAACGGCAAGACACTCAGCCGCAACCTGGCTTCCGCCGATATCAACGGGCATGTAATCGAAGTCCACTCGAAAGGAACCCTTACAATTATCGACAACGACGGAGACGGCAAGATCAGCGGAGGCCGCGCCAACAACGGCGGAGGCATCTGCAACTACGGCACGCTTTACTTCGAGGGCGGGACCATCACAGACTGTCTGGCGGCAAACCAGGGCGGAGGCATCAAGAACAATAGCGGTTGTACTGTCCAGATGACCGGCGGTATCATCCTCGGATGCTGGGGGCAGGACGGAGGCGGAATATTCAATGCTGAAGGCGGAAGCCTCTTCATTGATGGAGGTGCCATCAGCGGAAACACCTCTGCCGCCGGCGGTGGCGGTGTGGTGAACTACGGCGAGGCCTTCCTCTCCGGCATGACCATCAATAACAACGACGCCACGACCAATGGCGGCGGCGTCTGGAACGGAGGCGAGCTTTCTGTTTACAGCGGCGATATCTCCAATTGCAAGGCCTCGGCGGCTGGCGGCGGCATATTTAATAAAGGCGACCTGAAATACCACGGAGGTGTCATCCAGGAATGCTATGGCACTGACGGCGGCGGAGTGTACAACGCCGCGGAGGGCAGTTTCTTGAAGAGAGGAGGCAAAATCACCGGCAACACATCAGGTGCTGGAGGCGGGGGCGTGGTGAACTATGGAACCGCGTCGCTTTGGGGCTCGGGCGGCTCTATCCGCGACAACCACGCTACGACCCGCGGCGGCGGTGTGTGGAACGGCGGCACACTTGAAGTGTGGGGAGAATATATCGACAACAATAAGGCTGACATCGAGGGCGGCGGAATTTACCTCAAAGCCGGCTCCACAACGTCATTCAAGGAGGGATACCTAAGCGGCAACACCTCGGCGAAAGCCGGCGGCATCCACGTGGACGGCACGCTTAATATTGAGGGAACCATCACGGTATCAGACAACAAGAGGGACAACGGCCTTCCTTCCAACGTCTTCCTGACCACCGGAAAGACCATCAACGTGACAGGCAACCTCTCTGATTCCCGCATCGGAGTCGAGCTTCAAGGCAGGGTGGGAGTCATCACTTCCGGCTATCTGGCGCACAATGGCAATACCGGTCATTTCTTTGCCGACCTGTCCCCCTTGACAAGCGTTGAGATAACGGCTTCCGAAGCGACGCTTACCCAGAATACCGGAACCCTCTACTACATCGAGCGCGGCTGGAACGGGACCATGGTCACGGAAGAGATAAAAGAACTGACTGAACCCTATGTGATCCTCGGTTCCTCCGACGGTGTGTTCCACGCCCCGGGCACCACCGGCGCATCCTGGTTCGTGGTTAACCAACAAGGCGTCTCTATCTACCGTTTCGAAGTCGATTCCGGAACGATCAACCTGCTGGTCTGCGACGGGGCGAGCCTGGAGTGCAATATCCTGCTTCACTCGAACGCCACCTTGAGAATATTCGGACAGCTGGACAATACAGGCTCCCTGAACGCCGTGTCCAGGGATAACGCCGCGATAGGTGGCGGATCCGGAACGATGGGGACACTTATCATCCATGGCCCGTCAATCAAGGCAACCGGAGACTCGAATGTGGACAAGCACACACCCGGGATAGGTTCCGGGCCAGTCGTCATCTACGGCGGCACAGTCAACGCTACCGGCTCGAAGAGGGCGGCGGGCATCGGCGGAGGACAGGATGACCCCGGAGGCACGGTCACCATCTACGGCGGTAATGTGACAGCTGTGGGCGGTGGCAGCGGAGGAGGTTTCGCGGACAACGGAGGCGGGGCAGGCATCGGAGGCGGAGTGAACGCCGGCAACGGGGTTATAAACATCTATGGAGGTGTCGTGAACGCCACCGGCAGGAGCAAAGCGGCCGGCATAGGAGGAGGAGCCTGCGGAACCCAGAGCGGCGCCATCAACATTTATGGCGGCGAGGTCTATGCTACAGGCGGAGAAGACAGTGTCGGAGGATGGGCCGGTGCCGGCATAGGCGGAGGAGGCAACGGCGGCAGCGGCGGAGTAGTGAACATATCCGGCGGATATGTGAAAGTGGAAGGCAAAGAGGGAGGAGCCGCCATAGGCGGAGGAGCTTGTGGGTCGGGCGGCACCACAACCATAAGCGGAGGAAGGGTCTTTGTCGTCGGTTCCTCGACTTCCGCCGCCATCGGAGGAGGACGCTCGGGCAACGGTGGCACTATCATAATCACTGGCGGAGATGTCGAGGCGGTCTCTGACGGAGCCACAGCCCTGGGATCCGGCGATGACGGTACCCAAGCCGACGTGAGGATAACCGGAGGAACTGTCTATACGTATTTTTCCGAGGGTTATCACAAGTATTACGACAAGCCCACCTGGCCGACAATAGGCAGCGACCCGATGCTGGTATCGTATTCCACGGTTTCCCTTGGGGACAACATAAAAGTGACGAACTGGAGCTCGGGCCAGGTCGCCTCATGGTCCGAACGAGCCACCGTCTGCATGTCCAAGAACTGGGGCGTTCGCATCACCGAGTGCGGACACAGCACCCAAAGCGGACCGTGCGCCTGGTGCTTGTATAACCATTGACATTTTTGAAATGAACATCTGTCATTTCCGCGAAGTCGCATTGTTTGTCGCCATTTTGGCGGCACCTTCTTGCACCCGATATGTGTCCCATCCGGACTGGAGTCCGGACGCCCGGAAAGCCATCAATAGTTTTATCCGGACAGAGGGCAACAAAAAGGTTAGGCCTTATGTCGTCTTCGATTTCGACAACACCTGCTCAATATTCGACATCTCCGAGCAACTGATGATCTTCCAGCTGGAGAACATGTGTTTCAATCTCAACCCCGAAGAGTTCGCCTCCATGGCGATGACAGGAATGGGATCTTATCCGGAGAGCCTCCAGAAAGTGCTGAGAGATATAGTCAACGGTTACGGTGACCTTTACGGACGATACGGTCCTTTTACGGCGGAAGGGGTTGACAATCAAGACGGTGTGCCTATGAGGGACGATCCCGCATGGAAAGATTTCGCGGTCGGAATGGGACGTATGTATGACCTTCTGCAAGATTACATGACCGCTGATGAAGCCTACCTGTGGACAATGGGATGGTTCGCCGGAATGACTGGTGATGAGCTTTACGAGATGGCTAAAAGATCTCATATCTTATATTCTTCCATAGAGACTTTGAAGCGCTCCTGGACCGGGTCAACAGGCACTCATTCCTGGATTGACGGTGTGAGCGTTACGGACAATATCCGGGAACTTTGGAAAGCGCTGTATGATAACGGGTTCGATATTTGGGTCTGCTCCGCCTCGGAGGTCACTCCAGTGATGGCGGCAGTCGATGTGTTCGGCCTTCACGACTATTGCAAAGGAGTCATCGCGATGACAATGGCGAGGGACGAGGAAGGGAGATATCTTCCTGAATATGATTTCACTGACGGCCGCGGTTTCCTCGCCGGACCTGACGGATCGTGGACCAAGGATGATATTCCTACCGGGACCCAGCCTTGGGGCGCTGGAAAGGTCGAGGCTATCCGCAAATGCCTTGTTCCCAGATATGGAGGGAAGGGCCCCCTCGCTGGGTTCATGGACTCTACAGGGGATTTCAATTTCTGTACTGAGTTCGCCTCGTTGAGGCTTGTGATCTGCTTTAACAGGGCCAACAGAAAAGTCACCGAGGGCGGGGGTCTTATAGCGGAAGTCGCTATGTATGAGAAAGAAACGCTCGGTTATAATTTAAGGAAGGCCAAGAAGGCCGGGGATATCCTCTATATTCTCCAAGGCCGTGACGAGAATGGGATGCGGAGCCTTCTTCCAACCGAGAAGACCCTGCGCCTGGGAGAGAAAAACCTTAAAACTTTTGATAATAAAGAGAATTACCGTTGTCTGGAGTATTTCAATGAAAAACGACTTTCTGTCAAAGAGATCCTCGAGACATTCTGCCTCTTCACCGATGTCACGGCCCCTTCCAATCCTTTGGGATTCGACTACGGTTTTCTCGACAAATACGATGGTTACCGCAGCAAGGAATGATGTTTTTACCTATCTTCACGGAAATTTGAAAAACAACTGAATATGTACTCTTTTGTCCAAGATGGCGACAAGTATGTCGTGAGTATAGACAACCATGAGGAAGTGGTGGCGGCCTTATCCGCTTTCTGCGAGGAGCAAGGGATTCTCGCCGGGGAGGTATCGGGGATCGGGGCTGTGAACTCTGCCACTCTGCGTTTTCTCGATCCGTCCACCAAGAAATATGTTGACAAGACTTTCGAGGAGCAAATGGAAATCTCAAGCCTTGTCGGTAATATCTCCGAGAAGGATGGCAAACCATATCTTCATCTCCACGCCAATTTCGGTCGAAGGGACTACACGGTGATAGGCGGTCATCTGCTTTGCTGTGTTCTGAACGGTGCCTGTGAGTTGGTGGTCACAAAGTTCCACCGCAAGATCGGCCGCAGGTTCGAGCCATCACTCGGAATCAATCTTTACGACTTCTGATGGAGGTAATCAACATTATACATTGTCCGATCTCGGAGGTTGGAAGCCGCTTGAAAGAGTTGTCTTCTTTCGCCGAGGGAACTCCCTCCGCCTCCCTGCGCTCCGCGCCCTATCCGGGTAAATGGTCGGCGGCAGGGATTCCCTCGGCGGCGAAACTTCAACTATTTATTGTCTGCGACCGGAATATCAGGGAGTTGGCGGAAATGATTGGTGTTGAGGCGGATGGAATATTCGAGATTTACGCGACAGAGGGTAACAAGGACATAGCTACGGTCGTGGATATCAATCGCTGGCTGATGGAGAAAGGGGCGGATCGGGAGGCTCTCTTGCTGGGAATCGGTGGAGGAATCACTACGGACATGACCGGCTTCGCCGCATCCGTTTACAAACGAGGCATCCGTTTCGCCTTCGTGCCGACAACACTCCTCTCCCAGGTCGATGCCGCCATCGGAGGAAAGACCGGAGTCAATCTCGACTCCTACAAGAACATGATCGGGATCATTCGTCAGCCCGAGGCCGTGTTTATCTGTCCGGAACCTCTTGAGACTCTGCCATATTCACAGATTGTCAGTGGTGCCGCCGAACTTCTCAAGACCTTCATTATAGACAACTCAAAGGGCCTTTACCAGAAAGCCATGGAGACGTTGTCAAACATCCGCGAAGCCGGAGGGGACATATCCGGATATTCAAAGAGCCTCAACTCTTTGATTGCCGAGGCCGCTCTCGTGAAAGCGGGAATCGCTGGGAGAGATCCCTTTGAGAAGGGCGAGAGAAGGCTTCTAAATCTGGGCCACACCTTCGCCCACGCGATCGAGAAAATGTCCGAGGAGAAGATCAGCCATGGAGAGGCGGTCTCGATGGGCATGGTCATGGCGGCTCGGGTTTCCGAAATAAAGCGTTTGGCAAAAAAAGGCTTCGCAAATAGCCTGAAGGCCGATTTTGAAGCTTGCGGAATGGCCGTAGACTGCCCTTTTAAAGTTCGGGAACTGACCAATGCCATGCGAAAAGACAAAAAAGCCCAGGGGAATATCGTCCATTTCGTACTTCCTTTCGGAATTGGCCACGTGGAGACTGTGGACCTGAGCCCGGATGAGGTCGCGAACTTATTAGAAGAATAAATCATGATTTGCGTCACACTGCAGAACCGCTCGGCTGAAGAGATTCTGGATCTTCTGGAAAACGCTTCGCCGGCCATCCAGATGGCGGAGATACGACTTGACCGCTGCCCTTTGACTGAGGAGGAGATCGAAACGGTTTTCTCTTCCTCGGATACTCCGCTTATCGCCACTTGCAGGGTGGCAGGAGACGGTAACGGAACATGGGAAGAGGCAGAGGCTAAACTCCAGACCGCAATCGAGGCGGGGGCCGCGTTTATCGACCTTGAACTTGAGGCCCCCAAGGAGATAGGGAAACGACTCCGTAGGTCTTGCAGTGAGTATGGCACGAGAATGATCCGTTCCTCACATTTCTTTGACGGAACGCCTTCCTTGGAGATTCTTCGTGAGACCGCGGACAAGTGTCGGCGTTTCGGTGGTGAGATAGCTAAAATCGCAGCTACAGCAGGTTCTGAGGCAGATGTGGCCAGGATCCTGTCGCTTTATGATGAACATAATGAAGGAATTCTTGTGGCTTTCGCCATGGGTGAGGCGGGCCGCTCCAGCCGCTTGGAGTGCCTTCGCCTCGGGGCTCCCTTCACTTACGCGGCATTGACTTCGGAGGAGGCCGCCGCCCCCGGTCAGTGGCCATATTCAGAGATGACTGAGACGCTATATGGTAGTGGAACACATCTGTCGGAAGACACGCTCCAGATGCCCGCATCCAAGAGTTTCGCCCAAAGGGCCATAATCGCCGCGGCCATCGCCAAAAGTCAGACTGAATTCGACGGCTACACCCCTTGTGACGATAGCGAAGCGGCCCTCAAAGTTGCCCGGCAGATCTCTGCCGGCGGGACTCTTTCACAAATCCACGTTGGTGAGTCAGGATTGCTGACAAGACTCATGATTCCGGTTTTGGCGGCCCTGCAGGGCACTGGGGATATCGCCAAAGTCATCGAAATCACCGGAGAAGGAACCCTGCTGAACCGTCCTCTGAAAGGAGCCACGGAGATTATGGCCAAGTTCGGCACCGTCTTGAGACCGCTCGGGGAGCAGACTGCCGGCGATATTAAAGTGCCTCTATCTGTCCAAGGTCCGCTTCTTCCAGGGAAAGTGGATATTTCAGGAAAAGACGGATCGCAGCTGATCTCGGGCCTGCTGATGGCCCTGCCTCTGCTTAAAGGGGATTCCGTTATCCATGTCCACGACCCGAAGAGCATACCTTACATGTTCATCACCATAGATGTGTTGAAAAAGTTCGGAATAAGGATCGGCAGCGAGATGGAGGGTGACGAGGAGTTTATGGAGACGCAGGACTGGGGCCTCTGCACAGGGATCACATTCAAGATAAAAGGAGGACAGGAATACAAGCCCGCCAATTTCAGCATTGAAGGCGACTGGAGCGCCGCGGCTAACTTCCTTGTGGCGGGAGCTGTTTTCGGGAAAGTACGGCTGAAAGGCCTTGACACCACCTCCCTCCAGGCCGACATCTCCATAATGGACATCTTGATGGATGCCGGAGCCAGCCTATCACAAGAGGATGAAAGCGAAATCATCACCGCCCAGCGTGCCCCGCTTCGGGCATTCGACACAGACCTGGGTAACTGCCCCGACCTGTTCCCTATCGTCGCCATCCTCGCCGCTTTCTGCTCGGGAACCAGCCGTATCCTCGGCTTCAAGCGCCTTGCGGGCAAGGAGAGCGACAGGGGCAAGGCCATACTTGAGACCTTGACAAAAATGGGAGTCGCAGCCTATGCGGAAGGAGACCTTCTTACCGTAGAGGGCCACTCACTCGAGAGACGCATCCTTAACGGCACGCTTCTTAAGGGTGGGGAATATACCTCCTTCCACGATCACAGGATGGCCATGGCCCTGACCGTCGCCTCGCTCGGCGCTGACGGTCCCGTAATCATTGACAACACGGCCTGTGTCGCCAAATCCTTCCCCGCGTTCTTCGACACCTGGCGGCAAGGTTCATAATTTTTTCTATCCGTAGATCTCACGCAGGACAGAGAGGGAGCGTATGTTGACCGCGGACTCTGTGTGGTATTCAATATATTTCAAGATGGATTCGGCGATGGCGTTGCGATCGACTCCGGAAAGAGGCAAAAGCAGGGCTTCGGCGAAGGGAAGACGCAGCAAAGCCTCTATAGAAAGAAGATTCTTCGCTACAAATGGGGCCAGACCAGCCGGATCGGGATCGAAACCAAGGGCGGCGCAGAGGTTAAGCAGGAAAAGAAGGTGGAAATTGGCGAAGTCGCTCTGGAGCGCGTCCAGTGTCAGAATCTGGCTTTTCAGCCAATCCGCGAGACCTTCCTCGTTCGTCTGGTCCTTAACGACACGGTACAGAACCTCACTCATGAAAAGGGTCATCGTGTTCTTGTGAATATTACTTCTTATCCCGTTCAATGGATTGACACTCACGAAGTTCCGGGCATGCCAGAGACTCGACTTAGGGTTTTCTGTCACCTCGGCCTCAAGGATATTCAAAGGAAGGAACAAGGCCATCGCCGTCCGGGGGCTGACCTTCACGAGAAAGCCCCGTCGGCCATATTCGGAACTCAAAGTGTGCAGCACGATCGAGTTCTCACCGAATTTGGTGTGGTTCAGGATTATCAGTTCCGCCTTTGATTTCATCGCTATGGAGACTATTCTGAACGCTCACGAAGGAAAGACGCCATTGCTCTTAAGGCCTTTCCCCTGTGGGAAATCTCGTTTTTCTGCTCTTCAGTGATGTCGGCGGCGGTAAGGCCCGGATACTCATCCGGAATGAATATAGGATCGTAGCCGAAGCCTCCACGTCCGGACTTGGCCCGGGCGATAGTTCCGTCCATAACGCCTTCGAACTGATAGACTTCACCTCCGAAAATCAAGGTCACCACACTGCGGAACCTAGCCCGCCTTGTAGTCGTAGGATCTTGAGCCTCAAGTGCTTCCAATTCGGCCAGAACTTTATCCATATTCTTTCCGAAATCCTTCCCTTCACCCGCGTAACGGGCCGTGTAAACCCCCGGAGCGCCACCCAGGGCCTCAACCTCAAGACCGGTGTCGTCAGCGAAACAGTCACAGCCCTTCCTCTCGAAAATGAATTCGGCTTTTTGACGGGAGTTTTCCTCCAATGTTGTTCCAGTCTCCGGAATGTCATCTGTCAGACCAAAGTCCATCGGGGTGTAAAGCTCATATCCGGAGCCAAGTATTTCGGACGCCTCGCGGAGTTTTCCACGGTTGCCTGTGGCGAAAACGATTTTTCTTGTTTCCATATTTGCAAATATCCGAAAAAAGCGAGTTTATTCCTCTTTATTGGTTAAATTTGTGGATAACTAATTCGTAAACACTATGGCAGTTGACTATGAGAAGGCGGGCGTAAGCCTGGAAGCGGGCTACGATGTTGTGAGAAGAATCAAAAAGCACGTCGCCTCAACCGCGAGGTTAGGGGTTATGGGCAATATCGGAGCCTTCGGCGGAATGTTCGACCTCTCCGCATTGAATATCAAAGAGCCGGTCCTTGTCAGCGGAACCGATGGCGTGGGCACCAAACTCAAGATCGCCTTCGCTATGGACAAGCACGACACGATAGGGATTGACGCTGTCGCCATGTGTGTCAACGACGTGCTGGCCCAAGGGGCGGAACCCCTTGTGTTTCTGGACTATGTGGCTCAAGGAAAGACCCGTCCCGAGGTGGTTGAGGCTATAGTCGCCGGAGTGGCGGAAGGATGCCGCCAGGCCGGATGCGCCCTCGTTGGCGGGGAGACCGCGGAAATGCCGGGAATGTACGAGGACGGTGAATATGACATCGCGGGCTATACCACCGGAGTAGTCGAGAAGAGCAAGCTGATCGACGGCACGAAGGTCAAGGTCGGCGATGTGCTGGTGGGAATAGCCTCGACCGGAGTCCATAGCAATGGCTTCAGCCTCGTGCGGAAGATATTTGCTGACAATGAGTTGGATCTTCATAAAGCCTATCCTGAGCTTGGCTCTGACGAGCCTCTCGGTCTTGTGGCGCTGACTCCGACCAGGATCTATGTCAAGCAGGTGCTGGATGTGATCCGTCAGCTGGATGTCCACGGTGTGGCCCACATCACCGGCGGCGGTTTCGACGAGAACATCCCGAGAATCCTCCAGGAAGGTCAGGGTATAGAGGTTCATGAGGGCACCTGGGAGATTCTTCCGATTTTCCACTTCCTTGAGAAATACGGCAATATCCCTCACCGGGAGATGTTCAACATTTTCAATATGGGTATCGGTATGGTCCTGGCCATGGACGCCGCACAAGCCGGCGAGGCCATTGATATCCTCGCCCAACATGGCGACAAGGCCGCGGTGATAGGCAAGGTCACGGACAAGCAGGGCGAAGTGAGCATACTCCCTTTCTGACTTTAAATACTGAAGAGACGTATTCCGTCAACTTTTGTGTTTGAAAGGTAAAAAACAGCCTTATGAGAAAGATGTTAAAAAGTATCCTTGCGGTTATCGGCCCCTCATTTCTCGGGGTTCTGGGTTTCTCTGGATGTAATATGCCTTTTGGACGAGCTGAATACGGTACGCCTAACTGCGATTTCAAGGTGGATATTACTGTCAAAGATGAGACCGGAGCTCCGTTGAAAGGCATCAAGGTGTCCCCTATCTTGATCTCATCCTATAACACGCAGAATAACACGGGAGCCGTTTCCACCGCTGAACATCGAGAGGAATTGGCTTCCATCGAGTCAGACGCCTCCGGAAAAGCGTCAGGGTCTTATAATCTGTTTGGGATCACAAATAATGTCCGTGTGATATTCGAGGATCCTGACGGGGATGTCGGAGGCGGGACATTCGCCAAAGATTCCATGGACTTCAAGCCAGTTCAGACCGGAAAGGGTGACAACCATTGGTATTCAGGCGAATACACCATATCTGGAACCAAAACACTGAAGAAGAAATAATGGCAGAAGTCTCCCTCAGAAGAAGGATAGCGCTGGATATCGCCCGGTCTCTGAGAAAGTCAGAGACGGAGGGCTACCCTCTCCGGCAACTCTTCTGGGAAAGCACCCTGCGTTGCAATCTCCGGTGCCGCCATTGCGGAAGCGACTGTAAACAAGTCGCCAACACTCCGGATATGCCTAAAGAGGATTTCTTCAAGGTCCTTGACGGAATCGCCTCCCACGCGGATCCTCACAAGGTTTTCGTGATTGTCTCCGGGGGAGAGCCCACCATGAGGGCCGACCTTGAGGAGTGCGGGAAAGGAATATATTCACGGGGCTTCCCGTGGGGAATGGTCACGAACGCCTACGGCCTGAGCCCGGAGAGATATCAAAGATTATTGGCTTCAGGCCTCCACTCGATGACCATCAGCCTGGACGGACTCCAGGAGAACCATAACTGGCTCAGGGGACGTGAAGACAGCTTTGAAAGGGCTTCCAGAGCCATCAAGATGGTCGTGGACTCGAAAGCCATCGCCTTCGACGTGGTGACCTGCGTCAATCGTCGGAACTATAAGGAACTCAATCAGATAAAGGAGCATCTGATCAGTCTCGGCCTCAAGGATTGGAGGTTGTTCTCAATCTTCCCGACCGGCCGCGCCGCCTTGGACTCGGACCTTCAGCTCCCGGCTGACATGTACCGGGGGATGCTCGATTTCATCAAGGAGACACGCAAGGAAGGCCGCATACACTGCAGTTATGGGTGTGAGGGCTTCCTAGGCCACTACGAGGGCGAGGTCAGGGATCATTTCTTCACCTGCCAGGCGGGAGTCACGATCGGTTCTGTCTTGATTGACGGGTCCATATCCGCATGTACCAGCATCCGCTCGGATTACCACCAGGGCAATATCTACAAAGACGATTTCTGGGATGTCTGGGAAAATAAGTTCCAACCCTACAGGGACCGTACGTGGATGAGAAAGGATGAGTGCGGCAAGTGCGAATACTGGAAATGGTGCGAGGGAAACGGGATGCATTTGCGTGACTCCGACGGGAGCCTGATGCTTTGCAATTTAAAACGAATTATCGATAAATAACAGAAAATGAGGGCTTTGATCAGTGTTAGCGACAAGTCGGGCGTTGTTGAATTCGCCCGTGAACTTGTGTCGCTGGGGTGGGAATTGCTTTCCACCAGTGGTACAATGAAAATGTTGAAAGAGGCCGGGCTTCCCGTGACAAGCGTGAGCGATGTCACCGGTTTCCCAGAGATATGCGACGGAAGGGTCAAGACCCTCCATCCGAAAATCCATGGAGCCCTGCTCGCCAGGCGGGACCTTCCCGACCACATGCGTCAGTTGGAGGATAACGGCATCGGCACCATCGACCTTGTCTGCGTGAACTTATACCCTTTCCGCGAGACTGTCGCCAAACCTGATGTCACAATGGAGGACGCTATTGAGCATATCGACATCGGCGGCCCTTCCATGGTACGCAGCGCCGCCAAGAACTGGGAAAGTGTCACGATCGTGGTGAATCCCGAGGATTACGCTGTTGTCCTTGACGAGTTGAAAACTCTCGGCCACACCACACCTGAGACAAGGCTGAGCCTTTCGGCCAAGGCATACACCCACACCGCCGAGTATGACATGGCGATAGCCTCCTGGATGCGTCCGAAAGCCGGGCTGCCTGAGAAGCTTTTCCTTGAATATGATATCTGCCAGCCGCTTCGTTATGGGGAAAACCCTCATCAGGAAGCTCGTTTTTTCAAGACCTTGAAATCGGTTCCATATTCATTGGCCACAGCCGAGCAGCTCAATGGGAAAGAGTTGTCTTACAATAACATACAAGACGCCAATGCGGCGCTGAACATCGTCCGGGAGTTCAAGGACAAACCCTTCGCCGTCGGTCTTAAGCACATGAACCCTTGCGGAGCCGGCGTCGGGGAGACCATCGCGGAGGCTTGGAGTAAAGCATACGAAGGAGACAAGACTTCGATATTCGGAGGAATCGTGGCATTCAACAGGGAGGTTGATCTTGAGACCGCCGAGATGCTCAAACCTATATTCCTGGAGATAGTTATGGCTCCTTCCTTCGCGCCCGATGCACTGGAATTGCTTTGCACGAAGAAAAACCTGAGAGTTTTGAAGGTTGACATGGACGGGGATGTGAAGACCCAGATGGCCTGTGTGAGCGTTAACGGAGGCCTGCTGGTCCAGAACCAAGATCTGGAGATTTGCTCTTTGTCGCTTGACCAGTGTGTCACCGTCGCGAAGCCGACCCCGGTGCAGATGAAGGATCTCGAGTTCACTTGGAAGATGGTTAAGCACGTGAAATCCAACGCCATAGTCGTCGGTCGCGACGGCATGCTTCTCGGCGTGGGAGCGGGCCAGATGAACAGGGTCGGAAGCGCTGGTATCGCCCTTGAGCAAGCTCGGGCGGCCGGTCAGACTGAACTCGTCCTGGCTTCCGACGCGTTCTTCCCGTTTGACGACTGCGTGACCCTGGCGGCAAAATACGGGGTCAAGGCCATCGTCCAACCTGGCGGCTCGATCCGCGACGAGGACTCTATAAAGAAATGTGACGAGCTCGGCATTGCTATGCTCTTCACCGGAGAAAGACATTTCAAACATTAGAAATATATGGGAATCAATTCATTACTCCCCTGGAAAAACAGTAATGTCGAGATTGACAAGAAGGCTTTCGAAGACTTCAGATTAAGGATGTCGGCATTAAATGACGCCAAGGTACTTGTCGTCGGAGGTGGAGGACGCGAGCACGCTATCGTGGACGCGTTGTCACGCTCAAGTCACGTCGGAAAGATCTATTGCGCCCCCGGAAACGCCGGAATAGCCGCCCAAGCGGAATGCGTTCCGATCAAAGACACTGATATAGAGGGTCTTTTAGCGTTTGTCAAGGAAAAGGGTGTGGATCTGACGGTTGTCGGTCCGGAGGCTTCTTTGTCTGTGGGAATCGTCGACTTGTTCACAAAGGAGGGAGAGACCATCTTCGGGCCAACAAAAGCCGCCGCCACAATCGAGTCCAGCAAGGATTTCGCAAAGCGGCTGATGGAGAAATACGGGGTTCCGACAGCGGCATACAAGACTTTTGAGGAATTCGAAGAGGCTCTTGAATATGTCAAAGAAGGCTCTTTTCCCGTAGTCCTGAAATATGATGGTCTTGCCGCCGGAAAAGGTGTTGTGATCGCCGAGTCAATCGCCGAGGCGGAGGCAGCTCTTAAAGACATGCTCCTTGACGACAAATTCGGGCACGGCAAAGTGGTTGTCGAGGAGTTCATGACCGGACCGGAATTCTCATTCCTGTGCTTTGTGTGTGGGAAAGAGGTGTTCCCAATGGTTCTCTCGCAGGATCACAAACGCGCCTTCGACGGAGACAAAGGACCGAACACCGGAGGAATGGGCGCATATTCCCCCCTGCCATTCATCACGGAGGAGGATTATGAATATGCCCTTGACAGAATCATGAAACCCGTGGCGGCCGGCATGGTCGAGGAAGGGTGCCCGTTCAAAGGGGTTCTCTATGGCGGCTTGATGAAAACTCCCTCGGGAATCAAAGTGGTGGAGTTCAATTGCCGTTTCGGCGACCCCGAGACAGAGGTTGTGCTGCCTCGCCTCAAAACTGATATCTTCGAGGTATTTTGCGCGATAGCGGCAGGAGGTTCGGCACCGGAACTTCCTGAAGGAACGATAGCTATGGAAGGTTTGACTGTCCCGGCATCAGCGATGATTCCCGAACTCAAATGGTATGATGAGGCCACACTCGGATTCGTGATGGCTTCCAAAGGATATCCCGGATCTTACGAGAAAGGTTTCAAGATCACAGGCCTTGACGAGGCACTTTCCGATCCCGCTATCCGAATATTCCACATGGGCACAAAGGCGTCGGAGACAGAATTCACCACTGCCGGAGGACGGGTTCTGATGGTGGTGGGCGCCGGAAAAGACTTGAAAGAGGCGAGGGATAAGGCGCTTGCGGCGGTTCGCAAGATCAAATGCGACAATCTCTTCTATAGGACAGATATCGGACATTGGGTATTATAACGGACAAAACAAATGGTAATCAGCGGAAAAGATTTGGCGGCCAGGCTTAAGGCCGAGATGGCGGAAAAGGTGGCGACCTTCACGGAGAAATATGGAAGGGTGCCACATCTGGTGGTGATCCTGGTCGGCAACGATCCGGGAAGCCAGACCTATGTCAGGAATAAAGAAAAAGCATGTGAGGTGGTGGGGTTCAATCACACTACTTTCAGGATGCCAGAGAAAACAACTGAAAAAGAAGTACTTGACAAGATTGTCGAACTTAATGCGGACGACTCCGTGGACGGAATCCTCGTCCAACTGCCATTACCCAGGCATATTTCCGAAACAAAGGTCATAGAGACAATATCCAAGGAAAAAGACGTTGACGGTTTCCATCCCCTCAACACGGCTGCACTCTGGCAGAAAAGGCCCAACGACTCCTGCGTTGTCCCCTGTACTCCGAAAGGTATAATTCAATTACTGGATGCGGCTGACTATAAGATATCAGGGAAAAGGGCTGTGGTTCTCGGAAGAAGCCAGATAGTCGGCCTGCCGATCTCAAAGCTCCTCCTCGACAGGAACGCCACCGTCACAATCTGCCATTCCAAGACGGAGAATCTCCCGGAGATAACACGGCAAGCAGACATCCTGGTAGCTGCCATTGGCAAAGCGAAATTCGTCACCGGGGACATGGTGAAAGAAGGAGCGGCGGTGATTGATGTTGGCATGGATCTCGACGAAAACGGCAAGCTTTGCGGGGATGTTGACTTCGCTTCGGTCGAACCGAAAGCATCTGTGATCACTCCGGTTCCAGGAGGCGTCGGACCTATGACAATATGCTGCCTAATGTCTAATACCATCCAGTGTTTTTTAAATAAAATGCTCTACAAAGAGTAAACTCTACAGGTTTGTAAAACTCTACAATAACTCTATAATACACCCACTATAAGGGCCTACAACGAGGTTGTGGGCCCTTATTTTTCTCTACATTGTTTTGATTTTTGAATCCGAATCACTATAATTACATCAACAACACTAAAACGACATGGGACTGTTTGACATATTCTCAAGGAAAAACACGACCTCATTGATCAGCAGCATCGACAAGCTGCTGGATATCATGGATCATTCCTTGCTCGTTTTCAGGGATGGTGTAAAGGACTACCTTTATGATGACGAGGCCGGCTTCGACGAGAATCTGGTTTCTATGGCGACTCTGGAAAGCGAAGCCGGGGAGATAATCCGGGAAATAGAGAGGTCTCTTTACTCGAGAGGTTACCTTATCAGGGCCAGGGGCGACATCATGAGACTTCTTGAGCGCCTTGACCATATTATCAATATAATAAGTGTGGATTTGGTGCAGTTCGAAATCGAAGCCCCGAACATCCCCGTGGAACTTCGTCGAGAATTCATGAAACTCACCGAATTGGCTTCGATGGCAGTCGAAGGCACGATCCCCGGCACAAAGGCCTATTTCACCCAACCAAAAGAGATAGCGGAAACGGCCAGCCGGGTTTACTTCTATGAGAAGGAGGCCGTCAAGTTGTCCCAGTCCATAAAACGCACAGTCTTCCACAACATGACAGAAGACCTTAAACTGAGCGAGAAGTTCCATCTGAGATATTTCGCGCTCCATATCGAAGACTTGGCGAAAGCCGCCGTAAAAGTCGCCGAGCAGCTCTCTGTCATGGCAATAAAACGCTCACTATAGTTCAGTTATATGGTATTCATCCTGTCGGTCATCCTCTCGGTCATCATTGTGGGATCATTGCTGATCCTGAATGATCTCCCGTTTGTCAGCGGGACAATTCTCGCCTCGGGAGCAGGAGAAAGATGGTCTGTCAGGATTTTGTCTCCTGTGATTCTCATTGCCGGAGTGATGTTACCCCTGTTCATCGGAAACAATCCCATCCAAGCCGCGGCCGGAGTATTCTCGCCCTCTGAAGCGGGAGTGGTTTTGTCTATCGGTTTGGCCACGCTTCTCGCGGTAGTCGCCACGGGACGCTTCAGCGGATTCCCAGCGATCGCTTACGCTTTCATGGCCGCCCTGGCAGGAGCGTCTTTGGCATCCGAGAACAAGCTGGATCTCTCAACTTGCGGATCTTATATTCTCTCTTGGATCACAGCTCCCTTGATTTGCGCTGTCCTGGCCGCCCTTGTCTACCGCTTGTATGTCTTGTCAACAAGAGACAGGATCATTCACCTGGCGATTCTGGACGCCCGTTTGCTTGCCGTTTCCACTTTGTTATCCTTCCTGCTTTTAGCGGCGGTCGCATATAACTCCTCGATATTGATCTCCTTCCTTTCGTTCGAATCGGGCTTGCCGGTCCTGGCGAAGGTTGTTATAGTGATTGGAAGCGTTTTGATCATTTATCCTTTCTTATTCAAGCGCTCATGCCAGAAAAAATGGGATATAGCCGACACGGAACTTGACATCGACTCACAGTCCGTTTTAACTGTGATGATCGCCATCGTGCTGACTCTTGTTCTCTTCTCAGGCAACCTCCCGGGAAAGATAGGGCTTAAAGCGACTCCGCTACCTCCGGGAACATTGTTCGTGGCGGCATTGACGGGAATCAGCGTCAGTAGCGGAAGGGCTTTGTTGGAGGGCAAGGATATATCCTCGTCTTTGGCCGCGATTATCGTCTCTCCTTCCATCGCTTTTATGTCAGCGTACTGTCTCTCCAAGGTCGCGGCAGGATCTTGGACAGGTACCATATTCATTATCACCATGTTCCTTATCGCCATTATCTTAACGGCAATGCTTCGTTCCAAGGGAGATAAGGACATTCAGAAAGGGATCCTTCTTTCGAGAGAAATGCAGGCTTTCTCGACCCAGAAAACACTTTCCGCCCTGGAAGTGAAAGCTGAGATGACTGAAAAAGACCTGCTGGACAAGCTGGACGGCAAAAGGAAAGAGCTCGTGGATTTCGCTCTGGGAATCGGAGACCAGAAGAAATTCATGGAGAGGATTTACGACGAGTTGAAAACCGTGCGGGCAATGCCTGACGGTCCGGAAAAAGACAGCATGACCGATGATCTTCTGTCCTCGCTAAGGGAAAGGATGTATTTCACAAGTGAGATCAATGATTTTTACGCCCGTAGTGAGGTCCTTCACAGGGACTTCAACAGGAGATTGGTCGAAGCCTTCCCCAACCTGACCGAGAATGAGCGGAAACTCGCCAATCTGCTGCGGCAGGGATTCTCGTCAAAATACATAGCGTCTTTGATGAATATAGCTCCAAAGAGTGTGGAAATCAACCGCTACCGGCTGCGCGCTAAACTCGGCCTCAACCGGAGCGACAACCTTATCAAATTCATAAAATCCATATAGTGTATTTTTATCCTAATCAATTATGCGAAAGATACCTTTTATAATCGCGATGTTGCTGCTGGCGGTGCCGGCCACCTTCGCGCAAAAGAACGCCAAGTACAACCAGTACGGCGTGCAGGTCAAATCTGACAGGCTTGATGTGGAAGCTCAGGACGGTATTCTGGTCCTTGAGTCCCCTACAAGCGGTTACAAACTCTGGTTTGACATTCGTGCCCAAGCCGATGGAGCCGTGTTCTTCGGCGCTCCCGATTATGCCGACGCCATTGGTAACGGTGTCCAGATCCGCCGAGCCCGTTTCGCGGTCAAAGGACAGATTGACGAGAAATGGTACGGAGAGTTCGATATGGATCTTGCCAACGGACTTGCCGAGTTAAAGGATGCCCTTATCCGTTACACCGGCATTCCTTACCTTGATCTCCAGGTTGGAAACTTCAAGGAGAATTTCTCTATCCAGAGGAACACGACATCGCGTTACCTGCAGTTCATGGAGCGCCCTATGGTCTGCTCCGCTTTGACTCCTTCCCGCCATCTTGGAATCAACGCCAAGTATGCCAAGGATTGGCTCTGGTTCTCCGCCGGAGCTTTCTCACAGGTGATAGCAGGACAGGAGGAATGGACGAATGTCGCTGATAACAACAAGGACTTCGGCCGCAACTCCGGTTACTCCTTGACGACAAAACTCGTTATCCGCCCTCTTTACAAATTGGATAACGCCAGCCTCCACATCGGCGCGGCATATTCCTACAGGACCACGACAACCGATCTGGCTACCGGAGAGTGGGGAACTTACCGCGCCAGCGCTCGTAACTCCACAAGCATCAACCGTAAGAAGTATCTTGACACCAACAACCTTCCCGGCTTCGACCACAACAACCTGTGGACCGTCGAGCTCGCCGGCCACTGGAAGGGTCTCCGTTACGAGGCCGCTTACGTCGGTGACAATGTCCACTTCAAACCGGACGCCGCCGACCCCGAGACAAAGAACTTTGGAGGATGGTACGCCCAGGCTGGCTACCTTCTCTTTGGCGGTAAGCAGCGTTATGACTCCAACGGAGGCAAGTACACCAAGGTGGAACGCGCTCATGATTGGGGAGATATCGAGCTCTGCGCCCGTTATGAGACCTGCAACCTCAACTTCGGAAATGTGTATGGTGGCGCGTCAGAGGCTTACACCCTTGGTCTCAACTATTGGGTGAACGAGAATGTCAAGATGCAGCTGAACTACCAGTTCAACAACAATGACCGCTACGCCAATGGAAAGGGCAAACTCAACGTTGGTCTTGATCAAAACAACAAACCCACCAAGGACTACACCAAGGTCGCTACCGCTACCGGAAAAGCCGGTGTTGATTATCACATGCTCGCCCTCCGTTTCGAGATTGACTTCTAATCCACTTAAAGACAATACGACATGAAAAAGATACTTTTACTTTCCGCGGCTCTCATCGCACTTTTCGGATGTGTGGAAGACAAGATCTTCGAGGGTCCCTCAAGCATCGACAAAGTGGCCTTCACTCCTGAGGCTCCGACTTCTATCGTGCCGGTCAATGTGACCGCGACCGTTTCGGGACTGCAGGCGGTGACCAATGCCACCCTCAATTACAATGGGACAAACCTGCCGATGAGCGGCTCTGGCTACCAGTTCTCAGCGACTATTCCGGCTTTGCCCGATGGGACTGATGTCTCATTCACGATCACTGTCACAAATGAGGCCGGTTACTCTACCACCTCCGACAAATACACCTACAAAGTTGGTGACCCCGCCCCCGACTGGAGCAAGCTCAAACTTAATGAGGTATATGGCGCGGGCGCTGATGAGGAAAAATTCTTTGAGCTTTACAATGGCAGCGACTTCCCTATCAAACTCACAGGAGTCACCATCAACAAAGATGAAGAGCTGACCTGGACCGGAATCGATGGCGAGGTTGTTCCTTCAAAGGGTTTCTTCGCCATAATCGGAGGAAAGAAGACCACCCCGAGAGGATTCTCCAGCGGTTTCTCCGCCAAGAAGAGCGTCTTGATCGAACTCTTTGACAACAAGGGAAATAAGATCGACACCTTCCAGCGTGGTGAGAAGATGGATACTGGCGAGTGGGGCGCGTCCCTCACCAACAACAAGGGCTCCTGGAGCCGTATTCCTGACGGAACAGGAAAATGGATGCAGACAGAAAAGTTCACTCCCGGCGCGGCCAACTCAACCGACGGCGCGGAAGATCCTGACGTGAAACAATAATTAACCAATTATCAAATAATAAAGTTATGGCAGAACTTAAAATCGGCGAGCAGAGCAAACCTCGCTTTGAATTCCGTAGCTTCGGACAGTGCTTCCGCGAGCAGCACAAGAGAATGGCCCGCCTTTCCGTCCCTGTGCCGGAGAAGGTCTGGGAGAGGGAGAGCGACGAGATTTACATCATCTCGGCCAAGAACGACATCAACAACACCAAGATACGTAACGGGAAAATGGACATCAAGACTTATGTCCAGACCGTGGATGGCCTTGAGCAATGGAACCCCTTGATGAAAGGCGAGTTCCCTATCGCGAAAGAGGTTCTCGAGAAAGAGGTTTTCCCCGCATTCATGGTGGAGATGCCCGCTCTTGACAAGGACACTTACACCTACGAAGAGTTCATCGCCATGGTCAAGGCCTGCCCTGACCTCGCGGCTGTCAGAGTCCACAAGCAGCGCTTCGGCTACATGGTCAACAACACCATCTGCGAAGTGGGCAATGTGCTTATCAACGGCGCCAAAGTCGTGACCATCAATTCCGAGTCCACAGAGATTGAGGACATAAAGAAGACCATCGCCGACTGCGGTCTCGAGGGCGTTGAGAATATCAACTATCTCCAGGCCATCAAGCGTGTTATCGGTATGATAGACAAACCATTAGCAAACGAGTAAGAATATGGGACAGGAAATAGAGAAGAAATTCTTGGTCAAAGGTGACTTCAAGAACGAGGCGTTCAAGGCCACGAGGATAACCCAAGGCTACCTCAGCAGCGTGCCTGAGAGGACCGTGCGTGTCAGGGTCAAGGGCGAGAAAGGATTCATCACCGTCAAGGGAATCGGAAACACCTCCGGGGCAAGCCGTTTCGAGTGGGAGAAGGAAATCCCTGTGGATGAGGTGAAATCCCTCCTTGAGCTGGCTGAGCCCGGCGTTATTGACAAGACCCGTTTCCTCGTCAAGAACACCGACGGCAAGCACACCTGGGAGGTGGACGAGTTCTACGGTGATAACGAGGGCTTGACTGTGGCTGAGATAGAGCTCACCAATGAGAACGACACCTTTGACAAGCCCGCATGGCTCGGGGAAGAGGTCACTGGTGACGCCAAATACTACAACTCCATGTTGATGAAGAACCCTTATAAGAACTGGAAGTAACCATGGCTACAGATATCGGGACAAAGGCGGCGACAGCGTTCGATCCGCTGGACATGAACAACTACAAGATCGAGAAGCTACCAAAGATGCGGAAATCGACGTTCGAGATCTGGATGGCCAGACTCGGCGGTCCTCTCGCAATCGTCGCCTTTGTCTGGATATGCTGGTTCTGTCATATAGGTTTCATCGACAATCTTGACCAGACCGGCCTCGCGGCAACCGCGCAGAAACGGTTGGACGCTCTCGGCCTGGATGGTTTCCTCAGAGCCAACTACGCCATGTTGGCTATATTCGTGGCGAGTCTCATACTCTGGATAACCGAGGCTTTGCCAAATTACCTCACCTCTCTCCTGTTGATCCTGGGAGTGGTGCTATTCAATGTCACTACGCAGAAAGAAGCCCTGGCGCAGTTGGGTCACCCTGTGATGTGGCTGAATATCTTGAGCTTCGTTTTGGCTTCCATGTTGGTCAAGACCCAGTTCGCCAAGCGGTTGGCCCTGGCTTTCGTCATCAAATTCGGGAAAAGCGCCAAAGGTGTGCTATGGAGTTTCCTGCTGATCAACTTGGTACTGTCCGCCTTCATTTCGGCCACAACCGTAAAGGCCACCATTATGCTCCCCATATTCATGGTAATATGCGCCATCTATGGAGCATCTGGTGGAAATAGGAATAATTTCGGACGTAACTTGGTTATACAGAATTTGTTCCAAGTCAATATCGGAGCGAACGCCTTCTACACCGGATCAGGCGCCCACCTCCTCGCCATCTCGCTTATAGCCGGATTCCTTGGCTCATGCGACTTCGGCTACGCGGACTGGCTTATCGCCGTGGGGCCTATGAGCGTGATCATCCTGGTTGTCGGCCTCCTCGTGGGAATGTATATTTTCTTCCCCATGAAAAAAGACGAGCAGAAGCCGCAGATCGAAGGTGGAATCGAGCGCCTTAAAGTCGAGCTCGACGCTATGGGCAAGATGAGCGCGCAAGAATGGAGGGCTGTAAGCATATTCCTGGTTGTCCTGTTCCTGTGGGTAACTAAGGGTACTTTCCACAATATTGACGAGACAATCGTCGCCTTGATCGGAGCCGTACTCGCCCTATTGCCCGGCATAGGCGTGGTGAAATGGAACGACGTTGACATCCCCTGGCACCTGATGCTGTTCTCCGCCGGAGCTTACGTGCTTGGAAGCGGCCTTAACGCCACCGATCTGCCCAGCACTATGGTCAACGCCGCTTTCGACTCTATGGGTATCACCTCCGGCACACCTTATTGGGTACTGTATGTGGTCCTGACCTTCCTGATGATGTATTCAGGACTGGTGTTCCAGAGCAAGACCATCAGAACTATGGTTTTCGTGCCGATCGCCCTGGGGGTTGAGCAGAGGTTCGGGTTCATGCCCATGAGTCTCGCCCTGCCGGTCTCGATGCTTATCGAGCATTGTTATGTCCTTCCTTTCAACAGCAAGCCGGCGGCTCTTCTGTACAACACCAACCAGTACAGCATGACAGATGCCTTCAAGTTCGGCATCACGATGATGACTTTTTCCTGGATCCTGATCCTTATCTTCGGGGAGACCCTGCTGAAATGGCTGCAAATCACACCTGGATTATTTTAGACTGACACAATTATGAATATTGAGTGGAACCTTATCTTACGGCTGCTTGTGGCCGGGTTGCTCGGAGGCATGATCGGCCTTGAGCGAGAATTCCGAGCGAAAGAAGCCGGTGTGCGGACGCACTTTATCGTGGCTTTGGGCAGCTCGCTTTTCATGATCATCTCGCAATTCGCCTTTTCCGGCCAGTTCGACCATGCGAGAGTCGCGGCACAGGTGGTGTCGGGAATCGGCTTCATAGGTGCCGGCGTGATCATATTCCAGAAAAATGTCGTGCGGGGAATCACGACCGCCGCCGGTCTTTGGGTGGCGGCGGCGATAGGACTCGCGTGCGGTAGCGGGATGTACGACATATCCATCGCGGCCACTTTGATGACAATATCATGCCTTGAGACTATGCATTTCATAACCAGGAAAATAGGCGAGAAAATATTCTCCGTCTCTATTACGGAAACCGACCCGGAGGTCCTCGTGTCATTGGCGGAGACATTCAAGAAGTCCGGCGTGGACGTGGAGTCCATGGCCATAACCGAGGGAAAGGCGGTATTTCAAATCCGTTCCCACCAAAAAGACTATCTGTCATTGGTGAAAAAGATCCTCACGCTGACAAAAGATCTCAAAGTCGAGATTGTTTGATATTAACCGCGAAAAAGCTATTTTCGCGTAAAGACACTTGACAAATCAATTATTATGAGAAGAACTATCTGCTTAGGGATCATCGTGTCCCTGGCGGTCTTTTCCTCATCGGCTGTGATGGCCCAGGACAAGACCGTGAAGAAAATCATTGAGATCGGCCAGACTGACAACAAAGTGATGGAACACGAGAACCATCTCGCCAATTATATCGGCGGGCGTCCCGTGGGATCCTCCGCCCTCACCCACGCCGAGGCCTGGGTCAAGGAACAATTCGAGTCCTGGGGCCTGGAAGTGATGGTCCAGGAGGCCGGCGAGATCAATGTCGGTTTCGACCGCGGGCCTTGGTTTGGACGTATGTTGAGCGAGGACGGAATGGATCTCCATTTCGGAACCCCTTCATACACAGCGCCCACAAAGGGAAAACAGACCGGTATAGTCTTGATCGAGCCTCATTCCAGAAGGGAATTCGAGAAGATGAAGGGCGCACTGAAAGGAGCCTGGGTACTTCTTGACGCTGAGTCTAACGGAATGGCTATCGACTGGTCAGACAAGGCCAATGAGAACAGGGCTGAAGTGGTCAAGAAGAACGAGGAAATCGACATGAAAAACATGGAGATCCGCCGTTACAACATGACCCACAGGGATGAGGCCCCGAAGGAGATGATCCCTTACGAGACCGTCGTGGCTCCGTTCTATAAGGAGATGGTCGAGGCAGGAGTGGCAGGTTTCATCCGTTCGGCGAAAGTTCCTCTCAGGGTTATGTATGACAGGGCCAATTGCTACAACATCACTATGGAGAACCTCCCCAAAGTATGTGACATCTGCCTGGACGAGGCCCAGTTCGAAATCATCAAGAAAAAAGTCGAGAGAAAAGACATTTTCCAGCTCGAGTTTGACATCCGCAACCATTTCTACCGCGGCCCGGTCAAGTACCACAACATCATCGGCATCATCAAGGGCAGCAAATATCCCAATGAATATGTTATCACCGGAGGCCACCTTGACTCTTATGACAATGGTAGTGGCGCCGTTGATGACGGCAACGGAACCAGCCTCAACATGGAGGTGGCAAGATTGCTCGCGACAGCCGGGGCGAAACCGAAACGCTCAATCATGATCTGCGCCTGGACTGGCGAGGAATATGGGCTGCTCGGTTCCAAGTTCTTTGTGGAGAACAAGACTGTTCCTCTTGAGAAGATATCCAATTACATCAACCGTGACGGTGGCCCGTTGATGTCCACTGGCGTGAATGTTCCTCCGGCGATGTATGACGATTATGTCTCGATTTGCAAACCTCTCATGGACATGAATCCCGAGATTCCTTTCACCGTCACAAAGAGAGAGGGCGAGCCTCGTCCCAGACCTACTTCAGCGGGCGGAAGCGACCATGCTTATTTCGCGATGAACGGAGTGCCCACCATTGGTTTCCAGGAGACCGATCCTAAGGGATATAACTTTGAGTATCAGGAAATATGGCACACAGAGAGGGATATCTATAACAAGGTGATTTCCGAATACATGGAGCATTCGGCGACAGTCACGGCTGTTGTCGTGTACGGAATCGCGAATCTTGACCACATGCTGTCAAGAACCGGCTTGTATAAAGATTGATCCGCTTCTTTAATTTAGTGATTCAGGACGGTCGGAAGGCCGTCCTTTTTTCATACCAAACCAGCCAGGACTATAGCCGCCACAGACTCCACGATCACAGGGGTGCGGAGGGCGAAACAGACGTCGTGTCTTCCCTTGATTTTAAGGTCGGTCATCTCTCCGGTCTTGATATTCAATGTGTTCTGCGACTTTGAAATGCTGGATGTCGGCTTGAAGGCCACCCTGAACACAATCGGGGCCCCGTTAGTGATTCCCCCATTCACTCCGCCGGCGCCATTCTTCTCTGCGACAGGACTGAGCGCTGTCTGGGCCCGGCCGAGTTCATCCTCGCTTCGCCGCGGCTGTAAAGCGTCGTTATGCTCGGAGCCGCGCATGCGTGAAGCGGCGAAACCGTCACCGAACTCGATGCCTCGGACCCCGGGAATGGAAAACACGGCATGAGAGATGAGAGACTCTACCGAATCGAAAAACGGCTCACCAAGGCCAGCGGGAACACCCTCAACCCGACACTCGACAATGCCTCCGAGAGAATCTCCCTCCTTTGCCGTCTCGTCCAGCAATGACTCCCATTTTGACTTGTCGGCCTCTCCACCTATCTCAACCAACTCGGCATTGAAAGAGAACCCACACTGTTTCTTGGCGATAACTCCAGCGGCAACCAACGGAAGAGTCAATCTTCCCGAAAAATGGCCTCCACCTCTCGGATCGTTCATGCCGTTCCATTTCACCGCCGCGGTCCAATCGGCGTGACCAGGGCGAGGAACATCCAGAAACTCTTTATAATCAGAGGATTTTGTATTCGTGTTACGGAATATGATAGCTATAGGGGATCCGGTGGTATGGCCTTCAAAGACTCCGCTCAGAATCTCTGGCTCATCTGCCTCAATTCTGGGAGTCGTGCCTTTAGTCCCGCTTTTACGGCGGAGAATATCTCCCATAAAATCGTCTTTTGAGAGAGGCATGCCCGCCTTGATCCCGTCCACGACAATTCCGATCGCCGGTCCATGGGACTCGCCGAAAATCTCGACCCTGAAATTCCTGCCGAAAGTATTCATATTCGTCAATGTTATCGCTTCGAGACAAAGATACTTATTTTCATTATCTTTGCATAATTGAGTTTTCACGATGGATCGCAGAGAAGACGACAAGATAATTGAAGGGATAACCTCACAGGAATATAAGGAAGGATTCGTGACGGACATCCGGCAGGATTTCATCCCAAAAGGCCTAAATGAGGACATCATACGCACTATTTCAGCATTGAAACAGGAACCTGACTGGCTCCTGGAGTTCCGTCTTGACGCTTTCCGAAAATGGCAGAAGATGAAGATGCCCACCTGGGGTCATCTGAATCTGCCAGAAATTGATTTCCAGGATATTATCTACTATGCCGCCCCGAAGAAAGACTCCGAGAGGCCAAAGGAGATTGACCCAAAACTTGAGGAAACTTTCGAGAAATTGGGGATTCCTGTGCGGGAACGGGCGGCCCTCGCCGGGGTCGTGGCGGTAGACGCCGTCTTCGACTCCGTCAGCGTGGCTACAACCTTCAGGGCTTCCCTCGCCGAAAAGGGAATAATATTCTGCAGTTTCTCCGAGGCGGTCAAGGAGCATCCTGATCTTGTCAGGAAATACCTGGCGAGCGTGGTTCCGGTCGGGGACAATTTCTATGCGGCGCTAAATTCGGCCGTATTCAGCGACGGAAGTTTCTGTTATATTCCAAAAGGAGTCAAATGCCCGATGGATTTGTCCAGCTACTTTAGGATCAACGCCGCCGGGACAGGCCAGTTCGAGAGAACCCTTATCGTGGCGGAAGAAGGCTCCTCGCTCAGTTATATGGAGGGCTGCACGGCTCCGATGAGGGACGAGAACCAGCTTCACGCGGCGGTAGTGGAGATTGTGGTTGAGAAAGACGCTGATGTGAGATATTCCACGGTGCAGAACTGGTATCCAGGCGATGCCCAAGGCCGGGGCGGAATCCTTAACCTCGTGACCAAGAGGGGAATATGCAAGGGCGAAGGGGCGCATCTGAGCTGGACCCAGGTCGAGACCGGTTCCGCCATCACTTGGAAATATCCCTCGACAATCCTGAAGGGCGACTATTCCACCTCCGAGTTTTATTCCGTGGCAGTGACCAACAATTACCAGCAGGCCGACACGGGAACAAAGATGATACACATAGGCCGAGGAACCAAGAGCCGTATCGTCAGCAAAGGTATTTCCGCCGGCCATAGCGAGAACAGTTACCGGGGTCTTGTCCGAATGAATCCCGGCGCGGTCGGCGCGAGAAACTACTCGCAGTGCGACAGTCTCCTTATCGGTTCAAAATGTGGGGCCCACACCTTCCCCGACATACAGAGCCACAATCCCACGGCAATCGTCGAACACGAGGCCACGACCTCAAAAATCAGTGACGAGCAGCTGTTCTATTGTAATCAGAGAGGGCTTGACGCCGAGGATGCAGTCGGCTTGATAGTCAACGGATACGCCCACGAAGTCCTCTCCCGCCTTCCGATGGAATTCGCCGTCGAAGCCACCAAACTACTACAAGTTTCCCTTGAAGGGTCAATAGGATAAAGAAATCAAAATTTTGATGTTCATAATGAAAAATAAATACAATGCTATATCTCTATTCTCAGGTGCGATGGGATTAGATCTTGGTATAGAAGCGGCTGGCTTTGAGATCAAGGTCTGTGTTGAGATGGATCATTGGGCGGCAGAGACTATCAGAATAAATACTTCTATTCCTGTTATTGAAAAGGATATTAATGATGTTTCATCAGAAGATATTCTAAAAGCATCGGGGTTAAAAAGGGACAATATTGATTTGGTGGTTGGCGGACCTCCTTGCCAAGCTTTTTCTACTGCCGGGAAACAGCGTGGGTTTTCTGACATTAGAGGTGGTTGTATTATTCAGTTCATCAGAGTAGTTTCAGACCTTAAACCCAAGTATTTCATACTGGAAAATGTACGAGGAATACTATCAGCCAAGTTAAATGCGGTTCCGGAAGCCTATAAAGAATATGATTCTATAAAAATGGAATCAGGCAGTGTGTTAAAACTTGTTCTAAACGAATTTAATAAGTTAGGCTACAGTATTAGTTATGCGCTACTGAATGCGGCGAATTATGGAGTTCCGGAGAAGCGCGAAAGAGTTGTTATGATCGGCCATTTAGGCGACCGAGTACCAATTCCTGCCCCCACTCATTCTGAATCAGGTGCGTTTGGCACAAAAAAATGGGTATCATTAAGAGATAGCATCGGCGATTTGCAAGGAAAGCCTATGAGATATATTCCTCTCCGTTCAAGGATGGAAAAATATATGAAGCTAATAGGAGAGGGAGAGAATTGGACAAAACTTGATCCTGCCGTAGCAAAAGAAGCCATGGGTAAGGCATATGTATTGTCTGGAGGAAAAACAGGCTTTTTGAGAAGACTAAGTTTCGATGAGCCTGCACCAACATTAGTTACCAGTCCAACTATGCCGGCAACTCAACTCTGTCATCCGAAAGAACTTAGGCCTCTTTCGGTTGAGGAATATGCTCGTATTCAACAATTTCCTGATACTTGGATTTTCGAAGGACGAATCGAATCTATTTATAAACAAATAGGAAACGCAGTTCCTGTAGGCTTGGGCAAAGCTGTTGGGAACCAAATCATTAGACATATTAATCACTTGACATCTCCTACAGAGGAAGAGGATAATAGAATCCCTTATTCAAGATACACCAATTCAACTGACAGCGTTTGTGCTAAGTATCAACATCGAAATATTAACCTTAATAAAAAAAATTATGAACAACAATCTTAAACAAGCTGTAGAGGGTTATATCTCAGCCAACATTTCCTTCTTCCATGAAGCGAGAATAGAGAAACTAAAAACTCTTAAATTAGAGAATCTCCTGAAGAGGAAGAATCCTTATTTGTACAAAGCCAAAGATCTTAATACGCCTCAAGCCGTAGTTGAGAATCTGGCTTCAGCCTTTATGTCTTCTGCCGAAGAAACCATGTTCGGGGACTGGTTGGAAGGTTTGGCGATCCATATCTCAAGGATTATGTTTAATGGAAGCAAAAGTAGTGCGGAAGGTATTGATCTTGAAATGGATAAGAATGATGTCCATTATTTTGTAAGTATAAAATCCGGGCCAAATTGGAGTAATTCTTCTTCCTTGAAAAAACTCTGCGAGAATTTTGTGAAAGCCAGACGAATCTTCAAAACAAGCGGAAATAAAGCATTATGCGAATGTATAGAAGGATGTTGCTATGGAAAAGATGCCGCTCCGGTAAAAAATGACGGACATTATAAGCTATGTGGCAAACTGTTTTGGGAATTTATCTCCGGAGATCCTGACTTATATACTGAAATCATTCAACCTCTTGGTATCAATGCGACTTTAATGAACCAAGAATACAAGATAGAGTACGATAAAATGATAACCCGATTCGCCAGAGATTTCGGAACGGAATATTCGGATGAAGATGGAAATCTCCTATGGAATAAAATACTTGAGCTTAATTCCGGTTATCCTAAAGATTTTAGTCTTTTCCTATAATTACCTATAATTATGGGATTATTTAACATAAACAATATCGCTTTCACGATGGGTGGGGCGGGGGTCAGCTGGCTGGAACTGGTCGGCGTGATCACCGGTCTGACCTGCGTGGTGCTGGCCGGACGGAACAGCAAGTACAATTTCTGGGTCGGCTATCTGTATAACATCCTGCTATTCATCTTGTTCTGG
This sequence comes from Bacteroidales bacterium, assembly GCA_017548985.1. Lineage (GTDB taxonomy): Bacteria > Bacteroidota > Bacteroidia > Bacteroidales > UBA932 > Cryptobacteroides. The sequence continues at coordinate 36,352 of JAFYYW010000023.1, forward strand.
CAGAGGCATCTGTATTCGGCGATGCTGCTCCAACCGATCGCGTTCGGAATAAACGCTTTCGGCCACTGGAGATGGACCCACCCGAAAGAAGACGAGAAGAGCGCGAAAGATGAAACCGCTTTGAAGGTCAGCAGGCTTGACATGAGAGGTTGGTGTGTGGCGCTGACTATCGTGGTAGTCGCCGGAGCGATCTGGGGATATGTCTTGAGTCAGCTCGGAACCAATTGGTGGACAAAGACTTTCAGTCCGGATCCAACTCCTTGGCTGGATTCGTTCGTGCTGATGTTGACTCTGTTGGCACAGTTCCTCTCGGCCCAAAAGAAATGGGACTGCTGGATAGTCTGGCTGGTCGTGAACGCCGCCAACATTACCCTTTACCTTAGCGCCGGCCTGGTATTCATGCCGATAGTGAGCGCCCTGTACCTCATAAACGGCCTCTGGTCGCTTTGGACTTGGTATAGGCTTTATAGAGAAGGAAAATAAAAATTGACAATAAAATAAACGCCATAATGACATTATTGAAAATACAGGGACTGCATGCCGGCATCGGAGACAAGGAGATTCTCAAAGGAATCGACCTTGAGATCAACCGTGGAGAGATCCATGCGGTGATGGGACCGAACGGAGCCGGAAAAAGTACCCTTTCCGCCGTGTTGACTGGAAAACCGGACTATGAGGTTACGGCTGGAACTATCGAGTTCATGGGACGGAACCTGTTGGAAATGAAGCCAGAAGAACGGGCTTGGGCAGGAATGTTCCTATCTTTCCAGTATCCGATAGAGATTCCGGGAGTGTCGATAACCAACTTCATGAAGACAGCCATCAATTCAAGGCGCAAAGCGGAAGGATTGGATCCGATCAAAGGTGGGGATTTCCTCAAGCTGATGAAGGAGAAGATGGCTCTGGTGCAGATGAAACCGGAGTTTGCCAAGAGGGAAGTCAATGTGGGTTTCTCGGGAGGCGAGAAGAAAAGGAACGAGATATTCCAGATGGCTATGCTGGATCCTGTGCTGGCCATCCTTGACGAGACAGACAGCGGACTTGATGTGGACGCTTTGAAGATTGTGGCTGACGGAGTCAACGCCCTGCACACACCCGACAAGTCGGCGATTGTTATCACTCATTACCAGAAGCTTCTGGAATATGTCCAGCCGGATAAGGTTCATGTCCTTAAGGACGGGCGGATCGTTGCTAATGGTGGAAGGGAACTGATCGATAAGATTGAAAGCGATGGATTCGAGCAATTCTGACACACTTGCCGGACGGCCGTCCGAACCCGGCCGCGTCCATTCTCGCTTCGCTGCGGCTGAGTACGGCCTAAGTTCGGCGGCCGCTCCGGCGGTAATCGTCATAGATTCTTCAAGGCCGGAAAACTTCGTTGTCGGGGCTGGGGAGAGACTGGATGTGACGTTTGTCGTTCTGCCGGGAATTTCGGCGGAAATACCTGTCACCGTGGATATTACCGGACCGGATGCCACTGTGGACCTGAAAGGAATATACCTGAGTTCGGGAAAGGATCAGGTGTCCTTCAACATCGCCATGAACCACCACGCCGGCGGAAGCGTATCCCGCCAGCTGTTCAACGGATTGGCGTCAGGCGAGGCTAAATGTTCGTTCTTCGGAAAGATCATAGTGGCGCAAGACGCGCAGAAGACCGAAGCCTACCAGGAAAACCACAATATAGTCTTGTCAGACGAGGCGCTTGTCAACACAAAACCCCAGCTGGAGATTTACGCTGATGACGTGAAGTGTTCCCATGGCGCCACGGTCGGAAAACTCAACGAAGAAGAGCAGTTTTACATGCGCTCAAGAGGCATCCCGGAAGAAGAAGCCAAGGTGCTGCAGATGATTTCATTCGTGGCTCCGGTCCTTTCCGGCATTGATGATGAGATCCTGGCCACAAGAATAGAAAACGCTATCCGCTCGCTTGTCAACCATGCGGGCTAGGAGACAGATTGATAATCAACAACGATGATTCTCCGGACAAATGTAAAGTTGAACTTCGGGCTGAACGTCCTGCGAAAAAGGGACGATGGCTACCATGACATCGAGACCCTGTTTGTCCCTTGCCATGAGTTCGGAGACACCCTGGAGGTCATAACCGGCGACGACTACAGCCACACCTCCGCCAGCCTGTTCGCCCGTTACAGCTATTTGAGGCAAGGCTGCCCCATGCCGACCATTTACCCGGACAGGGCGCGAAGCGCAGGGAGGCAGGGGCAGGTCTTGCCTCAACAGCAACAAGACGGCACAATAGTACAGGGAATCAGCGAGGATGGGAAGTTGATGATCACGATAGCGAGAGAGGAAGGTGTGGACTGGGATCCGCTTAAAGACCTCTGCTCGAAGGCTTACTTCCTGCTGGCCAAAGACTTCCAACTTCCCCCAGTCAAGATATTCCTGGAAAAAACATCCCCTGTCGGAGCTGGACTCGGAGGAGGGTCGGCCGATGCCGCATTCACCCTCAAAGCCCTCAACGAACTCTGCGGGTTGAACCTGCCCGACGAGAAACTCGCGGATTACGCCTCCCGCCTCGGAAGCGACTGCGCTGTCTTTGTCTGGAACAGGCCGATGATCGGTACCGGGCGAGGGGAAATCTTGGAGCCGTTTGACTTGGATTTGGATGGTTATGAGGTCAAGGTTCTCGTCCCGGAAGGTGTCTCGGTCTCCACGGCTGAAGCCTACAGCGGTATTGTTCCAAAAGCAGGCGGGAGTATTGGATTGAAAGAGATTTTCCAGCGTCCGGTCGAGGAATGGAAAGACCTTCTGGTCAATGATTTCGAGGAAACGGTATTCAAGGCACATCCGGAACTGGCAGCCATCAAACAATCACTTTACGACAGCGGAGCGGTCTATGCGGCGATGTCAGGATCAGGCTCGGCATTGTTTGGAATCTATAAGAAATGAAAGATAGGGTTCTACAAATTCTCGGAATAATCTTGCTGGCTTGGTTATTCCTCTATCTCTTCGGAAGTCAGAAGCCATTGAGATTCAAGAACATTTACGTTTCAGGACAGTCTGAGACCAACGACCTTGTGAGTCTGCTGCGCGATGAGGGGGCCAGGATTTATGAATATGGCTCCGTGGAGGACGCTCTGGACAAGGCCAAGCCAGGCTCCGCGGTCTTGCTGCTGAGTAATGAATATCCCGAGAAAACTCAGGAAATCAGCCCGGAAAACCTTGAGACCATCAAGTCGAAAAACCTGAAGGTATTCGCTGAATTCGCTACAGTTCCTGGCCCTTCGGCCCCTTCGACAAGTTCAGGGTCCGAAGAACCCGAATTGGAAGAGATCGGAGTCGAGAGGGTCGTGGTAACGAAACCGATCGGTGGCAATCTTAAACCCATGGATCTTCTGACCATCAACCGGGCGGTCTATTATAAAACGGAAGCGACTGATCCTTTGATGGTTATCGCTCGAGTAGCAGGATTCGACACAGCGGTGTTCGGCCTGGAGGACACGCCAAGCAGCCCGCTTGTTTTCAAGCCAGAGGATCATCTCTGGATAAGCACCTCGAAGCTAAGCGACTTCGCCAAACTGAGATTCATGCCGGAAAAGAATTGGAAACTCTTCTGGGAAGCCGTGTTATCGGATCTTATCGGCAAGAAGGTATCCTTCAAGGAATGGCCGTCGACGGTAGCCCCGGCATATTCAGAAACCGACAAACTTCCGAAGACCGCGAGAAAGGAGGCCATCGCGAAAGGCATCGAATGGTTCTTTAACGGCCATTTCCTTATCCATCAGGACTGGAAAGAATCCTGGCTCATGCGCTACATGGGTGACGGGACGATGCCCGTAGGGCCGGAACTCCCGGCAGACTCGCCAGACGGAGACGGCACCTTGGGAGTCCTCGAAGGACATTGCTCGGCTATCTACAAAGATGGTCGCCAGGCCTACCGGTACTGGATTAGGGACGATATTCAAGGAGAGTCCGCAATGGCTTTTGCTATGGCAGGGGAACTTCTTGATAATAAAGAATATAAGGCAATAGCGGAACGGCTGTCGGACTACTCGTTCAAAGAGTTCCGGGATGGTCCGAGGGACGATCCGGAGAGCCCGACCTACGGACTGCTGGGTTGGGCCTACACCCATAAATGGGTATATTACGGAGATGACAACGCAAGATCCCTCTTGGGAACAATCCTGGCAGCGAAAGTCTTGGGGGCAAACAAATGGGACCAAAAGATAGCGGAAGCCATAGACGCCAACTTCAACACCACAGGGAAAAACGGATTCCGGGGCGGAAGGCTCCATGAGCAAGACATCCAGAAGAACGGCCTGGAGTATTACCAAAACAGGGATCTCATCAATCCCCATCCGCACTATGAGAGCTGGATTTGGGCCTGTTACCTTTGGCAATATGCCAACACCGGGGACCGGAAATACCTGGATCTCACCGAAAAAGCCATCTCTTTGACAATGGCAGCCTATCCGGATGGTTGGAGCTGGACGAATGGCATACAGCAAGAGAGGGCCCGTATGGTTCTCCCTCTGGCCTGGCTATATAGAGTGAGTCCAACCGAGGAACATAAAGCGTGGATAGACACGATTGTCGCTGACATCGCCAAGAACCAAGTTGATTGCGGGGCGATCAGGGAAGAGCTGGGAGACCCTTCCAAGGGAAATTACGGTGCGGAAAAAAGGAATTCCGACTATGGGAACGGAGAGGCTCCACTGATATTCAGGAATGGGGATCCGGTGGCGGACATGCTCTATACCAGCAACTTCGCCGTATTCGCCCTAAATGAGGCAGCCTGCGCCACCGGCGATCCTGAAATCCGGAAGATGGCGGATTCCCTTGGCGAATTCCTGGTAAGAATCCAAGCGAGGAGTGAGGAACACAAGAGTGTCGACGGAGCCTGGTTCAGGGCATTCAATTATCGCGACTGGGATTATTGGGCATCCAACGCCGACGCCGGATGGGGAGCCCAAAGCACCCTGACCGGATGGATCCAAAGCTGGATCATAACCACCCTTGCCCTGATGGAAGAGGGTACATCTTATTGGGATATCACAATCGGCAAATAATCAGAAGCCCCTTCCGTGCTTCATCCAGAGATCTTCCTCCAGCTTTTTCCAAAGGGCTGCCGCCGCATCGTAGATCTTTGCGGTGTAGGCGTTCAAAGCTGATGTTGAAGGGTTCTTTTCCACTTCCGGAAGTCCTTCGAAACCAAGCTCTTCAATGGTCTGAATATCCTTATAGACCCTTTCTTTGTTGGTCTGCCAGGTCACGGTGGCGAGACGGTTCGGGCGACGGAAAGTCCAAAGCGCTCCATCCGGAACATAGCGTCTCATGCCGCAGGTGTCGAAAGCGGCGGGAAGCTCAGTCGTCCCGCAGAATATCGGGAACCTGGGACTCTCGCCAGGATTGTCAAGAGCATACCAGCAAACACCTCCGACCTCATCAGGCAACCAATCGCGGGCCTGTATGACAGTCGAATGGGAACACCAGGCGACAGCGATCGTACGGGTGAACTCAACAGCTCCGGGAGCCACGCCGTTGATCATGTTGCGGGTGTCGGTCGTCAACCATGGATTCGCCACAGGACTGACCTGCCTGGTGGCAGGCTGGCCATCCTTCCCGGGAACCTCGACAAGGAGATTCTTGGTCATGTCGAACTCGAGCCCCTCGTATGTCCCGCGGAGAATCTCCATGACCTTCCGCACATCGACTTTGGCGTCAGGCTTTACCGAGAAAGGAAGCTCAGGAGCATCGTAGGAAAGCTTGAGGGAAGGAGCTAACGTGTTCAGTATCACATATTCCCTCTCCCTGAAATTCTTGCCGTCGCCATAAGAGCTGTGGTAGGCTTTCCAGAAGACGAAATCACCCTGCCCGTCCCAGAGTCCATATTCAAGCGCCACGGACTCGACATTGTCGGAGGCCATGAAATACTCCTTGTCGTCCCTGTTAATCTTGCCTATCCTGGGAATATTGGCGGAGACGGCAACCTCGTCGTCAGGAACCCTCTGTGCCGCCCAAACGGCGCCGACCTTACCACGGCCGCAGCCGAGGATCTCGAAAAACCAGGCCTCTTTCTTGTCTATAACCGTCAGGCACTCCCCGCCGTCGGCATAGCCGTACTTCTCCGCGAGGGAACCCATCATGCGGATGGCATCCCGGGCATTGTCGCAGCGCTGAAGGGCGACCCTGGCAAGCTCTTCGATAAGGAACATCGAACTACCGTTGCGAAGGGTATCAGGACCCGAGAAAGTGGTCTCTCCCATGGCGACCTGCTTCTCGTTCATGCAAGGATACGCGGTGTTGAGATAAGCGTATGTATGGCGGGCCTGGGGAATCTGCCCGGCATATCGCACACCTGTCGTGTCACCTTTGAAGGCTGTCCGGCGGGTGTTTTTGTAAATATCCATCATCTGCTTCCGGCCATAGTCCGCGGCCGGCTCGACGGTGATCCAAGTGCGTGAGACGCCATCACAAGTGTGTGAGGTTATAACCGAGCCGTCAGCGGAAGCGAGGCGTCCGACCACCAGGCTGGTGCACTCGTCCCTTGAATATTCATCATCCTGGGCCCAGACGGCAAAGGCGCAGCACATCGCCGCCATCAAAGCTATTATTTTCTTCATGTCCGTTTTATTGGTTTGCAGGACACAAAGATAACTAAAGGAAATCAGAATTCAAGCGGCCGACCGCGGTAGAAATCAAGCAGTTTTGCCGAATAAAGATACTCGTAACGGGAGCGCACGAGGTCGGACTCGGCCCTTAGCCAGGTGTCTCTTGACTCGTTGAACTCCGTGATGTTAGCCTTGCCGTTCTCGTATTTGGCCTGGACAAGCTCAAAGGACTCTTTGGCGCTGGCCTGAGCATCCAAACTGGAACGGTATTTCTCCGAAGCCGCCACGGCATTGTAATACGCCTGCTGGATCTCTTTATAAAGGGATTTCTTGGTGTTCTCGAGGAGAAGCCTCTGGTTTGTCCTGGCAAGTTCAGCTGAACGGACCTGATTCCGGTTCTGGAAGCCCGAGAAGATAGGCACGTTGAGTGACAGGCCCAAATACTGGCTGAAGTTGTTCTTGATCTGGTCGAAGAACACCGCCGAAGGAGCAGCGCTCATTGTGTAATAATTGGTTCCTACTCCGCCGCTGGCGCTGATTGAGGGCAGGAAGGCTCCCTTGGCGCTCTTGATGGAGAATTCGGCGGCGTCCAGGCGGAACATCTCGGCCTTCACAGCGGGTTTGTTCTGGATGGCCTCAGCGTAGATGTCCTCCGGATTCCCGAGCAGGATCCCATCGATAGGGACATTTGGACGGACTATGGAGAATCCTTCAGGATCAGGAAGTTCCAAAAGTTGAGATAAGTCCAGAAGGGAAATGTTGAGATTGTTGCGGGCCTGGGTGGCCGACAAGCGGCTTTGTCCGAGGGCGGCCTTTTGCTGAGCCACCTGGGATGGAGAGGCCTTCCCGTTTTCAAGCAGGGCCTCGAGCCTGACCAGTTGAAGGGAATCGATTCCTACCTGGTTCAGGGCCACATCCATCAGCTCCATGTTGTACAATATCTGTGTATATGCCTGGGCGACCGACACGCTCATATCCTCCCGGGCTTTCTGGAGATCGGCTGTAGCTGCCTTAAGGCCTAACTCGTTCTCTTTGATTCCATTGCTTATTCTCAAGCCCTGGAAAACCGGAACGGAAGTGCCAAGAGAGAAGCCGGTGCTGGTCGTGTTGGTGTTGGAATAAGTGTTATCCGCAGTAAGACCTCGTCCGAAGGAAAAGTTCTCGCTGGCGCTCCCGCTGACCATCGGCAGGCGGCTGCCTTTAGCGGTCTCCAGCTGCAATTCCCTTTGCTTTACCTGCAGTTCCGTCTGCTGCAGGGTAATGTTATTCTCCTGTGCGTGGCGGATGCATTCAGCTAAAGTCCAGGGGCCGCTGTGGGTCTGGCCGGAAGCGGCCCAGGACGTCAAAATAACGGTTATGGGTAAAAAAAGTATTCTTCTCATCACTTCTTCTCGATTATCTGGTTGCCGCGGACCTTGTCACCTTCCTTCAGGCCAGACTTGACCTCGATGTTGATTCCATCGGAAAGACCGGTGACAACGGAGGCTTTCTCATATTTCTTCTCACCCTTGACAAGATAGACAAAGGTCGAGTCTCCTTCAAAGGACAGGGCGCTCTCCGGAATGGACAGGACACCCTCCACACCCTCAAGTTGGATCTCTGCGTTGGCGCTGTAGCCTGAGCGCACCGTGATGCTGTCAGGCACGGTCACAGCGGCCTTGATCTCGAATTCGTTGGTCCCGTTCTTCTCCTGGGCTTTCGGAGATATGAACTCCATCACAGCGTCGAAACTCACATCCTTCAAGGCTCCGACCGTTATCTTCATCGGGACACCCTCATGGACCCTGCCGACCTCTGTCTCATCAATGAATCCGTCGAAAATCAAGTCACCCATATTCGCCACGGTAGCGATGGTCGTACCGTCATTGAATGTGTTGCTCTGGGTCACGGAGTTACCGACCTTTACGGGAATATCCAAAATCAATCCGGAAATAGTTGATCTTATGAGAGTTGAGCTTGATCTGGCATTACTCTTCGACACTCCGTCCCGGACCACTTCGAGGGTCTCTATAGCCGCGGCCTTCTCTTCTTTGGCCTGGGCCAGAGCCTGGCTCACCTGGTCATATTCCTCGGCGCTGACAAGATTCTTGTCATAAAGGGCTTTCTCACGGTCATAATTGGTCTGCGCCTGCTTGAGATTGATCTCAGCGAGACGGACCCTCGACTGGGCGGAGCTAAGCGAGCTCATCTCGGGAATCACCTTGACCTTGGCTATGATCTCTCCCTCAACAACAGTCTCACCAGCCTCCTTGTAAAGCTCAGAGATGATACCGCTGATCTGGGGCTTGATATTGACCTCGTCCCTGGGGATGATCTTTCCGGTCACGACAGAAGTCTTCTGGATGTCCTTGATTGTGGCTTCCAGCTGCTCGTAACGGATTTCCTTCGGCCTGGAGTTCTTCCACAGGGCCACGAACGTGGCCACGAAGATAATGGCGACCAGCGCCAGAATGATGTACTTAAGATTCTTTCTCATATTATTTTTCTTTTTTGTTTTCTGTTTTAGATCCATCGCTTCGCTCAGGATGACAAGGTTATTCGTCTCTCATCGCATCGACAGGTTTGATATTCATGGCTCGAAGGGCGGGGGCCAGACCGGCCAGCACCCCAAGGACAGCCAGCAATGAAAACACCGCGATACCTATCCAGAAACCGATCTGGAAGGAAACCGGGAACGACACGTCCGGAAGATTGGACACAATATTCCCGGCGGCCCAAAGGATCAATACCGATAACAGGATCCCAAATATCCCGGCTAAGACCGTCAGGCCGACGCTCTCGGTGATGATCTGCGAAAGGATCATCTTGGGGGTGGCTCCGATCGCCCGGCGGATACCGATCTCGGTCGTGCGCTCCTTTACAGTCACCATCATAATGTTGGACACACCTATGGCTCCGGCCAGCAGGGTGCCGAGTCCAACCAAGATGACAAGGATGTTGACTCCCTTGAAGAGGTTGTCCACAATCTTGAATATCTTCTCGGTGTCAAGCATCATCATGGCGTTCTTGTCGTCAGGAGCGATAGAGTGGCGTCTTGACAGAAGAGCTCTGACCTTATCCTGAAACTCATCTGAATCAGCACCTTCCTTGGCGGTCATACACATGATATCAAATCTTCCACCCCTGTTGTTCATCTTGTCCATAAGCTGGTAGGGAATCACCACGCTCTGGTCCGGGCTTCCGTTGATGTTGATTCCACCGTTACGGCCGTCAACACCGATTACCTGGTAATAGGAATTCTTGACCTTGATAAACATGCCGGTCGGATCCTCCCCGTCAGGGAACAGATTGGACCACACTCTCTTGCCAATCACACAGACCTTTCTCTCCTGGGTGCAATCCACCTCATTGAGCCAGCGTCCGAAAATCAACTTGGGAGATTCCACTTCCTGATATTCATAGGTCATACCCTTGATAATTCCGGTATATGAATTCTCGCCATAAGCTATGTCTCCGCCCCAATCGGCATCCATCATCGTGACGATGTCGGCTTCCGGTATAAGAGCCTTTATGGCCTCGATGTCGGTTTTGTCCATATACCAGAAACGATCCCGCTTGAATCCGCCGTAAGGCTTTGAGGTTCTGCCGCTTCCAACCAAAATGGCATTGGAGGCGAATCCCTCGAAATTCTCGTTGAGGATGGCTTTGAGACCATTCCCGCCACCCAGCATGATGAGCAGCATGAATATGCCCCAGAATATTCCGAAACCGGTCAGGAGGGTTCTGCTGCGGTTGCGGGACAGGGTGTCAACTATCTCTTTGTATCTGTCGATATCGAATCTCATGGCCATCTCCTCCTATTTATCCGCTCTCAAAGCCTCTATCGGACGAACCCTGGCGCCCTTCCAGGCCGGTATGATTCCAGCGATTGTTCCGGCTACTATGAGAAGCAATGTGGCTTCAATCGCGACGTCGAATCCGACTCCAATATTCTTGAATATATACAACTGGGTTATACCCAGATCCATCGGATGGGAGCCGATAGTCTTGTCCAGGGCGAAATCCGCCACCATCCCAAACACCATTCCGATATAGCCGAATATGGCGGTGATCACCACGCTTTCGACCACAATCAACTTCATGATAGACATTGGCTTGGCTCCAAGCGCCTTCCGGATCCCAAACTCGTGGATGCGCTCCTTGACGGTGATCAGCATGATGTTAGACACTCCGACGATTCCGCTAAGCAGAGTCAGGAAACCGAGAATCCACAGGGCCAGGCGGATAATCCGTATAGCCTTGCTCATCTCCTGATTGCTCAGGTAATAGTTGTTCAGATATGTCGTCCGGGTGTCCTCGGGATTATAACCATGGAAGTTGTTGATGCCTCTTTTATAGGCTTTCTCAAACTCTTCGTTGGCCTCCTTTGTCTCAAGATCATGGAACTCAAGTGTGATCCTGTTGATCCAGGCTCCTTCGGTTCGCATGGTCTTGGCCGTAGTGTAAGGAATAAAAGAGTCGTGTCCCCAGGACTGTTCTTTCGCCTCATTTATCCCTATGACTTTGAACGGAATATTTCCCACATTAATATGTTTTCCGAGCAGCTGGGAGTAGTCCTTGGAATCGCCAAGCAATTGAGAGGCAGCATTCTCGTCGATGATTATATGCTTGCTGTTCTCATCAAGATCTTTCTTGTTGATGAATCGACCGGAAACCATCCTGATCCCCCACACGTCTTTAATGAGGGGATCAACTCCGAATATTTCGGAAGAAAGGGCTTCGCGGCCATAGCTTATCGTGTCCGAGAACTCCAGATTACCGGAAGCCCGGTCTATCTTTTCGTTGAACTGATCAGAAAAAGAAATGTCCCTGAAATCGAATCGGACCCTGGTTCCTTCCTTGATACCGTTGTAAGGTTTGCTGGTCATGCCGGGATAAACCGCGATTACGTTCTGGATCTCATCCATCGCGTTGTTAAGCAACGCATTCATCAAGCCGTTGCCGGTTCCGATCAGAACGATAATGATAATAATACCCCAACTGACGGCAAGACCGGTCAGGGTCGTGCGCAGCTTGTTCTGCCGCAGGGTACTCCATATTTCCGAGAATAGATCCAGCATCTCTCTTCCTCTTTATTTAAGGGGTCCGTCAGAGCCGAACCTGACAGAGTTGTGGGCCTTGTTCTCCTCGATCTGGCCGATGACTCCGTCTTTTATATGGATGATCCTGTTGGTGTAGTTGGCGACTCCGCTCTCGTGGGTGACAACTATGATCGTAAGCTTTTCTCTCTCATTTAGTTCCTTGAGCAGATCCATGATTTCAACAGACGTCTTGGAATCAAGGGCTCCGGTGGGCTCGTCAGCCAGGATAATGTCCGGTTTGGTCACAAGCGCCCTGGCGATGGCGACCCTTTGCTTCTGGCCGCCCGACATCTCGTTGGGGTAATGCCCTGCCCAATCCTTAAGTCCCAGTCGCTCAATATATTCCATAGCCATCTCATGCCGCTTGTGGCGGCTGATGCCTTGATAGAACAAGGGCAGCTCCACATTTTCGACAGCGGTCTTGAAACTGATCAGATTATATGATTGGAATATGAAGCCTATCATCTTGTTGCGGTACTCGGCCGCCTTGGATTCAGTCAAGTCCCAGATTAACTTCCCGTTGATCCTATATTCTCCGGAATCATAATTGTCCAGGATCCCGAGGATATTCAGAAGGGTGGACTTCCCGGATCCCGAGGCTCCCATGATGGACACGAACTCTCCCCGCTCGATCCCAAGGTTGATTCCTTTCAAAACGTGCAGCGGCTGGGCTCCGAAATATGTCTTGTTAACGTCTTTTAGCTCTATCAGCATATTTTTTTGTTGTTCGATTTCGCAAAAATATAAATAATTATTGATTTTCGATAATTATTTAATAAAATTTCCTTTTTCTTTAGGCCTCGCCTTAATTATTATTAGTGTATTACAAAACTAATACACTGCAAATGTAAGTATTATTTTCTTATTTGCAACACTATTTCAACAAAAATCGTCCCCTTGCCTATAATAAGACGAAGAGGACGATAATTTGTGACAAATAAAATTGTACTTCTAAAAGAGCAGGGCGTAGCGCAATGTGACTGCCGGGGTACCCGAATCCGAAGTCGTCACCCTGGTTCCGACATCGCCTTGCCGCCGCGGTTTATTCCTTGTCATGACAATTGCAAAAATAAGGAAATAATCGGTATCTTCGTGATTGAAACAATTGCCATGGATCATTTCGAGGGGTGTTCTTTCAGGCCGGAACTTCCGGAAGGCGTGGATCTGCGGAACATGCGGATCCTGCTTCACTGTTGCTGCGCGCCTTGCTCGACAGCCATACTGGAATGGATGATCGAGGAGGGGCTGAGGCCCGGAGTGTTCTTCAGCAACTCGAACATCGTACCTTTTGAGGAATATGCCAAACGCAGGGACGAGCTGGCCCGGTACGCCGCCTCATTCGGGATGGAAGTAGTTGATGATGAATATGATCACGAGGCGTGGCTGGAGTATGTCAGATGCCGGTTGGTGAGCTTGTCGAACCACGGCCCTTCGACAGGCTCAGGGGCCGCCTTGGCAGGACCGGAACGGGGACCAAGGTGTCAGGCCTGCTTCGAGTTTAGGCTTTTGAGAGCAGCGGAATATGCCGCCGCCAACGGCTACGACATCCTCACCACGACCCTCGCATCCTCCCGCTGGAAAGACCTCTCCCAGGTTGACTCAGCAGGCCTTCTGGCCGTCGATGGAACAACGGTCACCTGGTGGGGTCAGAATTGGCGCAAGGGCGGAATGCAAGAGCGCAGGAACTTCTTGATAAAGTCCTGCGCCCTGTACAACCAGACCTGGTGCGGCTGCGAGTTCAGCTCTCGCGGTTAGAACTATTTGAACCACTCGGTGATGTGGTCTTTCGCCCAGAGATAATAGACGATAAGGCCGATCCAGCTCGTAAGCAGAACAATAACGGAGCAGATAACTTTTCCAACAACCGAAATAGGCTTCTTGCAAATGTCGATGACAGCCAATACGGCGAGCACCAGACCAATGATGTAGATAATAGATTTCATGTTTTAGCGATTATTTGTGACAAGATAGTGAAAACCAGTGAAAAAACGAACGTTTGAAAAACTTTATGTCATCCCAAAAGTCCGATGATGAATATCGCGGCTATAGTAACCGGGGCCACGTATTTGATGAGGAAATAGACTATCGGGAAGAGTTTGCCTGAGCTCTTGATCTTTCCTCCGTTGGTGAGTTCGTCCTTGACCGCCGCCTTGTCCATCTTCCAGCCCACAAAGATGCTGAAAAGAAGGGCGCCAATAGTCATCAAGAAGTTGGACGCGAGACGGTCGCAGAAGTTGAATATCGTGTTGCCCAGCAATTTCACGTCTGAAAGAACCCCGAAAGAAAGCGAGCAAAGGATTCCTATAACCAAAGTTATGAGGAAGAGTATGATCGTGGCGTTATGCCGGGATTGTTTCTTCTCCTCAACTAAATATGCCACACCTACTTCCATCATTGAAATCGAAGAAGAAAGGGCTGCGACAAGAATAGTCAAGAAGAACAGGATGGAAACCGCGGCGCTTATGATCTGGCCCCCGGCGCCCATTTTTGCGAATATGAAAGGCAACGTCTCGAACACCAATCCCGGGCCTGAGCTTGGGGTGATCCCCGCCGCGAAAACGGCCGGCATCACGGCGAAACCGGCAAGGATGGCGAACAACAAATCAAAGAAAGCTGTCCCGGTGCCAGACAAAAGGATATTCTCCTCCTTGTGGACATAAGAGGCGTAGGTCAACATGGTCCCGACTCCGAGGGACAAAGAGAAGAAGCTTTGTCCGAGAGCGGCGGCATAAGCGTCTGGAGTAAGCTTGGAGAAGTCCGGCTTTACAAGATACTTGACACCTTCGCCGGCTCCGGGAAGAGTCATGGAATAAACAGCTATGATAACAATCAGGACAAATAATACCGGGATAGATATCTTGCTGAACCTCTCGATTCCCTTATTGACCCCGAAGTACACTATCAGGGCCGTAAGGAAGAGGAACACTACCATGCACACGAGAGGCCACCACGTTGAGGAAGAGAATGCTCCGAACATGGCGGTGACCGCCTCGGCGTTATCTGGCTGGAACTGGAGGGATAAAGCCTTACAAAGAAAAGCGAAAGACCATCCTCCCACCACGCTGTAGTAAGAGAGGATTATCAGCGGGGAGAGCACGGTCAAGAGCCCCAGCCATTTCCAAGCTGTTCCGGGGGCGAGTTTGTTCATCGCCCCAAATGTTCCCTGATGGGTCCTGCGGCCGATAATAGTCTCAGAGAGGAGAATCGGCATTGAGAGCAGGAAACAACAGATGATATATACCAAAATGAAAGCGGCTCCACCATATTCCCCGACTATAAAGGGAAATCTCCAGATGTTGCCAAGGCCTATGGCTGATCCGGCCATGGCCATTATAACCGCGGCGCGGCTTCCGAAATGCTCCCTTTGCGTCATAACACGAAATTTGAGATGAATATGATGATGACCACTATCGGGGCGACGTACCGTACGAGGAAATAGAACACGTCGAAGATCTTATTGTTGACGGTACCATGGTTGGTGATCTCTTCCCGGACGGCCTCTTTTTTCATTTTCCAGCCGACAAAGAGGACGACAAGAAGGACACCCGCCGTCAGCAGGAAGTTGGAAGAGAACGCGTCCACCTTGCCGAAAGCGTTCATGGAAAACACGCTGGCTATGCCGAGAACCCACGCCAGCAGGAAGACCAGCAAACAGGCCACACCCCGTTTGATCCCTTTCTCCTCAACAAGGAAGGCCACACCTACCTCGATAAGGGATATGCTGGATGTCATCGCGGCGACAACCACAGAGAAAAAGAAAAGGACGGCGACTATGGTACCGATCAACGGGGACGAGGCTCCCATTCCCGAAAAGACGTGCGGCAGGGTCTGGTAGACAAGGCCCGGGCCGCTGCTCGGGGCGATTCCAGCGGAAAACACCGCAGGCATAATGGCGAATCCGGCCAGGATGGAGAACATAAGGGCTGCCAGGACTGTCCCCACGCCGGAGGCCACAAGATTCTCATCCTTATGGACATACGAGGAATATGTCACCACGATTCCCATTCCGAGGGACATCGAGTAGAAGCTTTGTCCGAGAGCGAAAGCGAAAGTCCTTCCGGTCAGTTTGGAGAAATCCGGTTTGATCAAGTATTCTACACCCTTGTCCGCCCCGGGCATATTCACGGAATAAATCATGATCAGCACGATCAGGACGAAAAGGAGGGGAATGGATATCTTATTGAACTTCTCTATGCCATCCTTGACACCGAAAGCCACGATGCCGGCGGAACACGCCAGGAAGACCGTGTTGAAAATGAGCGGAACCCATCCCGTGGGACGGAACTCGCCGAAATCCAACGTGAAAGACTTGAAGAAATACTCGATTGACCATCCTCCGACAATGCTGTAATAGGAGACGATGACCATTGGGGTTATGACACCCAAATAGCCAAGGGCCATCCATCCGCTGCGGGGAGCCAGTTTTTTCATGGCTCCGATGGCGTTGGCGTGAGTCCCTCGCCCAATCACCGCCTCAGACAGGAATATCGGGAAAGAAAGGATGAAAGAGCAGAGGATATAGACCAGGATAAACGCCGCTCCGCCGTATTCCCCTACCATATATGGGAAACGCCAGATATTGCCCAGGCCTATCGCTGATCCGGCCATAGCCATGATCACCGCTGCCCTGCTGCCGAAATGGTCTCTGTTTGTCGCCATTTGTCTTATTCGTTAATTAGATTCTTCGCTAGATTCTTCGCTTCGCTCAGAATGACAGTTAATTGCTTCGCTTCGCTCAGAATGACAAATATGTCATGCTGAGGAGGTTCTCAACCTCCGAAGCATCTTATTTCCTTTTGTAAATCGTGAACTCGTAGCCGTAGCCGGTCTCAGGATCAACCGCGACGGGGGTTGTGGACTCGACTTCCCAGATATCGGGGTCTATCACAGGGAAGAAGGTGTCGGCGTCCTCGATCGTGGTGTGGACGTGGGTTATATAAAGCTTGTCCGCTGTCGGCAGGGCCTGGCGATAAGTCTCACCGCCGCCCATGACAAAGACTTTGTCTCCTTCCACCACGCTGTAAGCCTCCTCAAGGCTAGCCACTTCTTTGACTCCCTCTGGCTTGTCTGGCCAAGGAAAAATTGATATGACAACATTGTCTCGCTTCGGAAGTGGCTTGCCTCCAATGGATTGGAACGTCATCCACCCCATAATCACAGGACATCCTGTCGTTGTCTGGCGGAAATACCTCATATCCTCCGCGATATGCCAAAGGAGGGCATTCGCTTTTCCGATGGCGCGGTTATCGGCTATCGCGACTATTATACATTTTTCCATATTCTTTTCTCTTTGTTCGTTTTCATTAGATTCTTCGCTTCGCTCAGAATGACAGTTAGACCGCCACGGGGGCTTTTATGGCTGGCCAGGGATCATATCCCTCCAAAGTGAAATCCTCGTAGACAAAGTCATATATGCTCTTCACGTCCGGATTAAGCACCATCTTCGGCAAGGAACGAGGCTGTCTCGAGAGTTGCTCGCGGACCTGGTCAAAATGGTTGAGATAGATGTGGGTGTCTCCGGTCGTGTGGATGAACTCCCCTGGTTTAAGACCGCAAACCTGGGCGATCATCATAGTCAGGAGGGCATAAGAAGCGATATTGAACGGAACTCCGAGGAAGGTGTCGGCGCTGCGCTGGTAGAGTTGGCAGGAAAGCTTTCCATCGGCGACATAAAACTGGAACAGACAATGGCACGGGGGAAGGGCCATCTTATCCACCTCTCCGGGATTCCATGCCGAGACAAGGATCCTGCGGGAGTCGGGATTGTTCTTTATCGTCTCGACCACTTGGGTCAACTGATCAATCGAACGACCATCAGGAGCGGGCCATGAACGCCACTGGTGGCCGTACACAGGCCCCAGATCCCCGTTCTCGTCAGCCCACTCATCCCATATCGAGACACCATGATCCTTCAGGTACTTGATGTTCGTGTCTCCGGAGATGAACCACAGGAGCTCATAGATTATTGACTTGAGGTGAACCTTCTTGGTGGTCAGGAGGGGGAAGCCTTCCGACAGGTCAAACCTCATCTGATGGCCGAAGACAGACTTCGTGCCGACTCCGGTGCGGTCATGCTTGACCACGCCTTCGTCCATAATCCTTCTCAACAAGTCCAGATATTGCCTCATACCACGGAGAATTGCCAGATTATCGCCTCTTCAAACGTGTCCTCGGGACGCAGGACCGTTGTGGGGTACTCTGGTTTGTTCGGAGAATCAGGACAGTGCTGGCACTCAATGGCGACACCCTCATAGTCGAAGTAGGAACGTCCGCACTTTCCGATAGGGCAGCCGGCGAGCCAGTTTCCGGTGTAAACCTGGACGGCGGGCTGGGTAGTCAGCACCTCCAGCATACGCCCGCTCTGGGGAGAATATAACTTGGCGGCGGACTGAATCTGTCCTGGCTCGTAACCATTTATCATCCAGCAGTTGTCATAACCCTTTCCATACTTGAGGGCGGGGAAATCCTCGTTTATCTCAGCTCCTATCTTCTTGAATTCCTGGAAATCCATGGGGGTCCCGGCCACGGGATCCGGCTCTCCGAGAGGAATCAGGGTATCGTCTGTCGGAAGATATACGGAAGCGTTAAGTTTCAGCTCATGACCGAGTATATCCCCATTACCTTCACCGTTGAGGTTGAAATAGGCGTGGTTGGTAAGGTTTATCACGGTGGCCTTGTCAGACCTGGCGGTAAGATAGAGCTTGAGGGCGTTGTCATCACCCCACTCGTAACGGGCGACAACCTTCACGTTGCCCGGATATCCCGCCTCGCCGTCCTCGGCGAAATACATGAATTCGACCGCATCCTCGGCTATCCTGCTGTCCCACACTTGGTTCTGAAAACCCTGGGGACCTCCGTGAAGGTGGTTGGGGCCGTTGTTTATCGGCAGGGTGTATTTAACGCCATCAAGGGTGAACTTCCCTTTGGCGATCCTGTTGGCATACCTTCCGGGGCATTTTCCGGCGCATGGGCCGTCAGCGAAATAGCTCGCGGCCTCAGGATAACCCAAGACCACATCAGCAAGCTTTCCGTCCTTGTCCGGAACAGCAATGGAGACGATTCCGGCTCCGACACTGGAGAGCCTGACGAACGCGCCGCTCCCGTTCTGGATAGTGTAAAGGATAATCTCTTTTCCGTCAGGGCCTTTGCCCCAAATTTCCTTTGTGATCTTCATATCGTTAGTGTTTAAATATTCTCAAGATAAGGAAGGACCTTCTCAATCGGAGCGTCTTTCAATATCACCTTCTTGTCTTTGTCCAGAAGATACAAAGAAGGGATAGCCCGGACGTTGTAAGTCAGGTCTTTCCGGATGATATAGTCCTGGTCGTAACCATTTGTCCACGCCTTTGGATATTCAGAAGCCAACCCCTTCCATTTGTCTACCTCAAGGTCGATGTACAAGTTGACCACCGCGATCTTACCGGTGGTTATCGCGTTATTGAAACGGTCATTCCCCGTGAGGGTGGAAATCACTTCCTCGCAGTTGGGACAGCCCGGATTGGTGAAAAGCAGCAAGACATAATCGGCCTTTATCCCGTAAAGGGTCCGGACACGTCCGTCAAGACCTGTGAACCTTATGTCGGCGGCATTGGTGCCGACTTGGTTCAAAGAGCACATAAGCGCGTCCCTTGAATATGCGGGTCTCATCTCTTCCGGGGTCAAGTCCGAACCGGCCAGGCCTTTGATATATGGCAAGTACAAATCCTCGTCACGGACCGGAGAGTTCGGATCATAGAGATATTTCTCAACCATCCTCATAAAATAACCATACACGTTAGAAGATGGGTTCTTTGTCTGGAAATCGTTGATTTTCTGGAAGAAACCGTCCATGGCCTTGATCGCGGTGGGACGCTCGCAAACGGTCTCCAGTATTGTCACGAACCTGCCGACGGCGGATTCCACATCATCCGCCGGCACACCGTTGACCAAAGATGAGTCACAAGGATAAACACCCGAGAGGAACGCGTCCCAGAAATGGGTAGCTACGTATCCCGCGATTTCCTGCGGATCAGTCACGACAGATGGCACCTGTGGGGGCGGCGGGAAACTCCGGCGTGCCGGGCTCTTGACCTTTCCGCCGCAAGAGGCGAGAAGGATAACCGCTGCCAGAATCATGGAAAACTGTCGAAAAACCCGCATATAGAAAACAGTTATTCTTACAAATTTACTTAAAACTTATCAGATTTCTTTATCTTCGTCCCACAAATGAAACGATTGGCGCTTATCTTACTGCTCGCCCTCTCATGCGGCGCGCTAAAGGCACAGTTCTCTCTTACCGGAGAGGATCCGGGAAGTGTGAAGTGGATGAGAATGGACACCCCTGGATTCAGGATCATATATCCTGAGGGGGATGACTCACTTGCGGTGGTGTACGGTTCGTGGCTTGAAAAAGCCCGGACCGCTGTGGGGTGGTCATCCGGAATGAGCATCGGAGAGTATCACTCCGGCCGGTTGCCTGTCGTTTTGCATGGTTTCAACCATGTCGCCAACGCTTCCGTCGCATGGGCGCCAAAGAGGATGGATATCTACACTGTCCTGGATCCATATTCACCGACACCTATTCCCTGGGAGAAACTTCTCGCGATTCACGAGGGACGGCACGCTTCCCAGATGCAGGCCGGGGCAGGCGGTGGGTTCAAGGTGTTCAACTATCTTGTCGGAGAGTTGGTGGCTGGGGCCGTGGCGGGTATATACCCGGGGCCGACCCTGTTGGAAGGAGATGCTGTCACGACGGAAACAGCTATGACTCAGTCCGGTAGGGGGCGTCAAGCCTCTTTCCTGGAATATATGGTCCCGGCTTTAGATTGCGGGGACTACCGGGATTACTGGAGATGGTCCCTGGGGTCCGACAGATACTACACACCTGATCATTATCGGGCCGGATACTTGCTTGTCTCGGGAATGAGAGTCTTCTTTGACGATCCGCTTTTCACCCAGGAATATTTCTCAAGAGTAAGAAAAATGGGGCTGTTCGTCCTGAACAAGACGGCGAAGGCCACCAGCGGGATGAACCTGACAACGTCATTCAACACCATTCTGTCCTCTTACCACGATATCTGGAATTCCGAGGCGAAGGCAAGGGGGCCATTCATGGGAGCCTCGCAAGTGTCCGCGACCCCTTGGAGGCACACCGTATATTCCGGAACGGTGATTGACAAGGATGGCATCCTTTGGTCCAGGAAAGGAGGACTTACGGTAGCGAACAGCCTTGTGAGGTCCACTTCGTCTGGAGAAGAGACAAGGGTCTGTTCTTTCGCTTCCTACACCAGCCCATTAGCTTATGACATGGCCGGAGACAGGGTCTGGTGGTCCGAGAGCGTACCCCACTTGAGATGGTCCTTGGGAGGAACCTCCAGGATCCGCTTCGTGGACACATCAGCCCCCGCGAAGGTTCATGACCTGACTGTTTCCGGAAGATATTTCAATCCAGCCCCGTCACCCGACGGAAGGCGGGTCGCCGCGACAGAGTATCCATATAAAGGCGGTTCCAGAATCGTGGTGCTGAACTCCTCTGACGGAGCCGTTGAGAGGATTATAGAAGCGCCTGATTCGTTGCAATTTACGGAAGCGGCATGGGTAGATGGCAAATTGTTTGCGGCCGGTCTTTCGGATCACGGTATGGGAATATATGCCCTTGATCCGGTAAGGACTGTTTTAGCCCCTCAACCGGTTGAGTTAGCGACTCTCCGTCCCTACATGGGCGGGGATCTTGCCAACGGACCTGCCTTGACCTTTATCTGTGACCGGACAGGAACACGCGAGATGTACTTATATGAGCTCGGTTCCGGCTCCTTGAGCCAGGTCACATCCTCCCGTTATGGGGTGTCCTCCCCTGTATTCAACAACGCGGCCGACACGTTGTTCTATTCCTCGCTGGCTCCAGCTGACAAGCCGGAATCTTATAAGCAGGGATGGATGATTTACGCCACGCCGGTTAAAGACTTGACTTTGAGGCGTGTATCATTCGACGATATTCACAGGTATCCTGTCGCCGACGCTCTTTCCGCCCAGGAAAAAAACCTTGCCGGAGATGACTGGGGTTCCATCTCGGAATATTCAGAAACAGAGTTCTCTGAGCCAAGGCCTCATTTGAAGCTTTCTCCGGCGATCCATTCCTGGGCTCCGGTGTATTTCAACTATGATAACGTGGAAAGCACCAGCCTGGACGAGTATTACAAAACCTCTTCTCCCGGTGCGACCGCGATTTTCCAGAATCTGGTTGGGGACGGCGCCGGTTTCGTGGGCTACAGCATCCACCCGGATCCTGACCTGGATGGAATCTGGAGGCATTCCGGGCACATCAAATACACCTATAACGGCCTGTTCCCTGTAATAGAGTTGTCCGCCGATTTCGGAGACAGGGCCGCGAAAGATTACCAGAGGGTCCAGCAGATTAAGGCGGAAGATAACGCCGTGGCCATATTCACGGCCGGAAAGAGGGTCGCGACAAGGCCATACCTGGATAGCTCCCTGAAGTTGTATATTCCTTTCAATTTCGGCTCCGGAGGCATCTCAAGAGGGCTTGTGCCGCAGGTTAAATGGCGATTCACCAATGACCGGATCAATGACAAGATCAGCTTCCGGGTAGAAGATGAGGTCGACGGGGAAAAAAGAGTCAAGGAAGTCTCGACTCTTTACCAGGACAATATTTCATACGTGTCCACTTTGGACTTTTCCCTCAGGGGTTATGTCATGAGGTCAAAGGCTCCTTCGCAAGTATACCCTTCCCTGGGAATCGGAGGAGAGATCGGACTCAGGACCCGGCCAGGACATTCCCTGTATTACGGCAACACCGCATATCTCTACACCTACGGTTATCTTCCGGGAATACTGCAGGATCAGGGAATCCGGCTCTCAGCCACCTTCGGCGCGAAGGTCGGCGGCGGGGAAGTTAGTTTCCCTGACAGCCCCGTGAATTTCGTCCCGAGGGGTTTCGCGGACAGCAATATCAGGTCTGTAATCAATGCTTGTTCCCCGTTCAGATACAAACTGACCTTTGATTACGCCATCAAGTTCCTCAACCTGGACTGGTCCGGACTCAGCCCGATAGCCTACCTCAAGAATTTCACACTCACGCCTTTCGCCGATTATTCTTATCAGAAATTCGACGTCTCGGAGAAGTATCTCATAAACAAAGCCAAGGTCCAATCCGAGAATTTGATCAGTGTCGGCGCTGACCTTGCCCTCAATCTCGGCAACTTCTTATGGCTGCCTTACGACACCCAGGTCGGTGTCCGTTACGCGAGGAATTTCTGGAAAGAGATCGGGAAATTCAAGACCGAAGGACTCATGAAAGATTACTTCGGGGCGATATTCAGTGTTTCGTTGTGATTTTTTCTTATATTTGTGAATTAGTAGAACATTTTACTAATTTGTCAATATATGGAAAAAAGCAAGACCGTCCCCGCCTTCTGGGGAAAAGAGGACTGGCAAGCCGTATGGATCGGCTTCATCGTGATCCTAATCGCCTGTGTCGCAGTCCTTACCAAAGCCTTTGATTTCTCTGCTGTCAAGTTTTCCACGTGGGCCGTTGGCGAGGCCGCCGCGACAAAGGCGGTTCCTCTCGCCCAGCAACTTGGCGCATGGGTTTTCTGGCGCAAGCTGATCGTCACGGTTGTTGTGCTCTGCGCTCTTTTCACCCTTGGGGTCAAACTCCAGGGTGGGAGTGTCAAGAAGTACATCCCGGCTTTCCTCTGCCTGTTCGTGATAGCCCTTGTCGTCCGTTTCATCAGCGCCGAGTTCACCCTCAACCGCTATCTGGAATGGGCTTTCTGGGCTCTTCTCATCGGTCTGTTGATATCCAACACCGTAGGGGTTCCCGATTGGCTCAAGCCGGCGATCAAGACCGAGTTTTACATCAAGACCGGTCTCGTCATCATGGGTTTCTCAGTTCTCTTCTCCAACATCGCGAAGTTCGGGCTCTACGGACTCGGTATCGCGTGGATCGTCACTCCGATTGTCATCATATTCATGTGGTGGCTCGGCACAAAGATTCTGAAGATTGATAACAAGCCTCTGGTAATAACCTTGGCCTCAGCGACTTCCGTCTGCGGTACCTCTGCAGCTATCGCTACTGGCGCCGCATCTGGAGCCAAGAAGGACGACCTCTCGATCGCTATCTCGATATCTATCATCTTCACGATTTTGATGATGGTTTTCGAGCCGATGATCATAAAGGCAGTGGGAATGAACCAGCTTATGGGAGGTGCCTTGATCGGAGGAACCGTAGATTCCACCGGTGCCGTGGTTCTCGCCGGTAGCGCTCTTGGCCCCGAGGCTGAGCAGGTGGCGTCTCTTGTCAAGATGATCCAGAATATCCTTATCGGATTCATCGCCTTCGCGGTGGCTATCTTCTTCGCGACGAGGGTTGACAAGACCTCTGAGAAGAAGGTCGGCGCCGGTGAGATCTGGACCCGCTTCCCTAAATTCATAATCGGTTTCTTCGTCGCCTCGCTGATCGCCTCGTTTGTCATCCAGCCTATCTTCGGCGGCTCTGCGGTCAAGGAGATCAACGGTGTGCTCGACCAGTACAAGAACTGGGCTTTCGTTCTCGCCTTCACAAGCATCGGACTCGACACCAATTTCAAGGAGTTGGCAAAGCAGATGCATGGCGGGAAGGTGCTCTGGCTCTACATTGTCGGCCAGGTGTTCAACATCGCCCTCACCTTGTTCGCCGTCTGGTTCCTGCTCTCCGGAGTGGTCTTTGACGTTCCCGTCCTCGACCTCTTCAAGTAGTGGCTCTAAAGAAAGAGAAGATATTCAAAGTGGTCACGATCCTCGTGGTGGTGACCATTTTGATTTGTGCCGGTTGGATTATGGGGCGGCACCTCGGACTGGTGCCTGAATATGATTTCGGGGCCGGGGCATATTACTATGCCGACATCCCGGGGTTTGAGAATATCCTGAAAGACGAGGGATATCACACGAAGGTACCATACTGGGTGCATGTGGTTCTCTTTCTTTGCTGGGGATGGCTGATGTACCGTCTTTGGGTCTGGATTGATAAACGGAAATAAATGATCACCAAATTATTAGCCACTTGTTCCTCTTGTGGGGAAAAACACGAGGTCCCTTACTATAGCGGAATCAACACCGCGGAGGAACCCGAATTGAAAGCCGGGGTCAAAGACGGCTCCATATTCCTGTGGGAATGTCCCCATTGCGGAAAGACCAACCTCGCTTCCGGACAGACCATTTACCATGATCCGGAGGAAAGGCTGATGGTCTGGCTCCTTCCTCCGGGAATCGTGGGTGAAGACAAGGTGAAAATCATTGAGGACAGCTTGACAAAGGCATCGGAATCCCTTGAGGGCTATTCTTTCAGGAGGGTGGATGATGTCGGCTCCCTGATCGAGAAAGTCAACATATTCGACGCGGGACTTGACGACATGGCCATCGAGATGTGCAAGTATGTCACCAAGATGGAGCTTGCGGGGAAGGGTGGCGACAAGGCCGCGTCGGACGCTCCTTTCAAGTTTTTCCGCATTGACGGACCGGACAACGAGCTGTCTTTCACTTACCCGTACAACGGACAGATGCAGGTGGTTCAGATAGGGTTCAACGTTTACGAAGATTGCGCCGGAATAATCCGACGCAACCCTTATCTGAAACCATCTGTAGGATTCCCCCGGATTGACCAGGGGTGGATCGCCAGGTTCTTCCGTTGAAAAACCTTATTCGACCTTCCTCGCCCCGTCGCTGATCACGACATCGTAAATCTTGACGTCGTGGCCGAATTCGGCGGGGAATTTCTCTTTGACCGCGGCGATGAAGCCGTCATACAGCTCCTCTTTGACAAGGTTGATGGTGCAACCACCAAAGCCTCCGCCCATTACTCTGGAGCCGGTCACATCGCACTTGCGGGCCAGTTTGTTGAGGAAATCCAACTCAGGGCAGCTGACCTCGTAGAGCTTGCTCATGCCGAAGTGGGTCTGATACATCATCTCGCCCACCGTCTCATAGTCGCCTCTCTCAAGGGCGTCGCAGACATCAAGAACCCTCTGGACCTCGCCGATCACATATTCAGCCCTGAGGAAATCCTCCTCGGGAATCTCTTCCCTGACTTCCTCCAGCCATACGCGCTTAGCGTCAGACAGGAAGTCCACCTCGGGGTGGTTCTTCTTGATCGCTGCTGCGGCGTTCTCGCAAGACTCGCGGCGTTTGTTGTAAGCGGATGAGGCCAGCTCGTGCTTGACGCAGGAGTCGATCAGAACCAGTTTGTAGCCCTTGGGGTCAAACGGGAAATACTTATACTCCAATGTCTTGCAGTTCAAGCGGATCAAGCAGCCCTTCTTTCCGAAGATAGAGGCGAACTGATCCATGATGCCGCACTTCACTCCACAGTAGTTGTGCTCCGTGCTCTGTCCGATCTTCGCCAGCTCGAACTTGTCGATATTATTACCGAACAGCTCGTTGATGGCGAACGCGAAGGTACTCTCCAGGGCGGCCGATGATGAGAGGCCGGCGCCAAGAGGGACGTCGCCGGCGAAGGCGCAGTCGAAACCTTCTACCTTGCCACCACGCTTAATGGTCTCGCGGCAGACTCCGAAGATGTAACGGGCCCACTGCTGCTCCGGCTTATCCTCTTCTTCAAGGCCGAACTCGACATACTCGTCATAGTCTAAAGAGAAAGCCTTTACCTTCTTCGTGCCGTTAGGCTTGATCTCGGTGATTATGCCGCAATCAATAGCACCGGGGAACACATAACCTCCGTTGTAGTCGGTATGCTCCCCAATGAGGTTGACTCTTCCTGCGGAGGCGAACACTTCTCCTTCCGTCTCATAGAGGGTCTTGAATTTTTCCCTGATTTTGGTTTTCATTTCCATAATTATGTAATTAGAGCGTTATCGTCTGTGCATCTTTACAAAAATAATAAATAATTATCTAATAACGAGCGTTATTGGACAATGATCGCTCACCCCTCCCGTATATCTGGGTCCCGTGTAAGTGCGGAGCGGTTTTTCTCCCGAATGAGTGTTGTCCCGGACCATCAAGAAGGAAACTGTCTCAACACTCATTTCAAGAAAAGAGGCCTTCCTGACGATTGCCGGGGAAACGAAGAACATGTCTATCATCTCCCATCTTCCTGAATATTTGATGGTTCCTAAGCCTTTGGCGGCCAAGGGCGCGGCAAGGTTTCTCATCTTGCCGGAGTATTCTTTTGTCGACTCTGGCGTGTCGTTGAAGTCACCCATAGCGACAATATTCCTGAAGCCCCCGGCCATCAAAGAATCCGTGATTTCAGACAGCCTGGTCATCGCTGCCACCCTTCGCCAAGACGAGTCATCCCCGTATTTGGAAGGATGATGGTTGACAATAACCGCCACGCTGTCGCCTCCGGGAGTTTCGAACCCGGCGAAAAGGATATCCCTTGTCAACAATGGCGGACCATCTCCCGAATATACTCTCAATTGCTTGGAACCCAATTGTTTCAATTTGGTTTTACGATAAAGGAGGGCTACATCTATCCCCCGGGGATCAGGGGAATCATAGTGGATTATGGAATAGTCCAGACGGCGCAAGATCGTTTCGGACAACAGCTTTTCCAAAACGAACCTGTTCTCAACCTCTGCGAGGCCGATGACGTCCGGGAGGGAGCCTCGCTTATCTGACACCCAAAGAATGGTCTTCGCCACCGCATGGCACTTTCTCTGGAACTTGGCCTTTGTCCAATGTCTCTTTCCGAACGACGTGAATTCTTCTTCTGACGGACTTGAAAGAACCGTGTCCCTTTTCCAATCGAAAAAGTTCTCCACGTTCCAAAACATAAACAATAAAGAGTCTTCCCCTACCGGCGGCCGTGGCTCCCGACAGAGCGCGCCAGCGATGAGAAGACTCAGAAGCATGATGTTAAACCAACTTAAAATGAAAACTATATACAGATGCGTTCGACAACGAATATGGGCAAAGGAAACGGAAAAAAAGAACAGAAACAGAAAAACATTTTCTTATGATTCGTATCTTTGTCTACAATAAAAAACAACAGAATCTATTAATCAAAGGGATATGTCTTTGAAGTGTGGAATAGTCGGACTTCCGAATGTCGGTAAATCAACTTTGTTCAACTGTGTGAGCTCTGGAAAAGCCCAAAGCGCCAACTTCCCCTTCTGCACGATTGAGCCCAACCTCGGCTCAACGAATGTGCCGGACAAGAGGCTGGAGGTGCTTGCCGACATGTGCAAGCCGAAGAGCGTGGTTCCGGCCACCGTGGACATAGTAGATATAGCCGGGCTTGTCAAGGGCGCCAGCAAGGGAGAGGGGCTAGGCAACCAGTTCCTGGCCAATATCCGGGAGACTGACGCCATTCTCCATGTGCTGCGTTGCTTTGATGACGGCAATGTCGTTCATGTGGACGGCAGCGTGGATCCGGTCAGGGACAAGGAAGTTGTTGACCTTGAGCTGCAGATAAAGGATCTTGAGACGGTTGAGTCGAGGCTGGCCAAATCCCAGAAGCAAGCGACAACGGGAGGAGACAAGAACGCGAAGAAGCT
Organism: Bacteroidales bacterium; assembly: GCA_017548985.1. Classification (GTDB taxonomy): domain Bacteria; phylum Bacteroidota; class Bacteroidia; order Bacteroidales; family UBA932; genus Cryptobacteroides. The sequence goes on from JAFYYW010000023.1 coordinate 64,492, forward strand.
GGTCGACCTGTTGCTTCGTTACAAAGAGGCCCTTGAACAGGGAAAGTCTTGCAGGACTGTTGATTTGATCAATGAGGAAGAAGCCACTTTGGCTAAAGATTTGTATCTGCTGACAAACAAGCCTGTAATGTATGTCTGTAATGTCGATGACGCTTCCGCTGCGACAGGTAACAAATATGTGGATGCCGTACGGGAGGCTGTCAAAGATGAGAATGCCGAGATCCTGGTGATCTCCGCCAAGACAGAGTCGGAAATTGCCGAGATGGACAGTTACGAGGATCGCCAGATGTTCTTGGAAGAGATGGGGTTGAAGGAGTCCGGTGTGGTAAGATTGATCCAAGGCGCTTACCATTTGCTTGGACTGCAGACCTTTTTCACAGCGGGTGCTGATGAGTGCAGGGCATGGACCATCCACAAGGGGGACAAGGCTCCGAAAGCGGCTGGGGTTATACACACAGACTTCGAAAAAGGCTTCATCAGGGCGGAGGTCATCAAGTATGATGACTATGTCACATTGGGCAGCGAGAGCGCGGCCAGAGCGGCTGGCAAACTCGCGACTGAAGGAAAAGAATACGTCGTACAAGACGGAGATATAATGCATTTCCTGTTTAACGTCTAAACAACTTGAAAATGAAGGTATCGTTTTTGACAGCGCTTGCGGCCTCTGCCATCCTTGTCATAGGCTGCGCCACAACCAAGAGTCTTCCCGAGCGTTTTGACGAGTTCGTGGAGAAGACCGAGGCTGAATACAAAGACTACACAGATGAGCAGTGGTCCAAATCCAAAGAGGAATATGACTCCCTTGTTAAAGAATGGGAAGAAAACATGGACAGCTTCTCAACGTCTGAGAAAGTCCGGGTCATGAAAGCTATGGGGCGTTACGGCGCCATGTATCTTGAGAAAGAGATTGCCGGGGCGTCTGAGAGCCTTGGAGGTGTCCTTGAGAGTATTCCGGAAACCATCAATGACATTATAGACCAGATTGACACCGCCGCCATCAGGGAATCTGTAGACGGAATCAAAAACGGCGTCGAGGGAATCATTGAAAGCATTGATACCGCCAGGCTCCGCAAATCTATTGAAGGGCTTACCCAGAGCATCGACACAGCGAAACTCCACGAGAAACTCGAGGCTCTCATCAAGATTTTCGGAGGAGAATAATATCCCTTTAAAAACACAAAAAAACCGGCGGGTCATCACACCTGCCGGTTTTCTTGTTCCTCTCTGTAAGACCTAGAAGAAACGGGCCCTGTTATCCTTGACGTTGGCCTGCTGCATCATGACCGGAAGGATCATCTGGGAAGCGTAGGCGCTCATCTGGGTAGCATAGTTCTTCGCGTCTTCCTCGGTATAGAAGGACTCGGTCTCGCGGGAATTCACCTTGAAGACATAGGTTCCGATCGTTCCGGCGACAGGGCCGCAGATCTTGCCCTCGGGAGCCACAGAGGCGGCACCGATAAACTTGGGATCAAGTCCCTGGCTGCTCATGGAGGCGAACCTCACATCGTAACCAGAGTTGACAGTGGTGTTCAACGCCTCGGCTATAGCCTGGAGGTCAGTCATACCCTGGATCTTCGCGGCAACATCCTCAGCGGCCTTTTTGCTCGCGAGCTCGCTGTAAAGCTGCTGGTTGATAATGCTGCTGACTTCTGAAAGAGTCGCAACACCCTCTTTGTGAATACCCTTGACGGTGGTCACAAAGAAGTAGTTGTTGTTAACCGTGATGATCGGGGAGACCTTTCCGACCTTGTTGTCAAAGACCCACCTGGTGACTTCCTTGGCGTGGTCGATGGCGCCATAGTTGGATGTGCTCTCAAGAACGCCGTTCATCGGATGTGAATAAGTTCCGCAAGAATCGACGGCGGCAAGGTAGTTCTGGTAGCTGCCGGCGGCGATGTTGGCGAACTTGCTGGCCTTGGCGTAATACTCGTTGAAGGTCTCGTTGCTGGCAAGAGAGCTCTTCTGGAGAATCGCGACCTGCTTCTTGGCGACAGGGGCCGTCCTGTTGGTCACCTCAATAACATGGGTGCCATACTGGGTCTTGAGAATGAACGGCTTCTTGACAGGGGCTGTGAAAACAGACTGGAATCCGGGAACCATGTAGTTCTGGGTCATCCATCCGAGATTTCCGAGCTCACCATCGAAGGTGGACTGGGTGTCGTCAGAGTGGAGGGCCACAAGGTTGGTGAAGTTGCCACCCTTGTTGAGAACATTAAGGAGGCTGTCAGCCTGCTCCGCCTGATTGGCACCGCGGAGAAGGATGTGCCTTACCTGAACAGAGTCAGGAATCTGGGCGGTAGCCATAATCCTGGCGGCGTAGAAGACATTGTTGTTGTCCTCGAAAATCGCGGATGTTCCAGTGGTGTTTTCAGACACGAATGTGTCGATATCACTGTTGACAAAACTCAACTCTCCGTTCTTGTACCAATACTCATCAAGAGACTTCTCGGAATTCTTGGCAAGGAAGGACTTCATGGCCTCGGTGGTGGAGAACTCCTCATAGAGATTGTTCATCGACTCCCTGGCGGCCTGGATGTCAGCATCTGAAGGCTTAACCTCGAACACCACATATTCGATGTCCCTGGAAGCGCTCTGCTTGAACATGTCCTTGTGATCCTCGTAGTATTTCTTGATGTCGGCGGCGTTGACCTTGATGGTGGTATCTGTGACGTAACCGAAAGGAACCATAACGAAATCGACGTTCGTCGTCACGTTGTTCTCCTCAATGGCCTTCTTGAGCATAAGAGGGCTCTGCGTGTTGCTCTGGTTGAAGAGCGAGCCGTACTTGGCATAATACTGCTGGGTGCCGACGGTGTTCTGGATATAGTTCCAGTACGTGGCAAGCCTGCCGGTATTGTCCTGCGCGACATTGTTGATGAAGTTCTGCAGAGCGGTTTTGGAGAACGTTCCGGTCTCGTCCAGGAACGCGGAATTCTGGGAAATTATGGGGGAGACCATGTCACCGGCGAGAAGGGCCTTCATCTCGTCCTCTCCGACTTTGATACCGGCCTCTCCGGCCTTCTTGGTGAAGAGATACTTGTCAAGAAGGTTCTGCCATGCGGCGTTACGGATCTGCTCCTGCTGCTGATCATCCTGTGCGGTAGACCCCGTAACCATCTCATTGATAGTAGTGAAGGTGTCTATGTCCTGCTGGAAATCGGTATAGGAAACAGACTTTCCGTTGATCTCACCAACATTGTTCTTTGAAGACATCATCTGGATCGCGGACTCAAGAGTGCTGGGATCGATGATGAACGACAAGAGGGCCAAGGCGATGATGATAGACACCGCCAGTCCGGCCTTTTCGCGAGTTTTTTGAAGAATCGCCATTGTGTATTGTTTTATTCTATAATTTCAAACAAATAGGTATTGGGGCGCGAAGATAGTGATTTTTATTCAATTAATCATCTTTTTTTAAGGAAAGGGCCGATAAAGTTGACCGAGTCGATCACCACTTTCGTCGAGTCCTGAAGCACATACACGTAACTGTTGAACGGCCTGTAAAGCACAGAGTTCCTTGCCATCTCGTCGGATCGCATGCCGTATCCCTGCATGAAATCGTCTGGCGTGAACATCCTCACATAGCAGTCGGTGTATATCTCCTGGGCCGCCTGGTCCCAATACAAGGTGTCTGTCTCCAGAGTCTGCTGGCGTACTATGTTCTGTACGGTCACGTTGCCGAAAGCCGACCAGTATTCCGTGTTTCCTCTTTTGGATTTGAAATGTTTGGCGTTGTTGGAGTGAAGAACCGTCTCAAGCATATCGTTCTCTGAATACGCGAACACATGAAGGCCTTTCGGAAACAGCTCGAAAGAACATGTGTCATTCTCATATCGCTCCATCACATCCGCCTCCACCCTCATCTTCAACCCTCCATTACGAGTCTGGACCATGAACAGGCTGTCTACCGTCTGGACGGGGGTTTCCGTCAAATCCAAGCTGGCGGCCTCCGAGAGTTTCTTGCCACATGAATAAACGACGAAAGCAACCGCAGACGCGGTTGCAATCATCGTGATAGTATGTGACAAATGTCTCAACCTTGGCTTTTACTTCTGGGTCCTGACCACGGTGGTGGCGGTCATTCCGCCGCAGCTGACAGTATAGGACTGGCCGTCCACGATGTCATACATGAAGGCCTCCGCTTTCTGCGGATAGTAGACGCTGTACTGACCGATGAGCTTGTTGCAGTCGGCGGTCAGGGACTCGTCGGCGGCTTTAGCCTTCTGCAGATAGTCAACAGCAACCCAGTAGTTAGCCCTTCTCTGAACCTCATTGCCACCGCAACGGACTGAACCCCAAATGGTTCCGATAAGGTAATAAGCCTTGCCCTGGTTGGCGGGATCAAGATCGGCAGCCTTCCTGGCGGCCTCGAAAGCCTTACCATTCATTCCGTTCTTGGTGCAGAACGCGGCGAGCTCAAGCTGGTAGTTGGCCTTGGTCTGTGAGTCAAGATCACCAAATCCGAGAGCCTCCTCAAGATACTTCACGGCCGTGGTGTTCTCGTCCTTGGCTGCATGGAGCTTATAAAGATAATAAGCGGACGCGGCTGAAGGCTCGTTGGCGTGCATCTTGGTGACAGCCTTGAGGAAGAGGTCGTTGTTCTGGCAACCCTCGGTGTTACCCATCATCTTGACGATGTTGGTGACAAGCTCGATGTTGTCCGGATCAGCCTCGTAACGAGGAGTGAACAGGGCGATGAGGTTGTCGCAGCTGGCCACCTGGCTGGTGATGAACAGGCCCTCAATATCAGACTTGGTCTTGGTCACCTCCTCGGTCTGCTCGGCTTTGCCGATCAGGGAGATGGCGTTCTGATAGGTGTTGATAACCTCCTCAGCTCCAAGGTTTCCAGCCTTGAACATATCGATGGCGGAGTTCAGCTGGAGAAGGAGAAGGCTGGGCTTTGTCTGCTCCTTGTTTGCCGCCACAATCTCGCCGAGACCATCATAAAGAGCCTTGGGATCCTTATAGAACTGGGTCATGTACTGGCCCTTTGTGTTCATCGCGGCGACGGCATAGTTAGGATAATATTCAGCCCTGAGGTCATTCAACATAAGAAGCGAGTCGACAATGGCCTTGCGGGCGGTAGCGTCTTTCGTCTTGTTGATCTCACGGCTGAGGAGAGTCATGCCGTTGAGAAGCATGTTCTGGCTCGCGGTAGGAGGGCAAAGTTTCATGGCCGTCCTCCAGTTAGGAAGGGCGTCATCATAATTCTTGGCCTTGTAATACTCCTGATAGTAAGACAGATACTTGATGCATTCGTCTTTGTTGGGTCCGTACTTGTCCTGCGCGGAAAGGTTCATTCCGAGCGCCATGGCAAATGCCAGAAGTACAAGAGTAATCTTTTTCATGGTCTTTGTGTTTTATATTCGTTATTCCTATTCGTATCTCTGTTTAATGAACCAGATGTCATGCACGTTCAATCCTATGTTGAAATTGATGTATCTTTCCCTTATAGCGCTCCCGCTCAACACGCCTCTTTGGCCCATATCCACTCCAAATGTCAAACCGTTGCTGAGCTGGAATACTGGGAGGGTAACTCCAAAAGTCAGACCAAATGCGTCAACGCTGTTTCCGTCGATATTGCAATACGCTTGATCCCAATAAGTTCCGGCCCTGTAAGTTATCTTTTTACGATAATATCTAATGTCGTTTCTATTGGGAACATAAGACATTCCGGCACGGATAGACTGTGCCTTGGAAGCATAGAACGCGACGTTTCCGACGTTCGCGAAACCGGCGACTTTGTCCATTCCTGAGGAAGTCCAATCAGAACGGAGATAATTGACTTCGGCCGTCCATTTGTCCCCTCCTTTAACAGCCAGGCCGAAACCCGTCTCGCTAGCCAACCTGATCTGCCCCTTGACAAGGTTATCCGAATAGGTTCTTGGAGAGGGGGTTGAGTCGTTGAGGGAAGATATTGTCTGTACCTCAAACTTATCGATGGATCCCTTCAAATCAGCGGAGAACTCATATGTCGCTCCGAGAACCACGGACGCCTTGTTGGAGATAGGGAACGCGTACTGGGCGCCGACTTTCCCTGTCATGGCGTTGAGGGTGAGGGTATAACCGCTCTTGATGCTTCTATAGGAAGACGAGGAAATCTGCAAAGAATTGTCTTTGTGGATATTCCCGAATATATACTGGGCCTCACCTCCTATAGAGAAACCCTTGAATGGAGAGAAGCCTCCACCTATGAACAATTTGGTCAAGCCACCATATCCCTGAACGGTGTTGAGAATAGCTCCTGTTTGGGCCACGATGACAGGGTCTGTCACAAAGGAGGAGATCTTGTAACCGATGTTACTATAAGGGGTGGCTCCGGCATAGATGGCGAGAGACTTCCATACCGGGGTGGAAATAATTATGCTGTTGATGTTAAAAGTGTTGTTCGAGCTCCGGATATCTCCCTGGGCGTAATACCTGTTTCCTTGCGTGAGGCTGAAGTCAAGCATGAATGATTGGGGATCCCTCTCTGTGACCGCGGCCGGGTTAAGTATGTTAATATTCCTCTTGTCCCTTGTGGCTATTCCAACGCCTCCCATACTCCTGTTGTAGGCGGTGCCGAAACTGGCCAAATCTCCGATTCCATACATGGAATACGGAGAATAAGCGCCGTATGCCTCATCCTGCGCCATCAAAGGCAGGGAGCAGAAAACCGACACAAGTCCAAGGAATATGTATCTAACCGTTCTTCTCAACATAGTTGTCAGCAATTATGGCCAACCCCATCAACACAAGATTGCAGATTACAAAGATGGAGTTTTTCATTCTTTTTGCAAAATATAAAGCGTCCCCACCCGTAAAAACCGGTGTTTTTTGCGGAAAATGAGACAAGTACCCCTGTATTTCAAACATTATGCCGCCTATCACACCGGACTCTATGGAGGATGCCAACGAATCTCCCATTGGCTTCGTCTCCAGCGGGGTGTCCACAAGGGGAAGGGTACGTGAATACCGGTTCAAAGCCTTGAACCTTGTCCTGCAGCCGAGAGACACGTTTCCACCCTCATAAGTTCCGTCCTCTCCTATCACATCAACGGTCAGGGTCGTGCCGAAATCAAACACCATGCTGCCGGTTCCCTGAAAAAGATAACGGGCGGCGATCACAGAGGCTACCCTGTCTGGGGATATATATTCAGGGATATTATTGGAAGTGGCTGTGGCTGTGTGGTTTCTGTCCAGAATAACAAGATTGCCGCACTTCTTTTCCAAACTTTCCTCAACTTCGGGAGTAATATCTATAGTGGATGAAACAACCATCACGGCCGGTTTCTCCTTCTCAACCAGGGAATCAATGAAATGGAACATCTTCTCTCCTTGGTAACGGAACGTTTTCCCAAGGGTCATCCCATCCGCCCAAACAGCTTTCAAAGCGGTGTTTCCAATCTCAACCAGCAGATTCGCCATAACTATTATTCTTTTATTGTAATCTTCTCAATGTCGAAAGCGCGGCTGGCAAGGAATCTATTCCCCTTGTGACTATCTTGAGCTTTCCTTCCGTCTGTTTGAGACTGAATAGGCGCTCGTTCGCTCCGACTCTCGCCAGGACATCGGCGAAAACTTTTGTCTTGTAATATTGGGACATCGGATTCGATATGAAGAAAAGTATCATCATCCCGTTCTTGATGATGATCTTCTCGAACCCGAGTTTTCCTCCAAGGTTCCTTATCTTCACAACGTCAAACAAGTTTTCCGTCTCGATCGGTATTTCACCAAACCTGTCCTTGAGACTTTCTCGTGTCCGGTCTATATCCTTATCGTTGGAGAGGTTGTCCAACTGCTTGTAAATCCTTATCTTCTCGGCTGTTATGTCGATATAGGAATCGGGGATCATCGCTATCTGGTCGGTTTCGATCGAGCAGTCAGCAGAGAATGACTCACCTCTTCTCTTGGAAGATATTCCTGTCTCAACACCAAGCTCTTCCATGGCTTCAGCGAGGATCTTCTGGTAAGCCTCATAACCCATATCCATTATAAAGCCGCTTTGCTCGGCGCCCAGAAGGTTACCTGCCCCTCGTATGTCCAGATCCTGCATAGCGATATTGAACCCGCTTCCGAGGTCTGAGAATTCCTCAATCGCTTTCAATCTTCTGCGGGCGTCCTCGGTGATGGAAACGAGAGGTGGTACTATCAGATAACAGAAAGCTTTCCTGTTTGATCTTCCAACCCTGCCCCTGAGCTGGTGAAGGTCGCTGAGACCTATATTCTGGGCCTGGTTTATTATTATCGTATTTGCGTTCGGAATATCCAGGCCATTCTCGATAATGGTGGTGCAAAGGAGCATGTCATAGTCACCTCTGATAAAGTCCAACATTCGGTTTTCCAACTCTTTGGACTCCATCTGACCATGAGCCACACATATTTTCATATCGGGGACCAACCTGTGGAGAATCTCATAAATGGACGGCAGTTCCTCCACTTTATTATGAAGGAAGAATATCTGTCCACCTCTTGCCAGCTCGTAGTTTATTATGCTTTTTATCTCTTCCTCATTGAAAAGGATTATCTCCGTCTGAGTGGGAATCCTGTTCGGGGGAGGTGTGTTTATTATTGACAAGTCCCTGGCTCCGAGAAGGGAGAACTGTAAGGTTCTCGGGATAGGTGTTGCTGTCAGAGTCAATGTGTCCACAGATGATTTCAGTTGCCTTAGCCTCTCTTTCGCGGACACGCCGAACTTCTGCTCCTCATCTATTACCAAAAGACCTAAATCCTTGAATTCAAATCCTTTCCCGAGCATCTTGTGGGTTCCTATCACTATATCCAGGCTACCTTCCACAAGTCTTTTTCTTATTTCGTTGACTTCTTTAGTGGTTCTAAGGCGACTTACATAATCTACCGAGCAGGGGAAATCCTTAAGGCGGGAGGAGAATGTGGTGTAGTGTTGCAGGGCCAGAATAGTGGTCGGCACAAGAACCGCCACTTGCTTTCCGTCAGTCACAGCCTTGAAAGCGGCCCTGATCGCTATCTCTGTTTTTCCGAATCCCACATCACCGCAGATAAGCCTGTCCATAGGACTCGTGTCCTCCATATCCCTTTTCACAGCGATTGTGGCTGTCTCCTGGTCTGGAGTGTCCTCATACATGAATGAGGATTCAAGTTCCTCTTGAAGATAACTGTCATGGGAGAAAGCGAATCCTTTCGAGGCTTTTCTTTTGGCGTACAGTTGGATAAGATCTTTAGCTATATCCTTAATCTTAGACTTGGCGCTCGTCTTGAGTGTCTGCCAGGACTTGGATCCGAGCTTGTTTATCTTCGGTGGCTCCCCATCTCTAGATCTGAACCGGGATATCTTATTGAGAGAATGGACAGAGACAAACACAACATCCCCGTCTTTATACATGATCTTTACCACTTCATGCATCCGCCCCTTGTCATCCCTCATCCGGACAAGGCCTCCGAACACTCCTACACCATGATCGATATGAACCACGTAATCTCCAATATTGAAAGCGGTCAAATCATTGAGTGTCAACTGTTCGCTCTTTTCCACAGTTCTACGTACGCTCACCCTGTGGAAACGGTCGAATATCTCATGGTCAGAGTAGCAGCATACCTTTTCCTCGTTGTCTATGAAGCCGGCGTGGATATTCTTTCCCTGCACAAACTCGGGAAGAAGCCCTTTGTTTTCTTTTAGGATTGATTCAAGACGATCAATCTGGGACTTCTTGTCACTGAATATGTAAACCTTATATCCCCGTTCCATATTCTTCGCTATGTCAGCGGAGAGCAATTCGAAATTCTTGTTGAAAACAGGTTGGGGAGATATGTTGAATTTTATGACCTCATCATTATCAACCTCAAGAGGAACTTCCAAGAAAACCTTTTTGAATGGTTCGAGATCCTTGAAAAACTCCTCTTTACGATACATGTCAGAAGAATCTGCCCATATTACAGTACCGGTAGGAAAAATATCTGATACATTTATGAGTCCTTCACTCACATCTTCTCCAACGAGATCCGGGAATATCTCAATCTCATCCTTTTCTTCTTTCGAAAGTTGGGTATTGCAATCGAACACATGTATTTTCTCAACCTCGTCTCCGAAAAATGAAATCCTGAAAGGATAGTTGAAAGAGAAAGAAAAAACGTCTATTATTGATCCCCTTATGGAGAACTGGCCTGGAGACGAAACAAAATCAACTCTCTCAAAACCTTGTGAAACAAGTATTTCCTTTATCTTATCATGAGATATCTCCTTCCCCGTGGATATTTTAAGTATAGATCCTTCGATATCTTTAACCTCGGGTACTTTCTCTTTAAGAGCGTCAGGATATGTGACTATGAAAAGCCTGGACTTGTTATCTCCATTTTCTATCAACTTTCCTATAGCGGAAGTTCTTTGGACTCCTACAGAGGATTTGAAATTGCTTTTCTCAACGACCTTACCGCTGTCCGGAAGGAAGAAAACTATATCACCATCGACAAGTCCATAAAGGTCAGAAGCGCAATACTCAGCGCTTTCCTTATCAGGAAGGATAACCACATGGGTACCGGACTTGGCAACCTGGCTGAGCACGAACCACCGGGCGGAAAGGAAGAGTCCCTTACAATAAACTTCTCTTCTTTCCGCCAGTCCGGAAGTCAGTCCGGCTGTTTTTTTTGTACTTATCAACACCAATGGTAAAATTCGTGTTGAAAACATGTTTATATCGTTGTTGAATTCAGGAGCTCTACTGTTTGTTTCCGGAGCCAACTTTTTTATACACATTCCTTCAAAAATATTCCAAAAACCTTTTTTTGATAATCAATATCATCAAACTAATTGATTTTTAAAATATTAAGGAAGTTATCAACATTTCAACAACTAATATAAAACCATCAATTCTTACAAAAAATATCAATATATTTGTATCTGAAAATTGACTCTCTGATGACAGACTTCGATCCTCGCGATACAAACGTTGACAAAGATAAGGATTTGGACGGAATAATCCGCCCGCAAGAACTTGAAGATTTCACCGGACAAAAAGAGATAGTTTCGAACCTCAATGTATACATCAAAGCCGCAAAGATGAGAGGTGAGGCGCTCGATCATGTCCTTTTCCATGGTCCTCCTGGACTTGGAAAAACCACTTTGGCTCATATCATCGCTAATGAGATGGGGGTGAACATGAAAGTCACCTCTGGTCCTGTGCTTGACAAACCGGGAGACCTGGCTGGTCTGCTTACTTCTCTCGAAACCGGAGATGTTCTCTTTATAGATGAGATCCACCGGTTATCTCCGGAAGTGGAGGAGTATCTGTATTCAGCGATGGAAGATTATGTGATTGATATTATGATAGACAAAGGTCCTGGGGCCAGATCTGTCAGGATATCCCTTAATCCGTTCACTCTCGTTGGCGCTACCACAAGGAGCGGATTGCTTACCGCTCCGCTAAGGGCCAGATTCGGAATCACTTGTCCATTAGAGTATTACGATACTTCTGATTTGGTCTGGATAGTTAAGAGAAGTTCCAGGATACTGAATGTCACCATAGATGAAGCCGCTTCTAGGGAAATAGCTCTCAGAAGCCGTGGTACTCCTCGTATAGCTAACGCTCTCCTCAGGAGAGTAAGGGATTTCGCCCAGGTTATGGGAGATGGCCACATTGACCTTGACATAGCGAGATATGCCCTGAACAAGTTAAAGATTGATACGAGGGGACTTGATTCGATTGACAATAAGATATTGAGGACAATTATATCGACTTTCAAGGGAGGACCTGTTGGAGCCAATACCATATCCACCGCTATAAGTGAGGATCAAGGTACTTATGAGGAAGTGTATGAGCCGTTCCTTATAAAGGAAGGGTTTATAGTACGAACCCAAAGAGGAAGGATCGCCACTGAGATGGCTTATCGTCATCTTGGGATGGAAGCTGAACTTGAAGCAAACAAAACTGAGAATGGCACGTTGTTTTAGAATATTTCTCACAGCCGCGTTTTTGTTGATGTCAGCGAATGCTTTTTGCTGCACTTCTGTGATAATCTCCGGTAATGCCCGGGCTGATGGTCGTCCGATTATGCTCAAGCATAGGGATACGGGAGAACTCAACAATCGTATGCAATGGTTTAATGGTCCTGTTTACAATTTCATAGGACTTGTCAATTCATCTTCTAAGGGTGGTGAGGTATGGTCTGGTCATAATTCGGCTGGTTTCTGTATAATGAATACCGCCACCTATGATCTTAAAGATGATGATGTTTCCGCTTCCCAAATGGATCAGGAAGGGGTATTGATGTTCAAGGCTCTCGGACAATGCGCTGACTTGTCTGATTTTGAGCGTCTTCTCGAGTCTCTTCCTAAGCCTTGGGGTGTCGAGGCTAATTTCGGGATAATAGACTCAAAAGGGGAAGCCGCTTATTATGAGGTGAATAACCACTCTTTCAAAAGATATGATGTGGTTAATGAGCCAGGTGGTTATATGGTTGTCACCAACTTCACTAGGAGTGGCCGTGTTGAGGACAGGAAGGGTGTGGACAGATATGAGAAAGCTGTGGAGATAATGGCTGTACTGGATGTTTCGACAGTTGGTCACAAGGAGTTGTTTAACTCTATCTCAAGATCAGGGAAACCTATAATGAGGGACATTTCAGCTTCCGCTATTGTTTTCGAGGGTGTTCTTCCTGGTGAGGATCCTTCACATACTGTGGCATGGACTATTCTCGGATGTCCGGTCACAAGTGTTTATATTCCTTTGAAAGTGTTTGAAAGTGATCATATTCCATCCTATATGAAGGAAAAAAGAGGAGGGGAAGAGGCTCAGATTTGCAGCCAATCACTCGTTATCAAGGGAATATATGGGTATGAAAACGGATGTGTCGACGAGTGTGTGGAAGTGGAAAAACCGATAGATAACAGTTTCTCAAGAACCATGGGATCTTCAAGATATGACCGGTTCGCCAAAAAGGTTTATCGGAAATATAAGATGATGTATATCCGTAAGCTTCCGAAAGTGGTATCTTGAATTGTTTTATACGATAAAATTCATTAAAATTGCAGACTGTTTCTTAACACGCATATCATTAACTACTGAAATATGGCCGAAAAATTAATCTCAAAGATCCCCGACGGACCCTTGGCTGAAAAATGGACCAAACGTAAGTCGGAGCTCCGTCTCGTCAATCCCAACAACAGAAGAAAACTTGAGATCATTGTAGTAGGTACCGGTCTGGGAGGAGCCTCCGCAGCCGCGTCCCTTGGTGAGTTAGGTTACAATGTGAAGGTTTTCTGTATCAGCGATTCCCCCAGAAGGGCACATTCCATAGCGGCCCAGGGAGGTATAAACGCCGCAAAGAATTACCAGAACGACAATGACGCTGTGTACCGTCTCTTCTATGACACCATCAAGGGAGGCGACTACCGCAGCCGTGAGGCGAACGTCTATCGTCTCGCAGAGGTTAGCGCGGCCATTATCGACCAGTGTGTCGCTCAGGGAGTTCCTTTTGCCCGTGAATATGGCGGATATCTTGCCAACCGTTCATTCGGAGGCGTACAGGTAAGCCGTACTTTCTATGCCCGCGGACAAACCGGACAGCAGCTCCTTCTCGGCGCTTACGCCGCGTTGAACCGTCAGGTTGCCGCCGGCACCGTGACAAGTTATCCTCGTCATGAGATGCTTGACCTCGTCATAGTCAACGGCCAGGCTAAGGGTATCATTGCCCGTAACCTTGTCACCGGCAAACTTGAGAGGTTTGGTGCCCACGCTGTCGTTATAGCCACAGGAGGTTACGGAAATACCTATTTCCTTTCAACTAACGCTATGAACAGCAACGGATCCGCCGCTTGGCAGTGCTACAAGAAAGGTGCTTTCTTCGCCAATCCTTGCTTCGCCCAGATCCACCCGACCTGTATTCCTGTCCATGGAGATCAGCAGTGCAAACTGACCTTGATGTCCGAGTCTCTCCGTAATGACGGCCGTATCTGGGTTCCGAAGAAGATGGAGGATGTGATGAAACTCCGTAAAAAGGAGATTAAGCCTTCACAGATTCCTGAGGAAGACCGTGACTACTATCTCGAGCGCCGTTATCCCGCTTTCGGAAACCTTGTTCCCCGTGATGTCGCTTCCCGCGCCGCTAAAGAGAGGTGCGATGCCGGTTACGGAGTGAATGAGACAGGTCTTGCCGTATTCCTTGATTTTGCTGACGCCATCAAGAGGCTTGGTCACCAGAGAGTACAGGAGCGTTACGGTAACCTGTTCGACATGTATTTCAAGATCAATAATGTCAGCCCTTGGGAAGAGCCTATGATGATATATCCCGCCATCCATTACACTATGGGCGGTATTTGGGTTGACTATGATCTCCAGACCACCATTCCGGGACTGTACGCTATTGGAGAGGCCAATTTCTCCGATCACGGCGGAAATCGTCTTGGCGCTTCCGCCCTTATGCAGGGTCTCGCTGACGGTTATTTCGTGCTTCCTGTCACAATTGCGGATTATCTGTCCAACAAGTTCGCCGAACCTAAGACTGACATCAACGATCCCGCTTTCGAGGAGGCTGAGAAGGCGGTCCAGGCCAGGATTGACAAACTCTTCTCAATAAAAGGAAAGAAGACTGTCGATTCCCTCCACAAGAAACTTGGAAACATAATGTGGGAATATGTAGGAATGGCCCGTAGTGAGGAAGGACTGAAGAAGGCTATCGAGGAGATCAAGGAACTCAAGAAAGAGTTCTATGAGGATGTTTGTGTTCCCGGCGAGCAGAATCAGTTCAACCAGGAACTCGAGAAAGCCCTCAGGCTTGAGGACTTCTTTGAGATTGGAGAGTTGATGGCCCGTGACGCCCTTAACAGGAACGAGTCATGCGGCGGTCATTTCCGTGTCGAGAGTCAGACAGAGGAAGGCGAGGCAAAGAGAGATGACGCCAACTACATGTACGTCGCCGCTTGGGAGTACAAGGGAGAGGACAAAGAGCCCGAACTCCATAAGGAGCCTCTCAAATACGAGTTTATCGAAGTTAAAACCAGAAACTACAAAGAATAACCGGATATGGATTTCAATCTTAAGATATGGCGTCAGAAGAACGCCAGTGAAAAAGGTCATTTTGAGACCTACCACATCTCTGGAATCGAGGAGGACGCTTCGTTCCTCGAGATGCTCGACATCCTGAACGAGCAACTTATCCGGGAAGGTAATGATCCTGTGGCTATTGAGAGGGGTTGCCAGAGCAGCGGCCCGGTCTCTTTCGACCACGATTGCCGTGAGGGAATATGCGGCGCCTGCTCATTGTATATTGACGGGCGCGCCCATGGTCCGGATGATCATGTGACGACTTGCCAGTTGTTCATGCGTCATTTCAAGGACGGGGCCACCATCACTGTGGAGCCTTTCAGGAGCCCGGCTTTCCCTATCATAAAGGATCTGGTTGTTGACCGTAGCGCATTTGACAAGATTCTCCAAGCTGGAGGTTTCATCTCTGTCCGCACCGGAGCCGCCCAGGATGGTAACACTATCCTTATTCCTCATGACAACGCCGAGAAAAGTATGGATGCTGCCGCTTGTGTTGGTTGTGGAGCATGCGTCGCTACTTGCAAGAACGGATCAGCGATGCTGTTCGTAGCCGCAAGGGTATCCTCTCTAGCCCTTCTGCCTCAGGGTCGTCCCGAGGCCGCCACAAGGGCCAAGAATATGGTCGCCAAGATGGAAGAACTCGGATTTGGAGGTTGCACCAACACCCGCGCTTGTGAGATGGAGTGCCCGAAGGGTATCTCGATTGATCATATAGCCAGGCTTAACCGAGAGTTCCTTAAAGCTAAATTCAGGGACTAAAAAATCAAATGAAGTTTTCTTTTTTCAGCCGGGAACGGATGATCGAAAAGTAACTTCTCATCTGAACACCGCGGTTTATCCTGCCGAAATTGTTCATGTGGTATCGCCTGTCCAGGGTCACAAGGTCTGATTCTAATATACCAGCGCCTGACTCTCGGACGGCGATAACCCATTGTGCGGTTTCAGAACTTGATAAAGACTCCTCAAAACCTCCTACTTTGTCGAATAGGGTTTTGCGACAAAGCATACATCCGGCCAGCATCCTTCTGTAAGGTTCAGGATTGATATTCAATGAGGCACTCTGTTCGGGAGTGAGTTCTTCTGAAATAAAATCTTTAGCGAGGAAACTCAAAAGGGCTGTGGATTCATCTGACGATTCCGCCAACTTCATCGCTTTGTCCAGTGATCCGGGGACGAAGCGGTCATCAGCATCAAGATATATAATCCATCTGCCTCTCGCTAGAGCCAGAGCGTCATTTCTGGATGCTGCCTGTCCCAAATGCCGCCTCGAAACAATTGTTCCTACTAAAGAATGTTTATTGAAAACATCTATAGCAGTCTTCACACAGTCATCAGAAGAACCGTCATCAACAACTATGATTTCCGTATTGTAACCAGAGTCGCAACTCAAGAGAGCCTCTTCTATGTATTTTGCGGCATTCATACATGGTATGAGTATGCTTAAATCATATAAAGGCTTGTTAATGAAATGATTCCTTCTTATCCCCAGCAAAAAAGCCTCTAACCGTTTCTTTCCTCTTTCGGTCTCGTTCAAAAGAGTGTTGACAGATAAGCCGGACCCTTTTATATGCCTGATATCAAGCTCCTTCTCCACAATCTTATACTTCGCTCCAGACGAGATAGCCCGGACAATCCACTCGGTGTCATCTCGCATTGGCAGAGACTCGTCCAAAACGCCAATCCTGTCAAACAGAGACTTTCTGGCAAGACAAGATCTTAAATGGAAGGCGTTGTCTTTTAATGACATATCTAATATTCTCCTTGAGCCCGCAGATGTGTCGTCAGCCACATTGCGGTCAAGAATGAACACAATATCGGTTTCCGGATTTTTATCAAGGGCGGCGACTTGATCTGCAAGTTTGCCGGGAAGCCACTCATCGTCCGCGTCACAAAAAGCGATCATGCGCCCCCTTGCCAATCTCAAACCATCGTTGCGAGCCTTTGCCGCACCCCTGTTTTTCGCGACACGCACAGGTATCAGCTGTTTTACATCCTTGTAACGATCGGCAAGCAAGTTGAAAGTACCGTCTGAAGAACCATCATCCACAACTATAAGTTCCATTGAATCATCTAGTTGAGGAATAATACTGTCAAGACATCTGGGTAAAGTTGAGGTGGCGTTGTAGGCGGGGATTATAATAGAAACCGTGATATCTTTCCTCGGGTCAGGATTATTCCCGTCGTTGGTTTCGCCAAACAAAGCCTTTAAACTGAAATATGACAGTCTCTCTTTTTGAAAGTCTTTGCCGTATAATCGTTTATATACCTCATCCCACTCGTCAGCGAAATGGATGTCGTTAAAAAGCCATGGTTTAGCCCTGCCGGGGAAGTGCACAATGGCCGCGTTGTCTTTAGCATATACAAGGTCTTCTTTTCTTGCGATGCAATGTGTCATAGAGTTCCACAGGCGATAGTCGACAATCTTCACATGTCCGTCAAACACGGCATTCACAAGATCCTGCCCGGGGAACATCAATTTCCGATCCTTGTTTTCAGAGAGAAACTCATCCCTGGCGGCGTTGAGATCCGCTTTTCTGCAAGCGTCAAGGTCATAAAGCATCACTCCGGCATTGAAATAGTTCCCGGGTTGTGACAAACCCAAAGACTCAGCGTTCCGCCGGATAAGGGAAATCATGGACGGGCCGTAGGAACATGCCGCGGCCCAATTCCCTTCTAAATCTATATCATACAATCCATCCAAGGGCTTCCTGACAAGGATATCGGCGTCAAGCCATAGTATCCGGCAGATCTCTTTAGGAATATAATCAGCGGCCATAAGCCTGAAATAGGTCTCTTTCGAGATATACGCTTTGGTGTCTGCGTTATCGAAAACGGAAGAATCAACCAGGATGCTGAAATATATTCCACCAAGGGATTCCACCAAACCCCTTAATTCGTTGTCCGCTTCTTGGGAAAGCGAGGATCGAAGCATATAAACCTGATGTGGTACAGGAGAGGGATTTGAACAGAAGAACGAGTTCAACATCACCTCTAACGGCATCAAGTAATTATCATTGCAACTGACGAGAATATTCATGGCAAGCGGATACAGGTTACAAATTCAGTTCTCCACGGAGCATGGCTTCGGTTGACGGGTAATCCCCATTTTTCTTGATGAAACTGAAATAACTCAGGTATGCGGAAGGGTTGTATTTGGAAAGCCACTCCGAATAATCAGGACAAGAAAGCATAGCCGTCAGCAAAAAGATATCAACCATGCTATAGGGTTTATAATATTCCCTTACCTCATCAACAACATCGGAGAAGAAAGAACGGATAAAATCAAACTGAAACTCATTCTCCATCACCAATTTCCGTGGCACAAAAAACAGTCTTGCCCGGCCCTTCGGAATATTCCTGGCCCTTAATTCGTCATAAAATAGGCGGAAATTCTCGAAATGACGGAACCCGGCTCCGGGCTGCGTCACAAGAGAACCTTCCCGTTGGTAGTAATGATAGAAAGGGCCGGAGAATATATAACTCTTATCCTGAAGGATCTCAGCGAGGGATGTGAAAAAATTGTCTTCGACCCCCCCTTTAAGTAAAGGGGAGCGTATATTATTGTCGTTCAGGTATTTCAATCTATATAAACGTGTCCAGACCACGGGAAAAAAGCGGGATTGTACCAATAATGGAGAATAGAAACCCGGATCTGGTTTTATGAAGCCGAAGTCTCCGGAAGGTTTCCGGGCAGAAGGGTCATCATATTCTTTGTACCAATTCCTGTTGATTACGACGTCGTTCCCGGTTCTGATAGCGGCTTTATACATCTCTTCGATCAAGCCGGGATCTATCCAATCGTCAGAATCCATAAAATAAACGAACTCTCCCTTAGCTATATCCAAGGCAAGGTTGCGGGCGAACGGAACTCCATGATTCTCTTCAAGCCGGATAGGACGAAACCGGTCATCTTTTCCGGAATATGATTCAATTATTTCCCAAGACCTGTCAGAGGAGCCGTCATCTATGCAGAGCACCTCAAAATCATGGAATGTTTGGGAAAGGATTGAGTCCAGACACCTTTGCAGATATCTCTCCGTGTTGTAAACAGGAACTACAACTGAGACCTTCATTTTTCGGGCCTCCATCCCTCGTCGGCATCGACCTCATGAATCGGGTCGGCGAAGAGAAGTTCCTGAATATCTTTGTAATCCTTGCATCCGGGAGTGAAAGAATCCGCTTGCGCGATCACGGGATCGATGGTAGCGGGTCTTGTGGAAAGACTATCATCAGGAACAAGAATCTCGAAATCAATCAATTTGTCAATAAAAGCGCGGATTTTATCTTCCGTTCCTTCCGGAACCCCGGGAAGCGAGGCAACCGCAAGGTTTATATCATCAACGGTCGAACCGGACAAAAGATTCTCGTATATAGCTGTCCCAAAATAGTTTATGCCATAGTAAATACCTGTAACTGAATTGATTATAATCGCAGTCCCTTCGGTAATGTCGGCGAGCATCTTGGGCTCATTAAGTTTGTATCTCATATAAAACCGGTTGTTCTAAGTACA
Source organism: Bacteroidales bacterium (assembly GCA_017548985.1). GTDB lineage: Bacteria > Bacteroidota > Bacteroidia > Bacteroidales > UBA932 > Cryptobacteroides. The sequence continues at coordinate 83,995 of JAFYYW010000023.1, forward strand.
ATAACAAATAGAGTTCTGTAAATATACTCATTATTATTTATGTCTCAGAGTATATCTATTCCATAAATATTTCTTCATAACAGAAGGGACGATGCCGAAATTTGAGCCAGCGGTCAATGCGGAAATCCATAACCTTCGACTTGAGGAAGCGTGTTCTTTTGTTCCGTAAATCACATCCCTCTTGAATAAAAAATCGACAAAGTGTTTTTCAAGTTGTTTTTCGGAGAGGGAAGACTCCGGCCACTCCTCAGCAAACACACCCCGCGAAACAGATCCGACCACAGCCTCCGCGAATAGAATTTGGAATTCCGTACCGGACAAACAAGCGTTATCCCAAATAAGACCATGGCCAAGACCTTCACTCAGGTCGGCCAGGCTGTTTATATCTAAAACAAGACTCGGGTTATTATTCAAGGATCCTTTCCTGATTATAGTCTCATAAACACTAACCAAGGCCATGAAAACCAGATCCTCCGGACAAGGAAGTTGTCCATTCGCCCTGCTTATGACACCATTGTCCCACGCCTTGTGAATATTAACCTGTTTGTCATTTACCATTGAGGATAGAGCCGCCAAGGCGGTATCGTGTTCCGAGGCAGGCACAAGGATGCCTAAGCCCGCGATCCATCGTTGATAATCAGGGAAATAGCCCCTCATGGCCATATCTCCGGCCAACACATAAGGAACGCCTTTTTCTTTCAGAGATTTTTCAGCATATAATAAATTGGCCCGCGTCTGAATCTCTTTGAACCGGCAATAAGACAACACGCCATTCAACCGTGGTGTCACCTCATCCGGAAACACAAGAGAGGGGTGATCTTTCATTATGTGGGCCAGAAGAACAATACTCCTTATAGGCGCCC
>JAFYYW010000024.1 GCA_017548985.1 Bacteroidales bacterium
CCGTGGCCACGCCAGTGTTGGAGGATGACCAGCTGACCGAGGTGTTGGTGGCGTTGGAAGGGGCCACAGTGGCTGTCAGGGTCTCGCTCCCGCCCTCCGTCAGGGTCATGGAACTCTTGTTGAGAGTCACTCCAGTGACGGCTACGGTCGCCGGGGTGGGGGGATTCTGGTTTTCCGGCTCGTCAGGGCCGCAACCGGCAAAGAAAGTGGTCATGGCCGCCAGAGCGATGGCCATGAGGGTCTTGATAACAGTCGTTTTCATGGTTTTATCTGTTAAAAGTGATTGTCTTGAATAGTCTTTCCCCTCTTACTACGAAAACAAATATAACAATAATAGAAAAAAAGTTAATCCAAAAATAAACAATATTTGCTATTTCTTGACAAATAGCACCGCATCCGCATGGAGCTCGGGCTTTTCAGAGAAGAAGCGGATACTCCCGCCCAGATCCTTGCTGAGGGTATATGTGCCAAGGCTCACCCATTCCCCGCGTGTCTGGCCTTCGACGATGAGACTGGCTCTGTCGAAAGAAACACTTTTGACACTTTCCCCGATTCTAATCTCGAAAATGGTTTCCTCGCAGCCGTTCCCTTGTTGGAAAGCATAGATGCCGTACTCGCCGTCGAGATTGGTAGGTATATTGTATTTCAGGTGGTTATCCTCCGGGGCGCCACTAAAATTGAGATATGTTCTTCCGTACGAGCCATTTCCCGGGACGACATTCCACCCATCCTTTCCCTCAATATATTCAGAATCCTCATCGATCAGGGTCTCTGGCTCTGTCCCGTCAAGGAAAGGATCCTCTTTCAGGATACGCTGGATTTCGCTCACATCGATCGTCTGGACATCGCCTTTACCTGCCATGGCGGCGGCGAGGCCGGCCACTTGTCCCATGCCCATAAAAACGGGTTCCATCCTGATGGAGCCGTAGGCTATGTGGGAAGCTGAGAGGCACACCGGCACAAGAAGGTTGACACATTCTGCCCTTTTCGGAGTGAGACTCCGGTATGAGACCGGATAAGGGTGGCTGACACCCTTCTGGACATCACCCTCGTTCTTGACCATCAGCTTGCCATCTCTCTCCACAACAATCCTCTGGCAGTTGTGGGAGTCCATCCCGTAGGCGGCGTAGCCGATGCCGTCACTTATTTCGGTTTTCCCCTCGCAGTCGGCTTGTGTGGCGACATATTCCCCGACAAGCCTTCTGGATTCCCTGACATATATCTGTGGAGTCCAGTGGCCGTTGTCCACATATTCATCCTTTGGGAGTCCCCAGCGCCGGATTTCGTTTTGAATATTGGCCGGCACCCTTGGATCGGTCTGGTAGAAATAAAACAGGCCGAGAGTGTAGTCGAGATGGTCTTGCAGAATCTTATCCCTCTCCTCCCAGGATGCTTCCGGATAAGAATGATTCATCCCGATCATGTCCGTAGAGAAGGGCCCCTTGTTGTTGATGTCCGTCTTGTGTCCGGGCATCATGCTCCAAATGAAGTAGTTCCATATCTGCGGGTCGGGATCTGCCTCGAACACACGGACCAGAAGCTCGTACTTGGAGGGGTCATAACGCTCGGGCTTTCCTATCGGAATCATGTTGTCTTTCTGGTCGGTGAGGCAGATCCGATAGTTATATGCCTGTACGCAGGTGTCTCCGGTACCATTGGCAATCTCCCGGGCGTCGCTTATTCCCCAAAGCAGTCCGCTCTCAGGATTACCCGGCTCGACAAAGGGGTCTATTCCGTCACGGAACTGATGCTGGTCAAGGAGTTGGAAACCGTCCCAGGTCTCTCCATACTCGCTGTTGTCCTCGCGCCCGACACGGTATGAAACTCCCGCGGCGGCCATGAGGTCTCCCTCGTAGGAACAGTCGATGAACTGCTTGGCCTTGATGGTCGTGGTTTTACCGTTGCGGTCGGTGCAAGTGATTGATTTTATCCTGTTTCCGTTTTTTTGGACAGATTCGAGATACCATCCCCGCATGAGTCTTATCCTGGGATGGTCGAGGTAGCTCATGAGAATCTCCTCAGCCACGTGTGGCTCGAAAAGCCACTGCTCGAGCTTGCCATAATGTTCACCCAGCTTGCGGTAGAACTGCCTCGCGACACCGATGACCGCTTGTTTGTTGCCGATGTCTGTCTGTCCAAGCCCGCCGGTGGTCATGCCGCCGATGGTCTTGTCCGGGCATATGATGACCACCTTGCAACCTTCATGGGCGGCTGAATATGCCGCGGTCACGCATGCGGAACTGCCGCCGTAGATGCAGACATCGTCGCCCCTGCCACATGAAAGCAGGGACAACGATATCACAATAAGAAACAGAATATTAGTCCTCATCGATTATGATTACTTAATACTTCTTACTTCGCAGTCGAGAATGAGTAAGGTTTGTCCTCGGGAGCGGTGCCCCTGGTGGTGACAGGCTCCCCGGACATTGTGTAAACTATCTTGGCGCCGTTTGTCAAGTCACTGTGCTTAAAGTAGTTCCTGCTCCAGTTCTTGCCGTTGAGCTTTATTCCTCCGACATAGAAGTTGTCCTTTGAGTTCTCGGGAGCGTTCAGGACAATCTGTTTTCCGTTCGGAAGGGTGACAGTGGCTTTCTGGAACAGGGGAGTGCCGATGGCATACTCATCGGAAGCAGGGCAGACAGGATAGAAGCCGAGTGCAGAGAACACATACCAGGCTGAGGTCTGTCCATTATCCTCATCGCCGCAATAACCGTCGAAATTGGAGTTGTAGAGCTTGTCCATAGCCTCGCGGATGTGTTGCTGGGCTTTCCAAGGCTGGCCACCCCAGTCATACATGTAAAGCATGTGCTGGATGGGCTGGTTGCCATGGGCATAGTTACCCATGTTCATCACCTGCATCTCACGGATCTCATGGATAGGGTGGCCGTAGTAGCTGTCATCGAAGATCGGCGGGATTGTGAACACGCTGTCCAGCATGGCGACATATTCCTCATCGCCACCCATCAGGTCGACGAGCCCCTGTGGATCGTGGAAGACGCTCCAGGAATAATGGAGGCTGTTGCCCTCAGTGAAGTTGCCGCCCCACTTGAGAGGGCTGAAAGGCCTCTCGAAGGTTCCGTCGAGGTTTTTCCCGACCATCAGCTTATACTCAGGATCGTAGAGGTTCTTGTAGTTCATAGCGGCCTTGGCGTAAGGCGCGATTTCCTCCTCGCTCTTTCCAAGCGCTTTGCCGAAAGTGTAGATGCACCAGTCATCGTAAGCATATTCAAGAGTCCTGGCGGCATTCTCATTGATATTCACATCGCAGGGGACATAGCCCAGGCTGTCATAATATTCCCATCCCCTCCTTCCTGTCGAATTAACCGTCGGATGAACCGCATGCGCTCCATGAGTCACGGCCTTCCAGAGTTCCTCGGCATCGTAGCCGCGAAGTCCTTTTATGTAGGCTCCAGCCACAACTGAGGCGGAGTTGTTTCCGACCATGCACCTCCTGTGGCCCGGGCTGGCCCACTCGGGCAGGAAGCCACTTTCTTTCCATGTGTTGACAAGACCTTCCTGCATCTTCACCTCCTGGTCAGGATAGACCAAGTCTAGAAGAGGGAATAGGCTTCTGAAGGTGTCCCAGAACCCGGTGTCGCCAAAGAGGTAACCTTCGTGTATCTCCCCGTCGAAGGGGCTGTAGTGAATTCTTTTTCCTCCGGCGTCAACCTCGGAGAGATCCCTTGGGAACAGGACCGAACGGTATAGGCAGGAATAGAAGGTCCTCACATTGTCGATGTCGGAATCCTCGACATCAATGCGCCCGAGAACCTCGTTCCAGCGTTCGCGTCCTGCTTTGGCCACCTCGTCGACGTTCCTTCCGCCCAGTTCTTTCAGGTTCGTTTGGGCCTGGTCAAAGCTGATGAATGAAGAGGCGACCTGGAGGTTGACCTGTTGGCCTTTGGTAGTCTTGAATCCAACCATGGCTATACTTCCGTCAACCATTTCCGTCTCGATCGGCGTGTCGCTTGTCACAATGAAGTAGTTACGGAAATTATCGGTGACGCCGCCATGATTATAGACAGAATACCCCTTTATCGTGTTATTATTCTTGTCGATCTCCACATAACCGTCTCTGAACGCGTCCACGACCAAGTACGATATCTCCTTCTCGGGATATGTCAACCTGAAAGTCGCCGCTCTCTCGGTCGGTGCCATCTCCGCAACCACATCATGCTCGGCAAGGTATACTTTATAATAATAAGGTTTGGCTATCTCAGCCTTGTGGGAGAACCAGCTCTGCCGCCCTTCCTCATCATAAACCGGCCCGGTAGTGACCGGCATTATTGAGAATGAGCCGTAGTCATTGATCCATGGGCTTGGCTGGTGGGTCTGTTTCAAGCCGCGGATTGTTGTCGCTGAATAAGTGTAAGTCCATCCGTCCCTGTTCCTTCCAGTCTGTGGAGTCCAGAAATGCGTGCCCCAGGGAAGGGCGATCGCAGGGTAGGTGTTCCCGGTAGAGAGTTGGTAGGTAGAAGCCGTTCCGGCCAGTGGATTGACATAATCCACAGGATCTAGCATTTCAGTGTGTTTGGGGCTACCACACGAGATCACTGCCAATACCGCGACTGACAGCAGTATAGATAATCGTTTCATATTAAGTGTTTTATTTGACCTTTATGGAATTAAGAAGGTCGAGTTTACCATTGTCGATAAGGGTGAGGATCAGCTCCCCGAAGAGGGTGTTCTGCCAGGCGAACCATGCCCTGGTGAATTTGTTCGCGTCATCCTTGAAGAAGGACTCGTGCATGAATCCGGTTCCGGCATCGGTCTTCATCAAGGTCTCGATACACCATTTGATCTCCTGGTCGTCCTGAGAAGTGAAGGCCTTCATCATTATGCTCATCGGCCAGATGTAGTCGTAGCCGATGTGCGGGCCGCCTATGCCCTCGCCAGCTTTGCCTTTGAAGAAATAGGGGTTGTCTTCGCTCCAGACAAACTTCCTGGTGTTCTGGTAGATGGGGTCATTGATGTCGACATCTCCGAGATAAGCCATCGCGAGGAGGCTGGGGACATTTGAATCATCCATAAGGAGCCTGTTCCCGAATCCGTCTACCTCGAAAGCATAGATCTTTCCATATTTAGGATGGTCATATACGGCATATTCTTTCAATGCCTTTTCAACCTCGGCGGCGAGATCCTTACATTCCTTGGCGAGTTTCCCATCTTTGTTCACAGTCTCCAAAATCTCGGCCGCTTTGCGTAAGGAGGTCACAGCGAAGAAGTTGGATGGTACAAGAAACTCGAATATTGTAGCGTCGTCAGAGGGACGGAAAGCGGATGCGATCAAGCCGCACGGTTTGACAGGGTTGCCCCTTCCGTCATTGGACTTCGTGTCGAACTGGCGGTCGGTGACCCTGGCGAAGCGGTAGGGGCCCGGGCCATCCTTGCGCTGCTGCTCTTTGAAAGTCTTCAATGTGGCGTTGATGGCGGTCAACCATTTGTCTCCGAAGATGGAAGCGTCTCCGGTGACCTTCCAATACTGATAAGCCAGGCGTATCGGGTAACAATGTGAGTCGATTTCCCATTTGCGCTCGTGATCCCAAGGATTCATGTCCGTGTGGTCAGATTCCCACTCGCTGCCCTTCGGACCATCGTTGAAAGCGTTAGCGTAGGGGTCGATGGCGATAAGGGAGAATTGGCAGTTGATCACTCCCGCGAGCATGTTCTTGAGTTCCTCATCCTCATTGGCCAGTTGAATATATGGCCAGACCTGCGCTCCGGAGTCGCGAAGCCACATGGCATGGATGTCTCCGGTGTAGATGAAGGTTCTCCAATCGCCATTCTCATCTTTTCCGAAGTGTGTTGTCGTGTCCAGAGTATTGGGATAGCAATTGGCGAACATCCAGGCAAGACGAGGATTCTTCAATAGAGCCTGAGTCTGGACGATCTTCTTTTCCACAGCCTGGGAACTGAAAAGCCTCTGGTCAGGCGAGGGGCGTTTTGATTCATAATTTTGGGCTTGCGTGGCGCAGGCGCAAAGCATCATGATGCTTGAGAAAATAAGGAGGGAACGTCTCATTTGGTCGCGTGTTTTCACAAAAATAAAAAAAAATCGCAATTTTTTAGTACTATGTGTTGCAAGGTATTTAAATTTATTTATATCTTTGCGATGGAAATATAATTGTAAAACCAAGAATATTATGAAAAAAGTAATCAACGCAAGCATCGGAGGGAGGAATTTCTCCCTTGATGAGGACGCCTACGGAAGGCTTTCGAGCTATTTCGAGCACTTCAAGTCACGCTTGAACCAGGAGTCCCAGGCAGCGAGGGATGAGGTCATGTCTGATCTTGAAGGGCGGATCGCTGAACTTTTCGACCAGGGGACAGGAGGCGCTTCCTACCGTGTGGTTGATCTGGATCTTGTGAAGAAAGTTGTCGGCCAGTTGGGAATGCCTGACGGCTCGGCTGAGCCGGTTGGTTCTTCGACAGGCTCATCAACCTCAGGGAACGAGACGAAGTCCGGACCGGATTTCACATATGCCGGTGAAAAAGGGGAGGCGAAAAAACGTCTGTTCAGGGATCCCGACAACAAGGCCATCGGCGGAGTATGCTCGGGAGTGGCCGCTTTCCTCAACATCGACATAACTATAGTCAGGATCATCCTCTTGCTGGCCCTGTTGCTTTGGGGCTCCGGTCTCCTTGTGTACGTTGTCCTTTGGATAGTCGTACCTATGGCCAAGACTCCGGCGGAGAAATGTGAGATGAGGGGGATTGAGCCGACCGCGGAGAACATGGCGAGGTTCAGTGAATATCAGAAATAGGAGGTTGTTATGGAAAATGGTGCCGAGAACGTGCGCTCACAAATGCGCAAAGGGGTACTCGAATATTGCATACTGAGTATCCTCGATAAAAAAGAGGCCTATGCCTCTGCTATCCTTGATGAATTGAAGGCGGCGAACATGATCGTGGTGGAGGGAACTGTCTATCCTTTGCTGATCCGCCAGAAGAACCAGGGACTGCTCTCTTACCGCTGGGAAGAGTCCACGCAGGGGCCGCCCAGGAAATACTACTGCATCACCGAGAAAGGTCGCCAGCAGCTTGGTGATATGGATTTGGCCTGGCAGGAGATCGTCGATACCATAAAGACAATTAAGGAGAAATAAGATATGAAACCTGTTGAGAATGTGAGCATAGGAGGCTATGTGTTCAATTTAGAGGACGACGCTTGTGTGGCTGCCAAGGCTTATTTGTCAGAACTGGAATCGTTCTACTCCAAAGAGGAAAGCGGGGCAGAGGTGATGGAGGGGATAGAAGAGAGGATGTCTGAGCTTTTACTTGAGAAATGTGGTCGCGCGGGAGTTGTGACACTTCCTATGGTGGAGAATGTGATCGCCACTCTTGGAAGGCCGGAAGCCATTGAGGCCGAGTCGGTTGAGAACGATACTCCTGAGCCTCCAAAGGAAGAGGACTACAAAGTTAAGAGGAAACTTTACCGGGATCCTTCCAATGGGAAGGTCGGAGGAGTATGCTCTGGCCTTGGCACTTATTTCGGAATCGATCCGACTTTTTTCAGACTGTTCTTCGTGGTGTTTACCCTGATCGGATGCGGGTTATTCATCCACAGGGGGTGGCTCCGTTTACCTGAGTATTCCATTCCTATCCTGTATATGGCCCTGTGGATTTGCATGCCTGAGGCCAAGACCGTCCGTCAGCGTGATGAGATGAGAGGGGAGAAAGGTACGGTGGACGCGATAAGCGCCAGGGTCATGAGCGCGGCGCATGAGATGGGTGACACGGCAAACAAGGTAATCCGCTCCGATTCATGGTCCGGGATATGGAAAGTGTTCGGGATTTGTATTGGAATCATGTTCCTGGCCGCGGGAGTGTCCGGAGTGGTCTCACTCGGCTGTTTCGCGTTCGACGGCGGATTCCTATCCAACACATTCTTCCTCAACCGCGCCATGGAAGAATTGGCCAATGAGGCTCCGAAAATACTTGACATGCTTTCCTATCCGCCTCTTGTCGCCGCGCTCGCGGTCGTGATCGTGGTTCCGTTCATAGCTTTTGTCTATGCCGGAGTGATGCTTATTTTTGACTTGAAAGCGCCTAAATGGCGTCCAGGAATCGTCTTGTTCGTAATCTGGCTTATCGCCCTGACTGTCCTGGCCGTGCTTAGCGCGATTACCTTCACCCAAGGACTCATTTAGCCATCAGGCTTATTTCCAGATCTTTAGGCCTTGGATGACGGCGTTGGAAAAGCCGGCTTCCTCCATAGCGTTCAACCCTCGGATGGTGATCCCTCCGGGGGTTGTCACTTTGTCTATCTCCTGCTCGGGATGAGTCCCGTGGGCTTCCGCAAGCATCGCCGCGCCTTTAACCGTCTGCAAGGCGGCTTGAAGAGCCTCCCTGGGATAAAGCCCCAGCTCGACTCCACCCTCGGTAGTGGCCCTGACGTATCTCAATGCGAAGGCGGTACCACATGAGGCGACCATCATTCCTGCCCCCAGTTTTTTCTCATCGACAAGGAGCGCTTTGCCGACAGAGTTGAACAGACCTGTCACGATATTCCTGGTATCTTCCGTGCCGAAGACCTCGTTGATGAAAGTCATGCTCTCACCGATCTCGATCGCAAGGTTCGGAATGACTGTATATACTCCTTTAATCCCTTGACCGTCAGTCCATTCCATTAGAGTCGCGGCAGGGATTCCGGCTGCCAGGGAGACAAGGATCTTGCCCTCCATATAGGACAGAAGTGGAGTCAGCACCTCTTTGAGAAGCCACGGTTTCACGCCCATGATGACCACGTCCGCGTCTTTGACCGCCTCGGAGTTGTCAAGGGTGGTCTTGATTCCCGATGATGAATATTTATTCAGAGTTTCCTGATGCTTCGCTGTCGCGGTTAACTCCGTGTCGGGAATGAACCTGGCGAATCCCAGGGCCGTGGCGCCTCCCATATTACCCGCGCCGATAATCGTTATTCTCATATTATTGTCATTAAGTGGTTATTTCTCGAAAATGGCTAAATTCGTAAGTTGATTTCTTATCGTCGGGACAATATATGAAAAAAATCATTATACCATTATTGGTTTTTCTTCTTTCTTTTGGAGCCCAGGCCCAGGAGACCGGTTTTCTCAACCATCTTTCCGCCGGGATCCAGTTAGGTTCCGATGGTTTTGGAATCGGGTTGGCTGCACCCTTGGGCTCAGGTTTCCGTGCCAGGGCCGGTTATTCCTTCCTGCCATCAGTCCCGTACCGTAAGACTGTCAACGTTCCCGAGCATCCTGGGGCTGCCGTGTCAGATAAGGGCAGGGACATCCCGGTAGATGCCAAGGCATCCTTGCAGTTGTCGGATCTTGAGGTGTTCCTGGACTATTATCCGTTGTCTGACAATGGCTTCCATGTGTCGGCCGGGTTGCTGTTCGGCTCACGGAAAATCGTTAACATCAAGAATGTCACCCCTCTCCCGAATGATTATAACATTATCGGTCTCGATGTGGACGGGTATACTGTCAAGGCTGTCGGGAACAATATCGAAGGATATTTGTCCGCAAATCCGGCCAGGCCGTATCTGGGAGTCGGATACGATATTCCTATCAGTGCGGACAACCGTTATAGCCTGTCTGTAGATATTGGTGCTTTCTATTGGGGCAAACCTGAACTGTATGTGCCGGGAGAACCTCTTATCGGTGACTGGATAGATGTCCGGGTGCCTTCTTCTTATCTTAATGGTCATGATGATGGTCTTATCGGAAAGGCTGAGCGAACCATCTTCTATCCTTTGATGGGCATTCACTTTTACCGTCTTCTTTTCTAGTTTTTCAGAATATGAAGAAGCTCTTGATAATGATAGCGCTAGCTGCTGTGATGGTCTTCGGTTCCGCATGTGGAGGCGATAAGGACACTCCTTCAGGACAGACTCCTTCCCAAGTCAACCCTACTCCTGGGTCTTCCACACCGACTACGCCTACCACACCGGCCGAGCCTCCGAAGCCCTCCGAGTTGGAGGTGGCCAAAACCAAGCTCTGCCGCCCCTGGGTAATAACCAAGACAAGGGTCAGCATTGCCGGAAGTGTCAAAGCCAACGCTGATTTCACCGGGTGCGACTTGGGTGAGATATCTGATTTCGCCAGGAATCAGGGCATGGAAATCAAGAGGGATCTGTCTGGTATTAAAGTCGAAAGTGTCACGATCGCTTCTTCAGGCGAAGCCACGGTCAAATACTCTTCCGGTCAACCTGATATCGCTGATTGCGATTTCTCCTCGCTTGACAAAGGTATCTTGAAATATGCCTGGAGGGAAGCTACAGCCCTCGGTTACGAGATCGCTAACGGCACCTCAAAGGTTGAGTTTGAGAGCGGGCATTGCGTGTTGACCCTCCAATCCAGTTTCGAGAAGGATTCTAAAAAATATGACGTCTCCGTCATATTCGTAATGACGGAGAAGAAATAAAAAAAAGCTTGCCGGTCCGGCAAGCTTTTTCATCATCAAGCAATCATTACTTGCTCTGCTCGATCGCTGCCTGCGCGGCGGCGAGGCGGGCGATAGGCACGCGGAACGGCGAGCAGGAGACATAGTCGACACCGATCCTGTTGAAGAAACGGATCGAGTCGGGATCTCCACCATGCTCTCCGCAGACACCGCACTTGAGGTCGGGCCTCTTTGAGCGGCCACCCTGGATACCGAGTTCAACCAGCTTGCCGACGCTCTTGGTGTCGATGGTCTGGAACGGGTCGGAATCGAGGATCTTGTTGCCGAGATAGTCACCCATAAAGGTGCCGATGTCGTCACGTGAGAAACCGAACGTCATCTGGGTGAGGTCGTTGGTTCCGAATGAGAAGAACTCGGCTGCGCGGGCCATACGGTCGGCGGTCAAAGCGGCGCGAGGGATCTCGATCATAGTTCCGAACTTATAGTCGATGTTCTGGACCTTTATTCCCTCTATCTGGGCCTTGACACGGTCGCAAATCGCTTTCTGGAAGCTGAGCTCACGTCCGGAGATGGTGACGGGAATCATGATTTCCGGCATCGGGTGGTAGCCTTCGATAAGCAACTCGGCCGTCGCCTCAAAGATAGCCCTGTACTGGGTCTCGGCGATGAGCGGGAAGCTCACGTGGAGACGGACTCCGCGGTGACCCATCATCGGGTTGACCTCGTGAAGGGCCTCGCCCCTCTTCTCGATCTCCTCGACAGTGACACCCAGCTCGCGGGCGATTTCTTTCTTCTTCTCCTCAGTCTTGGGAACGAACTCGTGGAGAGGCGGGTCGAGAAGACGGAAGACCACGGGTTTGCCGTCCATGATCTTCATAGTGCTCTTGACGGCGGCCTTCATGTAAGGCTCAAGATCGTCAAGGGCTGCCTTGCGCTCCTCATCAGTGTCGCAGAGAATCATCTTGCGGAGCTTCGACAGAGGCTTCTCTGAGTGGGCACCGTAGAACATATGCTCGATACGGAACAGTCCGATTCCCTCTGCCCCATAGCTGAGAGCCTTGGCGGCGTCCTCAGGAGTGTCGGCGTTGGTACGGATGCCGAGTTTGCGGAACTTGTCGACGATTGACATGAACTTCTTGAACAGGGGGTTCTCAGAAGCATCCATCGTCTCGATCTTGGAGTCGTAGACAAATCCTTTGGACCCGTTGAGGCTCAGCCAGTCACCCTCTTTGAAGGTCTGGCTGTCATTGAAGGTGACGGTCTTCTCATCGAAGTTGATCTTCATGGCCTCGCATCCGACGATGCAGCACTTTCCCCATCCGCGTGCCACAAGGGCGGCGTGGGAGGTCATACCTCCGCGGGTGGTGAGGATACCGGCGGCGGCCCTCATTCCCTCGATGTCCTCGGGGGAGGTCTCCTCACGTACGAGGATGGTCTTCATCCCGTTGGCGGAAGCCTCCATCGCGGCCTCGGAGGTGAAAACTATCTGTCCCACAGAGCCACCGGGGGAGGCGGGGAGACCGACAGCCAGCACCTTGGCCTTCTTCTCGGAAGCGGGATCGAGGATCGGATGGAGAATCTCATCGAGCTGGGCGGGGGCGACCCTCATCACAGCTGTCTTCTCATCAATCATCTTCTCCTCTACCATGTCCATGGCCATCTGAAGGGCGGCCAGGCCAGTTCGCTTGCCGATCCTGCACTGGAGCATCCAAAGGTGGCCCTCCTGGATGGTGAACTCGATATCCTGCATGTCACGGAAATGCTTCTCAAGTTTCAGACGGATGCCGTCAAGCTCCTTGTAGACATCGGGCATAGCTGTCTCGAGAGACTCCAGATTCTTGTTCTTCTCAGTCTTGGTGGCCTCGTTAAGAGGGTTGGGGGTACGGATACCGGCGACGACATCCTCGCCCTGGGCGTTGATGAGCCACTCACCGTAGAACTTGTTGTCACCATTGGCGGGGTTACGGGAGAAGGCGACTCCGGTAGCGGAGGTGTTGCCCATGTTTCCGAAAACCATGGACTGGACGTTTACAGCTGTGCCCCAATCATCAGGAATCTTCTCGATCCTGCGGTAGGCGATGGCCCTCTTTCCGTTCCATGACTTGAAAACGCCACCGATCGATCCCCAAAGCTGCTCCTGGGCTGTGTCAGGGAAATCGACTCCGAGGACTTCCTTTACTTTCACCTTGAATTTCTCGCAGAGATCCTTGAGCTCGTCAGCGGTGATCTCGGTGTCGGACTTGTAGCCCTGCTTGTCCTTGAGATCCATCATCATCCTGTCCAGCTGCTGGCGGATGCCCTGTCCATCAGCGGGCTCAATACCCTCAGCCTTCTCCATGACGACATCGGAGTACATCATGATGAGGCGCCTGTAAGCGTCGTAGACGAACCTCGGATTGCCGGTCTTCTGGATCATTCCGGGAATAGTCGCTGAGCAAAGGCCGATGTTGAGGATGGTATCCATCATTCCTGGCATGGAACTCCTCGCGCCGGAACGGCAGCTGACGAGCAGAGGATCGGAAACGTCTCCGAATTTCTTGCCCATGATGGTCTCAGTGGCCTTCATCGCCTCGGCTACCTCTTTCTTGAGGTCGTTGGTGTAACCACCGCCAAGGGAGTAATATTCGGCGCAACATTCAGTGGTGATGGTGAAACCGGCGGGAACCGGCATTCCAAGCTTGCTCATCTCGGCGAGGTTGGCACCCTTGCCGCCAAGCAATTCCCTCATCTGTCCATCGCCCTCGGCAGTCTTTCCTCCGAAACGATAGACTCTTTTCTTTTTGTCGAACATATTATTAACTGCTTAAATGATTTAGTCTCTTAAAAATGGTTGGCAAAGATAGCAAAAATGATTGGTTATAGCAACTTTGAGGCGAGATCCGAAAGCTCACTCCGCTCCCCGATCCGAAGGAAAACATGCTCGAACAGCTTCTGTCCGCTCATTTTCTCGCTCAAATGTGTAAGTCCGTTGGACCATTGGTCCAGATATGGCTGGTCGATCTGGAATATGTCACCTGTGAAAACCATCTTTGTGCCTTCCCCGGCCCTGGTGATAATGGTCTTGATCTCGTTAGGTGTGAGGTTCTGGGCCTCGTCGCATATGAAAAACACCCTTCCGAGACTGCGTCCCCTGATATAAGCCAGGGGAGAGATCAGCAGCTTTTCCTCCTTCAGCATAGCGTCCAGCCTGAGAGCCTCCTTGCTAGTGGACTTGAACTTGGCCTTGATGACATTGAGGTTGTCCATAAGCGGCTGGATGAAAGGGCTCATCTTGGATTTCTGGTCTCCCGGAAGGAAACCGATATCCTGGTTCCCCAGCACTACAGTCGGCCTGGTGAGGATGATCTGGTCGAAATCCTTGGCTTGCTCCAAAGCCGAGGCGAGGGCGATCAGGGTTTTACCGGTGCCCGCGCCGCCAGTCATCGACACCAGTTTCACATCTGGGTTCATGCAGGCGTCGACAGCGAATTTCTGCTCGTCGTTGAGTGGCTTGATCCCGTACACGTAACGGCTCTTCACCAGGACAATCTTGCCTTCCTTTTCGTCGAAACGGGCGCATAGGGTCTCGGAACCGCTGCGTAGCTTATACAACTGGTTGGGTTTCGGCCTGGTCTTGCTGACTGTCTTCCATGGGATGGCAGTGTCCGGACTATAGGTCAGCTCTTGGAAGGTGACTTCGTCAAAGTTCTCAATGACAATCACTTCCTTGATCGAGTTCTCAACTTTCTCGTCCTCAAGCCTGTCCGTCATATAGTCCTGAACCTCCATTCCGGCGGCCTTTGACTTCATCCTCAGGTTGATGTCCTTTGTGACGAGGGCCACAAAACGTCCCGGGTTGTTGTCCCGGATCCAGATGGCGGTGGAGAGGATCCTGTGATCCTGGATGTCATCCTTGAAGAGATCCTTCATGTCATCCGGGAAGGGATGGTTCGGTTCGATCTTTATCTTTCCGAGGCCTTTGGCGATCTGGATTCCCTTGTCACCAAACAAGCGGCCTTCCGTGATCCGGTCCATGTCGCGCATGAACCCGCGGGCGTTGTAGGCCAGCTGGTCAGTGCCTTTCTTGAACTTGTCAAGCTCTTCGATCACGGCGACCGGGATCACTATGTCGTTGTCCTTGAACTTGCGGATGGCCTTGAAATCGTGAAGGATGATATTCGTGTCAAGAACAAAAATCTTGGGCTTTCTGGCGCCCTCTTTCGGGATTGGTATTCTAGTGTATCTTGCCATATTCTGGGGGAAATCAGTCCTCGCCTTCCGAGGCTTGGCTGTTTAGAAGTGACTGGAGGATGTCCGAGATGCCTCCGCCCCTGCCGGACTTCACTTTTATGCTTCCTTTGCCGGGGACCGGATGTCCGATCGGATAATATGCTATATCCTGAAGAAGGAACTCAGCGTCGGCATAGTCATAGTCGATGTCTTTTATCTGGATAAGGGCTCCCGGGACCTCTGAGAAAAGCACCCTCACACTCTTGTCCTCATCATAGGCGTTCATTATGCCACTCACATCGATCTTGGCCCCCACATCTTCTCCGCACATGGCTTTCAGGGCTGCCAGCAGACCTCCGTCGCTGACAGTCCTGCCTGAGAGGGCGACCTTGTCTTCCACGAACTCGCGGACAATCTCGAAGCAATCAATGAAATAGTCACCGTCCCCGATCTCCGGGGCCGCGTCGCCGTTCTGGCCGTAAACCTCGCAAAGCAAAGAACCTCCAAGCCTGAACTCACAGCTGTCGAAAGGAATGAATATCAACCAGCTCTCAGGATCGGGAACAAGCTTGTCAGGAATGGCCCGTCTCCTGCCGATGGCGGGATGGGGGCTCCCGAAAGGAGTGTTCCCTGGAAGGTCGATCTCCTCCTCTTCGGGACCGATCTCCTCGTCCGGATCTTCCGGCCTGTCGGTGGCGGCCACTTTGAAAGCTATCTGGCTGACCCTCTCACTCTCAGTGAATGAATATGATCCAAGGTATATTCCGAGACTGTCAAGATAGTCGGCGGCAGCCTCGACAGAGGCATAGAAGGCCGCCATGTTCCCCAATGGCTTAGGGTTCCAGCGCCATTTCGCGGAAAGGGTCAGATCCCCCAGCCTGAAATGGCCTTTCATCCAAAGGGTGTCCAGGAGAGCTTTCGCGATCCTGCTTTTGGTAAACTCCTCAGGGAAGGTCACAGGACAATTCCTCGGGGATCCGATGACCCCGGAGATTCCGGAAAGATAATCTTGGACATCCTGGCCCTTGAACTGGTCTGCCGCCGGGCAGGGATCGGTGCTTTCGTCCACGATCGGCTCATATTCCTCGTATGCGGGAATCTCCTCAGGCTCCTGGTCGAGACACCCGTCAAGGATGTCCGCCGGAGTGAAACGCTGGGGGATTCCGTCGATTATGTATTCAGATCGTAAAGCTGAGGTTTTTTCTTTCATTCAGTTGGAATATGTCCGTAAATTTAAGTATTTTTGAATTGAGTTCAAAAAAGTCTGCCTGAAGAGGATGGAAAATTATTCGGAAAAATCATACAAAGACAAGTTGGAGGCTATTTTCACGAGGTTCCCTTCTGTCCAGAAGGTACCTTTCGGAGATGCCTACAAGCCGGGTCTTGACCACATGCTGAGGTTCTCCTCTATTCTCGGGAATCCTCAGGAGAAGTACCGTACCATCCATGTCGCCGGGACTAACGGCAAAGGCTCCGTGGCCAACATGCTCGCCTCGGCTCTGTCCTCCATCGGCTTGAAAGTCGGACTTTACACCTCTCCTCACATCATCGACTTCCGTGAGAGAGCCAGGGTTCTGCTCCCCCCGGTGGCAGTCCCTCCGGCGGACATTTACCCGGATAGGGCGCGAAGCGCAGGGATCCGGAGGGAGCTGCCACCGGAGGAGCAGGTATGCCTGGTGCCGGAGGAATATGTCTTCGATTTCCTCTGCCGGTATGAGGCGGACATGGACGAGCTGGACCTGTCTTTCTTTGAGATTACTACTGGCCTGGCTTTCAAATGGTTCGCTGATGAGAAAGTGGATGTGGCGGTTATCGAGGTCGGCCTCGGGGGACGGCTTGACAGCACCAATATCATCACCTCAGACCTCTCCATTGTGACCAGCATAGCCCTTGATCACTGCGCTCTCCTCGGCGGCACCCTCGAAGAGATCGCCTGTGAGAAGGCGGGGATATTCAAGCCGGGAGTTCCCGCTCTGGTGGGTGAATATCTCCCGGAGACACGTCCGGTCTTCGAGGGAAAAGCCTCAGAGGTGGGATGCCCGCTCACTTTCGCCCAAGATGTGGAGCCTTCGATGGCTGGTCTCGTGCCGGAGATCCTGGAAGAAATGGACCTGAAAGGCAAGTATCAGGAAAAGAATCTGCGCACGGTCCTTGCCGCGATAGACATCCTATCCCGGAACCTGTTCTACGCCAAGCTGTCAGACCGCTCTGTCGTTATGGACGCTATCTGCCACACGGCCTCCAGGGCTGGCTTCCATGGCCGTTGGGAGATGGTACGGAAGGACCCCATGATCATAGTTGACCTTGGCCACAACCCAGCCGCCCTAAAAGAGAATTTCACCCAACTGGAGGAGATGATGGCCGATGGGGAATATTCATCCCTTATAATCATCTACGCTGTCATGGCGGACAAGGACCTGGACGGGATAATGCCTTTTATGCCAGAGGACGCGACTTATGTGTTGACTGGCCTCGAATCCAAAAGAGCCTTGCCTGTCGGAGATCTTTCCAGAAGATTGGAGACCTTCCGTAAAGAGGCCGGAAAGTCGTTCAAGATAGTGGAAAAGGGTTCAGTTGAGGAGGCCATTTCAACCGCCCTTTCTCTCGATAAAGACCGGAAACCATTGATATTCATAGGGGGAAGCACATATCTTCTCTCGGAAGCCTTGCGTGCTCTTGGAGCGCGAGGTTTTTGAAGTATATCGGATTATTATGAAAAAGACTATGTTTTACCTTATTCTCGCGATCGCCGTTGCCTGTGTCGCAGCCGTGGTCGCTTGCGCCTATGTCCGCACGAATGATTCGGATAAAGCGAAGAAACTTGACGAGCAAGGCCATGCCCTGGCCTCGCTGTGGAAAAACTATTATGCCGCCCAGAAGGCTGACTTGCCAAAGAAGATGAGCGAGGCCCTCGACGAGATTATCACCACGGCAAAATCCAAGAGGTACCATTGGGATTTCTATGACGCCTGGGTGAAGAAAGTCGACGCCGAGGTATCCAGGAACTGGAAGGTACGCCAGGAGATGAACACTGCCCTCGCCAACGCTGTCAAGGAATACGATGAGCCGATCGTGACCTATACTTACAGGTCCTCGTACGGCGGATCCGGGCTCCTTGACTATGTCCTGGCCAACAAGACCCGTCTCCAGGCTGGAAAGAACACTATTTTCCACAAGAGGACGGCAGGGCAGATGAACGGCCTTCTGAATGATTTCATCAAAGATGATTATGAATATGCCCTCTGGTCCGAAAGGATCAGTAACAGGAGCACCACCAAAGGCAACGAGGCGTTGAAGGAATATTTGGGTGAGACTTATCCCAACGCCGCCTGGAACGAGTATCTGTCCCTCGATAATAGGTATTGGTCCTACAGGGGAGATGATGTCAAGGCTTTCGTGGAAAAATACGCCGGCAAGGCTGTGAGTCTTTTCGGAAAGGCTCTCCTGTTTGAGGACCGGATGACCCTGTTGTCCCGCGAAAAAGGCAGTGAGGCTGAATATAAAGCCTTGTATGAGGACATCAAGGCCGCGGAGAAAGAGCGGATATCTTATAGATCCGGTGTTGACTCCAAGATTGCCGGAACTATCGATAGTTTCAAGAATCAGATGGACGTGCTTGAGAACAAGGATGTCTCGATCTCTTTCCAGGATAATGACATAGTTGTGACCTTGAGGAATCTCCCGAGTGTCGATGTGTCCATGTTCCTTGACGATAAGGAGGGAACCCCGCTTTTCAAAAAGACGGTCAATAATCCCAAGAAGAGTTTCTATGTTCTTGATACTGTGAGGATTCCCATTCCGAGATGCGACGACGGCAACTATGTTGTCAAGGCCAAGAATGGCAAGATAGAGGCTCAGGGACAGTATATTCCCAAGACCTTGTCAATAGCCTTGAGGGAGGATTTTGACGGGCGCAAGTTCTATGTGGCCGACTACCAATCCGGTGAGCCACTTAAGAAAGTCGACCTCATACTCATCCATTCGGGGAAGGTAATCGCTGAGGCCAAGGATGTCACTGTCAATGGTTTCACGCCTCTTCCGGAGGAATTTGGCAAGGTGATGAAAGCGGACGTGTATTATTACCTCAGGGCCTCTTGGAAAGACTCTGACGGCTTCATTCACATGTCCAAGGAGCAGAGTCTGCATAATTCCAGGGATTACTATAACGAGCGGAAAGGCTATATCGGTAATTATTGTGACCTGTTCACGGATAAAACCGCTTTCAATCCCGGAGAGACCGTCAAGTTCAAGGCCGTCCTTTATTCCGGCAACCAATATGTGAGTTTCAAGGTCTTAGACGCCGGTGAGGCTATCGAGGCCAGTTTCATAAACGCTGAGAATAAAGAGATCGCGAAGACGGAGCTGAAAACCAATGAGTTCGGCTCTGTGGCCGGGGAGTTCAAGATTCCGGAGGGAGAACGTAACGGTAGATTCACCATAAAGATACGTTACAAAAACAGCGTTCTGGAGTCCAAGTCGATTGTCGTTGACGAGTTCGTCCTTCCGACTTATGACCTCTCTTTCGAGAGTGTTGACAAGCTTTATTTCGTGGGTGACGAGATCGAGGTGAAGGGAAAGGTGTCAAGTTACAGCGGACATCCGCTCGACGCCGCGGAGGTGACTTACGAGATTGACAGCTGGGGCACCCTCTTGGCTGACGGCGAGATCAAGCTCGAGTCTGACGGGTCATTCTCCGTGAAGTTCCCGTCGGTGAAAGACAGGTATTGGTACAGGCTCAAGGTCAAGGTCAAGGACGCCACGGGAGAGACCAGCGAGTTCTCCCGGAGGGTCTTTGTGCTGAACGCCTTCAGTATTGAGATGAATGTTGAGAATGCCGCGTCTGGGGATATCGCGCTTGGGTCCGGCAGGTACGGAAGGTGCGAGCTGCTGTCGGAGAAAGTCGCCAGGGTCACTTTCACTTCCAAGAACAATGAGGGGCAGAAAGTGCCGGTGGACATCAGTTTCGAGTTGAAAGACGCGAATGACAAGGTGGTATTCAAAGGAGAGGCTGAATCAGGTTCCACCAAGGAGATCCCCATTCCTTCTCCAGGACTTTACACCCTTGAGGCTTCAGCGACAGTCGAGGCCACTGACGGGAAGGAGATTTCCTCAAAGTCCGAGATGTCGTTCCTCGTGGTCGGTGATGACGACAAGGCTATCAATGCCGATGTCGAGAATTTCTTCAAGTTGGTCGGCCCTTGCTCTGACTGTTCGGTGAAGGACGGTGAGGCGATAAAGGTCCAGTTCGGAGCCGGAGCGGGCCCTGTGTGGGCTGTTGCCGAACTCTTCGATGAGCAGAGAAAACCTCTCGCCCGGGAGCTGGTACAGTTGGACGGAAAGCCTGGCTCTGAAGGCTCCATAAAGACTCTTTCATTTGAGTACAAGAACGAGTATCCGGACGCTTTGACTCTGTATATCTTCTATTTCCGTAACGAGACCCATTACGTGTTCCATCGCGAGTTCAAGCGTGAGAAGACAATCTTGGATCTTCCTCTTTCTTTCACCTCATTCGAGGACAAGGCATATCCCGGGAAGCAATATTCATTCGTCCTGAAGTCAGATCCAGGGACCGAGATGGTCGCGGCCATCTTCGACAAGGCCTCGGAGAGGATATCTCCGAATATCTGGGAGACCGTCAATCTTGTGAACCTCGGCGCGAGGCCGGTCTATTACGATGCGATGGACGGAAGCGTGGATCGTGGCAGGATCTATGATTATGACAGGAGAATGATGAGTACCCGCGCGGCGGGGAAGAACGGAGCGATGGTGCTCGAGTCCGCTCCGATGATGGTCGAAGATAGCGAGGTGATGATGGAAAAAGTGAGTGAGGAATCGGCCGATTCCTCCGTTGAGCTGGATGAGGTCGAGGTGCGTTCTGATTTCTCGACCGCCCTCGCTTTCGAGCCTTATCTGCGGACTGACAGCAAAGGATCCGCCATCTTGAAGTTCAAGACTTCCGACAAACTCTCAACCTTCGTGGTGCAGGTTTTCGCCCACACCAAGGAGATGAAGAACGCCCTGGTGAGGCAGGAGATGACAGTATCCATCCCGGTGAAAGTCAATGTCGTTGAGCCGAAGTATATTTATAAAGGTGACAAGTATGTCCTTCACGCGACCGTCTCCAGTTCATCGGACAAGCCGGTATCCGGAACGGTGGCGCTCCAGACCTACGCCGGGTCAGATTATGAAGGTACCAAGCCCTTCATTACCCTGTCCAAGAAGGTGACTGTCCCCGCCGGCAAGTCCGTGCCGGTCGAGTTTAATGTGGATCCGAAGGGGCACGATCTCCTTGGGCTGAAAGTCGTGTTCGCCGATAACGCCAAATCATTCTCAGACGCGGTGTTTGTCACCCTGCCTGTCTATGAGGCCGAGCAGACCTTGACGGAGGCCCACTCCGCCGTCCTGCTCTCCGGGATGGACAAGGACGCTCTTATCCAGCGTATCCGCTCCTCATTCACCGGAACCACCTCAGCTGGAGCCGAATACAAAGAGATAGACATCCGTCAAATGGTGCTTGACGCCATCCCGTCGAAGGTTGAGCCGGACGGTAAGGATGTCCTGTCCCTGACGGAGGCATATTATGTGCGCAGGGTCGCTGAGAAGCTCGGGGCCGACTTTGACTTCGTCACCTCGGACGAGGATATCCTCGACAAGATTGTCGCCTGCCAGAACGCTGACGGTGGCTTCGGCTGGTTCGAGGGTATGAAGTCATCTCCGGTCATCACGGCCGTGGTCCTGGAGCGTTTCGCCAAGCTCCGTGACGCTGGTCTGGCCGAAGAGGTCGCCGATTCTGATTCGGCTATCGCCTTCCTCGACAAGAACCAGTTTATCCACGACAGCTGGCCTTATTGGAGCGGGTGGCTCTCGACCGCGCAATACGCCTATGTCCGCTCGATGTACACCTCCGTCAAGTTCGATGTCTCCAAGGAGACTATAAGTGAGGCGAGCGAATATTCAAAGAACTTCAGGGAGTTCAAGAAATACATCAAGGATTATTTGATTCCTTCCCAGAAGGATGGCCGCGGCCTTCAGGGCCAGATCCTGGCCAAGGCCCGCAGGATCAAGACCCTGGTCAACCTGGTATATGGGGATGGCGGTCTCAATCTGGCATCCGCGTGGGGCATCAAGCTTTCGGCTGATTCCAAGATGCGCTCATCCATTGTCGCCGATGTGGCTTCCTTGGATGAATACGCGGTCGAGCACCGTGACGGCGGCTGGTACTATCCCAACGCCGTGATGCCTTGGAGGGGACTTCTTGAAAGTGAGCTTTACGCCCACTCTCTCCTTTGCGACTTGCTGTCTGACAACAGGATACAGTCTGGTGAGAAGGCGGAGATAGCCATCGCCGACGGCATCCGTATCTGGATGATGCTCCAGAAGGAGACACAGAAATGGGGAGAGGATCCCGCTTTCGTGGACGCCATCAATTCGGTGCTCACTGGTGGTGAGGAAGTCCTGTCGACAAGGGTTATCCTTATGACAAAGACTTACAAGGTGCCGTTCTCGAAGGTTGTGGCGGCAGGAAACGGCTTCACCATCGAGAGGCATTTCTACAAGGAGGTCCAGGGTGAGAACTCAACTAAGAACCTACTTGAGATTTATCCCGGAATGAAGCTGAAGAGGGGAGAGAAGGTCATCACCGAATATAAGATCTGGAACCAGGAGAACCGTAGTTTCGTGAAGCTCAACGCTCCTCGTGAGGCGGCGTTCAGGCCAGTGGACCAGCTTTCCGGCCATGTCGGATGGTGGTACAGGCCGATTGGCTCGTACGCTGTCTCGCCCCAGGGCTACAGGAATGTGAAGGCTGACCGGACCGAGTATTACTTCGATGTCTATCCCGAGGAGAACACCACGGTGACGGAAGAGTTCTACATCACGCAGGAAGGCACTTTCAGCGCCCCGGTCGTGACCATAGAGTCTCTTTACGCCCCCCATTACCGCGCCAACGACAAGTTTGGCGGCGTCCTGCCTGTCGTGGAGTAAACCTTGGACTTATAACTTGCTGGCGGGGACGCCTTCGAAGGTTATCTTGACGGGAAGTATTTTCCCGTCGGCGTCGAAATACATTCTTTCGATGCAGACCACCCGGTCATTCCCGTCGTAGCTGTCGAGAGGGTGGCGGTGATAGACGATGTAATACTCGTCCTTCCCGCTGCCCTTTATGACTGAATGATGGCCGGCTCCGGTAGCTACTGAAGTGTCTGATTCCAAGATGGTTCCGATTCGCTCAAAAGGACCGTGGGGACTGTCTGAAATGGCATAAGCCACATGATAGTCGGGGCCAGTCCAGCCGCCTTCACTCCACATGAAATAATACTTGCCGTTCCTCTTCAGCATGAAAGGACCTTCGACATATCCTTTGGGAGTGATCTCCTTGTAAATGGTGCCATCCTCAAACGGAACCAGACTCTTAAGATCATTTCCGAGCTTGACCATATTGCAATGACGCCAGCCTCCGTAATACATGTAGTAGGTTCCATCGTCATCCTTGAACACGAACTGGTCGATAGGCTGCGCTCCGTTGATGACCTCGTCTATCAGTGGATGCCCGAGCGCGTCCTTGAACGGTCCCGCCGGGTTGTCGGCCACGGCAACCCCGATGCCACCTTCGCCTTTCTCGTGCATGTCATTGGCTCCGAAATAGATATAATAAGTCCCGTCTTTCTCGATAACGGACGGAGCCCAAAGGGCGCGGCGTAGCCAGGATATATTCTCCTTCGAAAGCACCTTCTCATGTCTTGTCCAGTGTATCAGGTCCTTTGAGGAAAAAGCGTCCATGAATAGTTGTTCGTCATAAGGTCTTGACCAGGTGGGATATATCCAGTATTCCTTTCCGAATACCACGGCTTCAGGATCGGCATACCAGCCGGTGAAGAGGGGATTCCCGCTCACCTTGCTGCGCTTCCCGAAACGGGACAAGGCATCAATCTCTTTTTGTGCCTTTTTCATGTCTTTCTTGAACTCGTCGCTGGAATGAAGGACCGCCACGATTCCGGAAGCGGCCGCCCTGGCTTCCTGGACGTCACTCTGGAAATGGTAACCGACGATGACTCGGCTGGCACCATACCTGTATCCGACCTCCAGGATATCCTGGCTCCTTTCCGGAAGAAGCTCCGAGAGGATAAGGGCCATTGTCCACCCCCTTGTCGTATGGCCGGAAGGATATGACGCTGACGTCCTGTGTCCTTCCTCATCCTCCGGGACACCGGTGGGCTCGGAGAACTCCACATATGGACGCACACGGTTGTAATATGACTTGATTTTCCGATTCTCGGCCCCCGAAGTCTTTGTGGACCTGGAGAGAAGCCGGTACAGGTCAGGCGTCTGTTCCTTGCTGATCCTCAATCCGATAGCCTCTTCGAATATCTTCGACATATAATCCATGGAGGTGGCCGCGTCATCTTTGGCTATCCTTCCTCTCGATCTTCCGCGCAGGGCTTTTCCCCACTCGTAATACGCTTTGTCTCCGGCAAATCGGGGATCGTTCGGTTTGGCGGGAGCGGGAATATAGGCTGAGGCGTCAGGCAGATCGGCTGTCTGGAAGTAAGCCTTAGACTCGGATGAAGACAAATCCTTGGAGGCTGTGCCGCACGATGAGAACAAAACTGGCATCGCGGCTGTCATAATCAGCAGGAGGACGGAGGTCGATTTTTTCATTATAGTCATATCCTTTAATACCAAAACAGTACGCAATATATGAATTTTCTCAATTATTGAACAGGATTATCGCTCCCAGCCTCCCGTCTTTTTTGCGTTTATTCTATAATTATGTGATCATAAAATGCTTTACGAACTCAGCGCTGCGTACGACCCTTGCCGTTTGCGTGATAAACACGTATCTTTGTCGTACGAGAACAAGCGCCCTATGAATCCTGTTTCCACCAGACTTCTGAGCCAGCAGCTGATATGCCCCCAGTTCACCTCGCCTCACGACGTGGTGTCCTGGATGGGCGCTATGCAGGCCCAGGACTATAAGATGGTCAGATGGGGTGTGGCGATGCGCACCAGAAAGCCCTCTGCCAAGGCGTTCGAGAAGGATTACAACGACGGGCGGATAGTCAGGACCCACCTCTTCCGAACCACCTGGCAGCTGGTGGCCGGAGAGGACCTTGGCTGGATGTTGGAGTTATGCCGGAAACCTGCCATGCGGGGGCTTCTGGGCTGGATGAAATCCAACGGCATCAGCATACCGGAAACGGAGCAGGAAGTCGTAAGCCAGATATTCTCGGACGTTCTCACGAAGAACCGGATCGCCGTCAAGAGCGACTTCGCCGCGGCCCTCGAGGACAGGGGAATGCCTATGGAGGACCACCGGCTCTCGTATCATATCCGTCTGGGTGAATATTCAGGGCTGCTTTGCAGCGGCGACCTACTTCCCAGGAAGCACAGTTACGCACTGGTTGCCGACAAGCTCCCGAAATCGCGGTCTGTTCCCAGGGAGGAGGCCCTTGCCCGACTTGTTGGAATATATTTCCGCAGCCACGGCCCGGCCACTCTGGAAGATTTCGTCTGGTGGTCAGGATTGAACGCCGGTGACTGCCGGAAGGGGATGGACGCCCTCGGAGACGAACTTGTCGAGGTGCGGTGGAAAGGCCTGCCTTTCTTTGTCATCGAGGGTTTCAGGACCAGAGGATTCCGCAGCGGCAGCGTCCACTTGCTTCCTCCTTATGATGAATATCTGATTGGCTACAAGAGCCGTCAGGTGTCTCTGAATCCCGATCATAGTCACCGCGCGCACAACAACACCGGCAATTTCTGGCCTGTGGTCCTTCAGGACGGTCAGGTGGTAGGAAACTGGAGCGCCCCCGGCGGCAAGGTGTCAGTGGATCTGTTTCATCCTGATACTATCCTTGACGAGGAGGCGCTTCTTGGTCAGATTAAGATGTTTAGTCTTTCTGTGTAACTCTCAAAATCTTTACCGGGCCGAGCAGACCGGAAGTCGGCAGAGGATCATCTGGAGAATAGAACTCCCAGGAAGTCTTGGTGGCACGTTCCTCTTTCGGGAGGGCGGAATCTCCGATGAGCCTGTTGCCCCATGAGTTTGTGACCTTGATTTCCAATATGTTATCCCCTTCCACAAGAGTCTCTGAGATGTCAATCTTGTATGGTTCCTTCCATAGGAGTCCCAGGTCTTTGCCATTGACGTGAACGTATGCCATATTGAATACCTGTCCAAGATCCAGCACGGTTTCCGTAGCGCTATTGTCCGGACTCCACCGGAAGGATGTCCTGTAAGTGGCGGTGCCGGAGAAGAAGCGGATAAACGGGTTCTGGGATTCATTCCAGGCGCAAAGGCTTTCAAAGTTATAGTCGACGGCCTCCTCCGGATTGATGGCCGGAACAAAGTGGACGGCCCAGTTTGATGAGGGCAGAAGCTCTTCAGTCACAGGCGTTTCCACGGAAGCGACAAAGGACTTGTGTTTCGCCTTCCCTTGCAGCACGACGAATACGGCATCATCCCTTTCCAGATTGAGATCGACAAACAAACGTCCCTCCTCAACCCGATAGGAAATATCCTCAATAGTGCCACGGTCTGCTCTCCAAACCTTGGGCTCCAAAACTATCCGCTCCGTTCCATCTGGCATATAATCCCGGAGGCCCAAAGTCATATTCCTTGGCCTTGAGCATATATTCGCTATCCAATAGATCTCACCTCCGGAAAGCTTGCGGTGGACAAAGGCCACGCTATCAGGGACATTTGACACATCGGCGCTTATCCCTTCATTATCAAGAACGGAAATCATCTCCCCGCCTTCCCGGAGGTCGCATACAGGTATTCCCGCCTCACGTATTGCCTCGACGCGGGAGGCAAGCGCATCGGACATCCTATCTATCTGGCTGTCAACCACCAGCATACGATAGCTCGCTCCGGACTCGGAAACAATACTTCCATCCTTTATCTCGAGAGCGTTCACAAGAGCGTCCCCGTTCACGAAGTCATAGTTCCATCCCGCGGGAATCCCCGGCCTCTCCTGGCCGAACCTTAACGTAAGATTGGTGTCCTCCCCATACAGATAGGCAATATCGGCGACAAAACGGCCCTGGCTGAGCATGAAGCAGCTCCTGCTGATGTAGTCTATCCAAGGACGGGCCTCCGAAGCCCAGGTGTCGTACCTGTTGAACCACTGGCCATAAGGCCCCAGGCCAAGACCGGGTTTGAACTCTTCTGATGGCTGATGGACGGAAGTGTGGATCACAAACCTGTTGAGCCCTTCAGCCATGGCCGCGTCAGCAACTGGCTTGAGCTTGCCGGGATGGCACTGATATGCCCACCATCCATCCCATTTGCCGGGACGGCCGTTGGTGGTGAAAGATTCGGCGGCACAGATGTTCTGGCCATATATATGAGCCACTGATGAAGATTCCCGAAGGTCTGCCTCCATATGTGGCATAGTGGCATAGACTCCTGCCCGGAAACGCACCCAGAACGCGCCCTGGGGCACATCGGCAGTCCTTTTGACCATCATTCCGTCCCCGGTGAAAGAACGTCTTTCCTCGTGAGATTCGCTATATCGCTTGATGCCGTGGGAATGGAATATCTCGGTGGCCAGGTCGTAGTGGTTTTCGGCAAGCAGCTCTCCAAGCGTCTGACGCCAGTCGAATAGGAATCGCTCACGCTCCTCATCGGCGCCAATCCTCTCACCGGCAAGTGCGGGAAGCCACAGGGCCATTGAATATCCTCTCCTCTTCTCGAACTCTTCCTCCATCCGCAGGGTCCATGTTCCTTTTCCTGACTCGTAACTGTCAATGTCGATGTTGCTTATAGTCCCCGGACCAAGGTTGCGGCCAAGGGCTTCCTTGTACAGTCCCAGATAGTTGTCCCAATACCTTCTCACCGCTCCCGCGTCCAGTTTGTCCACCTCAAGACCGGTAGCCTCAGGTGGAGCGGGCCCGTTCGTGGTTCCTATCAAGGTATATGCGAACCTATAGACAGTCCAGTTTCCTTCCGGGGCGGTCCAATCAAGTATTCCGTCGCTATAGGATGAAGAGATGTCCTCGACTAACGGATCAGGACCCTGCTTGACTGCCAGGACCCGTATTTCCTTAAGGTAGCCCCGTACTATTCCTTCCTGTTCCGGAACAGCGTGGAAAAGCTCAGATGAGACAGTGCTCGATGGCAACGGAAGTGCCCCGTGGTAGTGGCCGCGCACAGGTGTCGTGCTCCAGACAAGCTTCTTCTGAGCGTCATCCTCACTCACCCAAGGGCCTCCGGTAAGGCTCCAGCCAGGAGAACTGGCAATGCCGACTTCAAGGCCGAGGGAGTCCGCGAGGGCCACCGCATAGCGGAAAGCGTCTTTCCAGCCTTCGCTCATATAAGGAAGAAGGGTGTCAACTACCTGAGGGGTTGAATATGCCGCGTCGAAAAGGAAGAAGCCTGAAAGGCCGATGTCATGCATCCACAGAAGATCCTTCCGGATGCTCTCCTTTGTCACATTGCCGTTCATCCAATGCCAAAGAACCATCGGCCGGCTCTCGTGAGGCGGGTTCATGAAACCGGCTTCAAGTTCCGGGCATCCGTTCCTGTCGCTGCAGGAAAGCATCAACAGAACCGCGGCAACGCAAAGGACAATTCTTTTCATGACATAAAGATACTGTTATTTATTGACAGTTTCAATGAATTTGCATTACCTTTGCAAAACATGCGGGGGGGGTGTACCGGGAAACCGGAGCCTCCCGCTCCCTTATGAGAAAGATTCTGTGTTGGATGGAAGATCCTTCGGCGAGGGCTTTCTCTTTTTTTGTTATATTTGCACATGCATCAAGAGTCTCCCCCAAAGGAGCGCCAACCGAGCAGGCCAGATGCCACGGTGGCAAAGCGATGCGGAATGTTCAATTCAAAAACAAATCTGCTATGCCTTACATTGTTAAGCGTGAAACAACCGGCAGGGTCGGCCGCTGCAATTACGACCACATGATTCAGGAACTCAAATCATTCGACACGTGGGAAGAAGCTGTCGCTGAGGCTGTTGCCCGCAAGCGAGAGTTCGAGAACCCAACCAACAACACGTCTGTTTTCGGACCAGATAATGACTACTATGTGGTCCTGAAATCCGACCATTTCAATTGTGTGGACAGGTACTTCGTTGAATCCGACCAGCAAAGAGATGATACTGACAAGGGGCACATATACCGCCTGGTCTGCGTCCGGAACGGGCAGTATGGATTCGTCCATAGAGACAACGAAAGATATGTATGCGACCATCCTTTTAAAACCTACGAGGAAGCGTACATGGCAGCCGAGAGACGTTATCTAATGCTGAAACACTGCCCAGGTGAACATGACTTGTTGGAGGGCACTCCGGAAGACTTCACCATCACCGTGAAGAACACCGAGAAGGCCGAGTTCTCGGACCACTACTTCATTGAGGAAGGATAAGAATTCCAGGAAGGGAGCGTTATTTAGAACTCGCTGATTTTTAGTATTTTAACGCTTTGTGGGTGGTCAAATATTCCATGCGTAAAGCGCTATTCTCCTGAAAATCAACCACTTCCGGAAAACGCCCTGTCCGCTTAGTCCGTGTGACAAAAATCCCATCCCTGAAATCAAGGATGGGATTTTGCTAAGATTTCTACTATTACTACTTCTCCTCTTCCGGCTTCTCGTCGTAGTAGTGGGCGGCCTTCTGCTTCCTGAAGCGTAGTTTCTCTTCATAGCTCGCGTTGGGGCAGTCCAGGTCGAAATGGCTTTCTTCGGCATACCAGCGATCCCTTGCGCGGCGCTCTTTCTTGAAGGACTTGATAGTCGCCTCCTCGGTCTTCTCGAACTGAACTATGTTCGTGATGGACAGAGTCACAGCCACTCCGTGGACATCGTGGTCTGTGCCCATGTAGGCGAATGACCATCCTTCGTCCTTCAGGTGCTCCACCAGCGCCTTGATGGAGCTGAGCGAATATTCCTTAGAGCTGTTCTCGTAGCCGTCGGTGATGACGGTCACCACGACTGAATGGTTTTTGTCATCCTTCAGCTCCTTCTCCAGTTTGGTGAGCGTACGCCCCATGGCGTCATAGAGGGGAGTGGCTGCTCCGGGCACATAGGTCTTTTCGGTCAGATGGGTGGCGATCTCGGGATCCGCGTTCCAGTAAACCTCCTCAATAGCCGTGGTGTCGAAGAGCACCAGGGAGATGAGCTGCTCCTGGGTATCGGCATATTTCTCCTTGGCGGCCTTCACGCCTCCGAGCACTTCGTTGAAGCCCATGATGGCAGGCTTCTGTATGTCCCACATAGAGCCGCTGCGGTCCATGATGATCACGTTGTAAACCTTGGTCTTGTCATTAGTCGTTGTCATGTCTTTTAAGTTTTTTGGGTTGCACATTGATTCTCCTTCACACTTACAATCGGTATTCCGAGATGGAATTTCGTGTCATTATGACACAAATATAATACCACTTTGTTGAATATCCAAGAAATTCATGTCATTTTGACACATTTTCTTGATTTGTCAGGAAAATGCTATATTTGTCATTGTGATGGGAAAGAATTATACATACAACCCGGGCGATCCCTTCCCGTACCAGTACAAGTACGAGCATATGGGCGTCACCACCGACTGTATTATATTCACTTACGAAGACTGGCAGCTGAAGGTCCTTCTTGTCCGCAGGGGCGGGGAGCCTTACAAGGGGGAGTGGGCCTTCCCTGGAGGTTTCCTCAAGATGAACGAGACTGCCGAGCAAGGAGCCCTGAGGGAGCTGAGAGAAGAGACCGCACTTGTACCGTCAGCACTTGTTCAACTCGGAGTGTTCTCGGACGTGGATCGCGACCCGCGAGAGCGGGTGATCACCATCGCTTGGTACGCTTTGGTGAAGCCTTCAGGGGTCGTGGGTGGAGACGATGCCGAAGAGGCAGCATGGTTCCCGGTTGATAAGCTACCACATCTGGCATTCGATCATAGGAAGATTTTCGATGCTGCCATGGAAAGGCTTCGCCGCGACATCCATTTCCAGCCAGTGGGGTTCGACCTTCTTGATGACGAGTTCACGATCCCGGATCTTCAGCGTCTGTATGAGGCTATACTTGGTGTCAAGTTCGATCGTAGGAATTTCCAGCGTAAAATAATGTCTTCCGGTATTTTGGAAAGTGCTCCTGAAACTGAAGAGGCCAGCGATTCGGACATGTATTATGAGCCCGACTTCGCTCAGGATTCCTTACCTTCCGCATCTTCCGTTCCTGAATTGTCTTGTGAGAAAAAAAGTCTCAATTCGGATGAATACAGGAAAGGCCGCAAGGGTCGTCATGGGATTCTCTTCCGCCTGAATAGAAGGAAGTATGACGAACTGAAGGAAGACGGTTTAAAACAGGAGTTTTAGTCTTCTATAGCATATTCTATGGTGTCTTTAAAAGGACTGATAAAAGAGTTGGAATATGCTTTAATCACGACCTTTGTAAAAAACAAAAAGCACCTGCATTGCTGCAAGTGCTTGATAATCAGTGTGGAAACAACTGGATTCGAACCAGTGACCCCCTGCTTGTAAGGCAGGTGCTCTGAACCAGCTGAGCTATGCTTCCAGACTTGTGTCCCCTTTGGGGAGTGCAAAAATACGATAGTTTTTCTATTCCGCAAAATATTCCGCCAGGAATTGCTTACCTTTACAAAGAAAACACAACCTTGCGTAATCGAAGTCTCTCTTTAAAACCATAAACATGAAACCGTTCAAAACCATCTGCCTGGCCCTCCTGCTGTTTTCCTGGCTTCCCGCTGGGGCACAAGTCGTGATTGACCCGAGTACCGTCGTAGGGGCGATCAAGCCGATGAACGCCGTGAATAATGGTCCCGTCGTGGCGAACTCAAAGGAGCAGACCCGGGGCAACTTCTATGAGTATAAAGTTCTCAATATCCCATATGCCCGAACACACGACTCGGCTTACAACAGTGGATATGGCGGTCCGCATTGCGTGGACATCTCCCAACTGTTTCCGGATTTCGACAGGAATCCTGATGATCCGTCGGCATACGATTTCACGAACACCGACGCGTATCTCCAGAGCATAGTCGCCACCGGTACCCAGGTCTTCTTCCGGCTTGGGGAAAGCATCGAGCATACGGTGAAGCAATACAATATATTCCCGCCGAAAGACTACCTGAAATGGGCGAAGATCTGTGAGCATGTCATCAGGCACTACAACGAGGGATGGGCGAACGGTCTCCATCTGGGTATAAAGTATTGGGAGATCTGGAATGAGCCTGATCTCGATGTGGAAGACTGGCAGACAAAGCCGCACACATGGGGAGGATCTACAGAGCAGTTCTATGAGTTCTACGAGGTCGCCGCGAAGTATCTTAATAAGACCTTCCCTGACTTGATGATCGGAGGACCGGCATTGTGCTGGATGGAGGATTGGGCGGACACCTTCCTCCAGAGGTTGAGTCAAAAGAAAATAGGCCTGGACTTCTTCTCATGGCATATTTATGAGCGGTCGGTGCCGGAGATCGCCGCGAAGGCGAGACGTATCCGCGCGCTTCTGGATAAAAATGGTTTCACCGACACCCCTTCGTTCCTTGATGAGTGGAATTATATCAAGGGCTGGACGGATGAATATGTGTATAGCCTGTCTAAAATCAATGCCATAAAAGGCGCCGCATTCACTGCCGCTGTGATGTCGGCTTGCCAGGATGAGCCGGTTGACATGCTCATGTACTATGATTTCCGGCCCAGCGCTTTCTGCGGTGCCTTTGATCAGACAACTTATCGTCCTTCAAAGACTTACTATGCCTTCTACGCGTGGAACAAATTGATCCAATACGGAACCCAGGTGAAAGCTGACGCGGGTGACAAGGAGCTTTACGCTACCGCTGCCCGGTCATCTGACGGTCATCTGAGGGTGCTGTTGACCCGTTATTCCGAAGATAATAATGTGACTAAGATACGTCCGTTCCGGGTTGAGATAATGGGGGCTGGAGATGGTATGGTCAATGCCTATCTCACAGATTCTGACAGGGCCTTCACCGAGATTCCTCTGGAGATGAAAGGTGGTGTCATTGAAGGGGTTCTGGATCCGGATGCCTTCGTTCTCCTAGACATACCGCAGACTCACCATCATCATGAGTGATTTATTATTGCTAACCATATTGGGACTCGGGATTTTCGCCGGCCCGGAAGCCACGACGGATGGGTATACCTATCTTGGTCATAATGAGGACATTCCGGGTGAAAAGATGCTGAACATCTACAATGTCCCCTCGGATAATGTCAGCTTGGCCGGCCTATGGTTCGAGTTTCCCGGCCAGATGGGGGATAGCTATGTCAATGAGTTCGGGGTAAGCATCGCTTCCAACGCGTGTCCTACCAAGTCCGGTAAGAGATCTAAGGGGAAGCGTCTATATAAGATCCAGACTAAAGCTTTCAGGGAAGCCAAGAGCGCTCTGGAGGCTGTCAAGATCATCGGCTCAGAGGTCAGCAGACGTGGATGCGACGAGTCCGGCAGGACATTCCTGATAGCTGACGCCGGTGGCGGATGGGTCTGCTCCGTGGTCAGGGGTAAGATATGGGTGGCCCAAAGAGTCCCGGAGAACCATATAATGTTGATAGCCAACTGTTTCAATATCGGGGAAGTCGACCTGGAGGACACCGCTAACTTCCTGGGCAGCGAGAACTTGGTCCGCTTTGCCGAAAAAAAGGGCTGGTATAACCCGAGTCGTGACGGCGCTTTCAATTTCACAAAAGCTTATGCCGATCCGTCTTCCTTGGACGATCCGGTGAATATCGAACGCTTGGCTTTGGCCAGCGAATACTTTTTTGGGGACAGCTTGGATCCCTCGCAGGTGGTTTTCTCCCAAGAGCCTCCGAGGAAGTTCCATCGCCGAGATTTGTCGAACCTGTTATCGGACACCTCTTTGAGAGACGAGAACACGGCTCTCACTACCATATTCACCATGAATCCGGTTTATCCTCCAAAGAAGGGCACTGTGATATGGGTCGGCTATCCAAGCCAGGATGCCGCCAACCATTCCCAATGGACCATATTCACGAAAACGCCGGAGGCCTGCCACCGCTTCGCTGATTCTGATTTGGCTCTCAGGAAGCATTTCAAGGACGTGACTCACTTTAGGGATCGCTGGCCTGAGCACTTCTATTGGCACTACCTTTATCCTGAGGTCAACATAGATGTTGTGCCTCACGATTTGACCGTGTATGTCCCGACACTGACTCGGGCTGAGGCCGTCAAACATCCGGAACAGGTCGGTAACTCCTTCAATGACCATTTCCATGTTTTGGAAGACCCTGCCAGGGGGCTTCTCCACGCTTTCTGGACCCAAGGGTCATGGGAGGCCGCTGACGATGAGCATGTTGTGTATGCCCAAAGCCCGGATAATGGTGTGACGTGGACTGATCCTGTGATTATCGCGGGATCCGCCACGAGGTCTGATCCCAAGCCTGTGGCCGCCTGGCAGCAACCGATGATCACCAGGAGCGGGCGTCTCTATTGCCTGTGGAACCAAGAGACCACCGTGAAGAAACACCTTTGCGGGATTATGTGCGGGCGATATTCCGATGATGGCGGCAAGACTTGGAGCGCCCCCGGGATAGTTCCGTTCCCCAAGCGTTTCAGCGAGGATCCGGAAGATCCCTCGGTTCCTCCGACCTGGTGCATGTGGCAAAGGCCTCTCCGACTCGGAAAGGATGGCCTATACCTTGCCGGTTGCTCCCGTTACGGGAGAGATGGCATCAGCCGGGTGGAGTTCTGGCGCTACGATAACATTGATAACGATCCGGAAATCAAGGATATCCAAATCTCATTCTTTAATACGGAAGATGAGGCTTTTGACGCCTCGAAGGTTGAGAGGGATAATGATTACGAGCCCCGGGAAGGTCTCATTGTCGAGGAAGCTTGTATTGTCGGCCTTCCTGACGGGCGGCTTTTCTCGGTCATGCGTACAACCATAGGCTCTCCGATCTGGTCCGTCAGCTCAGATGATGGTGAGACTTGGTCCAGGCCTGAGATCCTCCGCATGAAAGACGGAGGTGAGGCGATTCTTCAGCCCTGCTCACCATGCCCCATTTATGACTATGCCGGGCCTGAGGCGAGGAGTGGGAAGTATTTCCTCATGGCACATAACGCTTATGATTTCAATGGTTTGACTGCCTATCAGAACAGGGGCCCGCTCTATAAGTTTGACGGGAGTTTCGTCGAAGGGGCACACCAGCCTGTTTGGTTTGAGGATCGTGGTGTTTTCTCTCCGAGGGATACAGGTAACTCGTTCTATACCAGCTACACAGCACTTGACGGGAAAGGTACTCTCTGGTTCGGGGACCAGAAATACTACCTGTTCGGGAAGAGGATGAATTGATATTATTAGACTCAGAATAATGACATACAAGCATTTGTTTCTGCCTTTCGCGGCTCTGCTCGCCGGATGCTCCGGCCATAAGACCGAAGTGCCCAACGTCGTCTTTATTTTGGCCGATGACCTTGGATATGGGGACTTGGGTTGCTATGGAGCCAAGGGTGTCGAGACTCCGAATGTGGATGGCCTGGCCAGACAGGGGATCCGTTGCACGGACGCACATGCGGTGGCGTCCACCAGCACACCCTCCCGTTACTCTCTCCTGACCGGACAGTATCCTTGGCGCAAGGCAGGGACGGACGTGGCCGCGGGCAACGCCAAAATGATCATATCACCGGACCAGTTCACAGTCGCTGACATGCTCAAGACGCAGGGTTATTCTACCGGCGCTATCGGCAAATGGCATCTTGGGCTGGGCTCCGAGACGGGAAAGCAGGACTGGAACGGGGAACTGGACGAGGATCTCTCCGACATCGGTTTTGATTATCACTACATTATGGCGGCCACTTCTGACCGTGTCCCTTGCGTGTTTATCGAGAACGGGAGGGTGGTCAGTCATGATCCTGACTATCCCATCGAGGTGAGTTACAAGGGTAATTTCGAAGGGGAGCCTACCGGGCGGGATAACCCGGAACTGCTTTATAACCTGCGCTCCAGTCATGGGCATGACATGTCCATCGTGAATGGCATCGGACGTATAGGCTACATGAAAGGGGGTGGCAAAGCGCTCTGGAAAGATGAGACGATCGCGGATTCTTTGACCACGCATGCGGTTCGGTTTATCGAGGAAAATGCCGATCATCCATTCTTCTTGTATTTCGCCACAAATGACATCCATGTCCCGAGATTTCCGGCGGAACGTTTCCGCGGGGCTAGTACCATGGGCCTCAGAGGTGACGCCATCGCTCAGTTCGACTGGAGTGTGGGAGAGATTCTCAAAACTTTGGAAAGACTTGGCCTTGAGAAGAATACGATTGTGGTTCTGACAAGCGATAATGGTCCTGTGCTGGATGATGGTTACGATGACAAAGCGGAGGAGCTTGTCGGAGACCACAAGCCAGCTGGGCCTTGGCGCGGGGGGAAATATTCAGCCTATGAGGGAGGCACAGCTATCCCGCTTATTATCCGCTGGCCCGGCCATGTCAAAGCCGGGAAGGAGGATGACAGGATCATTTCCCAGATAGACGGGTTCCGGACTTTGGCGACCCTGTTGGGTGCCGAGATCCCTGCCGGCGCCGCTCCCGACAGCCGGGACTTCAAAGACGCTGAATATGTGATGGAGATGTCCAATGACCACACCCTCTCCGTCTGTGATAAGGAGTGGAAATATATCTCACCCTCCAATGATCCTGAGATGATCCAGTGGGGGCCGAAGATTGAGACGGGCTACCGTCCTTTTGACCAGCTTTTCGATCGTCGGACCGATCCGGGTGAGACCGCGAATGTGGCCGGTGATCACCCTGACGTGGTCGAACGTTTCAAGACCATAGTGCGGGAACAACGTTGATATGAGACCGGAATCAACAAAGATGAACAAAGACGCATTGGTGGGCCATCTGTCCGTCGGGGCAGCCTATGTCATATTCGGGCTTAACATAGTGTTCTGCAAGGATATAGCCAACTCTGACGTGGTTTCGCCTGGAGTGCTTTTCACCTTACGGGCGCTAGGAGCATGCTCTTTATTCTGGCTCATCTCTTTGTTCATGCCGAAAGAAAAGGTTGAGAGAGGGGACTATTTGAGGATCGCCGCGGCTTCCTTTGTGGGTTTGTTCGTTCCCCAGTTTACCTTCCTGATGGCGATCACGATGTCCAGTTCGATAGACACTGCCATAATGGGAACCCTGGGACCGATATTCACGATGTTTTTCGCCTACTTCTTCCTTAAAGAGCCTATCACGGGGAAAAAGGCGTGGGGAGTCGTGACCAGTTTCGCCGGAATATTGTTCCTGATATTCAACTCCGTACATGCGGATGGAGGTTCCGCCTCATCGCCTCTCGGAATAGCGCTTCTTCTATTGAACAGCCTTAGCTTCTCGCTGTATCTGGGGTTTTTCCGCCCGCTGATATCGAAGTACAGCGTTATCACTTTCATGAAGTGGATGTTCCTTTTCGCCTTGATCCTATCATTGCTGGTATTCGGGAAGAGTTTCGTGACCACTGATTTCCTGGCCATCCCGACTGCTGTCCGGTGGGAGATAGCGTATCTCATCTTCTTCGCCACCTTTGTGGCGTATTTCCTTATCCCTTTGGGACAGAAATATTTGCGACCGACCCTTGTGAGCATGTATTCATACTTGCAGCCGATTATAGCGACAATAATCAGCATCAGCGTCGGAATGGATACCTTGACTTGGCAGAAGATCCTGGCCATGGGTCTGGTTGTTGGTGGAGTCATCCTGGTAAGTCGCTCCCGTGCGGCCGGACAACCCCGATGAGGATTGAGATTTGTGAATAATTAATATAACTTATTGTATGAGAATTGTTTCCAGATTGTTTGCGATTTGTCTTTCGCTCTTAGCCATCATGGTTTCGGCTTGTGCGGAGGAGCCCATAAAGGGCGTTATCATCACCGGACAGAACAATCATAACTGGCCGGTCAGCCATAAGGCTATAAAGATGACTCTTGAGAATTCCGGACTCTTTCAGGTCGATGTCGCCTTGTCTCTCGCCGCGGGAGAGGACATGTCTTCTTTCGACGTGGATTTTAGCAAATATTCGTTCGTGTTCCTCGACTACAACGGAGACCCTTGGCCGGAGAAGATGAACAACGCCTTTTTGAATTATGTCAAGAACGGAGGTGGAGTCGTGGTCTACCATGCAGCGGATAACTCATTCGCCGATTGGGACGAGTACAACAAGATAATAGCCCTTGGTGGTTGGGGCGGAAGAGACGAGAAATCAGGACCTTATGTTTACTGGAAGGATGGTGCCCTCGTCAAGGATACCTCTGCCGGTTCCGGTGGATCGCACGGTGCCAGGCATGAATACATCATGAACCGGAGAGTCCCTTCGCACCCGATATTAAATGGTCTGCCGGAACGATGGAAGCATGCCAGCGACGAGCTTTACGACAGGATGAGAGGCCCCGGAGACATCAAAGATCTCCTTTACACGGCATATTCCCCGACAGAATTAGGTGGTTCGGGTCGTGAGGAACCGCTTGTCTTTACTGTTGAATATGGTAAAGGCAGGATATTCCACATCATGATTGGCCACTGTGGCGACACCCTGGAGGATAATCCCGCCATGCAATGCGCTGGTTTCCAGACGCTTCTGCTTAGAGGTACGGAGTGGTGCGCCACTGGTGAAGTCAAACAAAAAGTCCCCGCCGATTTTCCGACGGAGACATCAGTCTCCCTCCGGACGGACTATAAACAGCCTTAATCATATTTTTTTTCATGCCTCCCGCGCAAGATTCGCGATTTTTGGTGTTTATATAATAGATGAAGGCCAAAATATCAGGAATCTCCAGATTGCGGATCGGGGTGGATGGCGAAGGAGTCACAACTCTGGTCGCGTTCATGCTGTGTCCTCTCACTTGCGAGTATTGCCTGAATCCGCAGACCTTGTCGGTCTCATATCACCATAAAGAGTATTCTCCGGCTGAGTTATATGATGAGATTCGCAAGGACGAGCTGTATTTCCTGGCGACAGGAGGTGGCGTGACTTTCGGGGGAGGGGAACCTCTTCTGAGTCACCAGTTTATCAAGGAATTCCGGGATATCTGCGGGGATCAGTGGAAGATCAATGTAGAGACTTCCCTGAATGTGCCCCCCTCCTTTTTGGAGACTGTCATCCCTGTGGCAGATGAATATCTGATCGATATCAAGGATATGAATCCGACCATCTACAAGAGCTACACGGGGAAAGACAATTCCCAGGTCCTTAAGAACTTGCGTACCATGGCCGAACTTGGGTTGTCCGGGAAATGCGTCATCAGGATCCCGTTGATTCCTGGTTTCAACACCTCGGAGGATGTGGCTAAGAGCGAGGCCGAGGTCATCGAGCTTGGTTTTGAAAGAATTGATAAATTTGAATATGATATAGGCTATGCAGAGAGGAAAAGAAATATGCAAGATGCTTAAGGAGATCCGTCGCAGGATCGCCATCGAAAACGAGATAGAGTTTATTACCTCAGAGTGCCGTCACAAGGGCTCCTGTGCCGGCACCTGCCCTAAATGCGAGGCAGAGGTAGCCTATCTTGAGAGCCAGTTGGCCGCTCGCAAAAGACTTGGTAAAGTAGTGAAAGTGGTTGGCTTATCCATGGGGCTCGCGACAATCGCCCCAGTGACATTCACTTCCTGCCACCCGCATGACGGGGATATGGCTGTCGATGTGTTGCAGGGAGATGTCGTTAACGCTCGGCCGGATGACCAGGAACCGAAAAAACTCGGGGGAGATGTCGCCATCACCCCCGATCAAAACTTGTTGTAGTTTGTCTATTACTTTGCGGGACGTTTATAACCGTCATTAGTGGCGCGCTGGGACATTGCCTGGATGCGCTTCTCTGTAGCAGGGTGATCTGAGAATATCTCCGAGACAGCTGAGCTGGACGAAGCGGCCTGAGTTCCGGCGGAGGCACCGCCGTTGGAAAGGCTCAACAGTTTCTCGAAAGACATGGCCATAGCCCAGGGATTCCTTTTGTGGGCGACCAGGAAGTCGTAACCGTAATCGTCAGCCTGGGCCTCTTGTTTCCTTGAGAATTTGGCGCTCATGAGAGCCTCTCCGAGGTCGCCGAGCTGAGAAGCCGTCAGGACAGCGATCGTACCTCCTGTCGACACCACGGCATCCCTGATCGCTGAGTTCCTTAGAGCCGCCTTGTACTGTTTCAGGGAATGTTTCAAAGCCACGTGGCCAATCTCATGGCCAACCACTCCGAGAACCTCGTCATCTGTCATCCTGTCGAGAAGCCCCGTGTAGATTCTGACGCTACCGTCGGCGCAGGCGAAAGCATTGACGTCGTTGGTCTGGTAGACCTTGAAATTAAGGGGAGTGCCGTCGACCTCGGTGATACCCTTAGTGAGGTTACGTACCCTTTTCACGTAGGCGTTGCTCTCGGGCAGGACAGGGCTCTGTGCGTCAAGCTGGGCAACGTACTGGCTGACATAGGCTTTCATCTGCTCGTCTGTGACAGAAGCTGCCTGTGCGATCTTGGCCCCGCTGGAAAGAAGATAAGCAGGGTTGAAATACTCACCGCAAGACATCAGGAGCATGGCCGAAGCGATCAAAGACAAAATCTTTTTCATATCAGTGGTTATTATTGTTTTCCGTTTCAGCAAATATAATTATTTGTTTGACAATCACAAAAGATGCCAGTCTGACTTATTCAACACCGTAACCCTTCAAATATATGGTGTATGAGTTCTCATTCCTTGCGTCTGTGGTGAAATTCAACGTGGTGAAATCCCATGTCAGGTCGTCATCAATCACAAGGTTGGGATCATAGACCGGAGTATAAGAGATTGTCAAAGTCTTTGACGCGCCCGGTTCAATAGTGGCCGATGTCCAGCTGGGAGAGAAACGCTTTGTCGTCGAGACATTTGAAATAGTTAGGGTGCCCTTACCTATATTCTTGATAGTCAAGTTCTGACAGGCCGTAGTTCCTATCTTTGTGCCAACGAATGACAGGCTGCCGGTGCTGAAGTAGATCATGGGTTGGGCAACATCGTCCTCCACGGCTCTGACATTCAAGCCTATGTATCTTTGTCGAGAACTATACCAAGGTTTGTTGGAACGGATCTCCCAAGTGGTCGCGTAAGATTCCTCGTGATTAAGGTCAGATGTCCAATAATAACCGACTTCATTAACCTCCTTGTTGGAGTATTCTATGCTGCCGCCAGCGGGTAGGAAGATTGAGTTGCCTGTGATTTTGCTCGTGACCAGATAACCGTTGACTCCGTTCTCTTGCGTCCAAACCCAGTCGGAATTCTTCTTCAACTCTTCCCACTCTCTCCTGGTAGGGGTGCGGGCCAATCCTTTAAGTTTCGCCTGGGCATAGTCATCCTCATATGCAAGCATCTTCAAAGGATTGGAAAAGCCCTGATAACCATAAGGTTCCGGTGAAGTGCAATACTTGGTTATGTAACCGCTGCCAGAGAATACCGCTTCCCCGACATACCATTTGTAATTGTTATACAGGTACTGGGTCTTCGTGGAGACTTCTCCCCATGCGACATAATGTCCGTAATCTTCCGGTCTTGACGCTCCCACGTTCTTTGAGGCCCATTTGACACTCACTCCCATATCCACGAAGGTCTCGGTAGATATAGTAGGCTTACCGACGCCAGAGACATCAATCTCAGCTGTCTCATTCTCCGCGTCAGTATGGATAACTACCGTCCCGGAATATGATTTCGCCAAGGTGGGAGTGAAGAACACGTTCACGGTCGTGTTGTAACCGGCGGAAACAGATGACACATTGCATGTTGCGGAGAATCCATCCGGGCAGTCTATGCTCAGGATTCTCATTGAGGCCTCGCCTGAATTCTTTATCCTCACAGAAAGGGATCCGGAGGTGCCGATGTTAACGTTCCCGAAATCGAGAGTCTGGCCTGACGTGATCTCGATATATCCCTGGGCCTCAGCTCCGGTTCCGGAAAGCGGAATAACCAGGTCTCCATTGGAGGCGTTGGATTTAATGACAATCTGCCCGTTGTAAGCCTTGGTCTGGGTGGGAGCGAAATATGCGGAGAAGGTCTTGCTCGCGCCGGCTGCCAATCCGAGTGAGTTGCCTTCCGCCCAGGTTTGGTCAACTATAAATCCATCAGTAGCTTCCATGGAATAAATAGTCACTGCCTTTGTGCCTGTGTTCGTGACAGTGAAGTTCTTGTGCGTCCTGTTACCAACGGTTTGCATGCCGAATGAAAGACTCGATGGGGAGGCTGTCAGAACCTTTGAGGTCGCTTTTATGCCGGCTCCTGAGATATTCAGTGTGCTTGTGCCCTGGGTCGCGTTGGTGGCATTTGACTTGATGGATATTGTCGCGCCGTAGCTTTTGACCGCCTCAGGTGAGAAAGTGACGCTGAATGACTTGGACTTGCTTGCCGCTATCGTGCAGGCGTCGCTTGGCGTGATGGAGTAATAACTGGGATTCTGCGTGTTGTCGGTAGCCGTGATCTTGATGGAGGAGATATTCAAGGCTGTGGTTCCTGTGTTTGTGACAGTGAATGACTTGGTGGAACTTTCGCCGACTTCCACATCACCAAATGACAGGGAACTGACGCTGAGATTGATCACGGAGTTCTCTGGCTCGGGACTTCCGGTTCCTCTCAGCCTTACAGTCTGCGTCTTGGTGTTGGTGGCGTTGGAGGACACTATTGTCAGTGTCTCCTCGTAGGTCCTTTGCTCAATAGGCTGGAAGGATACGGTGATAGTCTTTGAGGCTCCAGCCGCAATCGATCCTCCCGATGTCCATCCCGAGAGGGTGAACAGGGCACCGTAATTGCTCGTCTTTGTTATGCTTGAAATATTCAGGGTTCCTGTTCCGGAGTTTGTGATCGTGATGGTTTTGGATTCCTGAGAGAAACAAGCCTGATCCCCGAAATTCAGGTCTGTAGTCGAGACGCTGAGTTTCGGTTCGGGTTTAGCGGTGCCGGTTCCGGAGAGTAAGATGACCTTGCTCGTACCGTTGCTCGCGTCTGACTCGATAATAAGGTCTCCGCTATAGGATTTGGCGCTTGTGGGTGCGAATGTAATTGTCAAGGGTTCAGAGCCATTCGCGGCTATGGTTTTAGACGACCAGCTGGCGGTGAATCCGGAAGGACATGTTATCTTCTTGACTGTGAGAGCTTTTGTGCCGGTGTTTGATACTGTGACAGTCTGGGTGCCGGTCTCTCCGACCATGACATTGGAGAAGGTCAGGTTAGTTGAGGAGAACTTGATGACTGGTTTTTCCTCATCTTCTCCCGTGTTGGGGTCGACGATTCCCTTTCCGGTGAGAGTTAGGTACTTGGTGCCGTTCGTGGCATTAGACGAGATTTGCAGTCTGGCATTGAAGTCGGCGACTTTGTTAGGGGAGAACACCACGGAGAGTGTCTCGCGTCCGTTAGGGGCGATGGTCTTCTCTCTCCAGCTTACGGAGAATGGAGCCCCGGGATCGCTTATGGAGACTTTAAGATCCGCCGTGCCTGTGTTTCTGATGGTGAATGAAAGGGTGGCACTCTCACCTTGCTTCTTGTCTTCGAACTTTAGCTCTGTTTTGGACACCTCTATCGTGGCGGTCTTTTCCACGGCGCTAATGCCCTTGCCGCTCAACGAGACCGTTTTGTCACTCCCGGCGTTGGAAGATATCTTGACAGATGAGGTGAAGTCGGCGACTTTATTAGGGGCGAATGTGATGGTGACTTTCTGCGAGCCACCGTTGGGCTTGATGGTCCCTGATGTCCAGTCCATTGAATATACGCCGCCGGCTCCGCTAAGGCTCACGGTCAGGTTGGCGGAACCGGTATTGGTGATGACGAATGACGCTGTGGATTTGGTTCCAACCTTTGTGTCAGCGAATACCAGTGATGACATGTCCACTGAGATCTCGGGCTTTTTCTCCTGAAGAGTAGTGAATGAGATCAAATCGCCATACTTTGCCGTCCTGGTGTTGTTGGCGTCCACTATAACATATGCTCTGGCGTAATACTTGGTGCCAGGCTGGAGTGCGGTCAGCTGGACCGTAAAGGAATTGCCGGTACTTGACGAGGTTACTGTCTCGCAACCATTATTGATCCCGACCTTGGGCTGGCTATTTGTGGATGAGTACACCACTCCCTTCTCTACGATGGTGGGGGAGTAATTGGACTTTATCGAGACTGATACCTGAGCGGTTCTCTCCGTAACGCCACTCGCTTGTGAAGTGGTCAGGTCAAGAACTTCCGGTTCCGCGGCCTTGGCGATAGTGAATGGCTCCCCATCACTTTTATATGAGAACGTGTTTTTATTGTCCCTCTTAACAGCAGTCTCAATGTACCATTTATGTTCCCCTTCCGATAGGTTATGAATAGTCACCGCTCTTTCTGTTTCAGGAGAGTAGGTCTTGTCATCGACATGAATGATATACTCACATTCTTCAGGCGTCACACCATTCTTCCAGACCAATGTCACGGAGTTCCGGCTTTCCCAAGGCGTACTTACCAGATCGTATGGACGAGGATCGACAAGGAAGACT
The DNA here is from genome assembly GCA_017548985.1 of Bacteroidales bacterium. Taxonomy (GTDB): domain Bacteria; phylum Bacteroidota; class Bacteroidia; order Bacteroidales; family UBA932; genus Cryptobacteroides. Next base: position 44,020 of record JAFYYW010000024.1, read on the forward strand.
TGATTAAGGGTTGTCTTATTGTTGCTTTTAGCTTTGAAAGGCCAATTGAAGTCTATGGAAAGATATGCTTTGGTATCGGAAAAACTCAGGCCGGAAGTCAATGATTCCATGACATTGTTCATCATCATTCTTGCCGAGCCCATCCAAACCTCTCCTTCATATCCATAATATACCGAAGCTCCTCTGGATCGGAAGAAATCGCTGAAATCATCTAACTCAAAAGAATGGCAGGCGCTTGCCAAAACTATCGAATTTGGAAAAGAAACACCGGCCGGGGTTGTCTCAACAAACCAATCTTTTCCGACACTTAGTCCATAAGTGCCTCTATCAGTTATATATCTCTTCAGATGCTGTTTCTCTTTTTCGCTGAACTTGTCGAGGAAAGAAAGATCGTCAACCACTCCGACACTGTAGACAAGATAAGGATCCAGGTTACTGCTCCAATCCTCAAGTTGGAAATCAAATGCGTAAGTACTCCATAGTCCACCGTGTGTGGCGATGATAATTAAGTCGAACTTTGCGAGGTACTCTCCATAGAAATGTCCGATATTTACTTCTTTATCGTGGAAATAAATGATATTCTCATCTTTATATCCGATTTTCTTCAGCCTTTTTCTAATGGAATTCTCGCTGATCCTCATACCTCCTCCATCTGTCAATGGAGATTGGAACGGTGAAAGGATAAGAGCCTTTTTTTCCGGGCCATTTGGGGAAACTCTCATTGGATTATCAGACAGGGAACTCCTTGTTAATATGGCGGACATTTCGTCTTCTATATCCTCATTTGTGATATCATTCCGCTCGTCATATTCGAGGATGACGGGAAGAATAGTTGAGTCCCTTTGGATAGCGTAAAGGATTTTTCCGGACTCATCCGGAACTACCTTGACAATTTCGGCTAAAGAAGAGAACTTATCGGCGAGTCCTTCTGTGTCCCAGCCGGAAACAGGGTCTTTGGAGATATCATGGAGAATCTCTTGGGCTTGTTTGGAGATTTCCATCGTCATCTGGAATGAATCCGTCAGTTCCTTGTCTGTCCGAGGCTTACGCGTCGTGGCGAGCTGCTCGACTTTGATAATCTGCTTCAGATTGCCGGCGGTGACGGTGATGGTGGCCTCTCGGGGCTCCTTGCCAGTGTTCTCGGCGATTGAGAACTGGATTTCTTTTTTGCTGAGGCCTCGTGTCCCAAGGCTCTTGATCCAGTTTCCTCCGTCCACGGAGACATTGAAGTCCACGTTTGTTGAGACCGGCAGGCTGAAAGTCTGCGCTTCGTAGAATAAGCTATATTCATTGCTCCCCGGGATTATGACATCCTGTTGGGCCTGTATGACCGTCACGGTCTGGGACACGCCACTCTCGGCGTTGGAGAAGATGATGCTTCCTGTCCTGCTGTCATATCCTTCATTGAAATCGACTTTGAAACCATAAGTCCCACTTCCTCCGTCTGACGCTCCGTCCTGGGTGATCCATCCGCCTTGTATGCTGACGTTCAGTTTCACGTTTGTGGTGACGCTCACACTGATGTATCCACCTCTGGCGTCCAGGTTGAACTCGTTCCGGGACACCGAGAGCTCCGGCTCAGGGGTTTTCTGGCAAGCGATGAAACTCAATACAGCCGCGGCGATAGCGAGAATAACCGATAATCTTACAGGTCGCATTCCAAATAAGTTTTGAGCAAATTAAAAGTATTTAGCCATCATTCCAAATATCCCGTCTTGTTCTCCGCGATTGTGAACCCAACGGAGTGGGAATTGCCGGCGTCATCCACTACGGTTACGGAGTGTCTGCCGGGGGCGGGGGTTAGCCTCATCTGGTGGATGAACCTTGTCTGCCCCATATATTCATTGTCCAGATGCCAGAACACGGTGCAGTCTGGCGATCTGTGGGCAAGGTTGAATGTCACTCCGGCGATGCTGCCGTCCAACTGCCTCGGGATGTAAATGATAGCACCGCCTTCCGGGTAGATGAATTCCATAGGGGCGTAGTCCTCCTTATTGGCAGGGATGTAAGGATCGTATTCCGGATGGTGCTGCCGGTAGTACCATTCCATTGAGGGAGGAAGGATAAAGGTCTTGATGCCGTCCAATGTCTTGTGGTAAGGGCAAGGTTCCGTCCTGACGGCCTTTTGCGGAAGCATCAGAGTGTCAATGCGTTCGCAACTTGGCCCGGCAAGATGACCGGACACGTGGCAGACTTCCATCTGAATATATTCCCCGGGAGCCGGCTCCTTGAACCACCCTCCCGCGGCGTAAGCGTTTTCCTCTTCCTTTACGGGAAGCATGTTGAATATGTCGAACATCACCGGACCGGCCGTCCTGGCACCGGTCAGGCCGGGGACTCCCTGTCCCTGCGCGTTTCCTGCCCAGACGCCGACAGCGTAGTCAGAAGTCACTCCGACGGCCCAGGCGTCACGGAAACCGTAACTTGTACCGGTCTTCCAGGCCACCTTCTTCAGCGAGCCGACCAGCCTCCAGTCCATCTCGTCCGGGCGGTTGACTTCCTTCAGAGCCTCGAAAGTGTGCCAGAGAGCGCATTTGTCGGTGAGAGGGAACCCGTTCAGCCTGTCGCCTTTACGTGTGGTCTCACGACTTGTCGCCTGATAAGACGCGGACATCTTCGAATACATTGAGGTGATGTCCAGAAGAGTCGCCTCGCCACCTCCGAGGATAAGTGAGAGCCCATAGTGGGACGCGCTCTTTGTCAAGGTTGTGAGCCCGGCTTTCCTCAATATGTCCAGAAACTTAGGCACTCCGAATCTGCGGAGCATGTGGACGGAAGGGACATTGAGCGAGCGGGCGAGCGCCTCAGAGGCCGGGACAGCCCCGGCGAACTCCCGGTTGAAATTCTGGGGGGAAAAGCCGTTGAGGTTGACCGGAACATCCGGGAGGAGGGTATTCGGGAGAATCTCCCCATCTTGCAGAAGGGAACAGTAAAGGATTGGTTTCAAGATACTTCCCGTGCTCCTGGGAGAGCGGGCGATGTCCACATCGGATCCGGGTCTCTTCCGGTCGGGGTCAGCGTTGCCGACATATGCCAGAACCTCTCCTGTCCGTACATCTATCACCACAGCGGCCAAGTCGTTTATTCCGGTGATCGAGAACTCGTCGTTCCATTGGTCCGTGACTTCCTGGACCTGCCTCTGGAGATGGATGTCGATCGTTGTCCGTACCCTTTGTCCCCTGGAAGACTTGGTATAGTACTCGACAAGGTGGCGGGCGTCTTTCGGTAGGGCCACTGGCTCTATCGGAAGCGGCTCATCAAGAGCGAGTTCGAGGTCCAGGTCGTCGAGTTTGCCTCGCTTGTGAAGATCCCTGAGCAAGCGATTCCTTTTTTCCAGCAGTCTCTCCCTGTTTTTCCCGGGGTGAATGTCCGCTGGAGCGTTGGGCAGCACTGCAAGCGTGGCCGCCTCTCCCCAGGACAGTTCTTCCGGGGGGCGTCCGAAATATCTCCATGAAGCCGCCTCCAAGCCGACCACATTGCCTCCGAATGGGGCGTGTGAGGCGTACAGGGCAAGGATTTTTCTCTTGGAATATCTCAGCTCAAGCCTGGTGGCCAGGACTGACTCTATGATTTTCTGCCACAGGGTTCTTTCCTTGCCTCTGGAAATCCTGATGACCTGCATTGTGATCGTACTGCCGCCACTGGTGACTTTGCCGGCCTTGATATTCCCGATGGCCGCCCTAACTATCGACACCGGATTAACTCCGGGATGGTACGGGAACCACCTGTCCTCGAACTCGATGATGGCCGCCTTGAACTTTTCGGGGACGTTGTCTGAGGGAGGGAACCTCCATTGGGCGTCGGCGGCAATCCTCGCCCCCAGCAGTTCACCGTTCCTGTCCTCAATGACGGTTGAATAGCTTGTACCCTTGAACAGATCCTTTGGAAGGCACAGGAGGTAGGCAATCAAGATGGCGGCGACCAAAATGATTATTGGTCGCCGCACATTCTTTAACCGGACCTTCCGGGCCTTCATTTATTCAGCTGTGACCTTCGCTGTGCCGGAGGCTGAGTTGGCGCTGATGTGGGCGTCATAGAGAGCCTCGCACTTGACGGAAGGAAGGGTGAACTCACCTTCGTAGGCGGCGTGCATCTTGACCTTGAAGGTCTTGCTCTTACCTCTCGAGAGGTCAAAGTACCAGATAACCCTGTCGTCGCGGATGTCACGGTAGGAATATGAGGAATTGGACGGTCCTGAACCGAACAGGCGGTCGTTGAAGATCTCCCATCCTGAAGGCACCACCTCGGTGAGAGCGAGGTTGGTGTAATCCCTCATGGCGCTTGTGTTGCCGACCGTGATTGTGACAACGAAGTCAGTTCCCTGAGGTATCTCGTTGGGATTTAGCACCTTGCCACTTGATGAGGTGTAGGTGACCGTCATGTTCAGACCATTGTTCCTGGCCTCGTTCTTTACACCGAACTCAGGCACGGTAGAAGTGATCAAGGTGGCGTAAATGATTCCATCTGATGTGTTCTTCACGTCTGCTCCTCCAGCCTGGGTGTCGAGGGTGAGCCCGGCCACAGACTTGGCTGTCTTGACAGGTGTCATCTTGCCGGATTGTGTGACTTCGGCGGTGAGGTTGCCGGTGTTGATCTTTCCGGCGAGACTGGACATGGCCTTGGTGGCGAAGGCTGTCTCCTGAGTCATATACCATCCTCCGGACATAGCCTTGGCGATTTCCTGAGCCACATCCAGAGCGGACGGAATGTCGTCGATGAGCACGCTGGTCTCAAGGGCGACCGCCTTGTCACGGGTGGATGAACCGAAGGTCCTGCCGGACTCGGTATATTCGGCGAAGTCAGTCTTGAGGTTGGCTACCATCTCTTTGGCGATGTTCTTTTTACCAGCCACTGCGTAGGCCGCCGCGAGCATCCATCCTGCCTGTTGTGAGAGGTTCTCGCTCTCCTTCAGGCGGTTCATCGCTCCGTTCTCGGGCTCACCCTTCAGAGCGAGGGTGTATAGCCTGTAGGCCTGCTCGAAGTCCCAGAGAGGATAATCAGGATTTGCCCTATAGTCCTGCACGGCCTTCTTCTGGTACCTTGCCCAGCTGGCCAGAACGCCCTTGCTGACGCTGAATCCGTTCTGGGAGGCCAGGATCATGAACTGACCGGCCATCGAGCTTACCCAGCTATTAGCGTCGGGTGAACCCGGCCAGTAAGCGAATCCTCCGCTACCGAGCTGTCTCTGGTAAAGCTGCTGGAGAATCTCAGGGACGAGTTTCTCAGCTTCTTGTCTCTTCTCATCCGGCAGCATGTCTTTGATGGAAATGAGACTGATACCGCGTGAGGAGAGCTGCTCGCTGCAATCATAGGAGTAATCCTTTATGAACTTGTATATACCCTCATAATCAACTGAAGGGAAGCTGGCAATCTCAAGGGAGGCCCATTGCTCGGGACCGGCGGCGAACGGTGAGAAGCCGAAGTGCTTGCTCTCACCCTTGCCGATAGCGGACCGGGTAATGTTGACTGTGGCAGGGTTGGGGTTCCTTACCATAATCTCTATTGTGTCCCCGGCCTTGTGACCGTTACCGTCGGCGGTCACAGTTACCTTGGCGACACCTTCTCCGGTAGCCTCGAGGGCGAATTTCACAAGCTTGTCGCCAGGTTTGTCGAAGCTGACGGAGGTCTTGTCGGACCCTGTGATCTTCAGAGGTCCCTCGACCTTTACGCTGACATTAGCGTTCTTGACACCATCCTCAAGCGCGAACACATTGACAGGCAGGGTAACCTTCTCACCTGTGCCGATAACCCTCGGCAGGGTAGGCAGCACCATGAGAGGAGACCTGACCGGCACCGTCTTCTCGGCGTTGCCGTACTGGGCTCCGTGCGCGGCTATAAGCATGACCCTGACACTACCGACATACATCGGAAGGGTGATCTTATGAGTCGCTGATCCGTTCTGCAGGGTGAACGGGCCGATGAACTTCACGACCGCGTTGAAGCGGTTGTCTTTCTTCGCTCCCATATTCACACTCTCGTCACCACCGATGCTGAACATCGGGGAGAACCTTCCGCTATAGGCTCCGATGACATAGTCATAAAGATCCCATGTGCTCACTCCGAGCGCCTCCCTGGCATACATGGCTGACCAAGGATCAGGAGTCTTGAATCCGGTCAGATCCAGCAGACCCTCGTCCACGATCGCCAATGTGTAAGTCATCGGCTTGCCGGAGCTTTCCTTGACCTTGACCTTGAATTCCTCCTCAGGCCTAAGGACATCGGGCATCTCGATCTCAGGCGCCAGATGTGAGTTCTTGTCATTGACAAGGATCGGTTGGACGCCGTAAAGCCTGATCGGGAGATCGTTGTCCGCTCTCTCGTGAGGCTGGAGCAGGGTGATGTGGATGTAGAAATTCGGTGCCATATCAGGAGTCACCTTGAAGGTGTAGGTCACGTCGCCCTCTCCTGAGGTCTTGACCCATTTCCTTGACAGGACAGCCCTGGAGTTCTCGAGGGAGACCAACGCCTGACCCTTCGCCGCGGCGGGGATGTAGACTGTGACCGTCTCTCCTACATCATAGGATTCCTTGTCGGTGGAGAAGGAGAGCATGGACAGGGCTTCAGGATCTGATTTAGAGGACCTTCCGCGATAGGCGGGCCAATCGACATAGAAGATGTCGCCGGCGAGGTGACCGCTGTTGGTGTCTTTGACTATGACGAGATAGCGACCCCATTCCGGATAATCAACCCTGAACGGGATAGAGCTGCCGTTCTTCGCTGATCTCATCGAACCGGAGGAGATCAACTCGGCGGAAGAACTGTTGACATATGAGTCAAGGCTCTCGTTGCGGCTTTCCCACCACCAGCTCCATTTGATCTTGTAGACTGAATATGTGAGGTTGTCACCGGCGATAGAAGCTCCGTCCTTGTCAACCACCACGACATCGATCTTATAGTCCTTGTCAGTCTCAAGCCAGTGGCTGTCACCTTCCTTTGGAGTTTTGACTCCGACGTAAGCCGTGTAAGGGGAGAAGGGGACAGACATCGTGTTGAAACTGATGTCGCCTCCCGGCTCCTCGACTGTGGTGACGAGGTCAGCTGTCATCATGCCGGGGGCGCCGTTGGCCTTGGGCGTCTCCACGTTGATCCTCAGCTCACCATTCTGGTCAAGCTTATAGTTGACAAGTTCGTGCTCGCTCCTTGAGAAACTGGACATAGGAGCTGTGAAACGGTATTCCTCATATCCCTTGAATGTGGACGATCCGCCCCTCAGGGTCATGTTGACCTTCGCGGTCAGCCCGGAAGCGGGCGGTCCGGTTAGCCAGTTGGATGAGAGGTATATCGGCAGCCTGCTTCCTCCCTGGATGGCTCCCTCTCCCAGATCGAGATTAATCTTGAGCCTGTTGGGCTTGACACTCTCGATACTCAGGGATTTGTGGAAGGTGGCGCCGCCGATCTTGAAGTACGCGTTCCAGAATCCGGTCGGGTCATCATCCTTGGTGGGGATGTTGAACACATAGAAGCCGTCTTTGCCGTTGCCGTTGACATTCTTGGCATAGAAACGTCCCTCAGGGGTGTAGAGTTCCATGACAGCCGGATGGTTGTCGGGTATCTTATCCTCCTTGTCCTCGAGGATGAGGGTCACATGGAGGGTGTCACCAGGACGCCAGACGCCTCTCTCTCCGTAAATGAAGGCCTTGAGACCCTTGTCCAGGACCTTTCCTCCCACGTCGAAGCGGCTCAGGGATTTCTCGTCACCGGATGTGACCTTAAGGTAACTTGTGGCTCCGCCTCTCTTGGCTACCACCACGAAAGGTTTTCCGGAGAGGGACACTTCTGCCATTCCGTCAGTTCCCGTCTTGGCATATCCAATCTCCTTGAGCTGGTAGCTGTAGACATAGAGCTCGGAGTTGAATACAGGCTCCGCGGTGATGATGTCGCTGACGCTGACCCAGATCTTGTCGCCTCCGGAGTACTTGGCGATTACTCCGAGGTTGGATGTAAGGAGGTTGACGGCGGGGAACTTGTCATCATCCATGTAGTAGGTGGGCTTCATGGGATTATCCCTGTCTTCCCACTCATATTCATCCCAGTCGTAGAATGACTCGTAATACCACGGTGAAGGGACGTCCCAGTTGCTGAAGTCCTCGTCCACCTCATTCTCGGACGAGAGGCTGATAAGCTCGTTGGTCGGTGTGCCGCTCTTGAACTCAACCGCTTTGCCGTACACTGAGTAATCCTGCTTGAAAGAGATCCTAACGCGGTAGATGGCGCCCGCCTCCTGCTTGAACAGGCCGGACAAGTCGACACTGTAATCCTGCCATTTGTGGAGGTTCTTGGACGGGTCTGAATCCAGGCGCACGCACCTCTTGTAGACAAGTCTTCCGCTACGTCTGAGGGAGCTGTCTCCATCCAGGTCGTTATCCTGGAGGAACATCAGGACGTTATCCTCGTAAATCTGGATAACCTTGATGTCCACGGCGTTGAGGTTGACAGCCTTGAACGGGAGGATCAATTCCTTTGAATTGGGGAGAATGGTCCCGGAAAGCGGGATCTCCACAGCGGGTTTCTCCTCAGCCGCGGTGAACGCCTTGCTGAAATCCGTTCCCAGTTTATCCCCGTCGAAACTCTTGACGGCGCTGGAGACGGTCAAAGTCAGCGGACCATCTTCCGGATTCTCATAAAACACTTTGACTCTGGCATTCTCTGACTGGAGATAATACCTGCCGACACCTTCCAATTTGAACAAGCCCGAGTTGTCGGCGACTTCCTCAATCGGATTGGAGAAGAACACACTGATGTAGGGATCCTCGGCCTCGACTCTTTCAGCGCTGACGATCCTGAAACCTGACATTGAGGGGATCGTGGTCTCGATCTTGGAATCGGTCACAAACCCCGTGTCGTTAGATTTCATCGTGATTTTCAGTAGGTTATCCCTGTCATTCCTCGTCAGGCCAACCAGGTCGAAATGGTAGTTGAGCTGATCCTGACCAGCGGTGACGGTCAATTCTCCGGATTTGTCAGGATAGCTGTAATCTATCATCTTGCGGACCTTCTCGACCGGGAGAGCCTCAGTCAAAGCTATCGTGCCGCTGACGCTGGCCTTGTCAGGGGATGCGGGAGTGATCGTGATGTCATCCAGCGACATCACAGCCTCCTTGATAGCCACCAGGAAGTTGAAAGAGAATTTCTTGAACTTCGACGATCCGACTTTCTGTATCTTGTCGAGACGCAGCTTACCGGTGTAAGCCTGGCCAGGCTTCAGCGCTCCGCTCTCGGGAATGAACTCGAGAGTACTCTGTGAGAGCCACCTGGCGGTTCCCTTTATCGCGGGAGTGAAGGTCAAGATCCCTTCCTTGATGTCAGCCCCCGGGGTCACATCAGGTATGTCCGAGGTGAGTTCCACGCGGATAGTGGACCTGTCGGAGATGATGCCTCCTGTATAGGCTTTAATGAACGTGGCGAATTCCGTGCTCTGCCCCTTGCTCTTTCCGAACCTGCTGCATGACGGAGTGATGGCCGCTATCGCGACCAAAGACAAAACGGCCACTAAGGCCACAATTGTTTTCTTCATAAGTCACAGTGTTTATACCTTCAAATATAAATATTAATTTCTGAATATTCAAACATCTCTTATCCTGTGACAATTTGTCAGTCACCCCGAAGGTGGCACAGCCTTTGATTCCTATTTCTTGCCTCCGGACGGGTTCCGGGGCATGGACATTAAACATCAATAAATCTTTATATCATGATTAAACCATTGGCAGACAGAGTCTTGATCGAGCCCAAGGAGGCCGAGACAAAGACAGCCTCGGGGATTTTCATCCCTGACACAGCGAAAGAGAAACCCCAGCAGGGCAAGGTGATTGCCGTCGGTCCTGGAAAGAAGGACGAACCGATGGAAGTCAAGGTCGGTGATGAGGTGCTTTACGGCAAGTACGCCGGGACAGAGGTTACCGTCGAAGAGAAGAAATACTTGATTGTCAAGCAGTCAGATATTCTGGCTATTCTATAATGACAGGAGGATACAATTATGGCAAAAGAGATAAAATTCAATGTTGATGTCCGCTCCAAGATGAAGGAGGGCGCGGACGCTTTGGCTGACGCCGTGAAGGTCACTCTGGGTCCTAAGGGACGAAATGTCGTGATCGACAAGAAATTCGGCGCTCCCCAGGTGACCAAGGACGGCGTGACCGTCGCGAAGGAGGTCGAGCTTGAGGACAGGTATGCCAATATGGGCGCCCAGATGGTCAAGGAGGTCGCCTCCAAGACCAACGAGCAGGCTGGTGACGGAACCACCACCGCCACTGTCCTTGCCCAGGCTATAATCAATGTCGGCTTGAAGAACGTCACTGCCGGCGCCAACCCGATGGATCTCAAGAGGGGAATCGACAAGGCTGTCACAGCCGTCGTCAGCAACCTCAAGAAGCAGAGCAAGAAGGTCGGTAACGACTATTCCAAGATCGAGCAGGTCGGAACAGTCTCCGCCAACAACGACAGCACTATCGGTAAGCTTATCGCCGACGCCATGTCCAAAGTTAAGGGTGACGGTGTCATCACCGTCGAGGAGGCTAAAGGCACCGAGACCGAGGTGAAGGTTGTCGAGGGTATGCAGTTCGACAGGGGTTACATCTCTCCTTATTTCATGACCAATCCCGACAAGATGGAGACCGTTCTTGATGATTGCTCCATCCTTATCTGCGACAAGAAGATATCCACGATGAAGGACCTTCTCCCGATTCTCGAGCCTATCGCTCGCGAGGGAAGGGCTCTCCTTATCATCGCCGAGGATGTTGATGGCGAGGCTCTTACCACTCTCGTCGTGAATAAGTTGCGCGGCACCCTGAAGATCGCCGCTGTCAAGGCTCCCGGCTTTGGAGACCGCCGCAAGGAGATGCTTCAGGATATAGCCACCCTTACCGGCGCTATCGTGGTGTCGGAGGAGAGGGGATTCACCCTTGAGAACACGACTCCTGACATGCTCGGTAGGGCTGAGAAGGTCACCATCACCAAGGACAACACCACTATCGTTGGTGGTTCAGGTGTGAAGGAAGACATCGCTGACAGGGTCGCCCAGATCCGCAAGCAGATCCAGACCACCACTTCTGACTATGACAGGGAGAAACTTCAGGAAAGGCTTGGAAAACTAGCCGGTGGAGTCGCTGTCCTTTATGTAGGAGCCGGTTCCGAGATTGAGATGAAGGAGAAGAAGGACAGGGTAGAGGATGCTCTCAACGCCACCCGCGCCGCTGTCGAGGAAGGTTACCTGCCTGGTGGAGGCGTGGCCTATATCCGCGCCGCCGAGGCTCTGAAGAACCTTAAGGGTGAGAACGAGGACGAGACTACAGGTATCCACATCATCGCCCGCGCGATTGAGGAGCCTCTCCGCCAGATCGCCGAGAACGCCGGTGTCGAGGGTAGTGTCATCATCCAGAAGATCCGCGAGAACAAGGGCGACTATGGTTACAATGCCCGTACCGATGAGTTCGTCAACCTCTTCGAGGCTGGTGTCATCGATCCTACAAAGGTCGCTCGTGTCGCTCTGGAGAATGCCGCGTCTGTCGCCGGAATGTTCCTGACCACTGAGTGCGGTATCGTGGACATCCCCGAGAAGGAGCCCGCCGCTCCCGCGATGCCTGCCGGAGGTATGATGTAATAGTATCATCATTATATTGGAAGAGGTGGGGCCTATTTGGCTCCGCCTCTTTCTTTTTATGATTTAAAATCGTAAATTAGTCGCGACTAAAAACCAATCTGTCATGTATATAGTAAACAGTTACGGTCTTGCGGTGTTCTTCTGCTTCGTGATCATGCTCTGCTGGGGATCCTGGGGAAACACCCAGAAACTTGCCGCCAAGAGCTGGAGGTATGAGCTTTTCTATTGGGATTATGTCGTAGGAATGGTCCTGTTCTCCCTTTTGCTGGCTTTCACTTTCGGCAGCATAGGCTCCCAGGGACGTCCTTTTATCACTGACCTTGGCCAAGCCTCGGCTGCCAGTATCGGATGGATCCTTCTCGGAGGCGTCATATTCAACGCTTCGAATATCCTGCTGTCCGCTTCTATCTCCTTGGCTGGAATGTCTGTGGCATTCCCTCTTGGGGTTGGCATAGCCCTGGTTTTGGGAGTTCTGAACAATTACAGGGTGGCGCTCTCACAGGGAGCCAGCACCGGCAATGTCGCGCTCCTCGCGACCGGAGTCGCCCTTGTGGTGATAGCGATCATTTGCAACAGTATCGCCTCGAATATGAAGGGTGGCACTGAGATGGACAAGGCAGGGCAGAAGAAGGGAATCATATTGGCGATCCTGGCCGGAGTCATCATGTCATTCTTCTCGTCCTTCGTGATGAGGGCAATGGATCTCACGAACTTCGCCGCTCCCGCCGCCGGCAAGGTCACCCCGTACACCGCCATCGTGATCTTCACGATCGGAGTCCTGCTTAGCAACTTCATTTTCAACACCATAGCGATGAAGAAGCCTGTCTCCGGCGAGCCGGTTTCTTATAAGGAGTATTTTAAAGGTAACGCCAAGACTCATCTCGTGGGTATGCTCGGTGGATGTATCTGGTGTCTTGGAACAGCCCTTAGTTATATCTCCGCCGAGAAGGCTGGCGCAGCTATCTCTTATGCGTTGGGACAAGGAGCGCCGATGATCGCGGCGATTTGGGGAGTGTTCGTTTGGAAGGAATTCAAAGGCTCTCCGAACAAAGTCTATGGATTGCTTGGCCTGATGTTCCTGTTCTTCGTGGCTGGTTTGTCTCTGATAGTCGTCGCAGGCCTGTAGAAGCCATTATTTGACTAACACGGACCTGTTGAAAACTTTTTTCAAAAAAAATTTGCAGGTTCCGGAAAAGATACTACCTTTGCACCCGCTTTTGAAAAAAGGCGGGTTTTTTAGATCATTGACAAGATTGCAAGAACAGTACAAGCAAGTACCGAGAACTAGAAGTTCAAATATGAATCGAGAGCGTTGATTTCTTTGGAGAAGCTGTCGGGGTCGGACTAGTAATATAAATAAGTGTATATACAAAGAAGA
>JAFYYW010000025.1 GCA_017548985.1 Bacteroidales bacterium
GAGGCGACAGACGGGGACGGTAAGAATATAGGACTCAGCGAGATCGAGGTATTCGCATACGAACCGGAAGAGGGAGATTTCGTAAGCTGGGCCGATCCTTTTATCGAGACCACCCGTGGAAGATGGTTCTTTTGCACCCCTGGCGGCAGGCCGATGGGAATGGTGGCGGCCCACGCTTTCAACAGGGTTAAAAACCAAGGCGGAGGCGGTTACAATTACAATTTTCCCTTTATCCTCGGATTCTCCCAAATCAACGACTGGATGATTTCCGGACCGGACATCATGCCCGTGGAAGGAGATGTCAATCCCTTACTGGGAATGGATGGCTGGAAGTCAGGGTTCCACCACGAGAGCGAGACCATCAGACCTGGATACCACAAGTTGTTCCTGGACAGGTATAAGGCATGGATCGAATATACCTCGACCGACAGGGTCGCCCTTTACAGGCTCTCCTACGCGCCCGGCAGCCGTCCCGGGTTGCTGGTGGATGCCGGAAGCGTACTTGGCAACTGCACGATGAAAGATGCAGTGCTTACCAAGGTTGATGACCATACTGTTGAAGGCATGTTCATGACCACGGACAGGTTCTGGGGCGGTCCTGACAAGATAGGATTATTCTTCGTCTTAAAGACCGATTCTCCCATAGTATCAGCCCAAGGCTGGTCCCGCAAGGGCCTTGAGCCTGACCCTTGGATCATAATGGGAGATGGAGCGGGAATGTATCTTCGCTTTGACGCGGAGACAGTCAATGTGAAAATCGCGATGTCTTACACAAGTGTCGAGAACGCCAGGGAGAATCTCGCCGCGGAGGCTCCTGGTTGGGATTTTGATGCCGTGGTCAAGGAAACCGAAGCTGTATGGAACGAGGCTCTCGGGAGAATCGAGGTGGGCGGCGGTACCCACGACAGAAAGGTCAAGTTCTACACCGACCTGTGGCACGTCCTGCTCGGTCGGCATAAGATCAACGATGTGAATGGGTTCTATCCTGACTACACCTATGGGGAATATATCGATCACCGCACCAGCGCCCCGATGAGAGTGCTGCGATTGCCCTTGGACAAGGCTGGAAAACCCGTTCACAACATGTACGGCTTCGACTCTCTCTGGCTTAGCCAATGGAACCTCAACACACTTTGGGGTTTGGCTTGGCCCGAGATCTTGGATGATTTCTCCGCCTGCCTTGTGAGATATGCCGAGAATGGAGGTCTCCTTCCCAGAGGGGCATGCGCCGGAGGATATTCATTCATAATGACCGGCTGCCCGGCCAGTAATATGATAACCAGCACTTTCCTGAAAGATATCCTGCGCAAAGTGGATCCGGAAACAGCCTTCGAGGCCGTCAAACGGAATCATCTGCCAGGAGGAATGATGAGCTATGAGAGCCCGTCAGACCTTGAGTTCTATATCAAGAACGGATGGTGTCCGGAAAGCGCGGGGAAAACTCTCGAGTGGGCGTTCCAAGACTGGGGACTCAGCCGTATGGCAGCCAGACTTGGCCATGCCGAGGACGAGAAGGAATTCGAGAGGCGCTCCCATGGTTGGACAGTCTTGTTCGATCCGGAGAAAGGCCTGATATTCCCGAAAGACAAGGATGGCAACTGGGTGCATAAAGATCCCCTGAAAGGTCAGGGATGGGTTGAGGCTAACGCTTGGCAGGCCACATGGGAGGTTTCTCATGACATCCCGGAACTTGTCCGGCTGATGGGAGGAAAAGACAAGTTCTGCGACAAGTTGAATTATGCTTTCGAGCAGGCGAAAGACCTTGATTTCGTGTATGCCTACAGCGGAGGATATGTCAGCTACGCCAACCAGCCTGGATGCTCAAACGCCCATGTGTTCGCCCATGGAGGCAAGCCCTGGCTGACCCAATACTGGGTCCGCAGGGTGGTTGAGCAGGCCTATGGAGGCGTCACTCCCGACCTTGGCTATGGAGGTCACGATGAGGATCAAGGCCAGATGGGAGGCATCAGCGCCTTGATGTCAATCGGCCTTTTCAGCGTCACAGGGACAGAGACCGACGTTCCTTGCTACGACATCACCTCCCCTGTTTTCGACAAGGTAGTTATCCATTTGAACCAAGACTACTATCCGGGGAAACAGTTCACTATCAACGCAAAAGGTAATCCGGACTGCTACATCCAGTCGGCTCGTCTCAACGGACGGAACTGGAGATGGTCCCAATTCAGCCATGAGGATTTCGCCAAGGGAGGAACCCTTGATCTGACTCTCGGGCCGAAACCCGCCACATCCTGGGGCGCTTTGAAATATTAAGAATATGAGAAAGCCTAATTACGACAAATACCCCGCGACTAAGGTCGATGCCCAGATTCATGTCGGTTGGGATCAGATACTGCCAGCGATTGCCGATGCGGCAAGGGGAAGGATTATAGCCGTGGACACTTATCCCGGAGCTGATGAGGAAGAGATCGCCTCTGCGGTTGGAAAAGCATTCGGGAAGGTTCTATTGACCAGGTCTCTCATGAAGAGCGAGGAGAGTATCCGCGAGATGACGGATCCGTTTATGACAGACGATGTGCTCTTCGGTTTCCTTACTTCATTGAGAATAAACGACTTCTTCGACCAGGCAAAGGTTGCCGCATCTAAAGCCGAGATGGATTATGCCGTCGTGGTCGGGCCTGGCGCCTCGCTCATCGCTCCTGAAGGATCTTCGCTGGTCTATGCCGACATGGCCAGGTGGGAAATACAGATGAGGATGCGCCGTCACACAGCCAGAGGGCTGGGTGTTGACAACCGCCAGGATCCTGTCAGCATCCAATACAAACGTGGACTGTTCATCGACTGGCATGTCTGTGACATCCACAAGGACAGCCTTTTCACAAGGGTGGACTTCTGGCTTGACACAAATGATTCCTCAAGGCCGAAGATGATCGGCAAAGAAGCCTTTTTCCAAGGTATTGACAGAACCGTCAGCTCTCCTTTCAGGGTAGTCCCTTTCTTCGATCCGGCACCTTGGGGAGGCCAATGGATGAAAGAGGTTTGTGACCTTGACCAGTCAAAATCCAACTATGGATGGTGCTTCGACTGCGTTCCGGAAGAGAACAGCCTGTTGTTCAAGATAAAAGACGAGCTGTTCGAACTCCCCTCCCAAGACTTGGTGCTGTTAAGGAGCCGGAAACTTCTCGGAGATGCCGTCGAGAGCCGTTTCGGAAAGGATTTCCCTATACGTTTTGACTTTCTCGACACGATCGGAGGCGGCAATTTGAGTCTGCAGGTCCACCCAACAACCCAGTTCATAAGGGAAAACTTCGGAATCCCCTACACCCAGGACGAGAGCTACTACCTGCTGGACGCGGTTGAAGATGCCGTCGTATTCCTCGGCCTTAAGACCGGAATTGATCCGGAGGCCATGATCAACGACCTCAGGGCCGCGCAAAGAGGAGAGCTCGTTTTCGACGCTGAGAAATATGCCAACAAGCTCCCGGCGAAAAAGCACGACCATTTCCTGATTCCCGCCGGAACCGTCCATTGCTCAGGGGCCGGAAGCATGGTCCTTGAGATCAGCGCCACTCCTAACATATTCACCTTCAAGCTCTGGGACTGGGGAAGGCTTGGTCTGGACGGGAAACCCCGTCCTATCAATGTCGAGCGCGGATCCAAGGTCATCCAATGGGAGCGGAACACTGAATATGTCAAATCCAATCTCTGGAATCATTTCGAGCCGGTCGCAAGCGGCGAAGGATGGGAAGAGATACGGACAGGACTGCACCCGAACGAGTTCATAGAGACAAGAAGAACCAAGTTCTCAGCCCCCGTCACCCACAACACGGGAGGAGGGGTCAACGTGCTTAATTTGGTGGAAGGCGACGAGGTGATCGTGACCAGCCCGGCCGGCAGTTTCGACCCGTTCATCGTCCATTATGCCGAAACTTTCATAATCCCAGCCTGGTTGGGAGAATATGTGATCACCCCGCATGGTCTTTCAGAGGGAAAGACATGCATGACAATCAAAGCTTATGTTCGAACATGACGACAGGGTCATCATGACCCTTGACGCTGGAGGCACAAATTTCGTCTTCTCAGCGATCTCCAGGGGGGAGGAAGTGGTCCGCCCTGTCACGATTCCTTCGGTTCCGGATGACAGCCGGGCTTGCCTGGAACGGATAGCGGAAGGATTCCGAATGGTCAAGGAAGAATCCCCGGCTGAACCGTCGGCGATCAGTTTCGCCTTCCCCGGGCCCGCTGATTATGCACATGGGATCATAGGCGACTTGCCAAACTTCCCCGGATTCAGGGGAGGTGTCCCTTTGGGCCCGTATCTGGAGTCGGTATTCAATATCCCTGTCTTTATCAATAACGACGGTAATTTGTTCGCTTTCGGGGAGGCTCTTTGCGGCACCTTGCCCGAAATCAACGCCTCTCTTGAGAACGCCGGATCGAAAAAGCGTTACAAAAACCTGCTTGGAATAACACTGGGGACAGGTTTTGGCGCTGGAGTCGTTACAGATGGCCACCTGCTGACAGGCGATAACGGATGCGGAGGCGATGTCTGGCTGATGCGACATCCTTCAGAACCGGAACTGATTGTGGAAGAAGGAGTAAGCATCAGGGCGGTCACCCGGTCCTACAAGCTTTTAACTGGAGAAGACAGCGCTTTGACCCCTAAGGATATTTATGAGATAGCGAAGGGACTGAGACCTGGGAATATTCCAGCAGCCAAAGATAGTTTCGCCTCTTTGGGGCGTTGCGCCGCGCATGCCATCGTACACGCCCTTGACATTGTCGACGGCATCGTGGTGATTGGAGGAGGACTTGCCGGAGCATCGGAGTTTTTCATGCCATCCATGCTTGAGGAGATGCGTCGAAAGGTCTCGACGAGAGCCGGAGCTTCGTTCCCTTGCCTGGAGATGGAAGTATATGACCTTACGGATCCGAAGGAAAAGGCAGCCTTCCTTAAAGACGAGACAACTCTTGTGGATGTCCCTGGAACCGGGGAGAAGGTTCTTTATGAGACAGTCAGGAAAACCGGAGTGGCAATCTCCAGCCTCGGAGCCAGCAGGGCGATAGCCTTGGGAGCCTACGCCTACTCAATCTCTATGATGTCGTAAATCTCCAAGACCGGCAACTTGAAGGTTGCTTTGCCATCCTTGTATTTGAATCTCAAGTCTTTCCCGTCAGGTTGACAAATAATACGGGAAGGCCGCTCCGGACAACGTACCGAGACCTCGATGTCCTTCACCGGATCAATCGAGTCAAGGATAGCCGCGTTCCTGTGGTCTCCGGAGGTGTTCACTAGATGAACTTGGAGTTTCCCGTTCAACTTTCTCAAAGACACATCGACATAAGGAGAGGATAGCACCTCCACCGCAGGATTCGGAAACAGCTCTTTCACAAGGACATTCACCCTGTCCCGCACTCCATCAGGATCTCTCCCGGACTCATAGTCCCAAGCTATCTCATCGGGGATAAAGCCGATCTTCCCTGTTCCGAGCCCGGCACTGAACCAATCTTCACCTTCAAGCCCGATCCCGGAAGCCTCGGAGAAGAAATCAGACATCACCTTTCCCACCACAAGGAGAGACCCGCCTCCGCGGACATATTCCAGAAGATCATCCCGGAAAACCTCAGACAGAGTCTCACATTCAGGAATTACAATCAACGGAAAACGGCTCATGTCGGGTTGTAACGAGGTTTCTCCAAGCAAGTCCACGCTGTAACGAGCCTCGAGCAGGCAATTCAATATCCCAGCGGCGCCGCCGGTGAAATTAGGGAACAAGGCCCCCGGATTCCCGGGAATATTCCTGTGCTGATAGTCATACGTGGAAAGAAGCACGGCCACTTGCGGGACCGAGACCGAGTGATGGCAGTATTTCTGCCTCGCCCTCGCGAATACGGCCACATCGGCCATTGAGCTCAACTTCCCGAGATCAAGCGACCCGTCCCTGTTTTGGGTGTAATATGCCTGGAAACCACCGCCTTGCGAGAGCGTAACCGCAGCCTCGCGCATAAGCTGGACAGAGGTTTTCTGCCTTCGCTCCGCACCATTGCCCGCGAAACTCCAAGCCATCAAATCCCACGGAACACCCTGCCAGGCGAGATACCTCGCCGCCACACGGGCGGAGTTCACGCTGTTTGTGGAGGAATAGTCTCCTGAAAGGAAATCCACAGGAGCCGACACCGGCTCGGACATGTGGTGGGTATAAGCCCAGTTGCTGCAGATCTGGAAATCCGGATACGCGCTCCGGACAGCGGCGATGTAATGCCTCAGATATTGCCTGTACGCTTCCCTGTGGAACTGCTTCCACTCGTACCAGCCGGGATCTTCAGGTGATCGCGGAGCGTCGAGGCCTGTCTCTTCTTTGAATAAGCGGACAGCCTTCTCGCCATAATCAATTCCTGTCGCCCAGCACTCCCCATCGACCCACATTCCGTCCACCTTATACACTCCTGCCAACTCTTTGAGTTGCGGAACCAGAATCTCGTCAACATAAGGTCCGAACACGGAAGTTATTGTCGTACTGGGATTTCCATTCTGATCTTTGATCGCCCAATCCGGATGCGTCTCCACGGCTCTGGAATCCCAGACCCCGGAATAATGCATGTAAAGACCAACCCCACGTTCAGCGGTCACCTTTCTCCATACAACCAAAGGATCCGTGACCAGCCCTGGAGCCGGATTCCCGACTTTTGTAGGGTAGCTTGAATACCCGGGATGACCTTTGCAATCCACCTGGATATAGTCTGGATGGACTATGTCAAGGATGGTCGCTACCATCTCTGGAGTGGTGTTGGCGCCGATGTTTTTGTCAGCCGCCCCAGCATGGAAATCGAAATGGATGCCAAGGAAACTCTGGTCACGGCGGAGCCGTTCCTGACCGCACAGAGAAAGAGTGGCGAACAATGAAAAAACAAGGAAAATGATGTGGCGATTCGCTCTCATAGTCAAATAAAACGTTGTTTATCAAATATAATCATTAAATATGGATTTTCTGTTGTATCTTTGGTCTCGTGCGTTCAGTTATACAAAAAGCCAAGGGTTCGGTCACGATGTTCTTCATCGTGATACTGCTCTTTAACTATGTGAGTTCCACTATGTTCTGGCACACCCATCTGGTGGGCGGCAGGATTATTCACCACTCGCACATATATGGCAAGACGCACTGTGCCGGAACGCAGGACGGCGGGCACGCGCCCGGGGAACTGAGACTTTTGGATGTCCTGTCCCATATCCTTTGCACCGACACTGTCATACCCGATATCCATATCGGACGGATAGACGTCCTCGAGCAGATATTCCTTAATCCCGGCATAACGAGGATTCCTTCCAGCCCTATTCATCTTTTATCACTCCGAGGCCCTCCCGTTTGTTAATATGGTCCACAGAAGCGCTCCTCATGCGCTAATTATCTTGTAATCATATTAATAAAACGAACAAATGAATTTGAGACATTTGGCACTGGCGCTGTCCGCGTTAGTTTTAATCGGGTGCGGGTCGAGAGTGAAAACCGGAGATGACCCCACGAATGAAGGTTTCAAGGTTGAAGGAGATGTGGTCACCGTGTCCGCCTCCTCCCCAGTCACCAGCGAACTTGTCCTTGAGGAAGTCAACCTCGAGGAAATCGGCTCCGGATTCACCGCCACGGCGGCTGTCAGTCCCCGTCCGGACTCATACGCTGAAGTCGCCCTTCCGTTCGGAGGCAGGGTGACACGGTCTTACGCGCGTCTAGGCGACAGGGTGCGCAGGGGGCAGGTCCTTTACGAGATGGCCTCGGCGGACTTTATGGAAGCTGTCAAGGAATATGTAGAGAACAGCAACGCCGCATCCCTCGCATCCTCCAATCTGCGGAGGAAGAAGGCTTTGCACGAATCCGGAATAGTTTCCGACAGGGAACTCGAGGAAGCTGAGAGCGAATCTTCGGACGCAACCGCGGCCTTGGCCCTTTCCCGCCAGGTGCTTTCCATCTTCGGAGCTGATCCTTCGTCTGTCAAAGTCGGCCAACCTCTGCGGGTGATATCCCCGATCTCCGGAGTGGTGGTCAAGAACAACCTGGTGATGGGGCAACTCCTCTCGGAAGACACCGAGGCCCCCGTGGCCATAGCTGACTTGTCCTCGGTTTGGGTCACAGCTAATGTCAAGGAAAACCTTGTCGCGGGCGTGGTTAAGGGACAACAGGTCGAGATAGAATCGGGAGGAAACAAGGTGACTGAAGGCAAGGTCGTTTATGTGGGCGAGATCTTGGACGAGAAGACCAGAACCATCCCGGTGGTCGTTGAATGCATCAACCATGACCATCTTTTGAAACCGGGAATGTTCGTCTCAGCCAGATTCCCGGTCGCGGTAAAGAACGCGGTGACAGTACCTTCCACAGCCGTTTTCCAGGGTCCAAACTCAAAGTTCGTCTATGTATGTCAAGATGACCTTGTATTCAAGAAGACCCCTGTCGAAGTGGAGAACATCGAAGGTGGAAGGATGCTGGTCACCTCGGGACTGGAAGGCGGTGAGACAATCATCACCAAAGGGGGTATCTATCTCAGCCGATAGCCTATGGACCGTTTCATCTCATTCATTCTGAGGCGCAGGTGGCTGATCGCTTCCATCTTTGTGGTCCTCTGCTTTTTCGGAATATATTCCTGGACCAGGCTCTCGATTGACGCCTATCCGGACATCGCCGATGTGACGGTGCAGGTCGTCACCCAGGTCCCCGGACTGGCCGCCGAGGAAATGGAGCAGCAGATATCCATCCCACTCGAGAGGGCTCTCAACGGCATCCCGTCGCTCGAGATGATGCGCTGCGTCAACGCTTTCGGTATCTCGATAGTCGTTCTCGTTTTCGAGGACGGAACAGAGGACTATTGGGCCAGGCAAAGGGTACGGGAGTGCATCGGTGATGTCGAGCTCCCCTATGATGCCGTGCCTGAGCTCAACCCTCTGACTTCCCCGACCGGAGAGATTTACCGCTATGTCCTTGTCGGAGACGGGAGCGTCTCCCTTCGGGAACTCACCGACATCAATCATTGGACGGTTATCCCCGCTCTCCAAAGAATCCAGGGTGTCGCGGCGGTGAGCAATTTCGGAGGCCTCACTACCCAGTACCAGATCGAGTTGGATCCGGCCTCTCTGGCCGCCTATGACCTCTCGATTGAAGATATCAAGTCCGCTATTGAGGATAACAACTCCAACGCCGGAGGCAGTATGATCGCCTCAGGGGACGTGAGTTATGTGGTTCGAGGGGTCGGACTTATCCGGGATCTGGAAGATATGGGCCAGATAGTGGTCAAGAACGAGGATGGAGTCCCAGTATTCCTCAAGGACCTCGGCACATTGAAATACGGCAACCTCGAAAGGAAGGGTATTCTCGGATATGTCGATGACGAGATCTCCTTCAATGACGGGGTGGAAGGAATAGTCCAGATGCTCCGATACCAGAACCCCTCGAAAGTCCTCGATGAGGTCCACATAGTCGTGGATGACCTCAACGAGAACCAGCTGCCCGACAATGTGAGGATCAAGATGTTCCTGGACCGCACGCAGCTGGTCGGCACGACCCTGCACACGGTGGAGCATACCCTTCTTTTCGGCATGCTGCTGGTCATCGGGATCCTCCTGATCTTCCTCGGAAGCCCGAAAAGCGCCCTCGCTGTCGCCTTGACCATCCCCATCTCCCTTCTGGTCGCCTTTATATTGATGAATATCACCTCCGTCCCAGCCAACTTGCTGAGCCTTGGAGCCATAGACTTCGGAATACTCGTGGACGGAGCGATAGTGATGATGGAGACGGTGCTGAAACTGAGGGAGGAGGAAGATCCGTTATCTGTCCTGAGAGGAAAGGATGTCGCTTCCCGGGTGAAGGATGTCGCCAAACCGATATTCTTCGCCACCTTGATAATCATTGTCGCCTACTTGCCGCTGTTCGCGTTCGAGAGGATTGAGAAGAAGCTGTTCACCCCGATGGCTTTCACCGTAGGATTCGCGTTGGTGGGAGCCTTGTCAGTGGCCTTGATCCTTATTCCAGGCCTTTCGTACTCAATCTATCGCAAGCCGCAGAACGTGTTCAGGAACAAGGTGATAGAGAGACTCACATCGTCGTATAGAGGTTGGACAGGCAAGCTTCTGGACAAGCCGAAACCAGTATTCTTCGGAATAACCGGAGTGCTTGTAGCCGTGGCGGTGCTGGCGGTGACCGTCGGAAAGGATTTCCTCCCGAACCTCGATGAGGGAGGTATCTGGATCCAAGTCCAGACACCTCCGGGCATTTCTCTGGAGAAATCCACCGCTATGGCCGATGACCTGAGGAACGTCTTGAAAGACGAGTTCGAGGAAGTCACCTACGTGACCACCCAGGTGGGACGTGACGACGCGGGAGCGGAAGCCTTCACATCCTCCCACATCGAGGTTTGCGTTGGTCTGAAGCCATATTCACAGTGGAAGTTCGGGAAGACCAAGGAAGACCTCGTCGAGGAGATGTCGGAGAGGATCGCTAAGATGCCCGGCTACAAGGTAGGATTCTCCCAGCCTATCATAGATATGGTTATGGACCAGATAGCCGGTTCCCACAGTGACTTGGCGATGAAGGTCTATGGGGACGACCTGCAGGAGGCACGCAGGATAGCTGAGGAGGTCGAGCGGGTGGTCAAGGACATAAAGGGCGCCGCCGATGTGGTCATCGACCAGGAGCCTCCCCTGCCTCAGCTTAAAGTGTCTTTCGACCGTGAGAAGGCCGCATATTACGGAGTCAACGCCGCCGACGTGGCTGACCTTATCGAGACAGCCATCGGTGGAAAGGCGATCTCACAGGTTTTCATCGGGAGCAAGGTCTACGATGTGACCTGCCGATTCAAGGAAGATAGCAGGGACACTCCCGAGAAGATCGCCGACCTGCCTCTCGTAACCTCATCCGGTTCGAGGATTCCCCTTTCGGCTGTTGCCGAGGTGTCAACCATCCTTGGGGCAAGCTCCATCAGCCGTGAGATGGGAAGGCGACATCTAACGGTTCGTGTTAACCTCAGAGGAAAGGATCTAACAACCTTCCTGGCCGAGGCTAACGCTCGTATAGACAAGGAGATAAGTTACGATCATAACGAATTCTCCCTGAAGTGGGACGGCCAGTTCGAGAACCAGAAACGGGCGTACACCAGGCTGGGAATAATCATTCCTTTTGTCCTTGCCCTTATGTTCCTGCTGCTTTTCGGAGCCTTCGGGAACTTCCGGCAGGCCGCCCTGCTGATAGCGCTTCTGCCTCTCGCCCTCTTCGGAGGTCTCCTGGCCCTTAACGTCAGGGGGATGACTTTCAATGTCTCGTCAGCTGTAGGTTTCATAGCGCTATTCGGACTGACTATCCAGAATGGAGTCATCATGATTTCCCACATCAATGGGCTCAGGCGGAAGGGCATGCCGCTCAAGCAGGCTGTGGTCGAGGGTGCTTCTCACAGGCTACGCCCGGTTTTGATGACCGCCACAGTGGCTATCCTCGGATTGCTTCCAGCCTCCCTAGCCACCGGCGTGGGATCTGACGTGCAACGTCCGCTAGCTACCGTTATCGTCTACGGACTGTTGTTCTCTACCGCCATCACACTGTTCATCCTTCCGACCTTGTATCACCGCATGGAGTCCAAGGTTGAGGCAAAACCTGTCAAGGAATATGAAGAAGATTTTTAGCCTGGCACTGATAGCGCTGTCCTGCGTGACAGGATCAGCGCAGACCCTGGAGGCCTTCCTTTCGGAAGTCGAACGGTCAAACGCCGCCCTCCTCGCCGAGAAATATAATGTGGAAATAGCTGACGCTCAGGCTATAGCGGCTAAGGTTTTCAACGACCCCGAATTCGAGGCGGCCTTTTCAGACAACCAGGACCGTACCCTTATGATGGGCCGGTCTGTCGAGTTGGGCCTGTCCTACAATGTCAATCTCGGCAACGCCAGGAAGGCAAGGATCGCGGTGGCCAAGGAAGAGGCTGAGATCACCAGGGCTCTTCTCGAGGACTATTACCGTACCCTTCGAGCCGAGGCGATTTCAGCCTGGGCGGAGGCTTGGAGAACCAAGTCACTGCTCGCCCTGAGGCGGTCCTCTTGTGAAAGTATGGAGACACTGGCCCGTTCGGACAGTGTCAAGGCCGCTCTGGGGGAGATCGGAAAAACCGACGCAAAGCAGACTTCTATCGAGGCCAGGGCGATGAGAGGGGAACTTCTTCAGGCCGAGGCTGAATATTCCAACGCTTTGACTAACCTTTCCCTTCTCGCCGGAGGTATGGAATTCCACGACATCCCGGAAGATGGGTTCCGTTACCCTGTGACAGCCCGCCCGGTTGGTGAGATGGTGGAGATCGCCCAAGACAATAGGGCTGACTTGAGAGCCGCCTACCTGTCCAAGAGCCTATCCCAGAAGAATTTAGCCCTTGTCAAGGCTCAGCGTTCTCCAGACCTCGGCTTAAATGTGGGATATTCCTACAACACGGAGGTCAGAAACGAGATCGCTCCCGCACCCTTGTTCCGAGGAGTGACCGTCGGTGTCACTATTCCTTTGAAATTGTCTTCCGCCAACAAGGGCGAGAGGGTTGCCGCCGAGAAGGCTGTCCTTCAAGCTGATGCCGCTTACGAGGCCGCTCTGAGGCAGATAGAGGCTGAGGTAAAGACCGAATATGCCTCCTACAATGCCGCCGTGAAGGCTTCCAAACAGTGTTCTGACGAGACTATGGAGGACGCCCGCTCCATCCTGGAGAGCAGGAAGACGGCATATTCCCAAGGAGATTCTTCCCTGCTGGATTACCTTCTCGCCGTCAGGGTCTACAATGACACGGCTGAAGCCTGCATAGACGCCAAGGCAGCCGTCCTGTCTTCCTGGGCGAGACTGATCGCTTCGGTGGGTGTTGAGAGTTTATAATATCCGGAATAATTCTTATATTTGTGGGATTGAGATAGAAACTACTTATTAATCATCAATATCATGAGAATTATCCAAGTTACAGGAAGGGAGATCCTCGATTCGAGAGGAAACCCCACGATTGAGGCCGAGGTGGTCCTCGAAAGCGGTGTCATCGGTACGGCTGCTGTTCCTTCAGGAGCTTCCACTGGTGAGAACGAGGCTCTTGAGCTTCGTGACGGCGATCCCAAGCGCTACGGCGGCAAGGGCGTCCTCAAGGCTGTCGACAATATCAACGACAAGATCGCTCCCGCCATCATCGGAATGTCCGCTCTCGAGCAGAGGGCCATCGACAAGACCATGATCGAGCTTGACGGCACCCCCACCAAGAGCAACCTCGGAGCCAACGCCATCCTCGGTGTCTCCCTCGCTGTCGCGAAGGCCGCCGCTGAGTATCTTGGCATTCCCCTCTACCGCTACATCGGTGGAACCAACGCCTATGTCCTCCCCGTCCCTATGATGAACATCATCAACGGTGGAGCTCACTCCGACGCCCCTATCGCGTTCCAGGAGTTCATGATCCGTCCTGTCGGAGCCACCTGCGAGGCTGAGGCTGTCCGTATTGGAGCCGAGGTCTTCCACGCTCTCCAGAAGGTGCTCAAAGGCCGTGGCCTTTCCACCGCCGTGGGTGACGAGGGTGGTTTCGCGCCGAAGCTCGAAGGCATCGACGACGCTCTTGATTGCATCATCGAGGCCATCAAGAAGGCCGGTTACGAGCCTGGAAAGGACGTGACTATCGCCATGGACTGCGCCGCTTCCGAGTTCTGCTTCAAGGAGGGTGACACCTACTACTATGATTACAAGCAGCTCAAGGATGGCAAGCAGAAGGATCCCAACGGCAAGAAGCTCACCAGCGAGGAGCAGATCGCTTATCTGGAGCAGCTGATCACCAAGTACCCGATCGACTCGATCGAGGACGGACTTTCCGAGGAAGACTGGGAAGGCTGGGTGAAGCTCACTAAGGCTATCGGCGGACGCTGCCAGCTCGTCGGCGACGACCTCTTCGTCACCAACGTGAAGTATCTGCAGAAAGGTATCGAGATGGGCGCCGGCAACTCCATCCTCATCAAGGTCAACCAGATCGGTTCCCTGACCGAGACCCTGGACGCCATCGAGATGGCTCACCGCAACGGCTACACCACTGTGACCTCACATCGCTCCGGCGAGACCGAGGACACCACCATCGCCGACATCGCTGTCGCCACCAACAGCGGCCAGATCAAGACCGGTTCCCTTTCAAGGACCGACCGTATCGCCAAGTACAACCGTCTCATGAAGATCGAGATCGAGCTCGGCGACGAGGCCCGTTACGGCTACAAGAAGATCAAATAGTTCTTCCTGAGTGGACAATTCTTAAAAAGCAGGGCGGCCAAAGCGATTGGTCGCCCTCTTTTTTTTGTGTTTCTTGTGTAATATTCCTATTATTGAGACAGGAAAACGCGTCTGTTCGACTTCAAATGAGTAAGAGTCTCTGGTATTTGATGATAATGATCGTCCTGGTCGCGTTCGCCGGTTGTGCCGGAAACGACGTGAGGCGGACGCTTTCGCTTAACGGGATCTGGGAAGCGGCGATAGCGTCCGAGGCGGATTCGGATGAGATCCCTACCACTTTTGACTATCAGATCCCAGTGCCGGGACATTTCCCCCTGTTGACACCTGAGGTGGATTATTCAACCCACGGGGCTCTATGGTACAGGACCACCTACAAGGCTCCCAGGAATCTGCCCTCCAGAGTCATCCTGCGGATAGCGAAGGCTGAATATGGACGGACAATATTCATCAATGGTGAAAAGGCTGACTTCTACCCCTACAATTTCAGCGCTAGTGAGACAGAAATACGCCCCTACCTCAAAGCCGGGCAGGATAACGAGATAGTCGTCAGAGTCAAGTCCGTGGAGGATGTCCTGACCGACGGCTCCCCTGTCGCTCACAATGGAAGCGACTATGAAAGAATGCATTACTATCCGGGGATATACGACTCTGTGACCATCCTCGAGTCTGGTTGGCCCGCCGTGACCCGGATAGAGACGAGGGCGGATTTGGACCGTGGAGCGGTGAACGTCCGGGCCACCATATTCAACGGCGGAGACACCCACGCTGACGGTGCGGTCCGCTTCGCCGTGGGACGGAACAAAGTCAAAGCGAAGGAGGCTCCCCTTCAACCTGGGGAGACCAGGCAAGTAAATGTCGAGATTCCCATCAAAGGTTTCGACCCGGAGGTGGATAGTTGGACCCCGGAACACCCCCGCCTTTACACAATAACGGCCCGAACGGCGGGAGACTCATTCTCAACTCGTTTCGGGATGCGGACCTTCAAAGTTGATCCGGAACGCGAATGCTTCCTCCTGAACGGCCAAGAACGCTTCCTGTTGGGTACCAATACCGACCTTTTCCGCTTCTTCGATGACCCCCAATGCGGAAACAAACCTTGGGATGAGACCTGGATGCGACAACTGTTCGCCTCTTTCAAAGAAATCGGGTGGGACTCTTTCCGTAACTGCATCTCCGCCGCCCCGGAACTCTGGTACGACCTCTGCGATGAGATGGGCCTGATGATACAGGATGAATATCCTTTCTGGACTTGCGGGGACCGCCGTCACACCCACACCGCCCCCGTCAGTGGCGAGACGCTTCTCCCAGAATATATGGACTGGCTGCGGGACCGCGGCACCCATCCCTCGATAGTCATTATCGACCTCCAGAACGAAAGTCTGCAGCCTTGGTTCAGGGACATCGCCGCGGCGCTCAAACCAAACGATTTCCAAGGCCGTCCCTTCGAGATCGGATGGACTACCCCCAACCCCGACAACAGGGACGTCCGAGAGTATCATCCTTATTATTACATCAAGAGCGACTTCTCCCCCGGCTACCTCAACTTTTACGACGGGACAGTGACAGACGGAACTATGAGCATATATCCGGGAGGACAGGACGATGGTCTCACCAAGATCATCAATGAATATGGCTGGGATTGGATCAACCGCAACGGTGACGCCACCATCTTGGGCAAGGGGAATTACGAGCACAACCTTCTCCCTGACGCCACCAGGGAGGACAGGCGGGACTACTACGCCTGGAGTGTTGGTCTGTTGACCGAATTCTGGCGCGCCAGGGCAAAGATTGCCGGCATACACCATTTCACCTCCCTGACATATTCATTCGACGATGCCGGGAAGGCCTGGACCGGGGATATTCTCTGCCCAGACATCACCACACCAACCATCAGGCCCGAGGTTGTGGAGCGTTTCAAAAGCGCCTTCGCCCCAGTGACCGTGGTTGTCGATGAATATAGGGAAGATGTCCTGGCCGGGATGGAGTTGGAGCCAAAGATTGTCCTGCTCAACGAGAGCAGGGACGGCAAGGCGGTATCCAGGGAGATCACGGTCGAACTGAAGGACGCCGGCGGGAGCATCCTACTTAAAGAAATATTCTCCCTAGAGGCCAAGCCTCACTCCAAGGCGTCCCGCGGCATCAAGGTCAATATACCCGAAAACGCTTCCGGAGACCTCATATTCACCGCCTCCCTGCCTGAGGGACCGGTCTCAATCCGTAAATGGAAAGTTCTCCAGAGGCCACAGGGCTTCGCCTTGGGCCGCGATGTCACTGAATCCAGCAGGGTCCCCGACCTCTATCACGGAGGCCGTCCGGGAATATGTGTCACGGATGGTTCGCCTCGCACCCGCTGGCTCCCCGCAAACGGGGACACCTCTCCTTGGATTTGTGTGGATCTGGGGACTGAGCGGAGCGTGAGCGAATGCGACATCGCCTGGGTCACGGAAGGCGGGAATACCCTCGCCCCGGAACGCTGCCGAGTCAGGGTATCACTTGACGGTAAGCGATTTAAAGACGTATCCCTAGTCCCGGCAGGATTGCCGGAAGGCTCTGTCTGGCAGACACTTTCCTTCCCGACGGTCAACGCCAGATATATACAAATAAGTTCCGACGGGACACTTCCCGCCGGAACCATGTCTATATCAGAGATAGAAATCCGATAACGTCAAACTATCCTACCATGTTCTGAGGATCGAGAGCTTTGTCAAGGTCTTCCTTGGTCATCACTCCCTGCTCGAGGACTATGTCGTAGACTGAACGGTTGGTCTCAAGGGCCTCTTTGGCGATCTTGGTGCTGGCCTTATAGCCGATAATCGGGTTGAGGGCTGTCACGATGCCTATGCTGTTCTTGACCATGTCGTAGCAGCGCTCCTTATTGACCGTTATGCCTTCAACACACTCCTCGCGGAGGGTATTCATCGCATTGGTCAACCAAGTGACACTCTCCATAACAGACTGGGCGATAACAGGTTCCATAACATTAAGCTGGAGCTGTCCGGCCTCGGCGGCAAAAGAGACAGTGACATCATTCCCGATCACCTTGAAGCAAACCTGGTTGGTGACCTCCGGGATTACGGGATTGACTTTTCCGGGCATAATAGAGGAACCGGGAGCCTTGGGCGGCAGGTTGATCTCATTAAGTCCGCAGCGAGGGCCGGAAGCCATCAGTCGGAGGTCATTGCATATCTTGGAAAGCTTAACCGCAAGTCTCTTCAAAGCACCCGAATAGCTCACGTAAGCGCCGGTGTCAGGCGTGGCCTCAACCAAATCAGGAGCGGCGATGAACTTCTCGCCGGTAAGCTCGGTCAGGTTGGCGGCGCAAAGAGTCGCGAAACCAGGCTTGGCGTTAAGGCCGGTACCGATGGCCGTGCCACCCATATTGATCTCATAAAGGAGATTAACATTCCTCTCAAGGTTCGCGACCTCTTCCTCAAGATTCGTGGCATAGGCGTTGAATTCCTGACCGGAGGTCATGGGGACAGCGTCCTGCAACTGGGTTCGCCCCATCTTGATAACATCCTTGAACTCCTCACCCTTAGCCCGGAATGCGGCTATCAAGTCCTTGAGGCTCGCCTCAAGTTTACGGTTCATTCTTATGAAAGCGTAGCGGAAGGCGGACGGATAAGCGTCGTTTGTGGACTGGGCACAGTTGACATGGTCGTTAGGAGAACAGTAAATATATTCACCCTTATTATGTCCCATGATCTCAAGAGCCCTGTTGGCGATCACCTCATTGGCGTTCATGTTGACCGAGGTTCCGGCTCCACCCTGCATCATGTCCACAGGGAACTGGTCGTGGAATTTGCCGTCAATAATCTCCTTGCAGGCTGCCATTATAGCATCGGCTATCGTCGGATCCAGGGCCCCCAACTCCTTATTGGTCTTCGCGGCTCCATATTTAATGCAAGCCATGGCGATCACATAGTCGGGATAATGGCACATCCTGGTAGTTGAAATCTTGTAGTTGTTCAACGCCCTCTGGGTCTGTACTCCGTAGTAGGCGTCGGCTGGGACTTGAAGTTCTCCCAACAGGTCTGATTCAATTCTGAATTTCTCGCTCATGTTATATTAATTAATGGTTATAAAATCGCTTTAAATCCCACAAATATAGTAAAAAAAACGCCAACCCGAAGGTTGGCGTCTCTCTACTCCTGTTTTAAGGATTATTTCTTCGCTGGCTTTTTCGATCCCTTCGCGGGCTCGGCGGCCGCAAGCTTCTTCTGACGGGCGATAGTGGCGTCGTACATCACAGGGGTACCGATGAAGATGGAAGCGTAAGTTCCGATCAGGATACCGAGGATGAGGGCGACAGCGAGACCCCTGATGGACTCTCCTCCCCAGATCGCGATGGCGAGCATGGTGACGAGGGTGGACACCGAAGTGTTGACCGTACGGGTCAGGGTCGCGTTGAGAGCCTGGTTCGTGTTGGTCTTGATATCGGTGTTCGGATGCAGGGTCCTGTACTCACGGATACGGTCGAAGATAACCACGTTATCGTTGATAGCGTAACCGATGATCGTCAGGATAGCCGCTATAAATGTCTGGTCAACGTCGAGGTTGAACGGCAGGATGCCGGAGAACAAGGAGAAGAAACCGATGACGATGATAGCGGTGTGGGCCAGCGAGACGACACCACCAAGGCCCCATGTCCAGCCCCTGAACCTGAAGGCTATGTAGGCGAATATGACGATCAGGGCGAGGATGACGGCTATGACAGCGTCCCTCTTGATGTCGTTGGCGATAGTAGGACCGACCTTGTCGGAAGAAATGATACCGTTGGCGTTCCCAAGAGTCGACTTGAAGTCATCAAGGGTCATCTTCTCAGCGAAGAACGGAGCCAGGGCGTTGAAGAGTTTGCCCTCGACCTCGGCGTCAACCTCGGAAGACTCCTCATTGTTCTTGTACTGGGTCGTGATCTTCATCTGGCTCTCACCACCGAACTGCTTGACCTCGACGGCGCCGTCGAACTCGGCGATAGCGGCCTGGCGGATCTCCTCAGCGGTCACGGGCTTGTCGAAACGGACGACATAGGTACGACCACCGGTGAAATCAACACCGTAGGTGAAGCCCTTGGTGAAGATAGAGATTAGCGAGATGAGGATCAGGGCACCGGAAACGATGTAGGACACCTTGCGGGCGCTGATGAAGTCGAAATGGGTATTCTTCAGGAAGTTCTTGGTGAAGCTGTTCTCGAACGTGATGTTCTTCCCCTTCTTGATACGGTCGTCAAAGATCAGACGGGTGATGAAGATGGAGGTGAGAACAGAGGTGATGATACCGATGATCAACGTGGTGGCGAAGCCCTGGACAGGACCGGAACCGAACACGAAGAGAACGATACCGGTAAGGAGGGTGGTCACCTGACCGTCGATGATGGCGGAATAAGCGTTCTTGTAACCGTCGGCCACAGCCTTGCTCAGACCCTTGCCGGCGGCAAGCTCCTCTTTGATACGTTCATATATAATAACGTTGGCATCGACAGCCATACCCATCGTCAACACGAGACCCGCAATACCAGGCAGGGTCAAGACAGCGCCAAAGGACACGAGGACTCCGAAGAGCAACAGGACGTTGCAGAGCAGAGCGATGTCAGCGGCGATACCGGCACCCTGATAGAAGAATATCATGTAGATAAGGACGAGGAGGAAGGCGATCAGGAAGGAGATCATACCAGCCTTGATCGACTTGGCTCCGAGGGAAGGTCCGACAACCTGCTCCTGAATGATGGTGGCAGGGGCGGGAAGTTTACCGGACTTGAGGACGTTCACGAGGTCAGTCGCCTCATCGGGAGTGAAATGTCCTGTGATAGAGGAGTTTCCACCGGTGATAGCGCTGTTGACGTTAGGATAGGAATACACCATTCCATCGAGGACGATGGCAATCTGCCTTCCAACGTTGTCACCTGTCATGCGAGCCCAGATATTGGCGCCCTCGGCATTCATGCTCATGGAGACGGACGGCTCACCGTTGGTGCCATGGTCATAGACCACGCGGGCATCGGTGACCACACCACCGTCAAGCTTGGCCTTACCGTTACGGGAAGTCGACTTGATGGCGATGAGTTCGAAGATATTGTCGGAGTCGAACATCTCGGAAGGTTTCACAGACCACATCGGGATGAACTCAGCCGGGAATATCTCAGCGATCTGAGGCATAGCGAGGTACTTGTTGACCTTCGCGGTGTCAACGGCGGAAGCGAAACCTATGCAAGCGTTGCCGGTATACTGTGAAGGCGACAAGACGGCGAACAGAGGGTTCTGCTTCTTGTAGGCCTCAAGGTCAGCGTCGGCGCTCTGGTTCTGGGCGAGCTCTGACTCAAGGATATCCTCTCCCTCAGCCTCTTTATTCTCCTCGGTGGGAGTGGCGGGAGTTTCCTCAGCGAGAATCTCAGCCAACTTGGCGTTAGCCTCGGCGAGATAGCCGGAGATCTCCTGGTTGGTGAAGGTCTCCCAGAACTCGAGGGAAGCGGTACCCTGGAGGAGTTTCCTCACACGCTCGGGCTCCTTGACACCAGGGAGCTCGACGAGAATACGTCCGCTGTTTCCAATCTTCTGGATAGAAGGCTGGGTCACACCGAAGCGGTCAATACGGTTCCTGAGCACGTTGAAGGAGTTCGAGACGGCGCTCTCGGCCTCTTCGCGGATCACCGAGAGAACATCGGCGTCAGTTGACTCGGGCTTGATCTTGTCCTTCATCTCGTAAGTACCGAAGATCTGAGAAAGCCTCTGTCCTCCGGAGACCTCTTTCCAAGCGTTGCCGAAGAGAGTGATGTAGTCGTCCCTGGAGTTGACGCTTCTCTCCTTGGCAAGGGCGAGAGCCTGCTGGAAAGCAGGTGAAGGGTTATCACCCGACAGAGCCTTGACAAGATCCTGAAGCTGGACCTGGAGCATGACGTTCATACCTCCCTTGAGGTCCAGACCGAGGTTGATCTCCTTGGCCTTGGTGTCTTTGTAAGTGTTCCAAAGATAGACCTTCTTCGAGGAGATGGAATCAATGTAGACCCTGTTCTGATCCTTTCTGATGGAATCAAGATAATACGCCTGGTCCTCAGGGGAAACCTTGGCGAACGAAGCGGAATTCATGGCCGCCACAGCCGCTTTCTCAGCGAACTTCTCAGCCTTCCTTTCCTGGATGGCGGTCACCGCTGTGAAAGAGAGCTGCCAAATCGAAGCGATGGCGAGCAAGATGGCGACCAGCCTTATCCAACCTTTACTTTGCATAATGTTTTAGTTTATATTTTTATTGTTTTTGCGTTCGGGCATAAAAATAAGGGTACAAATTTAGCATTTTTTTCTTATAAAGAAATTATCTGCCAAGTATTTCTTATTTTTGCAGTCACGTTGACTCCGATTTTCCGGAATGAGAAAGAGATATTTAAACACTTCGCTGATAACCTTGGTCCTGCTCGCGATATGCCAGATAGCGGGATCCCAAACAACAGTTGACAGGCTTATCGCCAAGGCCGACTCGGCCCGGTTGGCTTATGATTTTATTCTCGCTGACGAGTTGTGCAGGCAGGTCACGGAACTTGACTCCACCGCTGTCGACAAGATCGAGGATCTCAGCATCATGAGCAAGAACGGGCAGAAGATGATGGAGTTCTGCAGCAGGCCCGTAGTGGTTACCAGAAGGACTTTCCCGCTTAAAGATTTCCTCCTCTTTTATCCCCTGGAAGACAACAGTTGGCGCGAATCCCCCAACCAGTTGGATCCCAATGGCGGAGATGGCCTGGCGCAGGCCGTTTTCTATCCAGAAGGAGCGAAGGACATCTACTATTCCGCCGCTGATGACGAAGGTATCCGCAATATCTACAGGACATCCCTGGCCGACTCGATGTGGACCGCTCCGACACTTATCAACGAACAGTTGACCAGCTCCTCCGACGAGATTTATCCGATGCTCTCTCCCGACGGGGAGTCGATGTATTTCGCGTCAAAGGGGCTTTATGGCGTGGGAGGATATGACCTGTATGTGTCGAAATGGAATCCCGAGACAGGAGACTGGGACGTTCCCGTCAATATGGGATTCCCGTATTCCTCTCCTTACGACGACTTCCTGTTCATGAACACGGAAGACGGACGGTACTCGATTTTCGCCTCGAACCGCTCCTGCTCCAAGGACAGTGTCTGTGTCTATGTGATTGAATATGATGGCATGCCTGTGCGGGAGGCCATCCTGGACGTGAAGGATTTGAGAGCCTTGTCCGCTTTGTTCCCCGCCCGTGACCCGGGTAGGATCGAGAAGTCAAACGAGGATGACACCGGTGAAGAGGCCAAACGGTATATGGAGAAGATGAAAGAGGTCCGCTCTCTGCGGGACTCTGTATCAAATTTCAACAAGGGCTTGGAAGCGCTCAGGAGTGAATATTCTTCCGCCAGTGATGACAGGAAGGCCGCTCTTGCCGAGGAAATCCTGGCTAAAGAGTTACAGTTGCCTTCGATAAATGATTCCCTCCAAAAAGCCGTCAAAGGTCTTCAGGCATTGGAGATGGAGTTTTTGGCTAATGGCATCGTGTTGGATGTCAAGAAATTGCAAGAACGAGCTGACAACGAGGTAGCGAGAAGGCCCTCGAGTGTCAGGTTTACCCGTCACAGTTACGGACCCGCTCCCTCTTTGGCGATCAGGGAACCCGAGAAAAAGTTCGATTATTCGTTCATGATCCTTCCTGAAGGCAGGTTCGCGGAGAACAACAAGCTTCCAAATGGCATAATCTACCAGATCCAGATGTTTACCCAGTCCCGCAAGGCCACGATCGCTGACATCAAGGGTCTCAGCCCGGTCTTTGAGAGGCAGTCGGGAGGAAAATACATCTGCTCTGTCGGTTTGTTCAGGACGTATGCCGACGCCCTCGCCAACCTCAACAAGGTCAAGAAGCAAGGATTCCGCACAGCCGAGATCAGGGCGTACAAGGACGGGGAGCAGATCAGTGTCAATAACGCCCGGAAACTCGAAAATGAGAGACTGTACACCGTAGTGTTCTATCCAGTTAACGGACAGTCACTTCCGGATGGTGCGATGGAGGCTTTCCGCAAAGCCGGCACTGATGTCGCGAAGAGTGTGGAGAACGGCTCCGTGGTGTTCAAAGCCGGTCCTTTCCATGACAAGGGAGAGGCGGAAGAGCTCATGAGAGCTCTCAAGGCCTTGGATGCCGGAGACTGCAAGATCTCTGACGAGTAATCTGTCAATAGATGTCCGAGGGAGTGTCGGACATCGTCATTTTGAGACGTCCGCCCTTCGCGAAATCCCGGAACTTAAGCCTGGTACCGTGAAGGGCTTTTCCATTGAGGGAATATTCCTTGACGTAAATATTCCTCTTTGAGTTCTCCTTCATTTCCATCCTGAACTTCCTTCCTTTGAAGTAGTTCCGGTTAAGCCGGAATGTGACTTTGTCGAACAGGGGCGAGCCGATCCCGAAAGAAGGATCCTCGGCCGTGAGACCTCCGACATCGAAAAGGCCAAGGGAAGAAATCACGTACCATGCCCCGAGCTGGCCCTGGTCCTCATCCTGGCCGTAACCGTAACCGTGGATACCATCAGTCCCGTAGAACTCGTCAAGAATCGCCCGGACCCATTTCTGCGTAAGGGACGGCCTTCCGGCATCATTGAAAAGCCAGGAGATATGGAGACACGGCTGGTTGCCGTGGTTGTAGAGCGTCCGCAGTCCGGCGAACGCCTCGACAACAGTCCCGCCACTGAATATCTTAGACTGGGATAGGGTGAAAATGCTGTCCAAACGCTCGTTGAAAACCTCCTGTCCCACCTTGCCGACAAGGGCGTCCACATCATGAGGGACATAGAAAGTGTACTGCCAGGCGTTTCCTTCCTGGAAGCCCCTCCAAACCTGCATCGGATCGAAATTATCTATGAAACGACCGTCGGCGAGTTTAGGACGCACAAGGTCAAGGTCATCATCGTAAATGTATTCCCAGCCTTTCGACAATCTCGTTAATTGCTCATAATCAGCTTGATGCCCCAATTGACGGGCCAGTTGGGCGACAGCGTACGCCGAATACGAGTACTCAAGTGTGTGGGAGGCGCTGAACATGAATGTCTCATCCGGACCATCTCCAGCCTCGAGGTGAGGCACATATCCGTAGCGCACAAACTGGTCTGTGTCAGATTTGCCGGCCCCAAGAGGACGGTCTTTCCCCTCCAGCTCGTTTTTACGACAGGCCTCATAAGCCAAATCAATATCGAAATCCCGGATCCCGCACTCATAGGCAGCCGCCACGACGAGTGACAACAGGTTGGTGCCCACTCCTGAGACATAACGGGAATTGGCCAATCCGTCACCCAGCCAGCCGCTATCCTTGAACACCTGCAGATGGGAAGTGATATATTCAGACAAATGCTCCGGATAGGCCATCGCCCAAAGTTGCACCAGATTCCACTGTCCTCCCCAGATGCCATCAGTGTTGTAAAGCCTGAACTCAGGTTCGCCATTCCTCAAGGGAATCTGGCCGATCGATCCGTCGTGTTTGGGATATGCTCCATTGATGTCGCTGCAGACTCCCCGGCCAAGCAATGCATGGTAAAGCCCAGTGTAGAACTTGACCTTGTCTTTCCTCACATCCGTGGTGACCCGGATTCTTCCCAGATAATCCTCCCAAGTCTTGAGAGCCTTTTTCTTTGCTTTGTCAAATGACAGGTTCCCCGACTCAACCTCCCGGTTCAAACGGGCGTTACTTACTGAAGTAAAGGATATTCCGACCTTCACCGTGACAGTTTCATTCTCGGAGGTCCCGAACTCAAGGCATAACCCGGCGCCTATTCCCTGAGCCTTTTCTCCTTCTTTGAGGTCAACTCCATTGAAAGCCCACGTTTTGGAAGGAGCCTTGTCCAAAGAGGCCGAGAAATAGATTGGCACCTCAGCCCCGGGCTGGTATTTCTTCACATATTCAGGAAGAGTTATGACCCAACCCTCGACGGTTCCGTCGGGAAGAAGCTCAACCTGGGCGTCTTTGACCGCACCGCTCTCTCCCATCCTGCTGCCGATGTTGAAGATTATCCGGCTGTGGTTGTCCGACGGGAATGTGAACCTCTGATAAGCCACCCTTTCTGTGGCGGTAAGTTCCGCTTTGATGCCATAATCTTTCAGAAGAACCGAATAATAACCCGGCATGGCTATCTCATCTTCATGGCTAAACGATGAACGGTATCCCTGCGGACCGGTCCCGTCAGGTCTTCCCGGAATCGTTACGGGGGTTTCACCTCCGCGGGTCGCCATCAACGTGATTCCACCAACCTGGAACTCATGAGCGCAAGGGAAGCCCTCGATGGAGTTGTCCCGATAGTCATAACCTGTGGCTTCCCATCCTGATCTGTTCCCAAGATGGCCATTTGTCGAAGGGCCGGGCTTGGCCATGCCGAATGGGAGCGATCCAGGAGCGAAATGGAAATAACGGCAATGGGCGGTACCTATCCTCGGCTCAACATAATCGACCAGACGCTCCCCGCCTTGGGCGACAAGCGATACTCCTGGCGACAACACTGCCGCCAGGAGTATAACTTTAATTAATCTATTCATTGACTAACGTTTTCTGGGTGAGAAAGTCACGCTATCCTGAACCTGCCCGGTCAGGATGTTGTGGACGATGACATTCAACTTGCCATTTTCCACCTTACCTTCGATAACCGTCGGGAAACGACCCTCCCTCTCTGGATTCATATCTGGGCCACCGCCGACCAGCTGGGTCCAGCTTCTACCCGGTTCCGGATCATCACGGCGATACACATGCTCATGGGCGGTGATAATCAATTGGCAATGAGCCTTTTCCAAAAGCGGGGTCCAAAGTTGGGCGCAAGTGCGCTGCCAGATAGCGAAGTCGTGCGTGTACTTCGGATCCTTGTCGTCCGGAGCCACATCACCGGGATTGGAAGTGGGCCTGGAATCGAACAGAGGAATATGGCAGAATGCCACCAGGAATGGAGCCTTTGCTATTTCCTTGCGTTTCAAGGTATCTTTGAGCCAAGCCACCTGGGCGCGGCGATAGGCGTCACTGTTGAACAGTCCCGCGAAAATAGGGTTGGTATCCATCTTGTCTTCCGCGGTGTCGAGGCCTATCAAAGCGATATCGCCCATCCTGACCGCGAAATTGCGGCCGAGATCCCAGTCTCTCGAAGACCTCTCTTCCGGTTGGCGGAACATCCAGACCTTCTCCAAGTGGCGGTTGGCCATACCTCGGGAGTCGTGGTTGCCGGGGCTGAAAAGGAAAGGAGTGAAGGAAGCATAGTCTTTCCGTGATATATCCGGATCAAGGAATATATTGATCTGGCTTTCAATGGTTTCCTGAGTGTTGGAGGCGTCCCCGTTCCATATCACGCAGGAAGGGGCTAGTGAATTGACTTTCTCTATCGTCGGCTCAATAGCGTTCCAGCGGACGTGGGTGTCATTGATCACGCAGAAGTGAGCCTTCGCGCCTTTTCCTGCGGTGGTGAAATTATATATTCTCGGATCTTCCTCAGTGCCAAGTATTTTCATATCGTACCCGCCGCCATAGTGGATACGGTCAGCG
Organism: Bacteroidales bacterium; assembly: GCA_017548985.1. Taxonomy (GTDB): domain Bacteria; phylum Bacteroidota; class Bacteroidia; order Bacteroidales; family UBA932; genus Cryptobacteroides. Next base: position 26,720 of record JAFYYW010000025.1, read on the forward strand.
CCGATCTTGTAGTAATATTTGGTAGCCGGTTTAAGGCCTGACACCCTGATCTGGCTGACCTTGTCACTAAGCTCCGTAACACGGTAGCCACCGCATTTTATCTTTCTGGCATCGCTGAGATCCGGATTCTCTCCGATTAGCACGTATCCGTTGGCCAGGGCACCGACAGCGAAAGAGACGCCTATGGAATCCTCCGCATAGTTCTGAAGCATCGGAGCGGAGGTGATAAGCTTGCCATCGGCCGGTTGGTGAGCTTGTTGAACCACAGGCCCTTCGACAGGCTCAGGGACCGAAGGAGTCAATCTCTCAGCGCCCTTCAGCACGCTCCCGGCACTCGCCGCGGCGACCAGCATGGCCGAATCCTTGATGAATGTTCTTCTTTTCATAATTATTTGGTTATTAGATATTTCTTTACAGCCTCACGTACCGCTTCCCCACGAAGATCCCTTTCCAAGATTGTCCCGTCCGGTCCAATCAAGATGATATAGGGAATATAGTCGAAACCATAAGCCTCCGGGACTGATTCGGGAACCTCGAGAATCTGTTTCCAAGGAATCTTGAACTCATCCACGGCTTCCAACGTGTTCTTGACCTTATCGTAGACAGGGGCTCCGACGATGTCGAATTTATCTCCTTTAAACTCGTACCATATATCTTTCAGATGAGGAATCTCCTCCCGGCAAGGTCCGCACCAGGATGCCCAGAAATCGACAAGGATATATTTGCCTTTCCCGACATAATCAGATAGCTTGACCGGATTCCCGTCCGGCTGGACCACCTCGAAATCAATGTATTTATCACCCTCTTTAAGTCCGGTGTTATTCTGCCCGGCCGCCAGAAGACAGCACGAGACCGCGACAAGAACGGTCAAAAATTTTTTCAAGTCCATGTCTCTCATTATATTCCGCAATATACGAAATACTTTAGAATTGGAAGTAAATGAAGCTTTGGAGATCGGCCGTGATGAACTGGCATATTATAAAGACAGCGACGGCACACGCCAGAACCATCAGGGCCAGAGGCATTTTTGCGAACCAGATGCGATAACGTCTCTTGAAATTGTCAGGCAGCCAATGAATAATCATACCGACAATGAAAACGATGATGATGCTCCTGTGCTGCCAGGCCATCTGTGGCACCAGAGACCAATCCCATGATCCGCCGATCTGGTTAACCATATTCTTGGCCGTGTTCCAAGCCTTCTCATTCGCTTCCGCAGGATCAAGGTTGGATCCGCTACGGAAGAAAAGCCTGGTGAAGGTGATGAATATGAATGTCATCAGCACCGCCCAGGACCCGCTTATCCAATTGATGAACTTGCCCTTACGGCACTTGTGAAACAGCATCCCGACAATCGCTCCGGCGAGGATGATTATTGTCCACCAGAAGAAAAGGTTGAACACCGGGGCTCCGAAAAAGTGTCTCAAAACTCCGAAAACGGCGACTATCAGACCGATTACCACGACCTTGAAATAAGCGTTGCAACTAGCCCAGAAGCGGTAAATCAGCATCCCGAGACCATTGAGGCCACCCCAGATCATAAAATTCCAACTCGCCCCGTGCCAAAGTCCTCCGAGGAGCATGGTGTCCATCCTGTTGATGTCGGAGATCAGCTCTTTGCGCCAGTTCTTCTTGAATGTGATCAGTAAAGCGATCACCACCGTCAAGACCAGCACGCTGCCAAAGACCCACCAGCTGCCTGCAAGGGCGGAAGCCAGGAAGGCTATACCGAGAATGATGGCATAAGAGCCGAACGTGCCGTTACGGTTGCCTCCAAGAGGAATATACAGATAATCCTGGAGCCATTTGGAGAGTGATATATGCCATCTTTTCCAGAACTCTCCGGCGTTCTTCGCCTTATATGGGGAATTGAAGTTCTTGGGAAGGTAGAAACCCATCAGCATGGCCACGCCCGTAGCGATATCGGTGTAGCCGGAGAAGTCGGCGTAAACCTGGAGAGAATATCCGAACAAGGCTGTCAGGTTCTCGAAACCGGTGTACAGCAACGGGTTCTCGAATACCCTGTCACAGAAGTTGACAGCAAGGTAGTCGCTGAGAACCAGCTTCTTGGCGAGACCGTTCAGGATCCAGAAAACAGCGAAGCCGAATTGGGTGCGGCCAAGAAAGAAGGGTTTCCTGAGTTGCGGTATAAACTCTTTTGCCCTGACTATGGGGCCGGCGACAAGTTGTGGGAAAAAACTGAGGTAGAATCCGAAATCCAGGAAGTTCCGCACCGGCTCGATGCCGTATTTATGCTTTGAAGGTTTAGGCTGCTCTGACACCACAGCAGCGGAGACACCACGCGAGACGTCCACCACGTAACTGATAGCCTGGAAAATAAAGAAAGAGATGCCGACGGGGAGGAAGATGGAGTCTACGCTGAAAGCCTGGGAGCCGACCACTGAATTGCCGAAAGTGGCTATCCAATCCTTGACCACGAAAGAGGTCCCGAACAAGTTGTTGACCACATCCGTGATGAAGTAAGCGTACTTGTAATAGCATAGCAGAGAAAGGTCCACCACGACGCTTGTGACAACCACAGCGTTTCTCCAGAACGCTCTCTTGCAATGAGGCAGCAAACGTCCGGCGAAATAGTTATAGACTATCGTGAAGCCCAGGAGCATCAGGAATAACCCGCTGGTCTTGTAATAGAAGAACAAACTGACGAAGAACAGGAAAGCGTTCCTCATCAACACTTTATTCTTGAAGAAACTCAAAAAGGCCAGGACAATGGCGAAGAAGGCCCAGAAGTAGAACTGGGTGAACAGCAGGGGGTGGGCCTGATCAAAGGAGAACAGGTCCCTCAGAAACTGTAGCGAAACCTCTCTCAAGCCATCCATGGTTTTCTCCTCAAGTGTTCTATATATTTAACCATCAGGGCATTATAAAGCAAATCCCCCAAGATCACATATCCCTCGTCCGTGAAATGTATCTTATCTCGTTTGGCCAGCCCGGCCTCTTCCCATTTTTTCATGGACTCCAAGCCACCCATAATGTCGAACATGTCCCAGTATCCGCCTCCGCACTCACAGCAAAGCCTGAAAAACGCCTCCTGGGCCTCCAGACCGTTACGGTTTACCGAGTAAACCCTCCTTCGGACCCGTTTGTAGGTGTCATTATTGCTTACAAAAAGCAGGGCGCAATCGGGATTGACCGCCCTGACCTTAGAAATCAAAACCTTATAACGGGAGATGAACTCATCCAGGGAGAAATTCTTACCGGACGCGTCATTGACACCAATGGCGAATATCACCATGTCAGGATTCACCATCCTGAGGTCCCTCTCGAAATCCTCACAACGAAGATAAGAAGGAACCGCGGCACCATTAACCCCTATTCCAGTCACGGAAATACCATGCGTGGGATTGTCGAGATATATTCCTGTCAAAGTTAATGTCCCCTCAGTTCCGGCCACCACCACCTTGACAGAATCCTGGGCTTCAGGAAGCATGAAAGACCAACATGAGGCATCTTCCCGCCAACTCCCGCGCAGAGAGTCTCCATAATTAGTGACAACCATCGGAAACCGGTCTCCATCAGATGAATACCCCAAAATATTCAATCTGTCGAAAAGGAACTCAGGCTCGTCTATGGCGGCATTCCTGGCTTTGAGGACTATCCTCACGGATGCTATCGAATCACTTGTGGATACAGCCATGCCGGTCAACCCGAGTCTCCTTGGAAGGTCACGGGTGGTGTTCTTTGTGACCTCCCACTCCCCTTCGTATCTGGAACGGTAACTGCTCGGAGTATTGGTCTTCGCGGCAGTGAACGGAAAAACCATTCCCCTCCCGCCATCCTTGGCGCCAAGAGAAAGGAGATCATTACGGAATTGACGGGTAAAAGTGCCTCCCTGCACATGTGAGCCGCCGATATGCATTATCTTGAAATCGCCTGTGCCCGTTAGCAAGGCGGCGTCCATCTTGGCGAACGCCTTCTCAAAAGCGGAACTGTCCCCTAAGAAGACTATCTTGTTCCGGTCGAAGTGGGCGAAATCCAGTTCGGGAATATCTTTCCTGACCTTCTGGCCGAAAAGACCGGAAGGAATCAGCAGCAAGACCGCCAATGAATATGCCGCCAACTTCCTCATAAAGTGTCTTTCTTAATGGAAAGGGTGTCAAGATATTCTTTGACGGCATCTTCCGGAAGAGAGAGGCGAAGGCGGCGGAAGTCGTCGTATAGCAAAAGAGACTTGGCCAGGGCGCTTCCCACCTCGGCCGCTCCCTTGGTCGTGAAATGAATATAGTCCGGTCCGGCGAGCTGGGGGCTATGGTTAACCCATTCCTTCATCGATCCGACGCCTCCCATCATGTTGAAAGTGTCCCAGTAGGCTATGCCGTTTTTAAGGCAATGCGTTTTCAACGAGTCGTTGAGTTCGGGGAGCAAGGGCCAGGTCACCAGGCTGCCGTTAACACTCTTGCTCATATCGGCCGGACCGACAAACAGCAGTTTGGCCCAAGGAGCCACGTTTTTGAAGAAAGCGAATTGCTTCTCCAGTTTGTCCATATAGATGGAAATCGCTTTCTTTGAACCGATTCCAGGCATGGCGTTACCTCCGAACTGGAGTATAATGAGTCGGGTATCTGTCTTCTCATACGATTCCCGCAAAGAAGACGAATCTATACCGGACAAGATTGTTCCGGAACAGCCGCGCATAGCCACGTTATCGACTGTCACACCGGAGCCTCCGTCCAACATGATACCGTAGATCTCCGCCGTTCCGCTGAGGCTCAATGTCCCGCCTTTGACGCTGACAGGGAGATCCCAAGACACCACAGATACCCCATTGACGGAAGAATCCACAGATTCTGTCATCAGTGCCAGAGTGTCACATTTAAGACTCATCTTCAGCCCGGGGGCGCTATGTCCGAACAAGACGGAAACCTTGGATATACCCCTGACCCTATCCTGCGCGTACCGGTTCTCGGCTCTCCGGAAATTGAACCTGGCATCGCCGGTCAGGACGGCGTAACGGGTCAAAGGACCATAGCGATGGGTCGAAGACCATCTTGACAGGGTGTCGGAGACCAAGGCATATCTGATAAGGCTTCCAGTTGTGTTCTGGCTGACTGAGACCGAAGACATCGGCTTCAAGATAGGCACCATTCCGGGACCTGACCCGCCGAAACGATCCTGAAGCATTTGGCGGAGCATGGAAGATATCCTGTCCATCTCCAGCTGGGAGTCTCCGTAATGGACGATCCTGGCCAGTTGCCCGGATGCGGCAGCTGTGTCAAGTCCGGCGAATAAAGAGTCGAAAAAAGTGTAGTCATCTCCGGGGAGGTGAATCCGGTTCGGATTGGAAGTAAGATATTCCTTGTAGAAATCGAGGGTGTCCTCTTGTTCCCTGACCATCTCGTAACTCTGTCGCACAGCCTGGAGGACAGAGTCCACATCAACAGCCTGATCCCCATTACGCAAATCTTCCAATGCGGCCTCATAAGACGGGAATCGCAATTTGACTCCGCCTACATCGACCCCCTCCGCCGGGAAGAAATACCAGCAGGCGAACATCAGCGCGAAAACCGCGATGAAGAACAAGAATATCTTATAAATCTTCATATGTTTGAAAAAGCGGCGTCAAAGTTACAAATTTATTATCTTTGTGAGATTGACAATATATTTGAATATGAGAAAATATATTCCTATCCTCCTCTCTCTCGTGATTTTATCATCTTGCGAAGTTCGGCATCTGATAAACGATCCCGGCTACCGTCACCAGATGGAGAAGGATCTTCAAGAGCGTCTTGACGGCCCCGGCAACCTCGGGGATTTCTACAAAGTCGATGACCTGATCATCACGACCGCCGAGAAAGAGGCCCTCCAGTTCCTCTACGCGTATATGCCTCTGGCTGATTTCACTGATTACACGACAGACTACTATTTGAAGAATGTCCAGTCGTCCCTCGCGACCCGTGACGAGATGGGTTGGAATGTGCCGGATCGGGAATTCAGGCATTTCGTCCTGCCGATAAGGGTCAACAACGAGGATCTGGACAGCTCAAGGGTGGTTTTCGCCAAGGAGATAAAGCCCCGCATCCAAGGAATGGCCATGAAGGACGCCATCCTCGAGGTCAACCACTGGTGCCATGAGAAACTGACTTACAAACCTTCCGACGCCAGGACATTATCTCCCCTCTCAAGCGCCAGAAGCAGCCTGGGACGATGCGGAGAAGAGTCAACCTTCACCGTGGCGGCCCTCCGCTCGGTAGGTATTCCCGCCCGTCAGGTCTACACTCCAAGGTGGGCCCACTCTGATGACAACCACGCATGGGTCGAGGCCTGGGCCGATGGGGAATGGTATTTCATGGGCGCCTGCGAGCCGGAGGCCGTCCTCAACTTGGGATGGTTTAACGCTCCCGCCAGCCGGGGCATGTTGATGCACACCAGGGTCTTCGGACGCTATGACGGTCCTGAGGAGAAGGTTATGGAAGGATCCAACTTCACGGAGATAAATCTGATAGACAACTACGCCAAGACAGCGAGGGTGGATTTTGTCGTCAAGAATGAGGATGGAACTCCTGTCGACAGCGCTCTTGTCGACTTCGGCATCTACAACTACGCCGAGTTCTACCCCGCTCTCGCCAAATACACGGATAAAGAAGGCAAGACTTTCTTGACCGCAGGCAAGGGAGACATGCTCGCATGGGCGTCGAAGGATGGGATGTACGGATATTCAAAAGTCTCGTTCGGGAAAGACTCCCTGGTCACCGTCGTGATCACCAAGAACCATCCCGCGGAGTCGGTCAGCATGATGATAGTCCCTCCTCCGGAGAGCGCCAATATTCCCGAGGTCACTCCTGAGCAGAAAAAAGCCAATGAGATCCGCACCGCCCAGGAGGATCTTATACGTAAGACCTACATGGCCACCTTCGCCAAGGATGACGGCACTCCCGCCGGAAAATTCATTTCAAAAGCCGCGGGAAACCATGAGGTGATCGAGGGTTTCCTCGCCGCCCATCCGGACCAGAGGGCGCTTGACCTCCTGGCCTCCCTCTCCGACAAGGATATGATTGATGTGACAAGGGAAATCCTCGAAGACAGTTATCAATCAGAAGGTTCCATTCTTTGTCCCAGAGTCGCCAACGAGTTCCTGACACCATACAAGAGTTTCTTCAAGAATGCTCTTAGCGCCGAAGAACAGGCCAGCCTGTCCAATCCGGCGAACCTCATCAAATGGACGAAGGACAACATAAACCTCGTCAACGACACTAAGGCCTGGAGGATAACCATGTCTCCGATAGGTGTGTTCAAATCCAGACTCGCGGATATCAAATCCAGGGAAATATTCTTTGTTTCCATGGCAAGGACCCTTGGCATTGACGCCAGGAAGGATCCCGTGACAGGTAAGGTCCAGTACTCTTCTGTCCCGGGGACATGGATTGATGTGGATTTCGAGTCAGCCAAGGAAACTGTAACCCCGACCGGAAACCTGGTTCTTAATTATGTGCCTACCGCTACGCTCGCCAACCCGGGATATTACAGCAACTTCACCATTAGCAAGATCAATAACGGCCGGACCAGCCTTCTGACATTTGATGAGGGCCAGGTCGACATGGGCGGCGGGGTCAGCTGGGCCAACGTGTTCAAGAAAGGAGCCAGCCTCGACACCGGTGAATATGTCCTCGTGAGCGGCAACCGCCTTTCCGACGGAAGCGTGCCCGTGACTCTCAAGAAGTTCTCAATCGAGGAAGGTCAGACCACAACTGTTGATCTTATCATAGATATCCCGGACAACAAATTGAGCGTCATCGGAGAATTTGATTCTGAGACACGGTATTGGAAGACAGCCGGCTCCGATCCGGTTTCAATTCTGTCATCAACTGGCCGCGGAGTTTATGTCATCGGGTTCCTGACACCTCGTCACGAGCCGTCTGTCCATGCCGTCAATGACATCATAGCCGCCAAGGAAGGGCTTGAGAAATGGGGCCGCCCGATCATGCTCCTCACTTCGGAGGAAGGTTTTGACTGGCTCAAGGAATATTCTTCCCGACTTCCTTCAAATGTCCAGTTAGGAATAGCGTCCAAGGAGATGCTGGAAGGCACAATGCCCAGAGTGATGATCGCCGACACTTTCAACCGGGTGTTTTTCAAGACAGAAGGGTATACAATAGGCCTCGGAGACCAGTTGCTTGGCGCTTTGGCCAAACTCTAACAGATCAATTATTCGATTATTAAAAGGATTAATCTCGTAATCAAAAGGGAGAATTCACTTTGATTTTTTTCTTTTGTTTCGATTTTTTTCCTTACTTTGCGCTTATTATATATAAAACGATTTATAGTAGCCACAAAACCACTTCTATATTTTATTATCCAATCTTATGATCAAATCATCTTTTAAAACTGGTCTTTTGCTTGCGGTAGCGGCAATCGTATCAGGAGGATGGCTGTCTACGGCTTTAGCCGCCGGAAACGATTCCTCCGTCCAGGTCCAACAAAACCAGACCTGCTCGGGAGTTGTCGTGGATGAGGAAGGGCTTCCCGTCATAGGCGCCGCCGTCCTTATCAAGGGAACCCTGAAAGGAACCTCGACCGATGTCAACGGGCGTTTCACCCTTCCCCAGGCCAAACCGGGGGATGTCCTCGAGGTAACTTCTGTCGGATACCTCCCTACTGAAATCGTATGGAACGGATCACCTCTGAACATCACCCTCAACGAGGACAAACTTTCCATTGAGGAGTCTGTGGTTGTAGGTTACGGTGTGCAGAAGAAGGTCAACGTCACAGGAGCGGTGAGCATGGTCGATTCCGACGTGTTCGAGTCCCGCCCTGTCCAGACCGTCTCCCAGGCCCTCCAGGGCCAGATCCCCGGCCTCAACTTCAGCGTGACGACCGGCGGTGGTGAGCTTAACCAGAACATGTCCTTCAACGTCCGTGGTAGAGGTACCATCGGTGACGGCTCGACAGCCGCGCCTCTCGTGCTCATCGACGGAATCGAGGGTGACATGAACACCATCAACCCGAACGACATCGAGACCATCTCCGTCCTGAAGGACGCCGCCTCCTCCTCCATCTACGGAGCGAGAGCCGCCTTCGGTGTCATCCTTATCACCACCAAGAGCGGAAAGGCCGGAAAGACCCACGTGTCCTATACCGGTAACCTGCTTTTCAACAGCGCCCTCCATCTTCCTGAGATGATGAGGTCCGACCAGTTTGTGCGCTACTGGAACCGAGCGAGGATAAACGACGGTACTTCCGCCCAGTTCACTCCGGAAGTCGTCCAAAGAGTTGACGATTTCCTCGCCGGCAAGATCACGACGACGACTGAAGCCCAGTCCAACGGACGCTGGGGTACCTACGCCGTGAGTAACGCCAATACCGACTGGTTCAAGGTATTCTACGGCGACAATATTCCCTCACACAACCACAACGTGAGCGTGAGCGGAGGAAACGACCGGATCAACTACCGTGTCAGCGGCTCGTTCATGAACCAGAACGGTCTCCTGCAGATGGGTAAGGACCAGATGAACCGCTACACCGTCGACTCCAAGATCAGCGCCAAGCTCACCGACTGGGCCCGCCTGGACTACACCAACAAGTTCGTCCGGGAGGACTATGACCGCCCGAGCTACCTGACCTACCAGGGCCGTCTGTTCATGCACAACATCGCGCGCCGCTGGCCGAACATCCCGGTCTATGACCCCAACGGCCATCTCATGCCGAGCATGGAGACCCTCGCCCTGAAGGAAGGAGGTACGCAGCTCACCCAGAAGAACTACTACACCAACCAGCTGGGCCTTGTTTTCGAGCCTATAAAGAACTGGCATATCAATCTCGAGGGCAACATGAGGACCTACACCAGCCGCGACCATCAGGTGATCATCCCTATCCAGGCCTATGACGCCAGCAACCAGCCTTACTATATCGAATGGGATGCCGGTGTCGGTTCGATATCGGCCGGAATGAGCCGTATCTATGAATACCGCTACACCCAGGACTACTTCACCACGAACCTCTACTCTGACTACAGCTGGACCCTCGGCGGGCTCCACAACTTCCATGTCCTTGGCGGTTTCAACGCCGAGCTGACCAAGTACGACGAGATGAGCGGACGCGGGGACACCCTCGTTGACTTCTCCGTTCCTTACCTGAGCCAGACTACGGCCAACCCCATCGTCAGAGGTGGACGCGAGCACAACGCGGTGGCCGGTTTCTTCGGAAGGTTCAACTACAACTACGCCGACAAGTACATGCTCGAGCTGAACGGCCGTTACGATGGATCCTCCCGTTTCATCAACGACAAGAGGTGGGCATTCTTCCCTTCAGTCTCCGTAGGTTGGAACATCGCCAAGGAGCCCTTCTTCGGATCGCTCGCCGATGACATCAGCACTCTGAAGCTCCGCGCTTCCTACGGACGTCTGGGTAACACCAACACCAACAGCTGGTACCCGTTCTACCAGACCATGCCCGTCACTTCCGCCGGTGGTGTGTGGCTCCTCGATGGAAACAAACCGAATGTGGCTTCCATGCCGGGAATCCTTTCCACCATCATGACATGGGAGACCATCGAGACATGGGACGCCGGTATCGACGTCACCGCCCTGAACGGAAGGTTCAACCTCACGTTCGACTACTTCCTGCGCAACACCCTCAACATGGTCGGTCCCGCCCCCGAGCTTCCGGCAGCCCTTGGAGCCAGCGTTCCTAAGGTCAACAACGCTGATATGAAGTCAAACGGTTGGGAACTCGAGGTTTCCTGGCGCGACCAGATCGGCAAGGACTTCTCCTACGGGATCCGCGCCGTCGTCTCCGACGCCATACAGGAAATCACCCGCTACCCCAACAAGACCAATTCCCTCTCGACCTACTATGTGGGCCGCAAGATCGGTGAGATCTGGGGTTACCAGGCCGACAATCTCGCCCAGACACAGGCCGAGATGGACTCCTGGCTGCAGACCAACCGTCCCTCATGGGGTTCCGGATGGAGCGCCGGTGACGTGATGTACAAGGACATCACGGGCGACGGCAAGGTCAACCAGGGTTCCAACACCCTCGACGATCACGGCGACCTCTCCATCATCGGTAACAACACTCCCAGGTACAACTTCGGTATCACCCTTGACGCCGCCTGGAAGGGCATCGACTTCAGGGCCTACCTGCAGGGTGTCGGCAAGCGCGACTACTGGTGCTCCGGTCCCTACATGTTCGGTACCAGCGGAGGTATGTGGCAGTCCGCCGCCTTCGTCGAGCACTGGGACTTCTGGCGTCCGGAAGGGGATGAGCTCGGAGCCAACCCTAACGCATACTATCCGAGGCCCACGTTCAACGGTAACTCCAAGAACCAGCAGACCTCCACAAGGTATCTCCAGAACGCAGCCTACATCCGTCTGAAGAACATCCAGCTCGGTTACACACTTCCGAAGAAATGGATGGACAAGATAGGGATGTCCTCGATCCGCGTCTACACATCCGCTGAGAACCTCCTCACCCTCACCAAGATGACGAAGATCTTCGATCCCGAGACCATCGGTGGAGACTGGGGAGACGGAAAGGTCTATCCTCTCATGAAGACCTACTCTTTCGGAGTCAATATCAACTTCTAATCCGCGAAAGACATGAAAAAGATATTTACACTTATAGTATCCGCCGCGACCCTTCTTCTCTCAGCAGGTTGTAATGACTTCCTCGACAGGCAGCCTATCACCAACATCACGCCCGAGAAGTATTTCAAGTCAGCCGATGAGCTGGCGGCCTACACCATAAATTACTACGAGACATTCTTCACCACATACCGCAACAACTGGAATGTCGGACCCATCTGGGAAGACGCCAGCACCGACAACCTCGTCAGGGGCGGCTCCGACAACAGCACCACCCTGCAGTATTTCTCTCCCAGCAACGGTCGTTTCCTCGTTCCTGCCGGCCAGAACACCTCCACCGCGTTCTCCAGGATAAGGATCTGCAACTATTTCTTTGAGCAGGTTCTCCCTAAGCTGGAATCGGGAGCTCTCTCCGGCAACGACGTCAACCATTATGTCGGCGAGATGTATGTGATGAGGGCCCAGGCTTATTTCTACGCCCTGCGCACCTTCGGAGACTTCCCGATCATCGAGACCGTTCTTCCGGACGACAATGATGTCCTCGTGGAGGCCAGCAAGCGCGCTCCCCGTAACGAGGTCGCCCGCTTCATCCTCTCCGACCTCGACAAGGCTATAGGTCTCCTGAGCAACGGAGCCAAGAACAGGATCACCAAGGACCTTGCCCTCCTTATTAAGTCACGCGTCGCATTGTTTGAGGGAACTTTCGAGAAGTACCACAAGGGATCCGGTCGAGTCCCCGGTGACTCCAACTGGCCCGGCGCTTCCAAGAATTCCGGCAAGTCGTTCGACATCGACGGTGAAGTGAAATTCTTCCTCGGGCAGTGCCTCGACGCCGCCCAGCAGGTCGCTGACGCCCACCAGCTCACTTCGAACTCCCATGTGTTCAACCCTGATACCGGCAAGCAGCAGGTATATGGCTGGAACCCTTATTTTGAGATGTTCTACCAGCCTGACGCCAGTGGTATCGACGAGGTCATTCTTTACAGGGAATATAGCGTTGATCAAGGCGTGACCACCGCTATGCCTTCATACATCCGTGAGGGAGGAAACTGCGGCCCGACCCGCAGCCATGTAGACGGCTTCCTTATGGCCAACGGCCTTCCGATTTACGCCGAAGGTTCCGGTTACATGGGAGATGAGACCCTCGATCTCCAGCAGGAGGGCCGTGACGAGAGGCTCCAGCTCTTCGTGTTCAACAACAGCGACCTCGAGTGTTATTCCACGGGCGAGGCAAGCCTGTTCGTCGCCCCCGAGTTCCTTGAGCAGCCCGAGCACCGCGACGTGACCGGATTCCGTATCCGCAAGCACTACTGCTACGACGAGGCTTTCGCCAAATCCGGACTTATCGCCACGAACGACCAGATCCTATACCGCGCCGCCGAGGCTTACCTCAACTACATCGAGGCTTACTACGAGCTGAACGGCAATGTGGGAGGCAAGGCCGACACCTACTGGAAGGCCATCAGGACCCGCGCCGGTGTCGATCCCGACTACACCAAGACCATCGCCGCCACAGACCTCTCCAAGGAGGACGACTGGGGCAAGCGCAGTGGTGAGACTCTCGTCGACGCCACCCTGTTCAACATCCGCCGCGAGCGTCGTTGCGAATTCATCGGCGAGGGCTTCCGCTGGAACGACCTCATCCGTTGGCGTTCCTTCGACCACCTGATGACGGAGAAATGGATTCCTGAGGGTGCCAACCTATGGGGAGGTCCCCTGAAGGACAATGAGAAGTACCTGAAGAAGGATGCCGCAGGCAATGTGACCACAGAGTCAGCGTTCATCGAGTGTGCGAGCGGAAAGAGCGACGCCAACATCTCCGCCAGGACCGACAGCAAGTATGTCCGCCCGCTCCGCGTGATCTTCGACAACAACGAGGTATTTGACGGATACACCTGGCACAAGGCCTACTACCTGCAGCCTTACGGACTCCAGGATCTGACCTTGACATCCACTGACGGTTCCGTCGAGAACTCGGTCGCTTACCAGAATCCTTACTGGCCGACCCAGGCCTCTGAGGGCGCTATTGAGTAGTCTTTGATTTTAAAAGGGAGGCCGGCTCAAATCCGGCCTCCTTTTTATTCATAATCAATTGAATATGAGAAGATTATTTTGGGTTTTACTTGTTGCGGCCTCGGTTGCCGCATGCACGAAAGAGCCGGGCTGGAAACTTGTCTGGACTGAGGATTTCAATGGACCCGCCATCGACGAGACCGTCTGGGAAAGGGTGCCAAATGGCAAGGGAGACTGGAATAATATGATGTCGCTCCGGGAAGACCTCGCGTTCATCGAGGACGGACAGCTCGTCCTTCTCGGGAAAATCAATGACGGCACCTCGGATGACACCACCGCCTTCGTCACCGGAGGAATAAAAAGCGTGGGAAAGAAATCATTCAAAATGGCGAGATTCGAGATCAGGGCCAAGTTCAATGACGTCCAAGGATTCTGGCCAGCCCTTTGGCTTATGCCTGATGGTGGCGCCGCGGAGGGAGACTACGCTGAAATCGACATCATGGAACACCTTAACCATGACAACTTCGTTTATCAGACCGTCCACTCTCGCTATTCCCTGGATGTGAGCCGCACTGATCCGAAAAACCACGGAACGGGTCCTATCAACAACAACGATTGGAATATCTATGCCGCCGAAGTGTACCCGGACAGCATCTGCACTTACACCAACGGATTCAAGACTATGACCTATCCTCGCTTGGAAGGCAAGGAGAAGCAGTTCCCTTGGCCGAACTATCCTTTCTATTTCATCCTCTCCAACCAAATCGAAGGCAACTGGGTCGGAAAGGCTGACAAGCCAGAGGAATTCCCTTCAGAACTCCGTGTTGACTGGATAAAGGTTTACCAGTGGGAATAATGGAATTCAGATTTTGAATTCAGCTAATGACCCGTCGCCGAGAGTAACCCTCTTCGCGACGGGTTTTTCCCTCCCGGAGAGAGTCAGGGACTGAAGGTCAAGACTTCCTTTCAGAACCTCGAGTCTCACAAACGAAGAAGATATCTCACATATTCCGAAAGCGCTCCCGTTGCTCCAGAAATACCTTCCAGGGGTGGAGGTGAAACTCATGGTCTTCTCCACTCCAGAATAATGGAAATCACTGAGAGCCAACACTGAAGCCCAACTGGCCATTGACCGGGCGTAATGTTTTCCGCATTCCGGCTCGTCGAAAGGATTACGTTTGGCTCCGTCAAAACGGTCACGTATCGCTTTGATGCACTTCAAACCGTTTTCGACTTGACCCTCATAAATCATCCCGACGGCAGCGCAATATTCGAAACCGGTCATCGCTTCAGGAAAATAAGGGAACGGGACCTCAAGCCTTCCTTTCGGCCATGACGCCATCATCAAGGCGGCCTCATGACCCATCACATAAGAGCGCATATTGTTGAACTCGCAGCTCACATCCGGGATGAAATTATATCTCATGACACTCTCGAGGGTCTTCTGTATGTGATCTTTGTCCCCAAGATATCCTAGGCCGCAGATATGGGCCATGTACTGGCCCACAAGCTGGTCAACCAGACAACCCTTCCCAAGCTGGAACGGAGGAGTTTTGTCAGAACCTTCCGGAAGGAACTCGAAGGTTTCGGGGTCTGTGATCTTATGCTCATAATACTCCCCGTTGAAAAGGTTGGCGTCCATCCATGCGCTGCCTTGCTCGAATAGATCGCGGCATTTCTTGGCGAATTCCTTGTCTTTCATAGCCTTGGCCATCTCTTCAGCCGCTCTCAAGGCTCCCATGTACCAGAAACCCATCTGGGGATTTGGTCCGAAATAGTTGACATCCATCGTGTTGTGTTGCGAGCCTTCCATCACCCCGTCCTGGTTGCCATCCCAGCCTTTTTCCTTCCACGCGAAACTCAAGGCACTTTTGCATGCTGGCCAATATTCCTTCAGGAAGGCCATATCCCCGGAAAGCTGCCACTCGCGGTAAAGCTTCATGATACATCCCATCTGGCCATCCGCGGCGATCTGGTTCGGATCAGGTCGCGAGCCCAATGGAAGGTTGACCCGGAAATCCATGGCCCCGTCCGGATTCATCGCATAACGGAACTCCACATCCCGCATCGTCCTGGCCAGATCTCCGAACAAGAAAGCCGTGGCCACCTCATAGTTCCAGACATGGGTACATGATCCGGCGCAAGAACCATAATGGTCCATCACGCCTTCCCACCCTAACATGTGGCCATCCTCAACCCGGAAAACAGTCTGGGACCGGAGAACGGCAAGATTATAAAGGGCGGCTTCCTTGACGACGTCCGGAAGCGAAGAGGACAGGAACGAATTGACAAACAGCAAGGTGCTTTTCTCAAGATCTCCTATCCTCGGGATAAAATCCAGAGCCGATTCCCATGAATCCGGATAAAGGGTGCTGTAATAATTTCCTACGATCTCAGTTGACCAAGCCTTACGGTTCGGGAAGTTCCATGTCAGGAAAAACTTGAAACAGCGGGTCTCGCCTGGACTCAGCTTGGCTTTAACTGAAAGCGCTCCCATCGGATCCTGGTCATTTCCAACCGAATGCCGTATGCTACCCTCGGGATTGGAGATCAAGCCGTCATCACTTAAATCATCCCAGAAATTAAGCATCGAGTTCGACCAATTATTGTCAGTGGTGAATGTTCGGAAAGTGACCTCGTCAGAATTGTCGGTGGTCAGGCTGAAATTGCCCCATGCCTTATCCTCAGGATCAACTCCGGAAGTGGTGAAATATATTCCTTTGACACGGCCGGATTCCCTATACTCATTCTTATTCCCCCGCGCTCCGATAGGTATCCTGTCCCCTTTCCAATTAAGGGTGTAATCTTGCCCGTCCCTGCCGATGAAATTGCGTATGGCCCCACAGACAGCCACCTCAAGCTCGCTTCCGGAAGTGTTGGTAACCTCATAAGCAAGCACGGCGAGAGGAAGCCCGCTAGCCTCAGAATCACCCGGCACAAAAGGATTGAAACCCTTTATCCTCACCTTCACCGGCATGTCAGGATCACTCAGGATCACCTGCCCGAAGGGATAAGCGGCATCAAAAGAAGCCTCGTTGAAGCGTGGCAAACCATGATGGTTGACCGGACGTCCCTCATAGTGGAGATATTCCTGGGGATAAAGAGGCCCCGAGAGAAGCCGTGTGGCGCTCCCTCCATCCTTCTTTTTCGTGAATATGGCGAATAACGGGGCGTCATTGCCTATGGTTATGGAACTGTTGTCTTTCCCGGGCACATTCATTATCTCCCAATCCCTGATCTCTCCACGTCCTCCGAGGGAAACGGTTCCTGTACCGATTCCTCCCAAAGGAAGGGCAACCCGTTGGAGATGAGCCGAATCATAGCTGGTCAAAACCGGCCATTCAGAAGGAATCCACTCCCGCGCGGAAAGACACAAAGGAGCAAACAAGGCCGCCAAAAGAAAATATCTCTTCATAATCATGTGGTTTTCAAATCCTGGAATAAATATAACAAAAAAATGCCGCCCGAAAAAAGGCGGCATTGATTGAAAAAGCCTGTGAGGATTAGTCCTCGTCCTGCTCCTGGGCGGCGTACTCAGCGAGAAGCTTAGTCTGAACATCAGCAGGAACCTGCTGGTACTCAGCGAACTTCATCGTGAAGGTAGCGGCGCCACCAGTGAGGGAGCTCAGAGTCGTGGAATACCTGTAAAGCTCGGCGAGCGGAACACGGGCATGGAGGATTGTGAATCCCTTGTCCATATCCTGGTTCATGATCATTCCGCGACGGCCGTTGAGGTCGGACATGCAAGGACCGACAAACTCATTCGGGGTGAGGATGTCCACATTGTAGATAGGCTCAAGGATCTTCGGACCAGCGTTGCGGAAGGCCTCCTTGAAAGCGTTACGACCGGCGATGATGAAAGCGATTTCCTTGGAATCCACCGGGTGCATCTTACCGTCGTAGACATAGACCCTGATGTCACGGGCATAAGATCCTGTGAGAGGACCCTCGGACATCTTGTCGTTGATACCCTTGAGGATAGCGGGCATGAAACCGAGATCGATAGCGCCACCAACGACGCAATTGATAAACTCGAGTTTGCCGCCCCACTCCAGATCATAGGTCTCCTGGGACTTGATGTTAAGGATAGTCTCCTTGCCGCCGATCATGAACTTGTTGCCGGCAGGCTCTCCCTCGACGTAAGGGCAGACGAGGAGATGAACCTCACCGAACTGGCCGGCTCCACCAGACTGCTTCTTGTGGCGGTACTGGGCGGTAGCGACCTTGGTGATGGTCTCGCGGTAAGGAACCTTCGGAGCCAGGAACTCGATGTTCTGCTTGAACTCGTTGGTCATCTTCCACTTGACGAGGTTGATGGCCTGCTCGCCCTGGCCGCTGAGGATGGTCTGACGAAGCTCCTTGGAATATTCGACATTGATAGTAGGATCCTGTGCGGCGATCTTGTTCAGAGCCTCACCGACCTTGGCCTCGTCGTTCTTGTCGACGGCCTTGACAGCGCAGCGATACCTGGCGTCAGGGAATACCATGTGCTCGAAAGCGTCCTGTCCGGGAGCGGCGAGAGTCACATCGGTCTTGCCACCCTTGAGTTTCATGACGCAACCGATGTCTCCGGCTGAGATGGAAGAAACCTTCTCCTTCTTGTCTCCGGCGACAGCGTAGATGGCGGAAAGGCGCTCACCATTGCCAGACTCAGGGTTGACGAGATCAGCACCCTCTTTGAGGACACCACTCATCACTTTGAAATAAGACACATCGCCAAGATGCTGCTCGACAGCTGTCTTGTAAATGAACAGGCTGACAGGGCCGGCGGGATCGCATTTGACCTCGGCGCCACCGATGGTCTTGTTGACCTCTCCGGCGGGTGAAGGAGCGACATTGACGACAAACTCCATGAGTCTCTTGACTCCGAGATCCTTCCTGGCGGAGATGCAGAAGACCGGCATCACTTCCCTGGCGGCCATACCGGCGCTAAGACCGGCCCTGATCTCGTCAATGGAAAGCTCCATAGTCTCGAAATACTTCTCCATGAGGGCGTCATCACCCTCGGCGGCCTTCTCGACGAGTTCCATATGCATCTCCTCAGCCTCATCAGCATACTGGGCGGGGATATCGGACTCCTCGAACTTGCCATTGTCATCAGTGAAGTGGTAGTACTTCATGGTGATGACATCCACGATGCCATCAAATCCAAGACCGGGATTAACCGGGAACTGGGCGAAGACGACCTTTTTCCCGAAAGCCTCTTTCAGGGTGTCACGGGTATGATCCCAGTTGGCTTTCTCAGTGTCAAGCTGGTTGACAGCCACGATCATGGGCTTGTCATACTGGTCAGCGTAACGGGCGAAGATCTCAGTACCGACCTCGACACCCTGCTGGGCGTTGACGGTCAGGATAGCGGACTCGCAGACTTTGAACGCCGAGATGGCGCCACCGCAGAAGTCATCAGAACCAGGAGCGTCAATGATATTGAACTTGGTGTTCATGAACTCAGCGTAAAGCGGAGTGGCATAAACAGACTTCTGGTTTGTCTGCTCGAATTCGGTGTTGTCGGAAACAGTGTTCTTTCCTTCCACCGTACCCCTGCGGTCGACCACTTTGCCCTCGAAGAGCATGGCCTCAGACAACGTGGTCTTACCAGACTTGGAGCTTCCGATCAGAACGACGTTGCGGATGTCTTTTGTTGAATATTCCTTCATTTCTATAAGTGATTAATTATGATCTGTCTTTGACAATTGGGCATATCCGGGCAAATTTAAGGAAAAAAACCCCATTAGCCAAACTTCGACCGATAAAAGTCTACAAGGCCCCTGCCATCTATCCCGATTTCGCTCAAAATCAACCTGTCAAGGGTCTCTTGATCCGCTCCGATGGCGGCGCAAATCTCTTCGAAACCAAGGTCGAGGAACACCTTGTCCTCGTCCATCACCCGCTCGAAGGCGGCATAGTCTTTCATTATCTTCTCCATGCTGTTTTATCATTTATTTGGTCAAGCGAGACAAAGGTGGGTAAAAGTAATCAGACATTGGTATGGGAGGAGGGGGTATAAGAAGAATAATTTCTGTTTTTTATCAATTAGATGTGTTTCTTATTAACTTTTGGTTTGTGATACAAACCTTTAGTTTGTCAATTAAACAAACCTCGTTGGATAACTTCGCGTTAACGAGATAATCTGAATATGGACTACGGCCACACATTGGATGAATCCACGATGAGGGATAACTTGCGGAAAGCGAGAATGGCCCGCGGCCTTACGCAGGCCGAGGTCGCCGATTTCCTCAACATTTCAGTGACCGCCTACCAGAAAATCGAGAGCGGCAAGACCCATATCATCAACGAGCATTACCTTAAATGCGCCGAGTTGTTCGGAATATCGGCGGCCGAATTGGTGAACGGTTATGAACCGGAGAGAGACACCAGCGCGATTTTCGCCGATCTGAAACAGTCTTACGGGAACAGGATTATAGAGATGGAGAAACACTATATAGGTGAGATTCAACTCAGGGAAATGGAGATAAGACGACTGCGGGAGACCATTAAAGACAAGGAGAATCTCATCTCTACCCAGGAAATGCTGATTGAAAGGGTTATGGGCGGAAAGACTAAGGAATAAAGTCGGGAATTCGCTATCTTTGTGGCAGTACCATTCCATCAAATGCCACAGGAACATCATCTTCTACCATATCTTGAGGCCGGAAGGCTTGAGGCGGGCTGCGACGAGGCCGGAAGGGGACCGTTAGCCGGACCCGTGTATGCCGCGTCGGTCATATTGCCTCCGGATTTCCACCATCCACTCCTCAACGACTCCAAGCAGATGAACGAGAAGGACAGGGATTTGCTGCGCCCGATCATCGAGAGAGAAGCCGTGTCTTGGGCTGTGGAAGCTGTTGAGGCTGAGGAAATTGACCAACTCAATATACTCTGGGCTTCCGTGACTGGAATGCAGAGGGCCGTCTTGAGGCTGTCCCCTAAGCCCGATTTCCTACTCATAGACGGCAACAAGTTCCGCCCGTTCGAAGGTTACGGTTTCGCTTCTTACAAGACCGTCATACACGGCGACGCGACTTTCGCGTCTATCGCCGCGGCCTCCGTTTTGGCGAAGACCTGGAGGGATGAGAGGATGCGCGCGCTGGCTTTGGAGTATCCACAATACGGGTGGGACCGTAATTTCGGATATCCAACCCCCGAGCATATCCAGGCTCTTAAGGAATATGGGCCGACCCCTTACCACCGGCGCGGTTTTCATCCCAAAGCGCTAGAACCTTCGTTATTTTGATTATTTTTGTAACACTTATACATAAATCATAATGAAAAGAATCCTATGCTCAATCGCGGCGGCTATGCTGATAGCCACAAGCGCGATAGCCGATGAGGGAATGTGGCTCCTCCCCCTCCTCCAGAAACTGAACGCGGGAGCCATGAAAGATCTTGGCTGCAGGCTCACTCCTGAGCAGATCTATAGCGTAAACCATTCTTCCTTAAAGGATGCCATAGTTATTTTCGGAGGTGGATGTACCGGTGAGATGATATCTGACCAGGGTCTGCTTGTGACCAACCACCACTGTGGTTATTCGACCATTCAGGCACTCTCGTCCGACGAGCATAACTATCTCGAGGATGGGTATTGGGCCATGAGCCGTGAGCAGGAACTCCCCGCTCCGGGACTTTCGGTGACCTATCTTGTCAGCATGACAGACGTTACTGACGCCGTGGCTAAAGCCGAGGATCAGAGCGCTACCATGCAGGCTCTCCAGAAGGCTGCCCAGGAAAGCAACCCCAATTGCAGGGTTTCGGTGACTTCTTTCTATAATGAGAATGTCTGGTACCTTATTGTTTACAAGGTTTACACCGATATCCGTTTCGTCGGCGCTCCCCCGGCATCTATCGGAAAGTTCGGAGGCGAGACCGACAACTGGATGTGGCCCCGCCACACCGGTGACTTTTCAATGTTCAGGGTCTATGCCGGAGCCGACAATGAGCCCGCCGCATACTCCCCTTCCAACAAGCCTTATGTTCCCGCACAGTCGCTTAAGGTATCCCTCAAGGGCGTCCAGCAGGGCGATTACGCCATGATCATGGGCTATCCCGGCAGCACCCAGAGGTTCCAGACTGAGGCCCAGCTCAAGTCTATGCTTGATCGCCAGGCTGTTTCCATCGATGCCAGGACCCTGCGCCAGGACATCATGTGGAAATGGATGGAGACCGATCCCTCGATCCGTTTGAAATATGCCAACAAGTACGCCGGATCCGCCAATGGCTGGAAGAAGTGGCAGGGTGAGAGACTAGCGTTCAAAAACCTCGGAATCATCGAGAAAGAGCAGCAGAAAGAGGCTGACTTCATGAAGTGGGTCGGAAAGAACAAGAAGCGCCAGGCAAAGTACGGTGACGCTCTCGAGAAGATCAAGAACGGAGTCGAGGCCAACACCACCGCTCTTGACATGCAACTGATCGGTGAGACTGTCGCCAACATCGAGCTGATGGGGTTCTCCAGCGGTATCCAGAACACTCTGGCGAGAGGACTTAGGGATGGGATGGATTCCACCTCGGCCCTCGAGGCGGCAATAGTGGCCCAGGCCAAGAGGTATCAGGACTACTACGAGCCCCTTGACCGCGAGGAGGCCGCCGCCCTGCTGAAGTATTACCGTGAAAAGTCCAAACCCGAGTATTATCTCGATGGCCTGGGCGATTTCAAGAACCTCGACATAGACAGCTATGTCAACAACCTCTACGACAACAGCATTTTCACCTCTCCTGAGAAACTAAGGGCCGCTGTCGCTGAGAAGGGTTTCAAAGCCATCCAGGATGATCCTGTGAACCAGCTGATGAATTCCCTGCTCATGACCTATGTGAAGATGGGTATGGGCGGTGGAATGGGCGGACGCAGGCCCGCTGGCGGCAATGCCGGTGCTGATGACATCAGGGAAGGCTCAAAGGCTTTCACCGCCGGTCTGCTGGAGTGGCAGAAGGGCAAGGCCACTTATCCTGACGCCAACTTCACGATGAGGCTCACATACGGTAGCGTTTTGCCTTATTCCCCGAAGGACGCATTGATGTACAACTACTTCACTACCCTCAAGGGTGTCATGGAGAAAGAGGATCCGGATAACTACGAGTTCAAGGTTCCCGCCAAGCTCAAGGACCTGTACAACGCCAAGGACTATGGCCAGTACGCAATGGCCGACGGTAACCTGCCCGTCTGCTTCCTTACCAACAATGACATCACCGGAGGCAACTCCGGAAGTCCTGTCCTCAACGCTGACGGTGAGCTTATAGGTCTCGCTTTCGACGGAAACTGGGAGAGCATGTCCAGCGACGTCATGTTCGAGCCCGACCTGCAGAGGTGCATCTGCGTAGACATCCGCTACGTCCTCTTCCTGATGGATAAGTTTGGTGGCGCCGGATACCTCCTTAAAGAAATGACTCTTGTAAAGTAAATGACTGATACTGAAATCAAAAGCTGGCTCCTAGAGGTGGTTCATCCCGCCAAAGGGAGCCAGAATATCATAGAACTTGGGATGGTAGACGCCATCTCAATGGAAGGGAATAAGGTCTCTGTCACTCTGGCCTTTCCGAAAAGACGTGACCCGTTGACTGAATATCTTGTCGGCGCCACAAGGGCTACTATCATACGCAACGCCCCGGCCGGAACCGAAGTTGAGGTCAAGACCATAGTCAAGGAAGAGGCTCCCAAGAAGAAGCCTGGACTGGATTTGGGATTGGAGGAACTTAACAACGTCAGGCACATCATAGGAATAGCGTCCGGAAAAGGTGGAGTCGGCAAATCAACCGTCGCCGTCAACCTGGCCGTCGCACTTGCCAGACTTGGCTACAGGGTCGGACTCGCCGACGCTGACGTGTATGGTCCGTCGATCCCATTGATGACAGGCACGGAGAATGAGGTGCCGGCCGCGGAAGAGAACGGAGAGGGCAAGGAGGTCATCCTACCCATAGAGAAATATGGGGTCAAATGGATGTCCATAGGTTACTTCGCCGAACCCGGACAGGCCTTGATCTGGAGAGGTCCGATGGCATGCAACGCCCTGAAACAGATGATTCTGCAGGTGCGGTGGGGTGTCCTGGACTTCCTTCTTATCGACATGCCTCCGGGAACCGGAGATATCCATATATCGTTAGTTAATGACATTCCGATGGAGGGTGCCGTGATTGTCACCACACCACAACCAGTCGCGCTCTCAGACGTTGAGAAGGGTGTCAACATGTTCCGCAACGAACATGTGAACCGGCACATTTTCGGTCTTGTGGAGAATATGGCTTGGTTTACTCCAGAGGAACTGCCTGATAACAAATACTTTATATTCGGCAAAGACGGTGGGCGCAAGATGGCGGAGAAGTACGGGATTCCGCTGCTTGGCCAGATTCCCATAGTCCAAAGCATCCGTGAGGGCGGCGACTCCGGAGAGCCTTCGGCCCTCTCGACACGCCCGGACGCCCTCGCCTTCCTCGACCTTGCCCGCACCCTGGCCCAAGCGGCCGGATAATCTCATACGCAAGATTGTTTGAATTCTAGTTGTTAATCATGAATACCCTAAGACACATATTGCTGTCAATGATGGCTCTCAGCCTTCTCACTTTTTGTGACAAGGTCAATAATTCTGAAGATGAGACCGTTTCAACCGATGATCTGATCCCAAGAGAGGATATCACATTGACCAGGGCGGAGGCGGAATATGTCCAGGCCAACAATGTCTTCGCCCTGGAACTGTTCAAGAACGCCTCTGAAACAGAAAAAGGGAAGAGTATGCTTCTGTCGCCGCTCAGCGTCACTTTCGCCTTCGGGATGATCAACAACGGCGCGGTCGGGGAGCTAAAGCGGAGATCAACAAGACACTGGGCTTCGGGGAGGATACCGGCTCGATGAACGAATTCTGTTCGAAGATGCTGAAAGAATCCGCCAAGGTGGATCCCTCAACGACAATTGAGATAGCCAACGCCGCGGTGGTCAATAGCGGAGGAGGCGACAAACTGAAAGACAGTTTCAAAAAAGCCGTGGAGACTTATTATGACGCCCTCGTATACTACAAGGACTTCTCTAAAGAGGACGTGAAGGGGTTCATCAACAAATGGTGCGGTGAGAAGACCCACGGAATGATTCCCGAACTCCTTAAGGAGCCGGTCAGATCTTCCGATTTCGCCCATTTCCTCAACGCCACTTACTTCAAGGGCATCTGGTCCAGTCAGTTCAAGAAGAGTGACAGCAAAAAGGAGATGTTCACTCTTGAGAACGGGTCGAAGATTTCCGTCAACATGATGTGGCAGAAGGCGAGTTTCAATTACGGACAGATCCCTGGCACAGGCGACGTACTCTGCCTTCCGTATGGCAACCAGGCTTACAGGATGTTGGTCATTCTTCCCGAAAGCGGTAAAACAATCGGGAATGTTAAATCTTCGTTAGATATAAACACCTGGAATTCTGTCGTTTCCGGTATGTCGGCCGTTGAAGTGGATGTCAAACTCCCTTCGTTTGAAAGCGAATTCAGCATTGACAACATGGCCGAGATTCTGGACAAGATGGGAATACATAAAGCGTTCCTGCCAATCGCCGATTTCTCAGAGATGACCACAACTCCCGTCTACGTCGACAAAGTGATCCATAAGGCGAAAATCAAAGTCGATGAGCAAGGATCCGAAGCGGCCGCTGTCACAGATGTCACCATGAGGAAGAATTCCATGGTATTGCCCCCCTCTGGGGTCATAGAATTCCATGCCGACCGTCCATTTGTCTACGCGATCACGGAGGTCAGCACCGGGGCCATATTCTTCATCGGCCAGTACACTGGCCAGTAAGTTGTTATTTTGACTTCTTGAAGGTGAAGCCGGTCTTCATCCCGTCGTACGAATCAGCGAGGGACGCGACGGAAGCGAGGGTCGACTGGTTGGAAGTCGAGCCTATAATCTTGATCAGGTTCAGCAGCACACTGGAGTCGTAGGTCATCGCCATCTGGTTGTTCACGATCGAGAGATACGCGGTGGGAAGCGGAATGAATCCCGCTTTCATGGACAGTTTCTTGGTCTCGTCGTCGAACTCGTAAGTGCCCTCAATCGTCTGCCCTCCAATGGTGAGGGAGCAAGTGTTATCCTCTCTCAAATCAATGGCTATATTACCTGGCTTGAGACCCAGCTTCTCGTAATAAGGAGTGATGTTGTCGGCAACACTCTGGCTCGCGACCACTCCTCCGGCTTTGTCAAGCAGGTTTTGGCTCTCGAATTGGATGGCCGGCTCATCGTAAACCCAAGAACCGACAAGTGCTTTCTTCGTGGTGGTGTCGTAGAATTGGCCCAGAACAGAGCCGATGATCTTCACGATAGTGGTGACCGTGGATTTCTTCCCGCCCCCGAACAATTTTCCGATCTTGCCGGCGGCCCTGAAAATGCTGCACCCTGAGACAGTCAGGGCGCAGCACAATATGGCCACGGCAGCGAAACCATGCCTTTTCATGACTAAGCCTCGCTTTCGCCTTTCTTTTCCTGGATCTTCTGCTTTGCCGTGTCGATCTTGTCGGCGGCTTTTTCTTTCAAGTCTCCGGCTTTCTCTTTGGCCTCAGCATAAAGCTCCTTGCTCTTGTCAGCCACCTTTCCGGCGATCTCGACGGTCTTCTCCTTGGCTTCGGAATAAACTTCCTTGGCTTTCTCGGCAGCTTGTCCGGCAGCGTACTGGATCTTCTCGCTAAGCGTTACTTTTCCATCACCATTAAGATCCCTAGGATCAATGGTCTCTTGAGGTTTGTTCTCTTCCATAATGTTATCTATTAAGTAGTTAAACGGTTATTCATTTTCTTTTTTCCGACCTTGGAACATACCTGCGACAGCCACCGCGAGCAGAGCGAACAGGACGATGGATGAAGCCCTTGAAGCATTAGTGCTGACATGGTATATCTCGGGGTCGAAACGCATCACGATGTCATGTTCTCCCGCGGGAAGAATCGCCCCGCGAAGAATCCAGTCCGCGCGATATAAAGGCAATTCCTCCCCGTCAACACTGGCATACCAGCCTTTAGGGTAGTAAACCTCGCTGAACACCACCGGACGATCAGACCTGGCCGAGTAGCGATAATGAAGCTCATCAGGACTGTAATAAGTCATCTGGATCGAATCCTGTCCCTCTTCTCCGTCAATGGGGCTGACATTTGAGTTGAAAGAGCGGACCGCGTCTTTGAAATCCGCTCCGATAATAGCGGTGGAACGAAGGTCGGTTGTGGCGATCAGGCCTATCTCATCATCGGGGGTCGCCGCATCGGCGAAACCGTCCACGAACCAGGCGTTTCCGAAGGCGTGACAGTTGGTCACGGGAGGCGCGTCCGGACTTACGATGAGATATTTCATATTCAAGGCTGAAAGCATCTTCTGCTCCGGAAGAGCGGCTTCCATATCGGATATCGTCTTGGCGCCGGATAAAGGAGTGTAAATACCTTGGATCTCTTTGATGAGATACCTGTCAATCAGGTCCTGGTATCTCTGTAGCTTCGCGGGACTGTACCCGCCGATACTCTTGTGCCAATAAGGATTGAAAGAGTCGTTGAATATGTCCGCCGTCAGGTCCAAAACCCTGTACGAAGGAGACTCGTCCTCCAGGATAATCTTGTCTACCGTTCTCTGGTTGAATTGGTTCTGAAGTTGTCGAGGGGTCACGAAATCATCGGAGTTCAAATACCTCTTGCCCACCACGAACATATTCACGAATACAAGAAGGCATATTCCAACTATAGCCTCAAAACGCCTGGCTTTACCGAAATGAGGATCATTAGCATATGACTTGGAGGCTTGGGAAGGAACGCTGTACGCCCAGAGGATTAGGCCGAAGGTCAAGAGGATCATGACCATCGACCAAAGCGAGTCCACTACGAGCAGATGCCTGCGGTCCGCCCTCAGGGCATCGGCGACCACATCTTGCATATTAGCGTCGGAAGAGCCGGTGAACGAGCCGGCTATGCCAGGAATCACCACGCAAAGAAGGCAGAATCCGGCTGTAAGCGCGAGGGCCGGCCAACAGGCCTTCATGAATTCCTTCTTTGAATACTCGTTCTTGAAAATCCTGTCCAGAACCAGGAATCCAAGCATAGGCAGGGTGAATTGCAAAACAATCAGAGCCATTGAAACCGTCCTGAACTTGTTGTACATCGGCGCGTAGTTGTAGAACAGTTTCGTGAACCACATAAAATGGTTTCCGAGGGCAAGGAACACAGCGAGGATAGTTGCCGCGAGCATCCACCATTTTTCCTTCCCCTTGTAAAGGAACAAGCCTAAAAGGAACAGAAACACCGATATGGCTCCCATATACATGGGCCCCGCGGTGAAAGGCTGGGGTCCCCAATACAGTGGCAGAGACTTTGCCATCTCCTTCGGGTTACCCTGACCGGCCCGCTTGAAGAGTTTGACCACTTCTGACTTCTCCGGATTGACAGCCCCGGCGGAAGAGCCACCGTTGAAATTGGGTATCATCAAGTTCGGAAGCTCTTCCCAACCGTAAGACCAGGCCGTGGCGTAGTCGATTTGGAGACCGTCTTTATTGACTGTCCCCCCTTCCGGATGGGAAAGCTCGGAACCACCTCTCATTGTGTATTGGGTATATTCATAAAGAGGAGCGAGCTTGATTGTGTTGGTACCGATGCCAGCCAAGCCCAGAACAAGGAGCAAACCGGATGCGGCGAAGAATCGTACGGCCTTGGTCTTGAGCTCCTTGCCTGCTATAAGGCTTATGAAAAGGGCTATCACATATACCGCTATCATCAACGCCAGATAATATGTTATCTGCTGGTGGTTGGCCTTTATCTGAAGACTGAGGGCCAGGCCGAAAAGGGCCGATCCCGACAATGTGGCGGGTAACCAGGATTTCCATTTCCCCTCTTTGTTCAAGGCGCTCTTATAGGTGAATATTACAGCCGCCAGAACATAAGGCAAGAGGGCCAAGGCCCTCATCTTGGTATTATGGCCTACCTGTATTATCTGGAAATTGTACGAGCAGAATGTGATGGCTATAGCGCCACCGATCGCCAGGATTTTATCTATTCCGAGAGCGAGCATCAGAAGGAAGGCGCCAATCAAAGAAACAATCAGCCAGCCGGCCGGTTGCGGACCCTTGAACAGCATGTCGAAAACCGGCTGGGTCCAATCGCCCTCATGGGATACCATGAACGAGGTGTTGGGCATCCCGCTGAACATCGAGCCCGACCATCTTGGAGGATGGTCTTTATTGATAGCATGCCACGTGCTACTCTCTTGGGCCATTCCCTTGAAGCCGGTTATATCGCTCTGGTTGACCTGTTTCCCTGTCAACACCTCCGGCACAAAGGAATATGCCAGGACAACAAACAGCAGGATGATACCTACGTAAGTGAGAATATTTTTCTGTGTCTTGTTCATCTGTTTTCCGTTACTTCCTCAAGAAGGGAGGCGAGACGTTTTGTGAGCCTGCGGCGGCTGTACATGGAAATGTCGGAGGCGTTGTCCATCAACTCATTATTCTTGAATTCCTCCCAACTGAAATCAATCCACCGGCGTATCTTCTCCTCGTCGTCCCAATTATACACTATTCCAGATCCGGTTTTCCTGACGACTTGAGCCATAGCCCCATCAGTCTGACCTATTCCAAGGATCGGCCTTCTGGAGGCGAGGTACTCGAACAGTTTCCCTGGCAGAACCGCCTCATATTCAGGTTCCTTCCTCAAAGGAAGGATAAGAACCGAGGCATTTCTTTGCTCCCTGACCGCGACCTCGTGGCTCTGATAGCCGAGATTCACGAGATTAGGCCCGAGTCCGGCTTTCTCTATTGAACGCGTTATCTCCTGGTCCGTTTTCCCCACAAGCCTGATCCTGAGTGTCTTCTGAAACTCCTTATCGTTTTCGCATTTGGCGGCAAGCGCTTTCCATAGGATCTCCGGATCGCCATCCGAGGCGAAAAGTCCCGTGTGGGTGATGTTGAAAAACTCATCGGACTCGAAAGGATCGTTGAAATCCTCCTCATCGAATCCGTTGGTTATCAGTTCCACCGGAGTCGCAGTCATGGCCTCGAAATCCTTTTTGACCATCGGGGACACGGCGATAACCTTCGTCGCACCGTCCAGCACGCTCTTCTCCAAAGCCTGATGCTTGGCCTCAGATTTTGGAGTGAGCTCCAAATGCTTGAAATAAAAAATCTTGGTCCAAGGATCGCGGAAATCCGCAAGCCATGGTAGCCCGGTGGCTTTCGAGATCTCAAGTCCTATAAGGTGCATGCTCTGGGGAGGCCCGGTCGAGACGATAGCGTCGACCGGATGCTTCTTCAGATAATTCTTAAGGAACTTGACTGATGGCCGCACCCACATGATTCGTGGATCCGGAATAAAGAAATTCCCCCTGATGTAAAGAGACAATTTCTGTTTCCAAGATTTCTTGCCTCCATTTACGGGATTGACCTCATTCCCGTCAGAACCAGCTGATGTCAAAGTCTTCAGGTCGGTCGAGCTGCCTTTGCCCATCAGTTTGCGGTAGATGCCGTACGGCTCGAAAATATGGGTTTTTACAATCTCTGCCTCCGGCGGGATTTCCGCAGCGAGAGTCTTGTCTATGGTCGTAAGCTCAGGATTCTCAGGAGTGTAGATGACAGGTTGCCAACCCTCTTTGGGAAGGTATTTGGCGAACTTGACCCACCTTTGCACCCCGGAACCTCCGGATGGCGGCCAGTAGTATGTTATTATCAAGACCCGTTTCATCGGAATACCGTATCTATCTCAAACTCTCAAATTTAGAAAAAAAAGCGAGATTTCGATGCTTAACTAGGCATATTCCTCTGTGGCGTACTTAAAGAACGCCTCGACCTCCGCCTTAGAGTTGAGCCGCACGATGTAGGCCATGTCTCCAAGATCGTCTGAAAGGGCATATGGAACCCGTTCACACATACACACAGCCTGGCCATAACGGTTGAGCAGCTCTTGATGGCTGTGCTTGTAACTGTGGGTATATCGCCGGCCGACATAACCCACATAGGCGCTCTCCCCAACAGGCTTCCGGGCCTCGTCAAAAGCTACCATATCCGCCCAAATCTGGAAGACATCCGTCTGATGGGCATAGTCCATCATATCTGGCGTATAGCCTCCCGGAGGGCGCATATTCACTTCAAGGCCCACATAGTCACCTTTCTTGCCCAAGCCTTCCCGATCCCTGTCCAGCTGGAAGAACTCCAGATGGACGAACCTGCTCTTGATCCCGAATGCCTTCACTGTGCGGCGACCGATGGCGGCGAGCTTTGCCGGAACTGTCTTATTTGTCCAATAGCAGCAATCCAGATTTTTGTGCACAATCTCCATGACGGGAGTGGGGAACACGGTGTTGTTTTCGAATATCGGTTCCCCCTTAGAGTTGAATATGGCGTCATAACTCACAAGGAGCCCGGTGATGAATTCCTCAAACACATAGAGTGAGAAGCTGTTCTTCCGCTTCTCAAACCAGGCTTCCAACTCCTTGTCGTTGTGTATTTTATCGGTGCCACCAGCACCCATGCCGTTATCCGGCTTGGCGATGATCGGATAGCCTGTCTTCCTCGAGAAGGCCTTGACTTTAGCGAGTCCCTCAGAACCTTTGATCTGCCTAGCCGTGGGTATTCCTCCAAGAGCGTAGTATTTCTTCATCTCACTCTTGTTCTTTATGGCGGCTATATGGTCCGTCCGGATACCTGTGGTGACATTGAAGTCCGTCCGTAAACGGGCGTCTTGCTCCAGCCAATACTCATTATTGGACTCTATCCAATCAATCTTGCCCCATTTGTGGGCAAACCAGGCGACAGCGCGGTACATCTGCTCATAATCCTCAAGATTATCCACTTTATAGTAATCGTCCAGATTCTGGCGCAATTCGGGAGGAAGATCCTCGTAGTTGGTGTCCGCTATGCCCAACACGTTCACACCATTGGCCTTAGCCCCGGCGCAGAAGTGCCAGTAAGTTTGCGGAAAATGTGGGGAAATAAAAATCAGATTCATAAAGCTATAAGTTTTATTCTCTTCACAGACGCGGCGCATAGCTCCGCGGGTGATTTCGAAAGCCTCTCCGTAAAGGGTTGGTTTTCCGTCAACAATCTTCACATAAACTCCATCCTTGAAAGTGTAGAAGCGATGGTTCCAACTATCCGGGAAGGCTATGTCCTCAAAAAGCCGAAGGTTATCCACAGATGCGTAACGAACCTGCTCAAAATGAGGAACCAGCTGGATGTCTGTTAGTTCCAACCCTTTGAGCCATCGCTTGTATCCGGGATCCACGGCTTCTCCCGGAAGTTCCGGGTGAGAATATACGGTCCCGGCGCAGTTCATACTGCCAGCGCTGCAGCCCATAAGCACACCCTGAAAACCATGGAGAAGGTTTTTCAGGTTGATCTCATGAAGAAATCTATTCTGAGTTGGAACGTGGCCACCGCAGAGGACGATCCAGTGGGCGCTTTCAACCAGGCGCGGAGCCTGAGAGGCGTTCCCGCGATCCAGCATCGTAATGCTTTCCGTCTCTATACCCGAGCTGTGGATACAATCGCTCATTCCTTTCAACACGGAGCCGGTGAAGCCACGATCATCTGGAGCGGCGCTCACTAGCAGCACTCTCGGCGGTTGTCCTCCAGCCGATTTCGCCAATGAAGCCTTTACATCAGCGAGAAAACCGTTATCTTCGGTAAAGTTTGGTTCCCCATATCGGGTTGGGCTGCCAGTAAGATAGATTATCATACTCCCAACTCGTCTTTCATAGAGCGGAGCAGGTCGAAAGCCTGGAGCGGGGTCATGTTGTTCAGGTCCGCTGAGGCGAGTTTGTCCCTCAATGAGGACAGGGTCGGATCGTCAAGTTGGAAAAATGACAGTTGGAGTGACCCATCGCTCTCCAAAGTGCCGGCCTTGGTCTGGACAGGCTTTTTGATCTGTCCCTTCTTGGCGCTCACAAGATGCTCTGAATCATTCATTTCCAAAGCCTTCAAAGTATTCTCGGCACTTTGTACGACCTCTTTGGGCATACCAGCCATCCTGGCGACATGGATTCCGAAACTATGGGCGGTCCCGCCTTCTTTAAGCTTGCGCAGGAATATGACCTGGGTGCCCACCTCCTTGACCGCGATATGGAAATTCTTGACTCTCGGATATATCTCCTCCAAATCGTTGAGTTCATGGTAATGTGTCGCGAACAGGGTTTTGGCCCCCTTCCCGTATTCGTGGATATATTCCACGATCGCCCTGGCTATCGACATTCCGTCATAAGTGGATGTGCCACGGCCGATCTCGTCCAGAAGGACAAGGGAACGGGCGGAAAGGTTGTGGAGGATCATCGAAGTCTCCAGCATCTCCACCATGAAAGTGGATTCACCCCGGGAAATGTTGTCAGACGCTCCGACACGGGTGAAAATCTTGTCGAAATATCCTATCCTGGCGCTCTCGGCCGGAACGAACGATCCTATCTGGGCGAGCAATACGATCAAGGCCGTCTGGCGCAACAAAGCTGATTTTCCGGCCATATTAGGGCCGGTAAGGATGATGATCTGCTGCTTTTTGTCGTCCAGATGGACGTCGTTGGGCACATATTCCTCTCCCGGAGGCATCAGTGTCTCGATGACGGGATGACGTCCTCCCTTGATGTCAAGGGAGAGGTCTTTTGTTACCTCCGGACGGCAGTACTTGTTCCTAACCGCCAACTCAGCGAAGCCGGCCAAGGTATCCAGCCGGGCGATTATCCGGCAATTGGTCTGGATAGCGGCTATATTTTTCTGGATTAGGGCGACGAGGTCTGAATAAATCTTTGTCTCAAGGGCATATATCCTGTCCTCGGCGCTTAGTATCTTCTCCTCGTATTCTTTCAGTTCAGCGGTGATGTAGCGCTCGGCGTTGACCAGGGTCTGCTTCCGTATCCACTCTGGAGGAACCAAGTCCTTGAATGTGTTGCGGACTTCGATATAATAACCGAACACATTATTGTAACTGATTTTCAGAGAACTGATTCCTGTGCGTTCAGCCTCACTCTGCTGTAGTCTTAGCAAGTAGTCTTTCCCGCCGGAGGAAATGTCCCTCAGCTCGTCGAGTTCCGAGTCCACTCCACGACCGATCACCGGTCCCTTCCCCACAGCAGCGGCCGGTTCAGGATCCATCACCCGGACTATCTCGTCCCTCAACGCGGAACAATCCCTCATACCCGCGGCGAGGCTTACAAGGGCTTTCACCCCACTCCCCTCGCATATTTCCTTTACCGGAACCATCCTTTGCAGACCACGGCTCAATTGCATGACCTCCCGGGGGACAATCCTGCCCATAGCCGCTCTGGATATGATCCTTTCAAGGTCTCCGATCCCTCCTATCAAATCCCTTATTCCGTCTCTTTCCTCATCGTTGCCGACGAAACGCTGGACGGAGTCGTAACGGCTTTCCAGTTCGGGAATGTCCATAACCGGCATCGCCAGCCAATTTCTCAGGAGCCTGGCGCCCATCGGAGACGAGCATTTGTCGATGACGGACACGAGGCTGACTCCTTCACCGCCACCGGAAGAATTGAATATCTCCAAGTTGCGCATCGTGAACTTGTCCATCCAGACGAACTTGTCGCCATCGATGCGGGAAATCGAACAGATATTACCAAGGCCGGTGTGCTGGGTCTGCTCAAGATACACCAGCAAGGCTCCAGCGGAGCATATTCCAAGAGGATATTTCTCAACCCCAAACCCTTTCAGGGACCCGACTTTCAACTGCTTTTTAAGCCGTTCAACGGCGGCGTCATAGACAAAGGCCCACTCTTCCACCGAGGAGATATACAAGCTCTCGCCATATCTTTGCTTGACCCCTTTCTCATACCCTCTCTGGACCACGATCTCTTTCGGGTTGAGGGATGAAAGCAAGGTCCCTATGTAATCAAGCGGACCTTGGGCAACTTGGAACGATCCGGTGGAAACATCCAGGAAAGCCGCCCCGCACTCATCTTTGTCGAAAGTGAGACCGGCCAGGAAGTTGTTCTCCTTCTGGTTGAGAAGTTGGTCGTTGAACGCTATTCCGGGAGTGACAAGCTCCGTTACACCTCTCTTCACGAGCTTCTTGGCGAACTTCGGATCCTCGAGCTGGTCGCAGACAGCGACCTTGTATCCCGCCCTCACGAGTTTCGGCAGGTAATTGTCCAAGGCGTGATGAGGAAAACCGGCCATCTCGACATAACCTTTGTCACCATTGGATTTACGGGTCTGGATGATCCCCAGCACCTTGCTGACAAGCACGGCGTCGTCGGAATACGACTCATAAAAATCCCCTACCCTGTAAAGCAACACAGCCTCGGGATGCTGGGCTTTCACAGAGAAAAACTGTTTGATCAGCGGGGTATCTTCAGGAGCCTTGCCTTTCGCCATCTTAAAAGATTTTATTACCACAAATTTACAAATTTTATCAGAATTGTTTATTTTTACACGCTAGAGTCACTCTGACCTCAAAAATTGAGTTATTATGGGTAAAACACTGAAATCACTATTCTTCGCCGCTTTAGTGGCGGCGTTCTTGCCTGTTATGGGCTTTGCCGCCAAATCATCTTGGACACTCTCCTCTCCGGACGGAAAGATCAAGACTGAGATAAAAGCAAATGGAAAGGTCTCATATTCAATCACTTTTAGGGGAAAGACCATCCTCAAGCCATCAGTAATAGCGATGAATCTTGACAACGGGACGGTTTTTGGGGAAGACAAAGTCAAGAATGTCCAGACCGGCAAGGTAGTCGAGAGCATCCCTGCCATCGCTTACAAGAAATCGGTAGTGGACAATGTTTACAATTCTTTGACTCTTAACTTTAAAGACTACTCCATTGAGTTCCGGGCCTTCGATAACGCCGTTGCCTACAGGTTCATATCCACCGCGAAGAGAGGCAAGTTCAAGGTCAAATCAGAGCAGGTGGAACTCAATTTTCCCGAGGATTGGATGAGTTGGGTGCCCTTCGTCAACACAACTAAAATCGAGAGCTTTGAGACCCAGTTCGGAAACTCTTTCGAGAATTATTATGAGCACATAAACTTATCAGCCTGGGATCCCAAGCATCTGGCTTTCCTGCCGGTGGTCGTGGACGCCTCCAACGGAGTGAAGGTCCTTATCACCGAGTCTGACCTGAGGGACTATCCTGGACTCTATCTTGACGGCCAGGGCAACAAGACCCTGAAAGGCGTCAATGCCCCGGTGCCCGACAAGATCGAGATAGGTGGCCATAACAATCTTCAGGGCGTTGTCAAATCCCGCAAGAATTACATCGCGTCAGCCGAAGCTGGACGAAGCTTCCCCTGGAGAATAATCGGCGTGTTCGAGGATGAGAAAAACCTCGTGAACTCCGACCTTACCTGGCTTCTCGGCGAACCCGCCGACCAGGAAACCGACTGGAGCTGGATCAAGCCCGGCAAGGTGGCCTGGGACTGGTGGAACGACTGGAATATCTACGGTGTGGATTTCGAGTCCGGTGTCAACAACGAGACTTACAAATACTACATCGACTTCGCCTCAAAGCATGGCATCGAGTATGTCATCCTCGATGAGGGCTGGGCGGTCAACAAGAAGACCGACCTCTTCCAGATAGTTCCCGAGATCGATCTCAAGGAACTCATCTCCTACGCCACATCCAAGAATGTCAGCTTGATCCTCTGGGCGGGCTACAAGGCCGTCGATAAAGACATCGAGGGTGTCTTCAAGCACTATTCGAAGATGGGCATCAAGGGCTTTAAGGTTGATTTCATGGACCGTGACGACCAGCTGGTCATGCAATTCTATGAGAATGTGGCCAAGACTGCCGCCAAGTATCACATGCTCATCGACTTCCACGGAGCTTTCAAGCCTTCAGGACTTGAGAGGACATATCCCAACATCATCAACTACGAGGGTGTGGCCGGTCTGGAGCAGATGAAATGGGGCGCCAAGGAATATGACCAGGTGACTTATGACGTGATCATCCCGTTCGTCAGGATGGCTGCCGGAAGGATGGATTACACCCAGGGAGCCATGATCAACGCCACAAAGGGATATGCCTATCCTTACAACTCCATGCCGATGAGCCAGGGTACACGCTGCCGACAGCTTGCGGAATACGCCATCTTCGAGGCTCCTCTGACGATGCTCTGTGACTCTCCCTCGAATTATATGGCCGAGCCTGAGTGCACTGACTTCATAGCCGCTTTCCCCACGACCTGGGACGAGACCGTTCCCGTCTGCGGCAAGATCGGTGAATATGTGGCCATAGCCCGCAGAAAGGGAAATGACTGGTATGTCGGAGCCCTTACCGGATGGGATGCCCGTGACCTTGTCCTCGACCTCGGTTTCATCGGAAGCGGTAAAATGACCGTATTCCAGGATGGAGTCAATGCCCACAGGGCCGCCCGGGACTATAAGAAAGTGAATATGAACCTGCCTGTCGACGGCAAGGTCCACATCCACATGGCTCCTGGTGGAGGTTGGGTCGCCAAGATATCGAAATAGCATCAGAACCTTTTGGTTATGAGAAAGTTATTTATGTTAATTATCTCCGCCGCGGCGCTGGTTCTTTCCGGCGCTGCCGCTGGGGCCAAGACAGAGGATCTCAGCGTCATGTCCTTCAACATAAACGGACAGGAGAAGGACGAGGCCGGGGATTTCAGCTGGGAAGCCCGCAAGAAAGGCTGCCTGAAAGCGATAAAGAAGTACGATCCCGATGTTTTGTTCCTCCAGGAGGCCTACGCTTATCATAAGGCAGACCTGATGAAAGAGCTGAAAAAGCACATGTTGGTGGACCGGAGCTCCAAACCAGGACAGGTGGATCAGGATATCACCTTCAACGAGAACCCTATCATGTTCAGGGCGGACAAGTTCGAGCTTCTGGACTACGGTTCTTTCTGGCTTAACGAGAAACAGGAAGCGGACACCCCGGGATGGGACGCCACTTCAGCTCGGAACACCAATTGGGTCAAACTACGTTACAAGAAATCAGGAGTGATCTTCTTCTGCTTCAACACCCAGTTCTCAGAAGGAGAGGCGGCCGGAAAAGGCAGCGCCGCCCTTATGGTTGACAAGATCAAGGAAATAGCCGGTGATGACGCTGTGGTATTTGTCGGGGGCGACTTCCAGATGTCCTCTTCTGACAGGATCCTGACCCCTCTGGTCTCTTATGCCAAAGACGCCAATTTCGCTTTGAAGAAGCCGGACATCAAAGCTACATTTAATGGCTTTGGTAATCCCGGAGACGCTGTGCGCTGGCCGGATCACATCCTGTTCCGCAACGCGAAGGTTGAGGAATACGAGGTCGCAGACAGCAAGTATGGTCCGAAATTCATTTCTGACCATTATCCCGTATACGCCGAGTTCGAGATTCCTATCCCGAAAGTTTAGTAGAATTATTATCTGGTGATCGGAAGCGTCTTCTGCCGGAGCCATGTGGCGATTTCCGACGGAAGGCGTGGCGAGAGGGTGCGGAACACTCTCTCGTTATAGTCATTGAGCCACTTTATCTCCTCTTCATCAAGCAGTTCCGTCAGCAAGACAGAGGTGTCGAAATGACACAAGGTCAAAGGTTCGAAACGAAGCCAACGGCCGAAATCATTCTCTCCCGCGTCAACACAAAGAAGGACGTTCTCATGCCTTACCCCATGGCGGCCTTCCCGGTATATTCCGGGTTCGTCGGTAGTGACCATTCCGGGCAGAATCGCCTGACGGTTAAAGTTCTGGCGTATGTCCTGCGGGCCCTCATGGACATTGAGGTAGAACCCTACCCCATGACCTGTCCCATGACCGAAATTCCTCTTTGAGTTCCACAGCGGGGCCCTGGCCATCACATCGATCTGGCACCCTGCGGTACCTTTAGGGAACACTATCTTGGAAAGGGCCACATGACCTTTCAGCACGAGGGTATAATCCTCCTTCTCAAGTTGGGAGCATGGGCCTAGAGGGACTGTCCTGGTTATGTCGGTAGTGCCGAAAAGGTACTGGCCACCAGAGTCGCAGAGATATAATCCATTGGCATACAGTTCCGCTGAACCATTCTCAGGAGTGACATAGTGTGGCAGGGCCGCGTTTGGGCCATAGGCTGATATCGTCTCGAAACTCTCTCCACGGAAACCTTCTATCTGGGAACGGAACTCATGTAGCTTTGCCGAGCACTCATATTCATTCAGAGGCTCACCAGCCTCGATCATCGTCTCAAGCCAGTAGAGGAAACGCTCCATGGCCAGGCCGTCTTCCAGATGAGCCTCGCGTAAGCCGGCGATCTCAACTTCGTTTTTGACCGATTTCCGGAGAGCGACAGGTGACTTGCCCGTCACCACGTTGTCCTGCAACGAGTTCTCTTTCAGGATGCCGTAAAGATCGTAATTCAGGGAGGCGGGGTCGATGAATATCTTCTTGATATAATCGTCATCAATCATTCCGGCCAGAGCCATCCCGATATCGGAATAATCCTGGATATTCACCCCACTGGCGGTCAGCTCATAGAAACTGTCTTCCGTCTCATTGTCGTCCTCGGGAACAGGTCCTTTCCGGACAAACCATTGCGTGGTGTCAGATGTCACCAAAAGGTAAGACATCACGACCGGGTTGTACGCCACATCCTGGCCGCGGACGTTAAGCATCCATGCTATCTCATCCAGAGCTGTAAGCAGGATGGCATCGCATCCATTGTCTTTCAGCCACTTCCGTATCCAAACAATCTTCTGTTTACGTGACCATCCGACAGTCTCGGCTCCGAGAGTGATAATAGGACTCTGAGGATATCCGGGCCTGTCTGTCCAGAAATTGGACAACAAGTCCGGAACATTCGCTATCGCCGTCCTGTCTTTGCCGACGGTGTCCCTTATCTCTATCACCTCAGTGGCGCTGATTCCAAGACCGTCAACAGCTATTACAACCTCATCGTATCCGGCGAATTGAATCTTGAGCCACTCAGGAATAAGAACCTGATCCTGGACCCTTGTCTTGTGAAGCTCGATTCCTGTGCCTTGAAGCTGTCTCTCGGCCTGAATGAAATAGCGGGTGTCCGTCCAGAGTCCGGCATGGTCCTCCGTAATGACAAGCTCACCTTCCCCGGTGTAGCCGGAAACCCATTCAATCTGGTGCCATCTTGGCGCCGAATATTCGCTGACATGAGGATCCGTCCCGGTCAGCACGACAGCGTCCCATCCTCTGGAGCGCATCATGTCCCGGATAGCCTCGACTCGTGATCTCATTTGAGAAATTTACGTCTGATGGTACGAACCGTGGATAGAAGCAGGTGATCCACAGGAATATACGAAGAGACCGACTTCAATCCCGAAAGCAACAGGTTGCCCGGGGAATATGACTGCTTCATGTCGGTGAAAGAATGGCGCACATCCTTGCCCTTGCTGCCGATGTTTTTCTTGACCTGCTTCTGGGCTGTTTCCAGCTGGTCCATGGACTTGATATCTGTGTATTTCATGGCCTTGGACTATTTGTCTTCCTCAAAGAAGAGATTCACGAAAAGCGGCACGAAAGTGTTCCTGAAGAGCTTTTTCCTAAGAAGGAACAGAACACCTAGCACAATGAAGAAAAAGCCGGCTATGATCGCGGCACCTCCGGCATAACTGCCGATCAGCTCACCGATCCACATGACTCCGCCAAAAGCTATGGCTATAAGTATCACGGACACGACGAACAGAACCAGCAGGATATAAAGGAGCTTGCTTAATGTCACGGACAGACCCTTGACAGCCCCCAATTTCAACTCGGCGATCCGAAGGTCTATGTATTCGGAAGCCTTCTCTCCGAGTTCCTCGACCGGTTTTGTGAACTCGCTCATGACCTAAGCGTCTTCAGCGTTCCAGTGGTCCTCCGTATCATCAGGATCCTTGGATAAGGCCTTCTCAAGTTTATCCAGCTGGGCGAGGATTTTCAAGCGGGCCTCCTCTTTGAGTTCTGAGGCTTGGTCGGCCAGGGTGGCCTTAAGGTCCTTGAGATCCCTACGGGCTAGCCTTGCCCTCGCGCGAAGCCTGGTAGTGGCGCTCTCCGCACCTTCCTTGATATCTTCAAAAGACTCCTTGGCCCTGTCAAGACCATCGTCGGCGGCATCCATAAACTCGTCCCAACCCTCTGCGGCCGCGACTTTCACCTTGCGGCGTGTCTCCTCACCTTTTTCCGGAGCGAACAACAATCCCAGGGTCAACCCGGCGGCCGCCCCGGCTATCAAAGCGAAAAATGAATCACCCTTCATAACTATGAATGTTTAATGTTTTGGTATTTACAAATATAGCAAAATACCAAATAACAGGCCAAAGCCGATGTTGATAACTTTTTATCAGACCTTGCTTTGAACGGTATGTCATTTTGGGTATATTTGTAAGAAAGATTTTCGCCGCGATGTCCTTTGTCCATCTTCACGTCCATACCCAATATTCCATCCTCGACGGATTCTCGTCGATAGCGACTTTGTTTGACCGGGCCGAGGCCATGGGCATGCCCGCCCTGGCCATCACTGACCACGGCAACATGTACGGCGTCAAGGAGTTCTTCAAATTCGCGGACAAGCACAGGGATAAGGAGACGAAAGAATACAAGGTCAAGCCTATCGTCGGCTGCGAAGTCTATGTCACAAGGCATTACGACCCGAAAATAAAGGATACGGAGCACCGCTCCTATTACCACCTCATCCTTCTCGCCAAGAATATCCAAGGTTACAAGAACCTCTCGAATATAGTCTCCCTGGGTCATATCGAGGGCCTCTATTACGGAAAACCAAGGGTCAGCCACGAGATTGTCGAGAAATACCATGAAGGTTTGATCTGCTGCTCGGCGTGCCTTGCGGGAGAGATTCCAAAAGACATAGTCTCAGGCAACATGGATGCCGCCCGGAAAGCCATCGCTTGGCACAAGAAGGTCTTCGGGGAGGATTACTATCTCGAAGTCATGTTGCATAAGACGGAAGTGCCCGGGTTGTCACTGGAAGTATTTGAGCAGCAGCAAATAAGCAACGCCGGAATTTTTAAGTTGGCGGAAGAGATGGGGGTTAAGGTCGTGGCTACCAACGATGTCCATTTCGTGGACAAGGAGGACGGTCCCGCTCATGACCACTTGATTTGCCTCAACACCGGAAAGAAGATATTCGAGGAGCCTCGTCTTCATTACACCCAGCAGGAATACCTCAAGAGCGAAGAGGAGATAAAGGCCTTGTTCCCGGACCATCCTGAGGTGTTGGCCAATACTCTTGAGGTCGCCGGCAAAGTCGAGGTCTACAGCATCGACCGTGACAACGTCCTTCCGAAATATAACATCGACCCGGACTTTCTTTCCGACATAGACTCATATCTCGAGAAATATAAAGAAGTCATCGATGCCGGCAGGAACGACAAGAAGGGCAATTACAGGGGCGATGAGTTCTGCCGCTCCGTGGCCTACTTATGCCATCTGACTTATCTTGGCGCCAAGAGACGCTATGGAGAGACGCTTACCGAAGAGCAGAAGGAAAGGCTTGATTTCGAGTTGAAGACGGTTTGCCGCATGGGCTTCCCGGACTATTTCCTGATTGTCCAGGATTATATCGCGGCATGCCGAAAAGGTGGTAGCCTGGTAGGCCCGGGCCGAGGATCAGCGGCCGGATCGGCCGTCGCTTACTGCTTGGGTATCACCAACTTGGATCCCATAAAGTATCAACTCCTGTTTGAGCGTTTTCTCAATCCGGACCGAATATCAATGCCGGATATTGACGTGGATTTCGAGGATCTCATGCTGGCGCACAAATATGTTGATGACACCTATGGTAAGGACCATGTCTCAAGAGTCATCACCTTTGGTACCATGCAGGCTAAAGGGGCCATCAAGGATGTCGCCAGGGTTCGTGACCTGCCCTTGGACGAGTCCAACCGTCTGTCCGGACTGGTACCCGACCGTCTCAGCGAAAAGGTGGAAAAGGAATATCCCTTCAACCCCAAACTGGACGA
Organism: Bacteroidales bacterium; assembly: GCA_017548985.1. Classification (GTDB taxonomy): domain Bacteria; phylum Bacteroidota; class Bacteroidia; order Bacteroidales; family UBA932; genus Cryptobacteroides. Next base: position 69,104 of record JAFYYW010000025.1, read on the forward strand.
GTTGAAGCCGGGATTCAAGTCCTTTGAGAGGGACGGGAAGATGTTCCAGAAGGGAATGGAGGATACCGATGTAAAGATCACACTCAAGAATTGCTATCGGCTTGTCCCGGAATTCAAAGACCTTCTCGCAAATGGTTCTGACCAGGTCAAGGAAGTTCTGCGATATGCCCTTAAGCTTGAGGGTTGTATCAGGCAGGTCGGCATGCACGCGTGCGCCACTATCATCGGACGAGGCAGGCTTACGGACTATATTCCGATTTGCCTGTCCCAGGATAAGGAAACAGGGGAATGGGTTTGGACCAGCCAGTATGACGGCCATTATATTGAGGATGTTGGAATGCTCAAGATGGACTTCCTCGGCCTCAACACTTTGACGATCATTCACAAGTGTCTTGACAATATAAAGCTTCGTTTCGGTGAGGATATTGACATAGAGGCGATAGACATAAACGACGCGCTCACATATGAGCTATACAGCCGGGGCGACACTGACAGCGTGTTCCAGTTTGAATCTCCTGGCATGAAGAGCAATCTCCAAAGGCTTCATCCGGAGCGCTTTGAGGATCTCATCGCTATGAACGCCCTTTACAGACCGGGCCCAATGGACTATATTCCTAATTTCATCGACAGGAAACTCGGAATCGAGACCATCGAGTACGATCTTCCGGAGATGGAAGAGTATCTCAAGGACACCTACGGGGTCACGGTCTATCAGGAGCAAGTCATGCTTCTCTCCCAGAAACTCGCCGGCTTCACCAAAGGTGAGGCGGACAAGCTCCGTAAGGCGATGGGTAAGAAGCAGATAGCTATCCTGAACGAGCTTAAGGACAAATTCATGTCAGGTGGTATGGCGAACGGCCATCCGGAAAAGATCCTTGACAAGATATGGAAGGATTGGGAGAAGTTCGCCCAGTACGCTTTCAACAAGTCCCACGCCACCTGCTACGCCTGGGTATCATTCCAGACCGGCTGGCTGAAGTGCCACTATCCGGCCGAGTTCTTTGCCGCCAACCTTTCCTGCAATCTGGGCAACTCCGCCGAGATCAGAAAGATCCTGGACGATTGCAAGGCCCATAAGATCAGGGTGAGAAACCCCGATGTCAATGAGTCATATTCCCACTTCACGGTCAACAAGGAAGGCAATATCCGATTCGGTCTGAAGGGAATCAAAGGGTTCGGCACCAACGTCGCGGATGCCATCATCGCAGGCCGGGAAACAGGCGGCCCCTACAAGGACATCTTCGATTTCGTGGAGAGGATGGACGGAGTCCTTAATCGCAAAGCGCTTGAGTGCCTGGTATATTCCGGTGCGTTCGACTCTTTCAAGTTAAAGCGCCGCCAATTCTTCTCCCCTTGCAAGAACGGCAACTTCTTCATTGACGAACTGGCCCGTTACGCTGTCTTGTACAGCCAGGACACCGTTGATTCAGGGGCTTCATTGTTCGGTGGGATGGATGAGATGAAACCTGTCCGGCCTGAGATTCCCGCTAACGTTGAGAAGGACGACGAGCTGGAGATCCTGCAGAAGGAAAAGGAATATGTGGGGATGTACATTTCCTCCCATCCACTTGAGAAGTATTCCTTCGAGATCGAGACGTTCACCAACCAGGATCTCGCGACCCTGGACAACCTCGTGGCCGAATGTGAGAAATCCAAGAAGAAGATGAAGATTGCCGTGGCCGGGCTTGTGACCGAGACCGCGAACTTGACCACCAGGACAGGGAAACCATATTCACGGACAAAACTGGAGGACTACAGCGGATCCTATGAGCTGTCTCTTTTCGGGAAGGACTACGAGTCATTCATGAGATATCTCCAACCTCACGCCAGTTTATACATAGAGGGTGATATCGACGAGAAGTTCTTTGTCAAACCCGAGGACAAAGCTCAAGGCAAGACATCTCCTTATGCTTTTAAAATCAAGGGAATATCCTTGTTGGGCAATATTAATGAAAGCAAACTGTCAGCCTTCTCAATCAGTCTGACGACGCCGATGCTCACCGAGAAGTTCCGTAGTGAGCTGGTGAGTCTGGTCAAGGCCAACAAGGGCAAGACTCCGTTGAAGATGTACCTTTACGATCCGGTCACCAAGTATAACATCGAGTTCCACTCCACCAAATTCCAGGTGGCCGTAACCTCCGAGTTCGTCTCCTCCCTCAAACTCATGGGTATCAAATGTGCCCCGGTGCTGAAGTGATACCTCTAAGCACCGGAGCCTTTGAAATCATGTCCTTGGTGGCCTGGTCAAACTACAGGCCAGCCTTTTTCATCCAGGACTGATACTTGGTGAAGTCGAATGGCGGGGCACCGTAGAGATAATGATTGCTATATTTCTGGCCACCCGTCTCATATTCAATTAACAGAACTCCTTGACCTTCAGGGATTGGCAGGCCAGCCACCAGGGACCGGTCATTTGCTCCGACACTGAACTTACCCTTATAGACAACCTTGCCGCTCTCGACATCGGTCACCTTCACCTTGCCTTCAGCAGGCACCATAGAGTCGTTTACGGCCTTCACGGGAAGGACCCCGTCCTCCGGATCATTGATCAGCACGCAGACCGTTCTCTGGGCGTTCCATAAATAGCTGTACGCCAGCTTCTTGGAGTTGTAGTAGTCCACAATGGCATCTGAGACGATCGGCCAACCGTCACGCACGTTCCACCAGATCATGCCGGTACGGTCAAACTTGGCGCCCCTGAACTTCTCCACGAAATATTTCATAGCCTCCGCCTGGGTGCTTTGAGAAGCGGCCACAAAATCGTCAAGCGTCTTGGGACGGAAGCCGAACAATAGGTTTATCTGCTTGGTCATCAAGTCATTTCTTCCCACGAACTCATCGAAGAATGGTATAGGTCGGACTGATTTGGTCAGCCACTCCTTATTCCACTCGCCATCCTTTGTCCAAGGGTATTGACAGTCCTTGGTAAACATCTTTTCAATGGATTCCTTGTTAGGAGCGCCATGATAGCCTATTTCGCTCACGAATATCGCCTTGGCCTCCTTGTAGAATGGATCCTTATAGTAGCCGCGGGGACCCCAAAGATGATCTTGAGGAAGATCTGAGCGCTGGCAACCATTCTGGAAAGCCTCCTCGCTGAAATACGGGGAGCTCGGGAGATACGGCCTCGTGGGATCGAACTCATAAAGAACCTCCGGAATCATCTTTCGGCTGATCACATCCTTGTTCGGGTCGATATGGAAAGTAGGCAAAGTCCAAAGCAAGGAATTATCATTCTCATTGTTGCCAGACCATAGCGCCAAAGAAGGATGGCTCCTGAACTTCAATACCACCTGTTTAATCTCATCGCGGAGTTTCGAGACAAAGGAAGCGTCTTGTGGATATATTATCCCAGCCATCGAGAAATCCTGCCAGACCATGATCCCCTCTCGGTCGCAACGGTCGTAGAAGGGAGTGTCCTCATAGACATTACCGCCCCAGCAGCGGATCATATTGCAGTTAAGATCCACAACCATATCCAAGGTGCTGTCCACCCATTTGGCGTCACGGCTATGTAAACCGTCAAGAGGCACCCAGTTAGTCCCGCGGACATAAATCCTCTCTCCATTGACATAGAAGCAGAACTCACCTTTACCGTTCTTATCAATCATCTCGCTCCGGTCCAGTCTAACCGTCCTGAATCCAACCTTTCTGGTATCAGAGGCCAGAACCGTACCGTCCTCATCTATCAAGGTTAGCGTGCCGTCGTATAAGGCGGGCTCTCCATAACCCTTCGGCCACCACAAGTCGGCTTTATCCAGTGTGAACTCTGTCCTCCAGGCGTACGTGGGAAGCAAACGTTCATCCTCGTAAGCCACCTTCCCGTTCCTCTCCAGTTTGACGTTAAGTTTCACCTTATCAATCTTTGACGCCGGGTATTTGATCTGGATGTCAACAAAGGCGGAAACTTCTCCGGTCGTAGGGTTCGTGTCCACTGTGACCCAATGCACATCGCTGATACTGACTGGGTTCTGAATATTCAAAGAGACATCTCTCCACAGACCGGCGCTGACCAACCTGGGCATTATGTCCCAGCCATAGCAGTGGCGAGGCTTGCGGATCCAGACAGATTCGGTGTAATGTCGGAAACTATAGGTTCCGACAAGATAGTTCTGAGCCTCAAGCACCGCGGAACGCAAGATTACCTGGAGCAGGTTGTTACCGGGCTTTACCTTTCCGGTGACATCGAATTTATGAGCTATCATGGCGTCTTCGGTGGATCCTACCCTCTCCCCGTTAAGCCATATGTCCGCAAGGCAGTCTATTCCCTCAAAATCAAGAATAAATTTCTGATCCTTAGCTATTTCCGGAGCCGTGAAAGACTTGCTGTACATCCACTGGCAGAACTCGTATTTCCGGAGATCATATATATTGTTCCCTATCTCCGGATTATTGATCATCCCCGCCGCGAGAAGATCCAGCTCGACATTGCCGGGAACTGTGGCGGATAGTTTGGTGGTCTTCACAGAAGCGACATCAGCGGGATCTGTCAGGGCCTGACCGTCCTGCTCCCAAAACTCAAGGTTCCAGGTGCCGTTCAACGATATCTTCTCCTGAGCCATAGAGGCGAGGCTGGACGCCAATGAAAGCGTGGCGACCGCGAGGATGATTAATCTTCTCATTATTCTTGTGGTTTGATTTCTTTATTAAGCTCTTCGAGTATGGTCTTGGCGAGAGCCGGGGAGACCATTGTGGACAAGTCCTCAACTGAGGTGGCGGCAATTCGGGCCACCGAACCGTAGCGCATAAGCAGACGGCTCTCTGTCTGTTCGCCAACGCCTTTGATTTCACGCAGAGCACTCTTCAGCTGGCCCTTGCTCCGCAGGGAGCGGTGGAAGGTGATGCCGAAACGGTGCGCTTCATCCCGTATCTGCATCAACACTTTGAGAGCGTGCGAGTTCCTGTCAAGGAAAAGAGGATAGGGATCATTGATCCTGATCACAAGTTCCATCCTTTTGGCGAGACCGACAACCATCAACTTGTCCAAAAGATCAAGTTCCGCGAGAGCCTGCCTGGCGAACTCAAGCTGCCCTTCCCCACCATCTATAACGACCAATTGCGGAATATCCTCAGGGGTCTCCGCCAACATTCGGGAATATCTACGGTTGACAACTTCTTTCATCGAGGCGAAGTCATTGGCGCCGATGACAGTCTTTATCTTGAATTTGCGATAGTCTTTCTTGGAAGGCACCCCGTCCCGGAAAACAACGCATGAAGCCACGGGGTTTGTCCCCTGGATGTTGGAGTTGTCGAAACACTCAATATGCCTGGGCAACTCTTTCATTCCCAACGATTTCTGGAGATCTTCCATTACGAGTCGCTTATACTCGTCCGGATCTGTGCGTTCCTTCTGCTTCAAAGCGTTGAAATGATATTCCCTGGCGTTTTTGGCACTGAGCTCCAGAAGCGAAAGCTTATCTCCCTTTGCCGGTATCTTGAACTCGACTCCGTCAATCTCGACATCAGGAAGGAACGGGACTATCACTTCTTTGGCCAAAGCGCCGAACTTTGACTCGATCTCCGCTATAAAGGTACTGAGAACCGAAGCCTGTTCTTCCTCTATGTTCATCTTGAAACCAAGATTCAGGGACTGAACGACCGCTCCGCCACGCACCCTCAGGAAGTTGCCAAAGGCTTCCGATCCATCGAACACAATAGAGAACACATCGCAGGAAGCATCTGACACTGAGGATATTATTGACTTTGAATAGTGCTTTTTCAATGCGTCGACCCGGTTCTTAAACACTTGCGCGTCTTCGAAGCGGAGCTCAGACGCGGCCTCTCTCATCGCCGTCTCATACTCCTTGATGATATCGTTGACGCCGCCCTTCAAAAGACGGGTGATCTCGGATATCCATGACGAATATTCCTCACGGCTAACCGAACCCACACAACAGCCCTTGCAGCGTCCGATGTGCATCTCAAGGCACGGACGGAACTTGCCGCGAAGGACCGCGGATCCTGTGATGTTAAGCTTGCAGGAACGGAGAGGATAGTTTTTCCTGAAAAACTCCAGAAGGTAGTTGGCATGGGTCACCGAACTGTATGGTCCATAATAGGTTCCGGACTTGCGATCCACACGTCTTGTGAGGAATACTCTCGGGAACTCCTCATTCGTCACGACAATCCAAGGATAGGTCTTGGAGTCCTTCAGAAGGATATTGTAGTGTGGCTTGTACTGCTTGATCAGATTGTTCTCCAGCAGAAGCGCGTCAGCTTCGGAATCAACTACCGAGAACTGGGCGTCCGCTATCTTGGAGACCAGGATCCTGGTCTTGACATTCAGTCTCTCAGGAGGCACGAAATACTGCGCAACGCGTTTGTGGAGATCCTTCGCCTTACCCACATAAATCACCTTCCCCGAGGAATCGTAGTAGCGATAAACCCCCGGGGAATGTGGAAACAGGGAGATTTTCTCCCTGACAGTGAGATTATTTTCTGCCAAACTAATTGACGGGTTTCACATGCTTCGCAACCTCAGCCTCGATGTCATCACCGCGGAGATCCCTCTTGATGATGGTTCCGTCAGGGCCGAAGAGTATGATATGAGGGATGCCGTCAATCCCGTAAATATTGGTCGGAATCCTTTGGGCGTCAATAATCTGGTTCCAGACGATTCCCTGCTGCTTGGCGGATTCGATAGTGTCCTCTTTCTTATCCCAGACAGCCACACTGAGAATGTCGAACTCGGGACCAGCGTACTTCTGGTAGACATTCTTGATATTCGGCATCTCAGCCTTGCACGGACCGCACCATGATGCCCAGAAATCGACGAGGATATACTTGCCATTCCCTACATAGTCGGACAGTTTCTGGTCTCTGACCGTGAAGTCTGTGAACATTTGACCCTCAGCGGTCTTCTTCCTGGAAGCCACTGATCTGGAAAGAGTCGCTATACTCTGAACCTTGGCCAGTGACGTGTCGATAGTCATCAGGACAGAATCCATCTGGTCGTTGTTGAGGAGATACCGGAGATTATCGATGGCGGAAACAGCGGTCACGTTGTCCTTGTTGGCATCCACCGTGCTAAGACAAAGCTTCTTGACATCATTCTGGAAAGCGTCATAAAGCTGGTCCTCCGTAGCCTCATCCTTGGCGGCCTCAATCTGAGGTTGGTACTTCGCCTGCAGATCCTGCATGGCCTGCTGGAAAGCGTCAAACTTGGCCTGAACAGAGATCTTCGGATACTTGGAAACCACATTGAGGCTATGATCATCATTGAAAGAGATGGTCAGAGGGGTTCCGTCTGAGATAAAGGAGCCTGTGATTTTCCCGGCCTTCAGCTGGGTCATGCCTTCCACGTATTTAGGAATCTCCGCCTTGAACTGCCCGTTCTCCACCGCAACCTTCTTATTGAATGCCAAAGGCTTGATTGTGATGTCTACCGATTCGGGAGAGTCGGCGCCAAGATTGCCGGTGATTACTGTCGTGTCAGAGACTTTGGGGCCGCAACTCGCGAGGAAAAGCGAGGCGGCAACCACAAGGATAATAGATCTTGTCTTCATTTTAAATTAATTAGTTTTTACTTCTTGTCACCAAGATCCAGGATCCTGACGTTGCGGATCTTAAGTCCTTCGCCATGACCGCAGAAAGAGATATATCCCTTCTTGTTGAACATTCCGGGATGGTTCCTGTGATCTACGGTGTAAGGGTTGGTATCGCTACCGTCAGGAGCCACATTATGGCCCTTGCAGGCTGTACGGATGTTGCCATCCACGATAACCTCCCCGTTGACAGTGACTTTAATCCGGTCGCCCTCAACCCTGATTTCCTCGGTGCTCCACTCGCCCAAAGGCTTGTGGACAATTCTCTTGGCCGGAATTACTCCATAAACCGAGCCATGAACTTGATATTCGCGTAAATTCGCATACATCGGAGCGTCATGATCGAGAATCTGCACCTCGCACATGGCGTCATAGGCGGCGTCCACACCCATAGGAGTCCTGACACCCACTCCGTTGTTTACTCCCTCACGGAGGAAGCAGAACTCGAAACGATAGACGAAATTACGGTATTCTTTCTTGGTGTAAAGATTACCAGTGCTTCCATAGTTGGCTGACACATATATGGTTCCATTAACAGGAATATATCCTTCGAGGTCTCCCTGCCACTTGTCGAGGTTAGTTCCGTCAAAGAGCATCTCGAAGCCCTGCTTCTTCTCCTCGGCAGTCAACTCGGAAGGAATGAACGGCTCGGCCGCGTCAAGGATCTGGTCAATCTCACTGACAGCATAACCGTCGTCAGCGTTGCCGGTACCCTTAAACACGTTGGCAGCCTTGGTGAGGAAAGTCTTGAGATCATTATAGTTGATCTCTTCCTTGGTTTTGGAAGCTATATTCTTAACCGCGTCAGCGGCCGCATAGGCGGCGTCCTTGTCATCAAGATATTTGCCGGCGAGGAGGAATGACTTCATCGTGGGCACGTTGGCCAACGCTCCGAGAGCGGCGGTCTTGAGATCCTTCGTGTTAGCCAGGGCAAGAGCTTCGCCGAGGCTGGCGCGTTTCTTATCAAGGTTGGTCTCATAACCGCTGACCAGAGAGATGAAACGAGGAAGTACCTTCGCGATATTGGAAGGATTCTCCTTGGCGGCCTTCAACAGGATCGGCGCGGCCTTGTAGTTGTCGACACTGGTCAAACAGGCAAGAGCCGCGGAACTACCGTTATTGTAGGCGTTCTCAAGATCAGCCACAGCCTCATCTGTACCCGTAGAGGCAAGGACAGGATAGAAGTTGATCACATTCTTCGCCGTCTTGATAAGGCCACTAACCTTTGAATACTGCTCAGCGGGAGCCAAGGTATGGATAGCAGCTTTGAGGGCGTCCTGGTAATTGCTGATAGCGGCGGCGTCCTTGGCGGCGTCAAGAAGTCCGCCAACCTTGGCTATATCACCTGTTCCGGTGAAATTGGACAGCGCGTCTTCGGCCATCTTGGCAAGTCCCTTATCCTGTGATCCGATCATCGAATACACAATAGGGGCGACGTTCTTCATCTTCCTGGCGGAAGCGAGGCTCAGAAGGTTGGTGATAGCGGTCTTGTCGGTTCCGGCGGCCAACTTCTCGGTCAAAGCGGCGGCAACCTCATCCTTTATGTCTCCCTTGAAAGATTTGAGGGCGGTCAGGGCCTCCTGGCCAAATTCCCCACCAAGCTGGCCGATCAAAGTACTCGCGGCGGCGGCACCTCCAATCTTTCCAGCGGCGGCGATAGCCGCTTTGGCTATCTCCCCTCCATTTCCAACGGCGGCGTTGACAATGTTGGCAGCCGAAGATATCTTATTATTACCCAACCAGTTAAGCACATCAACCTTGGCGTCGGGAGCCAACTTCTTGAACTTGCTTGTCAGAAGCGGAACCAAAGAGGCGGCACCGAAAAGCTTGGTGGCGTTTCCGAGGACGGAGTTCCTGAATATCTTATCATCGCTCTTGAGAGCGGAAGCCACAGTCTTCAAAGCCTTTTCGGGCTGGGCTTTCATAAGGGTCAAGGCGGCGAGACATTTCTCATGTGTCTTCCCGGATTTCAGGAGAGCCTGAGCTTCCTTTACGGACATCTCGGGCTCCGGATCGGGAGCGACATAGTCGCCAAGCATCCTCTGGAGAGAGGTGAGAAGTCCCTTGTTGTAAGGGTCGGAACACGCCGCGGCGGCTTCCTGCAGTCCTTTAAGGACATCTGCCTTCTTGGCGGAATTGGCCGGATCGTTCACATAAGAGACAACACCCTGGAGGGCATATTCATAAATCGCGTTCTTGACTCCATCACCAGCGGGCTTCAACATCTTGGCCACCTCGATAACAGACTGGGGAGCGGCGGCGGCAAGATCACCCATCTGGGTGGCGAAATCAGCGCTATTCTGTGCGGGCATCGCCGCCAAGACATCAGCGACTATAGTCTGGACTGTCCTTTGCCTCGCGTCCTGGGCATAAACCACGACTGAGAGGGCGAGGAATAATAATATCGAATATATCTTTTTCATATCCTTCTCAAGATTTAAATTGACCAAGGTCCGCGCATAGGCTGGTTGATAAGCAGGTTGGCGGCGTCATCGTTGATGAATAACTGCTTCTCCGGATCGAAATGAAGCGTACGGCCAAGCCTGAGGGCGCAGGATCCGAGATTGACAACCGTACAACTGTGATGGCCGTTCTCCTCGTTGAGAGCGAACTTCTGGCGGTTCTTTACGCAATCCAGGAAATCAACCTGGCGAGGTTCCGGATCAGGAAGCTCGTTAATCACATCCATCACGTTAGGTATAGTACACTCAAAGCCCTTGTAGACCTTACCCTTAGGTCCCTCGATATAAGGAACTTTGCCGGGGCTCTCGAAGCCCTCTCCCTCAAGGATGATCTTGCAACCATCGGCATAGGTGTAGGTGATACTCTTCCAGATGCCGACAGCGTCAGGGTGCTGCTGGGGAGCGTCGACCTCGACCTTTACAGGAAGGTCATTGTCTTTGCCAAGGAAATACTGGACAGGGTCTATATAGTGCTGTCCCATATCGCCCAAACCACCGGACTCATAGTCCCAATAGCCACGGAAACTCTGGTGAACCCTGTGGGGATGGTAAGGCTTAACCGGGGCGGGACCAAGCCAGAGATCATAGTCCAGCTCCTTCGGAACCGGCTGAGGCTCAAGATTTTCCCTTCCAGTCCAATAGAACTTCCAGGCAAATCCCGTTGCTCCGGAAATCCTGACAGTGAGAGGCCATCCGAGAAGACCGCTGTCAACGAGTTTCTTCAGAGGCTCGACAGTCGTGCCGAGGCCATAGAAGGTGTCCTTGAAACGGAACCACGTGTCCAGACGGAAGATGCTACCATATTTATTGACGGCTTCGACAACTTTCTTACCCTCGCCGATAGTCCTTGTCATCGGCTTCTCGCAGAAAATGTCTTTTCCGGTCTTGGCCGCCTCGACAGCCATAAGGCCGTGCCAATGGGACGGAGTGGCGATATGCACGATGTCCACGTTGGGATCATGTACAAGGTCTCTCCAGTCGTGATATGACTGTAATTTCGTCCCGAATCTTTCCTCTCCTTTCTGGAGAGCGTTGTCCAGATGCTTCTGGTCAACGTCGCACACAGCCACGAGACGGCAGCGCTCGTCGCTGACAAAGTGGAGGTTGCTCATTCCGATTCCTCCGACTCCGATGATACCTCTTGTCATCTGGTCGCTCGGGGCGACGAACTTGCTGGACGAGTCTCCCATCTTGCCGAACACCTCACGGGGAAGTATCGTCAAAGCACCCAACCCTAAGCCAGCCTTTTTGATGAAATCTCTTCTGGATTGTGCCATAGTAAATTATGTGAGTTAAAATAAGTCAAAACCTGCTGTCCTTTTCCGGACAACAGGCTAAATTAGTAAAAATCCCAGAATATGACAACTGATTATCTGAGTTTCACATCCACGAATATCGGAAGATGGTCAGAAGCGACTGCCACCTCTCCCCCGGCGAACTCCAAGGGCACCTCAGAACCGACGATTTTGACTTTCGGCCCATCCTTGAGAACCATTATGAAATCTATACACTCATGAGGGTTTTCCGCTGAGAAAGTGTTCTTCCTGCACGAGATCACTTCCCACTTTTTCTCCAATTCCTTAAGGACAGCGCTGTTGGGCGTGGAGTTCATATCCCCTGCCAGGAAAACCGACTTTTTGGAGGCTGAATACTTTGCGGCCAATGTCTCATTGATAGTCTTGGCCTGTATCACAATGGATGGCTCGTCCCGGTAGTCCAGATGAGTCGAGGCCAGGACATATCCCGGGGTCTCAACGACCACGCAAGCCCTTGGTTCCAAACCATTTCCCTTAGGAAGAGGAATGATAAAGGATTCAAGGATATCCTCCGGAACAGTGACACCGACACCATACGCTCCCTCGCGGAAAGGCATGGCTCTTCCGAACTTGTATTTCCAGCCGTCCATGGCGACAGCTAAATCGGCCAGCTGGTTGTTGGGATGACGTGTGTTGCAACTGTCCAGCTCATTGAGAGACATCGCGTCTGCCCCGATCTCCCTCATCATGGCGGCCACCATCGGGATACTGTTTTCTATCTCTTTCGAGAAAACCCCGACATTGTACTGGACAATCCTGGTCACTCCCTTAGCTTTGGGATAAGCAGGATTTGACGACGGTCTGGAAGGCTTCCCCACGCAACCGCACAGGAATGCGGCGATCAATAAAGCACAAACTAATCTGGTATTTGTCATAGTGGTGTAAATATATAAAAAAAGACCGGAACCATCAGGTGTCCGGCCTTCTTTCCTGTTGAAGGATTGACCTTACTCGGCGCTGCGGGAATCGCGACGGCCTCCACGGCCTCCACGACGCTCGCCACGGTCTCCGCGACGATCACCCCTGCGGTCTCCGCGATCGTTGCGGGGACGTCCGCCACCCTGCGCGTTAGCCGCTGAAGGGGCATTGGGGGTAAGATCCTGCTTGCCATAGCGCTCACCGTTGCAGATCCACACTTTGATTCCGAGACAACCGACCTTGGTGCTGGCTACCGCCAGAGCGTAGTCGATGTCAGCGCGGAAAGTGTGCAGAGGGGTACGACCCTCTTTGAACATCTCGCTGCGAGCCATCTCGGCGCCGCCGACGCGGCCGCTGATCTGAACCTTGATACCCTCGGCACCTACCCTCATCGCTGAAGCGATGGCCATCTTGATGGCCCTGCGGTAGGAAACACGACCCTCGATCTGGCGGGCGATGCTATCAGCCACGATGTGAGCGTCAACCTCAGGCCTCTTGACCTCGAAGATGTTGATCTGGACATCCTTCTTGGTGACCTTCTTGAGTTCCTCCTTGAGTTTGTCAACCTCCTGTCCACCCTTACCGATGATGAAACCAGGCCTTGCGGCGTGAATGGTCACGGTGATGAGCTTCAGGGTCCTCTCTATGACGATCTTGGAGATGCTGGCCTTCGAAAGACGGTTGGTCAGATACTTGCGGATCTCATAGTCCTCGGCGATCTTCTCGGCGTAGTTGCCGCCACACCAGTTGGAGTCCCATCCACGGGTGATACCGATTCTGTTGGAAATAGGGTTAGTTTTCTGTCCCATAATTAATTCTCCTCTACTGTAGCGGGTTTGACATCGAGAA